>NZ_CABVPL010000042.1 GCF_902499045.1 Burkholderia latens | reverse complement strand
CCCGAACAGGACCGTGAAACGACTCTACGCCGATGATAGTGCGGATTCCCGTGTGAAAGTAGGTAATCGTCAGGCTCACCTCAAGCCAGAAACCCCCGCCCGATCAGGCGGGGGTTTTTGCATTTGCGCCGCCGGAAATGACGTGTGCGGTGTGCAGGTGGGCGGCAGCGCATTGGCACGACGCCGGCGCCTGCGCGTAGCGCGGCCTGATTGCCCTGTGTCGACGAGGCCCGCGTGCCGGCCCAGTCCCGGCCAGCTAAGGCTCCGATCGATTTTTCGTCAATCCCGATTGTCGTGCTACTCCCATCACCCACGCCCATCCCGGAGCACAACCGCGCGATTTGATACGATCAACGTGTCGTCGACAGCAGTCGACGTCCGTGTTCGAACCAAGGGTTGATCGAAAGAGGGCGGGGAATGAATATCGGCGACGCGTCGCGCGCATCCGGCGTCAGCGCAAAAATGATCCGGTACTACGAAGAGGTCGGACTCCTTGCGCCGAGCAAGCGCAGCGATGCCGGATACCGGATCTACGGGACGGACGAAGTCCATATCCTCCGCTTCATCCGCCAGGCTCGCCGGCTCGGGTTTCTTGTCGAGGATATCCGCAAACTGCTGACCCTCTGGCAAGACCGCTCACGAGCCAGCGCCGAAGTGAAATCGATCGCCCTCGAGCACGTCGCCGAATTGGACAAGCGCATCGCGGAATTGAGCGACATGCGCGATACGCTCGCCGATCTTGCAGCGCACTGCCACGGTGACGGTCGGCCGGAATGCCCGATTTTGGCGCGCTTGGCCGACCCCGTCAGTGACCCAGATTAGTGCGAACTCTCGACGCAAAAAATAGGCACACAAACGAAGTGACGCAAAATCAATGAGTTATGTGGGATGCTTCAGAATCCATTCCGAATCGGAATGGATGTCATGCAAGCATTTCACTGGCATCTTGGTGCGGCATCGCTATAATTCGGGATAACCCTATACGGGAAATCCCTGAATCTCGATTCGCCAGGGGTCCCCCTTCCTTGGAGAACATCATGATCGCCTACATCGTCGAAAAGCTGAGCAACTGGTTCGAATCCGCAGAGCGTGAGCGCCGCGAGGCATACCTCGCATCGTCGTCGGACATCGTCCAGCTCGAGAGCCGCATCCGTTCGCTCGAAGCCAACGGCTACTCGCTGTAATCGCAGTCGCCGTCAGGTGCTACGTGGCACCGAACGAAAAGCAAGCCCCGTATTGACGGGGCTTTGTTTTTTTGTGCACCGGATCTGGCGAAATCGTCGCCGCGGCGCTATGGTATGGGCCTGCTTTTCAACGGAAGAATATGACCATGCGCTTGCGTCTCGATGTGCGTCACGTTTCTCGCGCGCGTCTCGTTCTGGGCGCCGCGGTGCTCGTCCATGGCGTCGTGGCTGTTGCCGCGACTTCGTCCCGGCCGCTGATTCTCGATACGCAGCGCGGCATCCAGGACGGCAAGGGCGGGCTGGTGCTGCAAACGGCTCCGCTATCGTCCGAGCCGATCGTCGAGCCTGCCGGGCTGCGAACGACGGCCGGACAGAGTGCAAATTCGTCGGTGCCGCTGTTTGTCGCGCCGTACATTAACGTGCCGGGCTGGGGCGCATCGCCGGCCGATCAACCCAGGCCGGCCGCGCGACCGCAGCCATAACGGCAATCACTCCGTCTAGTTCCCGCGGTGCTCGATCTGGCACCGCGCGCCGCTGTCCTGTCCAAGGCGTTCCACCAGATAGGGCAGCACCTCGTTCATGCTCTGCGCAAGCGTGTACGGCGGATTCAGGATGAACAATCCGCTGCCGTAGAGGCCGAGGCCGTCCGCAGGCGGATTCGATACCGTCAACGTCAAGTGCAGCCAGTTGTTCGGCTGCAACCGCTTCAGCTGTTCCGGGAAACGCTGCGATTCCGCCCGCGCCACCTGCGGATACCAGATCGCATAACAGCCGGTCGCGAAACGCTTCAGACATTCCGTCACGCACGTCACGGTGCGGGCGTAATCCTTCTTGTCCTCGTAAGACGGATCGATCAGCACGAGCGCGCGTCGCGGCGGCGGCGGCAGCAGCGCCTTGATGCCTTCGAATCCGTCACCGGCGAAGATCATCGCGCGTCGCCCCGCGTCGCGAAAGTTGTGACGCAGCACGTCGATTTCGGTCGTGTGCATTTCGAACAGACGCATCCGGTCCTGTTCGCGCATCAAGCGCCACGCGAGATACGGGGAGCCCGGATAGTAGTGCAGTTCGCCGTCGTCGTTCAGCGCGCGCACTTCGTCGATGTAATCGCCGAGCGCTTCGGGCAGGGTCTTGTCGTTCCACAGCGGACCGATGCCGGTGTCGAACTCCGCCGTCTTGGCCGCATAGCCGTCCCGCAGCGAATACACGCCTGCGCCCGCGTGCGTGTCGATGTACCAATACGACTTGTCCTTCTTGTTCAGGTAGCGCAGCAGCTGAACGACGACGGTGTGCTTGAGCACGTCCGCGTGGTTGCCTGCGTGAAAACCGTGACGATAACTGAGCATGGCTGACTGCCTGGAACGAAAGATGAATCGATGATAACGGACGGGCGCGCGCGGCCATTGGACCGGGCGCCAACGCGGTCGCGTATTGTACGCGAGTGGCCGTGCGCCGCCTTACTCGTACGTGTCGCCGACGGCGTCCAGGATGCGCTGCTTGACCTCGGGCGTGAGCTTCGCTGCGACGTCGACCGCCCGCATGTTGTCGCCAACCTGCTCGACTCGCGATGCGCCCGTAATGACCGAGCTCACGTGCGGATTCGACAGCACCCAGGCGATCGAGAGCTGGGCCGTGCTGCAGCTGAGTTCGGCAGCGATCGCGCCGAGACGCTCGACCACGTCGTTGCTGGCCGGATCCGTGAGCCGGTCGCGAAGCCAGTCGTAGCCGTGCAGTTCGGCGCGGCTGCCGGGCGGGACGCCGTTACGGTACTTGCCGGTAAGCAGGCCCGATGCCAGCGGGCTCCAGGTCGTCAGGCCAAGGCCATAGTCGTCGTAGAGCCGCGCGTATTCCTGCTCGACCCTCGTGCGGTGGAACAGGTTGTACTGCGGCTGCTCGACGACCGGCTTGTGCAGATGATGCCGCTCGGCGATTTCGTACGCGGCGCGAATCTCGTCGGCGCTCCATTCCGACGTGCCCCAATACAGCGCCTTGCCGCGCACGATCATGTCGCTCATCGCCCACACGGTTTCCTCGATCGGCGTGTTCGGATCGGGACGATGGCAATAGACGAGATCGACGTAGTCGAGTTGCAGCCGCCGTAGCGAGCCGTCGATCGCGTTCAGCAGATATTTGCGGTTCAGCGTGTGATACTGGTTCGGCGCTTCCGCGAGCCCCCAGAAGAATTTCGTGGACACGAGGTAGCTGATGCGCGGCCAGCCGAGCGCCTTGAGCGCGTGGCCCATGATTTCCTCTGATTTGCCGCCCGCGTAGACCTCGGCGTTGTCGAAAAAGTTGACGCCGGCGTCGCGCGCCGCGGCGAGACATTCACGCGCAAGACGCTGGTCGACCTGGTTGCCGTAAGTGACCCACGAGCCGAGCGAAAGCGCGCTGATCTGCAGGCCCGAGCGGCCTAGCCTTCGATAGTGCATGAGAATCTCCCGAGACTCGAACCGACCTTAAGCTTAGACGTTTTGCGCGCGGACGGCGGGGCCGATCGTGCACAATAGCGGCTGGCCCACCTGCACGACCACGCGGCGAAAGCGGATGCGGCGGGATGTGTTTTTTCGATCGGATAACGGAAGGAGACGGACATGGCAGCAGATCTGAGCGGCAAGACCGCAGTCGTCACGGGCGCCGCAAGCGGCATCGGCAAGGAAATCGCGCTGGAGCTCGCGAAGGCGGGGGCGGCGGTCGCGATCGCCGACCTGAACCAGGACGGCGCGAATGCGGTGGCCGACGAGATCAACAAGGCGGGCGGCAAGGCGATCGGCGTCGCGATGGACGTGACCAACGAAGACGCCGTGAACAGCGGCATCGACAAGGTCGCCGAAACGTTCGGCTCGGTCGACATCCTCGTGTCGAACGCGGGCATCCAGATCGTCAATCCGATCGAGAACTATTCGTTCTCCGACTGGAAGAAGATGCAGGCGATCCACGTCGACGGCGCGTTCCTGACGACGAAGGCCGCGCTCAAGCACATGTACAAGGACGATCGCGGCGGCGTCGTGATCTACATGGGTTCGGTGCACTCGCACGAAGCGTCGCCGCTGAAGTCGGCGTACGTGACGGCCAAGCACGGGCTGCTGGGCCTCGCGCGCGTGCTGGCGAAGGAAGGCGCGAAGCACAACGTGCGTTCGCACGTCGTGTGTCCGGGCTTCGTGCGCACGCCGCTGGTGGACAAGCAGATTCCGGAGCAGGCGAAGGAGCTCGGGATCAGCGAAGACGAAGTGGTGAAGAAGGTGATGCTCGGCAACACGGTCGACGGCGTGTTCACGACGGTGCAGGACGTCGCGCAGACGGTGCTGTTCCTGTCGGCGTTCCCGAGCGCGGCGCTCACCGGGCAGTCGTTCGTCGTCAGCCACGGCTGGTTCATGCAGTAACGGCTGCCGGTGCCGGCGGCTGCGATGCACGCCGCTCGTGCGGACATTCGCCGCCGAGCGTCGCAAGGCCGGCATAAAAAAACGCGCTCCGTGGAGCGCGTTTTTCGTTTCGGCGGAAGGCGCAGGGCGGCCCGGTGACGGTCGCCGCCCGCTGACGCCGACTTACTTCAGGACTGCCGCGACCGCGTTCGCAACCGCGTCGAGGTTGCGCGTGTTCAGCGCAGCGACGCAGATGCGGCCGGTGCCGACTGCATAGATGCCGAACTCTTCGCGCAAACGATCGACTTGTGCCGAGGTCAGGCCCGAATACGAGAACATCCCGCGCTGCGCGTTGATGAAGCTGAAGTCGCGATCGACGCCGCTTGCCTTCAGGCGCTCGACGAGGCCATTGCGCATCGCGCGGATACGGTCGCGCATTTCGCCGAGTTCCTGCACCCAGGATGCGTGCAGTTCCGGCGACGCGAGCACGGCCGCGACGACGGCGCCGCCGTGGGTCGGCGGGTTCGAATAGTTCGTGCGGATCACGCGCTTCAGTTGCGACAGCACGCGCGTCGCTTCTTCCTTGCTCGACGTGATGATCGACAGCGCGCCGACGCGTTCGCCATACAGCGAGAACGACTTCGAGAACGACGACGACACGAACGCATTCAGGTCGGCCGCGGCGAACAGACGCACCGCAGCGGCATCGGCTTCGATGTTTTCGCCGAAGCCCTGGTACGCCATGTCGAGGAACGGCACGAGGTTGCGCGCCTTGACGACGTCGACGACCTGCTGCCATTGCGCGTCGGTCAGGTCCACGCCGGTCGGGTTGTGGCAGCACGCGTGCAGCACGACGATCGTGCCGGCCGCGTAGCCGTTCAGCGCCGACAGCATGCCTTCGAAGTTCACGCCGTTGGTGGCCGCGTCGTAGTACGGGTACGCGACGACTTCGAAGCCGGCCGCTTCGAACAGCGCGCGGTGGTTTTCCCAGCTCGGGTCGCTGATCGCGACCTTCGCGTTCGGGTTCAACGTGCGCAGGAAATCGGCGCCGATCTTCAGCGCGCCCGTGCCGCCCAGCGCCTGCGCCGTGACCACGCGGCCCGCGGCGATCAGCGGCGAATCGTTACCGAGCAGCAGCTTCTGCACGGCCGCATCGTAAGCGGCGATCCCGTCGATCGGCAGGTAGCCGCGCGGCAGGCCGGCCTCGACGCGTGCCTTCTCCGCGTCGCGAACCGCGCGCAGCAGCGGAATCTTGCCTTCTTCGTTCGTGTACACACCGACGCCGAGGTTGACCTTGGTCGGACGCGTGTCGGCGTTGAAGGCTTCGTTCAGGCCCAGGATCGGGTCGCGGGGAGCAAGCTGGACAGCGGAGAAGAGCGACATGATGATTCGGCAGTAGTGAAAAGAGGGTCAGGCTTTCAGCGGGCGGGGCGGGCGCAGCGGACCGCGCGCCAACGGGCACGGCGCCGGAAAGCGCAGCAGCCTGACATTGTAGCGAATTCGCGCTGCCGAAGGCGGCGATCGCGCGGCGAATTGCGATTTCGGACGCTTGCGGCGCGTCTCGGTGCGTCAGGAGGCGTCAGCGGTCCGCAACGCCGCGAAGCGCTAGAATAGTTTTTTTGCCCTCGCTCCGGCCGCACTCCATGTCCGATCATCACGCCGAAGTCGGCGACGCGCTCGACGAATCGAAATTCGTCACTTTCGAAGGGTCGCCGTTTCAGTTGTACCAGCCGTATCCGCCCGCCGGCGACCAGCCGACCGCGATCGAAACGCTCGTCGAAGGCGTCGGCGACGGCCTCGCGTTCCAGACGCTGCTCGGCGTGACGGGCTCGGGCAAGACCTTCACGATGGCCAACACGATCGCGCGGCTCGGCCGCCCGGCGATCGTGTTCGCGCCGAACAAGACACTCGCGGCGCAGCTCTACGCGGAATTCCGCGAGTTCTTCCCGCGCAACGCGGTCGAGTACTTCGTGTCGTACTACGACTATTACCAGCCGGAAGCATACGTGCCGCAGCGCGATCTGTTCATCGAAAAGGACTCGTCGATCAACGAGCACATCGAGCAGATGCGGCTGTCGGCGACGAAGAGCCTGATGGAGCGCCGCGACGTGGTGATCGTCGCGACGGTGTCGGCGATCTACGGTATCGGCAACCCGTCCGAATACCACCAGATGATCCTCACGCTGCGCACCGGCGACAAGCTCGGCCAGCGCGACGTGATCGCGCGGCTGATCGCGATGCAGTACTCGCGCAACGAGCAGGATTTCCAGCGCGGCACGTTCCGCGTGCGCGGCGATACGATCGACATCTTTCCGGCCGAGCATGCGGAGCTGGCGGTGCGCGTCGAGCTGTTCGACGACGAAGTCGAGACGCTGCAATTGTTCGACCCGCTGACCGGGCGCGTGCGGCAGAAGATTCCGCGCTTCACCGTGTATCCGTCGTCGCACTACGTGACGCCGCGCGATACGGTGATGCGCGCGGTCGAGACGATCAAGGACGAATTGCGCGAACGCCTCGAGTTCTTCCATCGCGAAGGCAAGCTCGTCGAGGCGCAGCGCCTCGAACAGCGCACGCGGTTCGATCTCGAGATGCTTCAGGAGCTTGGCTTCTGCAAGGGTATCGAGAACTATTCGCGGCACTTCTCCGGTGCCGCGCCCGGCGAGCCGCCGCCGACGCTGGTTGACTACCTGCCGCCCGACGCGCTGATGCTGCTCGACGAATCGCACGTGCTGATCGGCCAGCTGAACGGGATGTACAACGGGGACCGCGCGCGCAAGGAAAACCTCGTCAACTACGGCTTCCGGCTGCCGTCGGCACTCGACAACCGGCCGCTGAAGTTCCACGAGTTCGAGCGCAAGATGCGCCAGGTGGTGTTCGTGTCGGCGACGCCGGCCGACTACGAACAGCGCGTGACGGGGCAGATCGCCGAGCAGGTCGTGCGGCCGACTGGACTCGTCGATCCGGAAATCGAGGTGCGTCCGGCCAGCTCGCAGGTCGACGACGTGCTGACCGAGATCAACGCGCGCGTGAAGGCCGGCGAACGCGTGCTGATCACCGTGCTGACCAAGCGGATGGCCGAGCAACTCACCGAGTTCCTGGCCGACCACGGCGTGAAGGTGCGCTATCTGCACAGCGACATCGATACGGTCGAGCGGGTCGAGATCATCCGCGACCTGCGCCTCGGCACGTTCGACGTGCTGGTCGGGATCAACCTGCTGCGCGAAGGCCTCGATATTCCCGAAGTGTCGCTGGTCGCGATTCTCGATGCCGACAAGGAAGGCTTCCTGCGTGCCGAGCGCTCGCTGATCCAGACGATCGGCCGCGCCGCGCGAAACGTGAACGGCAAGGCGATCCTCTATGCCGACAACATGACCGAGTCGATGAAGCGCGCGATCGGCGAAACCGAGCGGCGCCGCGCGAAGCAGATCGCGTACAACGAGAAGATGGGCATCACGCCGCGCGGCGTCGTGAAGCGCATCAAGGACATCATCGACGGCGTCTACAACGCCGACGACGCGCGCGCGGAACTGAAAGAAGCGCAACAGCGCGCGAAGTTCGAGGACATGTCGGAAAAGCAACTCGCGAAGGAAATCAAGCGCCTCGAAAAGCAGATGGCCGACTACGCGAAGAACCTCGAGTTCGAAAAGGCCGCGGCCACCCGCGACCAGCTTGCGCTGCTGCGCGAGCGTGTATTCGGCGCGAACGTCGGCGACCACGTCAACGGCGGCCGGTAAATCTTTCCAAACGTCACTGAAACCCTCGGGTAACACCGTTGTAAGCCTTGTCGGATAAGGGTTTTACGCGGTGTGTCGTTTGTTCGGAAGCCGGTTCGGTGCTAAACTTCGCAAGTATTGAGAATAGTTCGCATTAACGTTCTTCATTGCGTTAGTGTTTTCGGCGAGTCGTCCGGGAGGGCGGCGCGCAACGTGTCAGACCAATAACAAGGAGTGTCCATGTTGGGTTCTTCGTTCATCCGCACGTCGGTTGCGGTAGCGGCGGCGGTTGCCGCGATGTCGGCGTCGGCTGCCGAGTATCCGATCGGCAAGCAGCAGATCCAGGGCGGCATGGAAATCGGCGCCGTGTATCTGCAGCCGATCACGATGGATCCGGAAGGAATGATGCGCAAGGCATCGGATTCGGACATCCACCTCGAGGCGGACATCCACGCGGTCAAGAACAACCCGACGGGTTTCGCGGAAGGCGACTGGATGCCGTACCTGCAGGTCGCGTACAAGCTGACGAAGCAGGGCGACACGAAGTGGAAGGCGGAAGGCGACCTGATGGGCATGGTCGCGAGCGACGGTCCGCACTATGGCGACAACGTGAAGCTGGCCGGCCCCGGCAAGTACCACCTGACGCTGACCGTCAAGCCGCCGATGCAGTCGGGCCACATGGCGTTCGGCCGTCACGTCGACAAGGAAACGGGTGTGGGCCCGTGGTTCAAGCCCATCACGCTCGAATACGACTTCCCGTTCGCCGGCATCGGCAAGAAGGGCGGGTACTGATCGGTGGCATCACGGACGGCGCGCTTCGGCGCGCCGTCGACGTAGAGATCCCAGAATGAAATTTCCCCAGAAAATCGTCGCCGCAGCCGCCGCGCTGTGGCTCGCCGGCGCGGCGCATGCCGCTGATCTGCCGACGTTCAAGCTCGAGATGACGGACGGCAAGCTGAATCCGGTTCGCATCGAAGTGCCGGCCGGCCAGCGCTTCAAGATCGAGATCCGGAATACCGGCAAGGGTGCCGCCGAATTCGAGAGCGTGCAGTTGCGCAAGGAGAAGGTGCTGGCACCGGGCGCCGATTCATTCGTGGTGGTCGCCCCGCTGTCGCCGGGCGAGTACAAGTTTTTCGACGATTTCCACCAGCAGGCACAGGGCGTGATCGTCGCGAAGTAATGCGTTTTATCTGAGTGCGGGTGCGCGAGTGCGTCGCCCGCGCGTCAGGAGGGTTCAATGGGTCAGATCTTGTTCATCGTCTGGCGGGAGAGCGTCGAAGCGCTGCTCGTCGTCGGCATCCTCTATGCATGGCTGAAGAACGGCGACGAAGACGCGCGCCGCGGCCTGCCCTTCTTGTGGACGGGTGTGGCAGTCGGCCTGCTGATGGCGGTCGGCCTGGGCGCCGCGCTCGTCGGCTTCACCGAAGTGCTGTCCGGCGACGCGCAGGACTATTTCCAGACCGCGATGGTGCTGATCGCCTGTGTATTGATCGTGCAGATGGTGCTGTGGATGCGCCGGCACGGGCGTACGCTGAAGCGCGACATGGAGCAGTCGCTGCAGCAGAGCACGCGCGATTCGAACTGGTGGGGCGTCGCGGTGCTGGTCGCGCTCGCGATCGCGCGTGAAGGCAGTGAGACGGTGATCTTCCTGTACGGCCTCGGATTCGGCCAGTCCGGGCATGTGGACGGCAGCCAGATGCTCGCGGTCGTGATCGGCCTGGGCCTCGCGTTCCTGACGTTCTATTTGCTGCAGCTCGGCGGCAAGTACTTCTCGTGGCGGCACTTCTTCCGCGTGACCGAAGTGATGCTGCTGTTCCTCGGTGCGGGTCTGTTCCAGACCGGCGTCGACAAGCTGATCGACAAGGAGATCCTGCCGCTCGGCATCTCGCAACTGTGGGACACGTCGGCGATTCTCGATGATTCGGGCACGTTCGGTTCGCTCGTCGCGACGCTGACCGGCTACCGCGCGCACCCGGCGCTGACCAACCTCGTCGCGTATGTGGCGTACTGGGCCGTCGTGTGGCTGCTGATGAAGCGCGCGAGCCGCCGTCAAACCGTTCCTGCGGGCCGCGCGGCATGAGCGTTGCCGCCGCAGCCAAGCCGGGCTGGCTCGCGCAGGCGGGCCAGTGGATGCAGCGCCACGGCGCGGTGATCCGCGGCATCCAGTGGGTCGTCGTCGGCGTCTACGCGTTCCTGATCATCGTGCCGGCCGTGTTGCCGCTGCCGGACGATTCCGCCCACCTGTGGAACAACCTGACACTGATTGCGCAGTTCGTGTTCTGGGGCATCTGGTGGCCGTTCGTGCTGCTGTCGATGGTGATGCTCGGCCGCGTCTGGTGCGGCGTGCTGTGCCCGGAAGGCGCGCTGACGGAATATGCGAGCAAGTTCGGCCGCGGCGGCGCGATCCCGCGCTGGATGCGGTGGGGCGGCTGGCCGTTCGTCGCATTCGGGCTCACGACAATCTACGGGCAGATGGTGAGCGTGTACCAGTACCCGCTCGCGGTGCTCTTCGTGCTTGGGGGCTCGACCGTCGGCGCGATCGTGATAGGCCTGCTGTACGGCCGCGAGAAGCGCGTGTGGTGCAAGTATCTGTGCCCGGTCAACGGCGTGTTCGGGCTGCTCGCCCGGCTCGCGCCGATGCGCTACAAGGTCGACGAGGATGCGTGGCGCCGCTCGTACAAGAATGGCGAGCACGGGCATCGCGTGATCCCGATCAATTGCGCGCCGCTCGTGCCGTTGCGCAACATGAAGGGCGCCGCGTCATGCCATATGTGCGGCCGCTGCAGCGGGCATCGCGACGCGATCGCGCTGTCGTGGCGCTCGCCGTCCGACGAGGTCGTGAACCTCGGCGCGCAGCAGGCGAATCCGTGGGACACGGCGTTGATCCTGTACGGCCTGCTCGGCGTCGCGATCGGCGCATTCCACTGGACCGTCAGCCCGTGGTTCGTGCAGATCAAGCAATGGCTCGCGGGCTGGCTGATCGACCACGACATCACGTGGCCGCTCGAGACGAACGCGCCGTGGTTCCTGCTCACGCACTATCCGGACCGCAACGACGTATTCTCGTGGCTCGACGGCGGGCTGATCGTCAGCTACATCGTCGGCACCGGGCTCGTGTACGGCACCGCGCTGCTCGTGCTGCTGGCCGGCGCGACGCTGACGCTCGGCCGCTTTGATCGCACGCGTCTCCATCATCTTGCGCAGGCGTTGATTCCGATCGCGGGCGCGGGTGTGTTCCTCGGGCTGTCGGCGACGACGCTGTCGTTGCTGCGCGCGGAGCATGTGCCGCTCGGCTGGGCAGCCGACGTGCGCATCGCGATTCTCGTGTGCGCGAACGCCTGGAGCGCGTGGCTCGCATGGAAGGTGACGGGGCGTTATGCTGCGTGGCCGCGCCGGCTGGCGGCCTTCGTGTGGTTCGCGGCCGGGCTCGCGGTTATCGACAGCGCGTGGTGGTTGATGTTCTGGGGCTTCTGATGCGGGATTGACGGCCTTGCGGCCGCGTTTCGGCGTAACGGGCGACAGTGCTTCGCTGTCGGCCTCCGGAACGTGTTGAAGCAACGGCGCCGACAACCGCGCGATGCTCGTTCGTTTGCGTGCGGGCGCCCAAACAAAAAGCGACACGTCGAAGGACGTGTCGCTTTTTTTCTTCCTTGTGCGAGAACCAAAAAAGTGGCTTGGCTTGCTGCAACGGCTGCTTGAGTGTGTTTGCACGAAGGGGTCTAGATCTCGCGTGCAAGCCGTTACGCTGGCTACTGCCCAACACCTCTCAGGGAGGTGGTCCCCACAATACTCTGTCGTTACTTCGTCAGGATCAGTTTGCCGAGCCGCGTGGCGCGCAACTGATACGTTTCGCCGTTATGCGCGATGCTGATGTGGCTGTGGCCTTGCAGCAGCGCATCGCTGCTCAGGGTCCGCGTGCCGGCATCGCGGCTTCCGGCGGGTTTCGCCGGCGTCGTGACCGCTGCCGTCTTTTGACGGTTGGCGCTCGCGGTGCCGGTCGGGCGGCGCAAGCTCAGCGTGGTCGGGCGCATGGTGTCGGTCATTCGGTTGATCGGTGACTGTCGATACGATGGAATGAATTCTAAATGATAACCATTCCCATTTACAAAAACTCTTTATCGATCGAGATGTTGGATTCGATAGCCTGAGTCAAAGAGGCCAAAGAGACGAACAGGGCGGCCCGCAGGCCGCCGCCATGTCAGTGGAGCGGATCGGGATCCTTGCGCCCCTGCGCGTATTCGCGGATGAGACGCACCGTGTCGATGTCCGACGTACGGTACGCTTCCTTGACGATGCCGTGCGTGTGACGCGCTTCCTCGCTGTCGTCCGTGACGGTCAGCGTCGTCCGGTATTCGAAGCGCAGGAACAGCTCGTGGTCGTCGCGCTCCTCGATCGTCATCGTCAACGAGCCGCCGATTTCGCCGCCGGCCGCATGGACGTCGTAGCGCACCTGCTGGTTCGGCGTGAACGTCACGCGGTCGCGTACCGTCGCGTGGCCGTAATGCAGTTCACGTTCGAGCGTCGTTTCCGTCCGTTCGTGGACGACGCAGCTGTCGAGGCCGATCACGAACAGCTGCGGCTGTTCGGCACGCAGCACGAGACCTTCCCACAGCTGTTCGCGAGTCAGGGACGGCACGGCCGGATCGTCGGAATTGATCTGGATCAGATGTTCGAAGTTCAAGGGGACGAGTTCCTTCTGGTGGCGGGCAGCCACGTGGTTCAAGGAGTTATTGTGACGCAAAACGCGCGGTTTCGCGGCACCTCCGCCCCGATCGGCCGTTACGCTTCGATGCGGCCCATGCGGCCGGTTTGGAAGTCGACGACAGCCTGCCGGATCTCTTCCTCCGTATTCATCACGAAAGGGCCATAGCGGACGATGGGCTCGTTCAACGGCACGCCACCGACCAGCAGCAGGTCGAGCGGCGTATCGCCGGCCTCGAACGTCACTGTGTCGCCATCGTCCCCGTAGACCACCATGTGCCGCGCGTCGACGGCCTGCCTGTCGGGCCCGTACCGACCTGGTCCTGCGAGCGGGTAGGCGAACACACGATAGCCCGCCGGCACCGGCTGCGCGATCGTTGCGCCCGGCTGCAGCGTGAAATGCTGATAGAGGATCGGCGTGCGCGTCTCGATCGCCGCACGAACGCCGAACGCTTCACCGGCGATCACGCGAACCTGCGCGCGGCCGTCCGGCGACGTGGCGCTCGGGATGCGGTCGGCCGCGATTTCCTGGTAGCGCGGCGCGATCATCTTGTCGCGGCGCGGCAGGTTCACCCACAGCTGGAAGCCGTGCGAGCGTCCGCCTGTCTGCGCGAACTCGGGATCCGGCATCTCGCTGTGCACGACGCCCGCGCCGGCCGTCATCCACTGCACGTCGCCGGGGCCGAGCGTGCCGGCATGGCCGGCGGAGTCGCGATGGCGAAAGCGGCCGTCGAGCACATAGGTGACGGTCTCGAAACCGCGATGCGGATGGTCAGGCGCGCCCTTGGCTTCGCCGGGCGCATAGTCGACGGGGCCCATTTCGTCGAGCAGCAGGAACGGATCGAAATCCATCAGCAGCCGGGTCGGAAACGGACGGTGAACCACGAAGCCGCCACCTTCGGTCGTGCGGAGCGCCGGGTACGTGCGGTCAAGCGAGCGAGCAGTCGTCATGCGGAAGCCCTCGATATCGTCGGAATAGCGTTATTTTTGAAACATAGCGCTATTATATTGGGCGTTTTACCGGCCGATTTGCGGCGCTTCGCAATGGATTGTTCTGAAATTGGAACGATGACATGAACATCGATGCACACAACCTGAACGACCTCATGTACTTTTCGCAGGTCGTCGAGCACGGCGGCTTTTCGGCTGCGGAACGCGTGCTGGGTATCTCGAAATCGCGCCTGTCGCGGCGCCTGACGGAGCTGGAGGCGGCGCTCGGCGTGCGGCTGCTGCAACGTTCGACGCGCAAGCTCGCGCTGACCGAGGCGGGCGAGCTGTTTTACCAGCATTGCCAGGCGATGCTGGCAGAAGCGCAGGCTGCGATGAACGCGGTGCAGCAGCTGCGCGCGTCGCCGCGCGGGTCGGTGCGCGTGAGCGTGCCCGTGACGCTGTCGCAGACGATGCTGTCGCGGATCCTCCCCGAATTCCTGCACCGCTATCCCGAGGTGAAGGTGCACATCCGTGTGACGAATCGCGTGATCGACCTGTTCGAGGATTCGATCGACGTCGCGTTGCGCGTGCGCTCGGAACCGCCGCAGAACGCGAACATCGTCGTGCGGCCGCTGTGGCGAACGGAACAGATGCTGGTCGGCGCGCCGAGCCTGCTGAACCAGAATGCGCCGCCGCTCGTGCCGGACGATCTGGCGCACTTCGAGACGCTCGACACGCCGAGCGTCGATGGCCGGCACGTGTTCACGCTGATCGCGCCGGATGGCACGCGCCACCTGCACGAGCACGACCCGCGGCTCGTGACGGCCGATCTGATGACGATTCGCGAGGCCGCGCTCGACGGCCTGGGTATCGCGGCGCTGCCGGAAATGATGTATGGCAATGCGTTGCGCGCGGGGCAGTTGTCGCCGGTGATGCCGGGCTGGACGCTGCCTGTTCCGCAACTCTACGCCGTGTTCGTGTCGCGGCAAGGGATGCCGCCCGCGGTGCGCGCGTTCGTCGACTATCTGGTCGAGAAGCTCGATCACGGCGATTACAAGCAGCCGGGTTGCCCCGAGCGCGCGAAGAGCGAAGCGGCCGCGGCTGATGTTTCGGCCACCTGAATGCAGATGGCGCCTCGTGGCAAATTTGTTTTGTCATTGAAGCGCCGCTTGCAATCGCAAGTTTCAATCGCCGGAGCCTTGAATGCGTACGCGCGCAGGCCTATATTGAAATCCCATTTCGCGAAGGAAGCTCTGAGCGGAATCAGGTGGCCGCATATGTTGCGAGCCAGATAGGGCAGAACGCGCAATCCGTGCAGACCACGGTAGCCGCATTTGCGTTGCTCGAGGCGCAACCGATACCGCCGAAGAGCCCGCCGCCCGAAGGCGCCCGCGTGCGCATGAAAAAAGGCCTTCATCTGGCGATGAAGGCCTTTTACTTTGCGGGGGCGGCCCGGTGGTCGGCAACGCGAGCCCGGCCACGCCCGAAGCCGCGTGCGTTACTTCGCCTTCGCGCTCGGCTCCGTCACGAAGCCGAGCTTCGTCAGGCCGCCGGCCTGCGCGTCGGACATCACTTCAGCCACCCGTTCGTAGGCCACCTTGCGATCGGCGCGCAGGTGCAACTCAGGTTGCGGCTGGTGCTTTGCCGCTTCCGCGATGTGCGCCTGCAGCTGCTCGCGCGTGACCGTCTGGTCGTTCCACAGGATCGTGCCGTTGCCCTGGATCGCGACGTCGACCGTTTGCGGCTTCTCGTCGACGGGCTGGCTGCTCGCGTGCGGCAGGTCGATCTTCACCGCGTGCTGCATCGCCGGGATCGTCACGAGGAAAATGATCAGGAGTACGAGCATGACGTCGACGAGCGGCGTCATGTTGATCTCGCTCATCACGCCATCGTCGTCATCATCGCTGAAGCCGGTGTTCATTGCCATGGTTCACCTCGTCTCAGCTGGCGCGCGAGGCGAGGCGCAGGCCGTCGCGCGGCGACGACGATGCGAGGCGCGCGCCCGTCACGAAGTACGCGTGCAGACCGTGCGCGAAGCGGCGCAGCTTGCTGACGACACCCTTGTTCGCGCGGGTCAGCGCGTTGTAGCCGAGCACTGCCGGAATCGCGACGAACAGGCCGAACGCCGTCATGATCAGCGATTCGCCGACCGGGCCCGCGACCTGGTCGATCGACGTCTGGCCCGTTGCGCCGATCGCGAGCAGTGCGTGGTAGATGCCCCACACCGTGCCGAACAGGCCGACGAACGGCGCCGTGCTGCCGATCGACGCGAGAATCGCGAGGCCGGCCTGCATGCGCGAGATGCCTTCGTCCATCGTGTCCTTCAGGCAGCGCGTGATCCAGTCCGACACGTCCATGCGATCGTGCAGGTGCGGTTGCGTCTGATGGTGGTGATCGGCGGCTTCCTTGCCTGACAGTGCGAGCGCGAGGAACGGGTTGTCGCTCGGCGTCGATGCGGCGAGGCCGAGCTTCTTGATGCCGTCGTCGAAATCGTCGGAATGCCAGAACGCTTGTTCGGCATTCTTCGTGAGACGGTTCAGGCGAACCACGTTCCAGCCCTTGACGATGATCACGATCCACGACAGGACCGACATCACGAGCAGCGTGATCGCGATCGCACGCGTGACGAGATCACCTTGCGCCCAGACGTGCGCGATACCGTAGCTTTGCATTTTTGTTTCCTTTGAATCTTCCGAATGAGGCGGGTTAGTCGTCGAGCGTGAAGTTGAAGGGCAGCGTATGGGCGGCGCGAATCGCTTGCCCGTTCTCGACGTACGGCGGACAGGTGCTGGCGCGCGTCGCATCGAGCGCGGCTTCGTCGAGACGCGGGTAGCCGCTGCTCTTCTGCAACTGGACGCTTTCGATCTTGCCCGTCACGCCGATGACGAAGTGAACATAAGCCGTGCCCGTTTCGCCGCGGCGGCGCGACATCGACGGATAGGTGGGCTTCACGAAATTGCAGCTGAGTGCCGATACGTTCTTCGGCGCGCTGACCTGCATCGTCTCGCGAGCCGGGCCGGGTGCGGCGGCCGGCGCAGCAGGCGCAGGTGCGGCGGGAGCGGGTGTCGGATCGGCAGCCGCCGGCGCGGGCGTCGGCGACGGTGATTGCGCGACCGGCTGAGGCGTCGGCTTGACCACCTTCTGCACGGGCTTGGGCTCGACCTTGGGTTTCTCGCGCGGCACGGGCTTCGGCGGCGCGGGCTGCGCGACCGACTGGACCGCGACCGGTTGAGCAGCAGGTGCAGGCGGGATGAGCTGCGCGGTGATCGACTGGACTTCGATCTCCTTCGGCGGCGGCGCGTTGCGATGGAGCCACGCGGCCGTCAGCATGATCGCGTGCGCGGCGAGCACGCCGACCGCGACGACGATCACTCGGGGATTCATACGTGGTGCAGCCGGCATGGCGCCGGCAGGAGCGAGATGCGAAGCCTGCATGTTAGCTTGAAAGAACGACGTCGCACCCGGGGCGCGGCGGGTGAATCGGTATTACTTACGGAAGATCAGCAGCGAGATGCACACGGTCGTTACGAATCCGATCAGCAATTCCATGACAGGCTCCTTGGCAGGTAAGCCGTTGGCTCGCGCGGACGGTGGCTTGCTGACGGTCAGACGTAAAACGCGGCTCGCGCCGCATGCGCACGCTCAGGCGGCCTTGCGCTCGTAGAACGTTACCGGGATCGGGTGAGCATGATGCTCGACACCGCACCGGCTCGCGCAGACGCCTTGCTCGGCCATGAGGTCGCGTACGGACTCCTCGCACTTGCCGCAGCACGTGGCCACGCCGAGCTCGAACTGGAGTTCATCGAAAGAACTCACGCCCTCGGCGAGGGACGCGCGAATCTTGCGATCGGAAACAGACTTGCACACGCAGACGATCATGATGAGTTGCGATAGCTAACGTTAATGCGAATTATTATCATTAAATTTGCGGATGTTGACAAGCCTGGGTTGGGCTTTTTTAAAGTCATCGGACCCCTCAAGCAGCGTAGGCGGCATGGCTGCGGCGCGGGAAGGGCGGCCGGCGGCACGGCCGGCCGGCGTCAGGCGGGCGCGCAGGCGCGCGCGTTCGGCGACGAAATGGTGACGGATTCGACCGATGCGTCGAGGCCGAGCAGCGTCGACGCGAGCGCGCGCAGCTGCCTGCCGTCGCCCGTCGAGCAGAAGCGCGGCGGCGCGCCACGGGTGCCGGCCGGCGCGCGTAGATCGCATTCGTCGAGCACGCGCGCGAGCTGGCGGGCGATTGCGTCGCTGGTATCGACGATGGTCAGGCGGTCGCCAACAAGGTCACGAATCGTTTCAGAAAAGAACGGGTAATGTGTGCAGCCGAGCACCAGCGTGTCGGCGCCGTCGTCGAGCATCGGCTGCAGATAACGGTCGAGCAACGCGCGCAACGCGGGCGAATTCGTGTCGCCGCGTTCGATCGCCTCGACGAGCCCGTGGCCGGGCTGGCAGATGAAGCGGCGCCCGGCTCCGTAGCGGTCGAGCAGCGCCTGGAAGCGCGGGCTGTTCAGCGTCGATTGCGTGGCGAGCACGCCGGCGACGCCGCTGGCGGACAGCGCGGCCGCCGGTTTGATGCCCGGCTCGACACCGACGAGCGGTATCGCCAGGCGTTCGCGGACGGTCGCGATCGCGCGCGCCGTCGCGGTGTTGCACGCGATCACGAGCGCCTTCGCTCCTTCGCGCGCAAGCCACTCGCCGATCGCCAGCGTCCGCTCGGTGATGAACGCCTCGTCGCGCGGACCATACGGTGCGTAATGCGAATCGGCGACATAGACGAACGACTCGCCGGGCAGGTGCGCGCGCACGGCGCGCAGCACCGACAGGCCGCCGAGCCCCGAATCGAAGATCCCGACGGGGGCGGTGGGGCGGGCCCCGGAAGCGGCTGGCTGGTTCGTCATCGTGATGCGGCCGGCGAGGTGGTGATCGTGGAGCGCGTGACGATTACTCGGGCGAACCCATCATCGTCTGCTGATAGTTCTGCAGGCCGACCTTGCCGATCAGGTCGATCTGCGTTTCCAGCCAGTCGATGTGCTCTTCGGTGTCGTCGAGAATCTTTTCGAAGATCTCGCGCGATACGTAGTCACGCACCGATTCGCAGTACGCGATCGCTTCCTTGCAGGTGGACTGCGAGATCTGCTCGAGCTTCAGGTCGCACTTCAGAATCTCTTCGGTTTCCTCGCCGACGAGCAGCTTGTGCAGGTCCTGCAGGTTCGGCAGGCCGTCGAGCATGAACACGCGCTCGATCAGCCAGTCGGCGTGCTTCATTTCTCCGATCGATTCGTCGTATTCGTGCTTGCCGAGCTTGTCGAGGCCCCAGTGCTTGTACATGCGCGCATGCAGGAAGTACTGGTTGATCGCCGTGAGTTCGTTTTTCAGTTGGGCGTTGAGATATTCGATGACTTTCTTGTCGCCTTGCATGGCTGTTCCTTGTTCAGTGGGGCTTCAGAAACCGAACGATAATCGCTCGAACGAGAAAAGCCAAGCCTCGAAGCCTTGCCCGGCCTGCCTTCTGCGTGTAATGAGAATCAGCCTCGAATATCGTGCCGAACACGATAACGAGAATGAGAAGTAAAAAGGCCGGACTTCCGTCCGGCCTTTCCTGTACGTGCGCTTAAGCCGTGGCGACCGGGATCTTGCCGATCTTCGCCTGCCATTCCTTCGGACCCGTCTGGTGAACCGACGTGCCCGACGAATCGACGGCCACCGTCACCGGCATGTCCTGCACGTCGAATTCGTAGATCGCTTCCATCCCGAGGTCTTCGAATGCGAGCACCTTCGCGCCGCGGATCGCCTTCGACACGAGGTACGCCGCACCGCCGACCGCCATCAGGTAGGCCGCCTTGTGCTTCTTGATCGCGTCGATCGCGACCGGGCCGCGTTCTGCCTTGCCGACCATCGAGATCAGACCCGTCTGAGCGAGCATCGTCTCGGTGAACTTGTCCATCCGCGTGGCCGTCGTCGGGCCGGCCGGGCCGACCACTTCGTCGCGCACCGGATCGACCGGGCCGACGTAGTAGATCACGCGGTTCGTGAAGTCGACCGGCAGCTTCTCGCCCTTCGCGAGCATGTCGGCGATGCGCTTGTGCGCGGCGTCGCGGCCGGTAAGCATCTTGCCCGACAGCAGCAGCGTCTGGCCCGGCGTCCAGCTCGCGACTTCTTCCGGCGTCAGCGTGTTCAGGTCGACGCGCTTGCTGGTTTCCGTGTTCGGTTCCCACTGGACCTTCGGCCAGGCGTCGAGCGACGGCGCTTCAAGCTTGGCCGGGCCCGAGCCGTCGAGCACGAAGTGCGCGTGGCGCGTGGCCGCGCAGTTCGGGATCAGCGCGACCGGCTTCGAGGCTGCGTGCGTCGGTGCAGCCATGATCTTCACGTCGAGCACGGTCGCGAGGCCGCCGAGGCCCTGCGCGCCGATGCCGAGCGCGTTGACCTTCTCGTGCAGTTCGACGCGCAGTTCCTCGATCCAGTCCTTCGGGCCGCGCGCGATGATTTCCTGGATGTCGATCGGCTCCATCAGCGATTCCTTCGCCATCAGCATCGCCTTCTCGGCGGTGCCGCCGATGCCGATCCCGAGCATGCCCGGCGGGCACCAGCCGGCGCCCATCGTCGGGACCGTCTTCAGCACCCAGTCGACGATCGAATCCGACGGGTTCAGCATCACGAACTTCGACTTGTTCTCCGAGCCGCCGCCCTTCGCCGCGACCTGCACGTCGACCTTGTCGCCCGGCACGATCTCGTAGTGGATCACCGCCGGCGTGTTGTCCTTCGTGTTCTTGCGGGCGCCTTCCGGCGGATTGACGATCGACGCGCGCAGCACGTTGTCCGGGTGCGTGTAACCGCGGCGCACGCCTTCGTTGATCATGTCGGTGAGGCCCATCGTCGCGCCGTCCCAGCGCACGTCCATGCCGACCTTCACGAAGATCGTCACGATGCCGGTGTCCTGGCAGATCGGGCGGCGGCCTTCCGCGCACATGCGGCTGTTCGTGAGGATCTGCGCGATCGCGTCCTTCGCGGCCGGGCTTTCTTCCAGCTCGTACGCGCGGCCGAGGGCCTGGATGTAGTCGAGCGGGTGGTAGTAGCTGATGTACTGCAGCGAATCCGCGATGCTCTGGATCAGGTCTTCCTGTTTGATGACGGTCATGGCTGAGACTCTGTGGGGACAGTGGGGAATACGTTGCCGGCGGTTCAGGCCGCCGGTCGGGACGCCGCTGGCGCGTGCGCGTCGTGGAAATGGGCCGGGTGCGTGTGGGTCGTCAGGCGGTCCACCCACGCCATCACGAGCGCCGACACGAGGAACGACACGTGGATGATCACCTGCCACATGATCGCGTGCGTCGTGTGCTGGTCGGGGTTGATGAAGGTTTTCAGCAGATGGATCGACGAAATGCTGATCAACGCCATCGACAGCTTGACCTTCAGCACGCCCGCGTTCACGTGGTCGAGCCACTCGGGCTCGTCGGGATGGCCCTCGATGCCGAGGCGCGACACGAACGTCTCGTAGCCGCCGACGATCACCATGATCAGCAGGTTCGAGATCATCACCACGTCGATCAGGCCGAGCACCGCGAGCATCACGCTGATTTCGTCGAGCCCGGTCGCGTGCGACAGCAGGTGCCAGACTTCCTTCAGGAACAGGAATACGTAGACGGCCTGCGCGACGATCAGGCCCAGATAGAGCGGAACCTGGAGCCAGCGGCTCATGAAGATCAGCGCGGGCAGCGGGCGAAGCGGGCGACGGGTGGAGCCGGGCGAATGCGGGGCGGACATGATGGTGGTACGGGCGCTGTGCGCAGGTATCGGGGGTAATCTTGAAAAGGCGCGCTATTGTAACGCGTCGGCCGACGCGGCTGCAGCGACGCGCCGGGTCCGCTGGGGACGGATCAGGACGTGGCCGCCGGCACGCGTTTCACGCGCAGGCTCGCGAGCACGATGCCCGTGACGACGCACGCGAGCGCGATGCCGTGTGCGAGTGTCGGGCGTTCGCCGAGAAATGCGATGCCGTATGCGGCGGCCGCGACCGGCAGCACCGCGCTGAACACGCCGGCGAGGCTGCCCGGCACGTGCCGGATGCCCTTCATCCACAGCCAGAACGAGAAGATGCTGGCCGAGAGCCCGTACCAGACGACGAGCGCCCACGTGCCGGCCGGCACGCTCGCGTAATCGAAATGCCACAACGCCGTCGCGCCGAGCGGCAGCATCAGGCACAAACCGAAGAGATGCGTATACGCGCAGATGTCGATCGGCGCGAGCGTCTGCGTGAGCCGGCGCGACAGGATCACGTAGATCGATTCGCAGCATACGGCGCCGAGAATCAGCAGGTTGCCGGCCAACGAGCCGGACGCCGTACCGCCGCCGGCATGGGCAGCGGGGCTGCCCGCCGTGCCGTTCGCAAGGTTGATCGTCACGACGCCGGCGATCGCGAGCGCGATCGACACGAGCGCACGGCCGTTCGGCTTTTCGCGCAGGATCAGCCACGCGAACAGCGCGACGATCGCCGGGATCGTGCTGGTGATCACGCCGGCAGCGACCGCGCTCGTACGCTGCACGCCGTTGAGCATCAGCAGCGTAAACATGAAGGTGCCGAAGAACGCTTGCAGGAACAGGTTCAGCCATTCCTCACGCCGGACCGCGCGTATCTTCACCGGGCTGAACAGCGGCCACAGCACGGCGATCGCGATCACGAAGCGCAGCGTCGCGAGGATGGCGACCGGGACGAACACGACGATGGATTTACCGATACCGACGTTGCTGCCGACGAACAGCATCGACAGAATGAGAAAGAGCGCGTAGCGATTCAAGCTGGAGTCCGGGGGGCGAGTTCAGTTAGGATTGTAGAGTCGCATTTGTAACAGCGTAAAGCGATCGGCCGTCATGCAGCGCGCGTGCGAAACGGCGAGGCTGCGTAAGTGACGGGTAAGTTCGAGCGCTTATCGTGGAAACCGCCGGGCCCAGCGTCCACCGACGCGTGACGTGGTGCGGCGCAGCATCGCGTGCAGCCTCCGGGCCGCGCGCGGGTGAGGTGGGAGACAGCGGCGCACGCATATGCGCCGGCCAAGACGCGCGGCGCGCACGAATCGCGCCGCCATGCAGAGGATTCATGTTCACCAAGGGGTAGTCGATGTCTGCGATTGAATCGGTTCTTCACGAAACCCGTCAGTTTGCGCCGCCCGAGGCGCTCGAGAAGGCGGCGACCATCTCCGGCATGCCGGCCTACCGCGCACTGGCCGCCGAAGCCGAGCGCGATTACGAAGGCTTCTGGGCGCGTCTCGCGCGCGAGGGCCTCAGCTGGCACAAGCCGTTCACGAAGGTGCTCGACGAGCGCAACGCGCCGTTCTACACATGGTTCGACGACGGCGAGCTCAACGCGTCGTACAACTGCCTCGACCGCCACGTCGAAGCCGGCAACGGCGAGCGCGTCGCGGTGATCTTCGAGGCCGACGACGGCACCGTCACGCGCGTCACCTATGCGGACCTCCTCGCGCGCGTGTCGCGTTTCGCGAATGCGCTGAAGAAACGCGGCATCGGCAAGGGCGATCGCGTCGTCATCTACATCCCGATGTCGATCGAGGGCATCGTCGCGATGCAGGCCTGCGCGCGCATCGGCGCGACGCACTCGGTCGTGTTCGGCGGCTTCTCCGCGAAGTCGCTGAACGAGCGGCTCGTCGACGTCGGCGCGGTCGCGCTGATCACCGCCGACGAGCAGGCGCGCGGCGGCAAGACGCTGCCGCTCAAGAGCATCGCCGACGAAGCGATCGCGATGGGCGGCTGCGAGGCGGTCAACAGCGTGATCGTCTATCGCCGCACCGGCGGCAAGATCGACTGGCATGCGGAGCGCGACCTGTGGATGCACGAGCTGGTCGACGGCGAATCCGACACCTGCGCGCCGGAATGGGTCGGCGCCGAGCATCCGCTGTTCATCCTGTATACGTCCGGCTCGACCGGCAAGCCGAAGGGCGTGCAGCACAGCACCGGCGGCTATCTGCTGTGGGCCGCGCAGACGATGAAGTGGACCTTCGACTGGAAGCCCGACGACGTGTTCTGGTGCACGGCCGACATCGGCTGGGTCACGGGCCACACGTACATCACGTACGGCCCGCTCGCGTGCGGCGGCACGCAGGTCGTGTTCGAGGGCGTGCCGACGTATCCGGACGCCGGCCGCTTCTGGAAGATGATCGGCGATCACAAGGTCACGGTGTTCTACACCGCGCCGACCGCGATCCGCTCGCTGATCAAGGCCGCCGAAGCCGACGACAAGGTTCATCCGAAGAGCTACGACCTGTCGAGCCTGCGCATCATCGGCACGGTCGGCGAGCCGATCAATCCGGAAGCGTGGATGTGGTACCACAAGCACGTCGGCCAGGAGCGCTGCCCGATCGTCGACACGTGGTGGCAGACCGAAACCGGCGGCCACATGATCACGCCGCTGCCGGGCGCGACGCCGACGGTGCCGGGCTCGTGCACGCTGCCGCTGCCGGGCATCATGGCGGCGGTGGTCGACGAAACGGGGCAGGACGTGCCGAACGGGCAAGGCGGGATTCTGGTCGTCAAGCGTCCGTGGCCGTCGATGATCCGCACGATCTGGGGCGATCCGGAGCGCTTCAAGAAGAGTTACTACCCGGAGGAACTTGGCGGCCGGTTGTACCTGGCCGGCGACGGCACGGTGCGCGACAAGGACACCGGCTACTTCACGATCATGGGCCGCATCGACGACGTGCTGAACGTGTCGGGCCACCGGCTCGGCACGATGGAGATCGAGTCGGCGCTGGTGTCGCACGAACTCGTTGCGGAAGCGGCGGTGGTCGGCCGCCCGGACGACACGACCGGCGAAGCGGTGGTCGCGTTCGTGGTTCTGAAGCGGTCGCGTCCGGAAGGCGAGGAAGCGGCGGCGCTCGCGAAGTCGCTGCGCGACTGGGTCGGCAAGCAGATCGGGCCGATCGCGAAGCCGAAGGACATCCGCTTCGGCGACAACCTGCCGAAGACGCGCTCGGGCAAGATCATGCGGCGCCTGCTGCGCTCGCTCGCGAAGGGCGAGGCGATCACGCAGGACACGTCCACGCTCGAGAATCCGGCGATTCTCGAGCAACTCGCCGAAGTGCGCTGAGCACACCGGTCGCGCTTGCGCGCACGAGCCCCTGCGCGGCAATCCCGATTGCCCGCGCAGGGGCTTTTTGCTAAATAACGGCATGACCGTTCAGACCCGTCCGGCGCCTGAGGCGCCGCCGCCCGTACCCGAACCGCTCGCGCGTGCTCACGCGCGCTATTGGCGCTTCAACGTCGTGCTGATCGTGGTGCTGATGGCGATCGGCTTCTCCGTATCGTTCGTCGTGCCGTTCTTCGCGCCCGCGCTCGCGGGCATCCGCTTCGCCGGTTTCAGCCTGCCGTTCTATGTCGGCGCGCAGGGCGCGATCCTCGTGTATCTCGTGCTGATCGTCGTGTACATCGGGCTGATGCAGCGCGCGGACCGCACGCTGCGGCGCGCGTACGACGACCATGCCGCGCAGGCGGCCGATGCGCACCCTGCGCGCTGATCCATGCTGACGCATCGACTGATTCGCGCATACGCGCTCTATACGCTGGGCTTTCTCGGGTTCGTGCTGCTGCTGTGGCGGATCGAGCGCGCGACCGGTTCCGGCGTGTGGATCGGCTATGTGTTCCTGTTCGTGCCGATCGCCGTGTATGCGGTGATCGGACTGCTGTCTCGCACGTCCGATCTCGTCGAGTACTACGTGGCCGGGCGGCGCGTGCCGTCCGCGTTCAACGGCATGGCGACGGCGGCCGACTGGCTGTCCGCGGCGTCGTTCATCGGGCTGGCCGGCTCGCTATACGCGACCGGCTACGATGCGCTCGCGTACGTGATGGGGTGGACGGGCGGCTTCTGCCTCGTCGCGTTCCTGCTTGCGCCCTACGTGCGCAAGCTCGCGCGCTACACGATTCCCGATTTTCTCGGCACGCGCTTTTCGAGCACCGCCGTGCGCGCGCTCGCGGCCGGCGCGGCGATCCTGTGTTCGTTCGTTTATCTGGTCGCGCAGATCCAGGGAATCGGCCTGATCGCGACGCGCTTCATCGGTGTCGACTTCGCGATCGGCATCTTCTGCGGGCTCGCGGGCATTCTCGTATGCTCCTTTCTCGGCGGGATGCGCGCGGTCACGTGGACGCAGGTTGCGCAGTACATCATTCTGATCAGTGCGATCCTGATACCCGTGTCGCTGATCGCAATGAAGAACGGGCTTGGGCCCGTGCCGCAGTTCAATTACGGCAAGCTGATGGAGCGCGTGGCGGCGCGCGAGGCGCAGGTGCGCGACGCGGCCGACGAGCAGCAGGTGCGCGCCGCGTATCGCGGGCAGGCCGCGATCATTCAGACGCAGCTCGATCGTCTGCCGGAGTCGTATGCGGACGCACGCCGGCAGCTCGTCGAACAACTCGCGGATCTGCGGCGCCACAACGGACCGCTGCGCGAGATCAACCAGCGCGAACGCGAGCTGGCCGATTTTCCGCGCGATCCGACGGCGGCGCGCGTGGCCTGGACCCAGGCGCGCGACGACCTGCTCGCGCGGGCCGAGCCGCCCGTGCCGATGCATGAACCGTTTCCCGCCGCGAACGACGACGCGCGCAAGCCGCGCGAGCGGAATTTTCTCGCGCTGCTGCTGTGCCTGTCGCTCGGCACCGCGAGCCTGCCGCACATTCTCACGCGCTACAACACGACGACGTCGGTGGCGTCCGCGCGGCGTTCGGTCGGCTGGACGCTGTTCTTCATCGCGCTGTTCTATCTGAGCGTGCCGGTGCTCGCGGTGATGATCAAGTACGAGATACTCGCGAACCTCGTCGGGCGGCCGATCGCCGAGTTGCCCGCGTGGGTCACGCAGTGGCATCACTTCGAGCCGGATCTGATCAGCGTCGTCGAGGTGATTCGCGATGGCATCGTCCACTGGTCGGAAATCCAGATGCAGCCCGATATGGTCGTGCTGGCCGCGCCGGAGATCGCGGGCTTGCCGTATGTCGTGTCCGGCCTGATCGCGGCGGGGGCGCTCGCGGCTGCACTGTCGACCGCGGACGGGCTGCTGCTGACGATCGCGAATGCGTTGTCGCACGACGTCTATTACTGCATGGTCGCGCCGGATGCGTCGAGTCAGCGTCGCGTGACGATCTCGAAGGTGCTGCTGCTCGGGGTTGCGCTGTTCGCGTCGTATGTCGCGTCGCTCAATACCGGGAAGATTCTGTTTCTCGTCGGGGCGGCGTTCTCGCTCGCGGCTTCGAGTTTCTTTCCGGTGCTCGTGCTCGGCGTGTTCTGGAAGCGCACGACGACGCGCGGGGCGATCGCCGGGATGGTGACGGGGCTCGCCGTTTGTGTGTATTACATCGTGTCGACGTATCCGTATTTCACGCAGCTCACCGGGTTTGCCGGGCGGACGTGGTTCGGGATCGAGCCGATCAGTTCAGGCGTGTTCGGGGTGCCGGCGGGGTTTGCGGTGGCGATCGTCGTCAGTCTCGTTGATCGGGAGCCGGATGAGTATACGCGGGCGTTGGTGGATTATATTCGGCATCCGTGAGGGGCGGCGTGTGTCGGGAAGGCCGGCGGGCCGCGGCTCGGGGAACGCCGCGGTGGGCAGTCCGTAAATGAAAATGCCCGCTGGCGCGGGCATTTGAAGTCTTGGCGGAGAGAGGGGGATTCGAACCCCCGATAGGCGATTAACCTATACACGCTTTCCAGGCGTGCGACTTAAACCACTCATCCATCTCTCCGGAAGAGCGAGAGTATAGCAAACTCTGGCGGCGGCTCGCCACCCCCTTCGACAGTCGGCCGGACCTGGCCCGAAATCTCGCTACCGCCCCCGACTCTGCTATCTTCCCGGGCATTCGACTGCTTCCCAGCCTTCCATGACCGACCGTATCGTCGCCGCCTTCGATTTCGACGGCACCATCACGACTACCGACAGCTTCCGTCATTTCGTCCGCTATGCGGTCGGCACGCCGCGCTTCGCGTGGGCCGGCCTGCGCGCGCTGCCGTGGCTCGTCGCGATGAAGGCCGGCTTGCTGTCGCGCGGCGATGCGAAGGCCAAGTTCGCGTGGTTCGCGCTCGGGCCGATTCGCGACGACGCGCTCGACGCATTGGCGCGCCGCTTCGTCGATGACTATCTGCCGAACCTCGTGCGCCCGGACATGCTCGAACGCGTGCGCGAGCATCAGGCGCGCGGGCACGAAGTCGTGCTGGTCAGCGCGTCGCCGTCGGTGTATCTGGAGAAGTGGGCGAAGACGGTCGGCATCGATACCGTCCTTGCGACGCGTCTCGCATTCGAGCGCGGCACGTTCACCGGGCGGCTGAACGGCGAGAACTGCTGGGGGCCGCAGAAGGTGGTGCGTTTGCGCGGCTGGTGGGGCAATCAACCGCCGACGCAACTGTTCGCGTACGGCGACAGTCGCGGCGACAAGGAAATGGCCGAGCTCGCGAACCGCGCGTGGATTCGCGGGCACGGACCGATGCTGCCGATCGGCGATTGACGCGATACGGTCAGGCCCGACAGCGCCCGCTGGTCAGCACGCAACGCCGTTACACGTCCGCCCGCTGGCCGCCGCGCGCTGCGCGAACCGGACGATCGGAACCGCCGGAACCGCCGGAACCGCCGGAACCGCCGGAACCGCCGGAACCGCCGGAACCGCCGGAACCAGCGGAACCAACCGGACGATAAGTTCCCCAGCGATTCGCGCGCTTGAACGTGCCGACATCATTGAACCGCACACCGACTTCGCGCAGTGCCGCATGCGCGGTGCGCGCGGTCAGCTGCCGGATGTAGAACGGATCGCGCACCACGAAGTGATGAATCGCATGCGTGCTCCCGAAGTTGAAGCAGAACAGCTGGAACGGCAGCATCCACCACGGGTTGAGCACCTGCGTCTGCTGGATCACGTTGCGCGAATCGACGTCGCCGAAGTAATGCATGTTCGAGCTGACGAAGTTGATGCAGAAGCTGCGCACGAAATTCGGCGCGAGCCACACGACCGCGAGAAAATCGACGACGCTCATCACGCGTTCGACACTTGCCGGCACGGACACCGCATGTCCGAACACATGCAGCGCGAACAGCCCTGCGTGATAGACGATGAACGCATGCCACAGCGCGTAATACACGTGTCCGATCGGCAGGTAGGACGACACTTGCTCGACGCGCAATCGCGCACGTTCGGCCGCATCCTGCACCGGCTGCGCGGCCACATACTGCGTGACCTTGCGGCGCATCGCGGCGGGGCGCAGCGCGACGGCGAGCATTCCGTCCGCGATCATCAGCAGCCGCTTCACGCCCCAGCGTTCGCCGTTGGTGATGCCGAATTCCTCGAGATCCGATTCGCCGCCCGACATCTTGTGGTGATGCAGGTGCATGCGCCGCCGCGTCCACGGATTGATCGTGCCCGGCCGCGCGAGCCAGCACAGCGCCATCATCAGGTGATAGGCCCACGGCGTCTTCTTGAAGTACATCAGGTGGATCAGATCGTGCTCGAGCTCGTGGATCAGCGACGTGACGAATGCGGCGAGCGGCAGCGCGACGTACCACGCGATCGCGCCGCGCGCATACAGCCACGCGATCGCGAGCATCGCGCCGACCGATACGGCCATCACGGCCGCGCCGACGAGGTTCTGATTGTCGAGCAGCGGAAATCGCGCGCGGATCGCGTCGCTCGCCGCGTTGACCTCGCGGCGCACATACGCGACCTTGTCGGCGTCGTGGCGAAAGACGGTTCGTGCGGGTGCGTTCATCGACCGGAATCCGTGCTGAAAGAGTGGGGCGCAATGCCGATGTGACAAGCATAGGTGCGCGCGGCGGCGCGCGCGAGAGCCGCCGGTGCCAATGATGGTGTCATTTCGGGCCAGGTGTTGGGCTGCGTTTCGGGTTACGCCGAACGGCGCGTCGGCGGCCCGTGTGCGGCGCCGTCCGGCTAGAGTCCCGCCGTGGTGTCATTGCGGGCCAGCGACGCTACAATCCGCCGAAACTGCTCCGGAGTCCGCCGCATGGCCTTGTCAGCCCCGGATGCCGTGCGCCAGCTGAACAAGGCGACGGTATCGTCCGCGTATGCGCTGTTCATGCTGATGCTCGCCGAGGAGCGCGGCATCGACGCGGGCCGCATCCTCGCGGGCTCGGGCGTCGAGCGCGACCGGCTCGCGCAGCCGGACGCGCGTATCACGCCGCTGCAGCAGGCGGCGATCGTATTCAACCTGCTCGATGCGACGAACGATCCGTCGATCGCGATCGAGATCGGCCTGCGCAGCAGTCTGACGAAATCCGGGCTGATCGGCTTCGGGCTGATGAGTTGCGCGACGCTCGGCGAAGCGATCGCGCTCGGCATCCGCTATCTGCCGACGCGCGTGCCGTTTTTCTCGGTGCGGCTCACGCAGCTCGACGCGACGGTCGACATCGACGTGCTCGAGGCGTTTCCGCTCGGCCGGCTGCGCCAGTTCGCGGTGGAAAACTTCCTGGTCGAGACGGCGATCCTGTTCAACTCGCTGCTCGATCCCGTGCCGGGCCGCACGCTGCAGTCGCGCGCCGAGCTGCATTTCGAATGGCCGGAACCGCCATGGTTCGAGCGCTATCGCGCGCGGTTGCCGCGCTGTCATTTCAATGCGAGCGCGAACCGCATCCGCTGCGACGCCGCGCTGCTCGACGAGCCGATCGGCACCGCGAACGCGCAGACGGCGCAGATGATCGTCCAGCAGTGCGAGGCCGAGCTCGCGCGTCTCGGCTATGCGGAAAGCGTCGTCGAGCGCGTGCGCAATCTGCTGATCTGCGGTGACGCCGGCTATCCGTCGGTGGACGACGTCGCGCGCGAGCTGCACGTGTCGGCACGCACGTTGAAGCGCAAGCTCGCGGAATTCGGCACGACGTATTCGGCGCTGCTCGACGAGATCCGGCTGCGCGATGCGCTCCGGTTGCTCGAGGGCACGCAACTGCCGGTCGATGAAATTGCGGCGCGGGTCGGCTACACCGATCGCGCGAACTTCACGCGTGCGTTCAAGCGCTGGACGGGCGTCGCGCCGAGCGAGCGCCGCTGACGGCGCGGTGGGGCGGTGGGGCGCGGCTCGCCGCTACGCGTGATGCGCGCGGCATCGATCCATCAACGGGTCGAGCAATCAGCCAGTCAGACGCTCAGACGATCGTCACCCAGTTCGCCCCGCGCCCGCCGGCCACGCGCGCGTGCAGTGCAAGCGTGCCGTCGTCCGGCGCGATCGCGTAGACCGTCACGTATTCCGACTGCTCGCCGCACGCGACGAGCCAGCGTCCCGACGGATCGATTGCGAAGCCGCGCGGCTGGGTTTCGGTGGCGGTCGCGTGTGCGGGTTCGAGCGCGCCGTCCGCATCGCGGCGATAGCAGAGCAGCTGGCTCGACGTGCGTTCGCTGACATACGCGAAGCGCTCGTCGGGCGTCAGGTGCAGATCGGCGGCCCACACGGAAGGTTCGCTCGGCGCGGGCGGCCGCGCATGACCTTGCGCGAGGCCCGCAACGGCCGGGTGATGCGCGCTGACCTGTGCGTTGCCGAGGCGCCCGCTCTCGGCGTCGCGCGTGAAGGTCGCGAGCGTCGCCTGGAATTCGCTGACCGCGACGAGCGCATGGCCGTCGCGCGCGAAGCGCAGATGACGCGGCCCGAAGCCGCCCGGCACGCGCGTTTCGCCGTGCTCGACCGCGCGCAGCCCGCCGGCATCCTCGACCAGCGCGAACGTGAAGATCCGGTCCGAGCCGAGTGAGCTCACGTACGCGAACCGGTTGTCCGGCGACACGATCACCGCATGCGCGTTCGCGATGCCGGCCGCGACCTGCAGCGGCGCACCGTCGCCGTCGCGCACGCGCGCGGCATCGTAGACGCTCAGCGAATTGCCGCCGTACGACGCGCCGAGCAGCCAGCGGCCGCTGCGGTCGACCGACAGATACGCATGGCTTGCGTCGATCGCGGTCGCGCCTATGCGGGCGAACGCGCCGGTTGCCGGCGCGACGCGGAACGCGACGATCGTCTGCTGCTCGCCGCGCGTCGCGACGTACAGCCGCGCACGATCGGGCTGCACGGCGATCGGCATCGCGGCGTCGCCGGCCGGGTAGCGGGCGAGCGGCGCGAGCGCGCCGTCGGGCGTGAGCGAGAACGTGGCGAGGTCGCCGTCGGCGGCATTCGAGACGACGACGGTCAGGCGGTCAGTGTTCGGCATGGCGGAGCATCGCTGTGTTCGTAAAGGACTCGTCGGCAGGCAGCCCGCGCGGCGGATCGCTGCGCCGGTGCGTGCGGGCGAACAGCGCGGCGACCGCGGCGACGAGGGACGCGATCGCGAGCGCATACAGGCCGCCCGTGATCGAACCCGTATGTTGCTTCAGATAGCCGAAGGCCGTCGGCGCGACGAAGCCGCCGAGGTTGCCGATCGAATTGATCAGCGCGATCACGGCGGCGGCGACGCGCGTGTCGAGGTAGCCCTGCGGAATCGGCCAGAACAGCGACGACGCGGCCTTGAAGCCGAGCGCGGCGAAGCAGATCGACGCGAACGACCACACGGGATCGCGCGACGTCGACGCGAACAGCCCGCACGCGGCCAGCACGAGCGCGCACGACAGCCAGCGCTGCGGATGCCGCCACTTCGCGGACAGCACCGCGAAACCGTACATCGCGCCGATCGCGATCAGCCACGGAATCGTGTTGTACAGGCCGACCTGGAAATCGGTGAGGCCGCCCATCTTGCGGATGATCGTCGGCAGCCAGAAGGTCGCCGCGTAGATCGTCAACTGGATCGAGAAATACAGGAAGCAGAACAGCACGATCTGCGGGTCGCGCAGCAGCGTCGCGGCCGACACGTGCACCTTCGAGCGCGCGTCGCGTGTCGCGCGTTCTTCCTCGAGCGCGTTCTGGAGCGCCGTGCGCTCTTCGGCGCTGAGCCACGTCGCATCGCGGATGTGCGATTTCAGCAGCAACCAGCTCGCGCCGCACAGCGCGACCGAGAACAGCCCTTCGATCACGAACATCCACTGCCAGCCTTGCAGCCCGAAGCCGTGGATCGACAGCAGCGCGCCGGTCACGGGCCCGGACAACACCGACGCGAACGCGGAGCCGCCAAGGAAGATCGCCATCGCCTTGCCGCGTTCCTGCGGCGGCAGCCACTGCGACAGGTACAGCACGACGCCGGGGAAGAAGCCGGCCTCGGCCGCGCCGAGCAGGAAGCGCAGCACGTAGAACGACGTGTCGTTCCACACGAACGCCATCGCGGCCGCGACGATGCCCCACGTCGCCATGATCCGCGCAAGCCAGACGCGTGCGCCGTAGCGCTGCATCAGCAGGTTCGACGGGACTTCGAACAGCGCGTAGCCGACGAAGAACAGGCCCGCGCCGAGCCCGTATGCGGCCGCGCCGATACCGATCGACGCTTCGAGGTGGCGATCGACGAAGCCGACGTTCACGCGATCGATGTAGTTCGCGACGAACATGACCAGCACGAGCGGCAGCACGTGCCACTTTACTTTGGAAACGGCGGACGCGAGTGGATCGCGGCCGCGCATGGCGGGGGTGGTCAACGGGAGTCTCCGGTCGAATGGCGAACGGGGCGGCGGCCCGCGTCGGCGTCGAAATAGTGAGCTATGTAGTATGTCGTCGTATGACATATTACGCCCGAGATGTCGGGATGACGTCGCGGGTTTACCCGGAAAATACCCAAAATATGGGGAATTTCAGTCGGTGGCAGTCGCATTTCGTCACATATGATGACGTATGACTGCGGCGTCAGCTGCGGGCGCGCTCCGGTTTCGCGCGGCTCCGGGTTGACGAAGGTGAAACGGCAGACGCGCGGCGCGATCGTCATGGTCGACACGCAGGCGGTCCACAAGCCGTTTGCAGGCGAGGGGGGTTACGCTGTCTCGAACGGGGCGTTCCCCGGTGCGTGAATTCAGCGTGCACGATATCCGCGCGAACAGCATCCACGGAAACTGGATGAGGGCAGGCCGGCGCATACGTATTTCCGGCAGACGGCTGCCAGTGCGAGATGACCGAGGAGAAGATCATCGTGGCGAACGCACCGAACGCACCGAACCTCGCGCTCGCGAATCTGCCGACCGACGACGACAGCATGTGTGACGCCGTTACCTCGCGTCGGATGACGCGAATGCGATGATCGGCGCGACGCTGAACGCGAACGGCGGCGATCCCATGCGCTGACGATGGAGCAACGGATCATGCAGGACCGACAACAGGCGCGACATTTCTTTGCGTTCAACGGCGACGCGGACGGCCTGTGCGCGCTGCAGCAGTTGCGGCTCGCCGAGGGCGAGCGCGGCACGCTCGTGACCGGCGTGAAACGCGACGTCAAGCTGCTCGAGCGGATCGACGCACGTGCCGGCGATCGCGTGACCGTGCTCGACGTGTCGCACGACCAGAATCGCGACGCATGTGCGCGACTGCTGCGCGACGGCGCGGCGGTCCGCTACTTCGACCATCACTTCGCGGGCGATCTGCCCGGCGATCCGCGCCTCGATGCGTATATCGACACGGCCGCCGACGTCTGCACGAGCGCGCTCGTGAACCGCTACCTGGGCGGGCGGCACGTGCGCTGGGCAATCGTCGCGGCGTTCGGTGACGAGTTGCCGGCACTCGGCGACGCGCTCGCGCGCGAGCACGGGATCGACGAAGCCGAACGCCGCATGCTGGCCGAACTGGGGCTGTACCTGAACTACAACGCGTACGGGGATTGCGTCGGCGATCTGCATTTCGATCCGGCGGCGCTGGCGGACGCGATGCTGCCGTGCGCGGATCCGCTCGACTTCGTGCGCGGCACGCCCATGTTCGCTGCGCTGCGCGACGGCTATCGCGACGACCTGGCGCGCGCATGCGCGCTCGCGCCGCTGCGTGACGTGCCGGGCGCGACGCTGATCAGGATGCCCGATCATCCGTGGGCGCGACGCGCGACGGGGATTCTCGCGAACGAACGGATGCGCAATGCGCCACACGCCGCGCTCGCGGTACTGTCGCCGCGAGCGCAAGGCGGGCTCGTGGTCAGCGTGCGCGTGCCCGACGGCCGGCCGCTCGGCGCCGACGAGTTCTGCCGCGGTTTCCCGACGGGCGGCGGGCGCAAGCGCGCGGGCGGCATCAACCATCTGCCGGAAGCCGAGTTCGACGCATTCGCCGAGCGTTTCGAAGCGGCGTTTCGTCTCGACTGACTCGCAGGCCCGTGCCGGGCGCCGTGCAGCGACGCCACGGCGCGCGCGTGCTCGTCGCATCCCTGTTTCCTCCCGGGCGCGGCACACGCTTCGAACATCGACATCGCACGACCCTGCCGCGACAATACGCGTCAATTTTCCGTTTCCTGCCGTGAGGTGCCTGTGCCAGCCAAATCGTCCGTTGCGCCTGTCGTCGTATGGTTCCGCGACGATCTGCGTGTGACCGACCAGCCCGCGCTGACGCGAGCGGTCGCATCCGGCCGACCGCTCGTGTGCGTGTATGTCGACGACACGAGCGACGGCGCGCAATGCGCGCTCGGCAGCGCCGCACGCTGGTGGCTGCACGGCTCGCTCGCGGCGCTCGACGCGGCGCTCGCGAGCCATGGCGGCCGTCTGCTGCTGTTGCGCGGCGATGCGCCGCGCGAGATCGAACGTGTCGTGCACGACACGGGCGCGGCGGCCGTGTACTGGAACCGCCGCTATGCGCGGCCGCAGCGCGATGCCGACGCAGCGTTGAAGGCGTCGCTGAAGGCGAGCGGCATCGACGTCGAGAGCAGCAACGGCAGCCTGCTGAACGAACCGTGGGAAGTGCTGACGGGCGCCGGCAAGCCGTTTCAGGTGTTCACCGCGTACTGGCGCGCGGTGCGGCGCGATCGCACGGTGGCGGCGCCGCTGCCGGCGCCGGAGCGGATCGCGTTTCATCCGTGGCCGGCCGGCGTGCGCGAACGTGCGTTGGCACTCGATGCGCTCGCGTTGCGCCCGCACGCGCCCGACTGGGCCGGCGGCCTGCGCGACGCATGGCCGGCACCGGACGAAGCCGGCGCGCATGCGCGGCTCCACGCGTTTTCGGAGAAGTTGCTCGCGGGCTATGCCGATACGCGCGATCGGCCCGACCAGCTCTCGACGAGCCGGCTGTCGCCGTACCTGCGTTTCGGCAATGTGTCGCCGCGTCAGGTCTGGCATGCGGTGCAGGGCGCCGCGCAGGCCGGCGGTGCCGCTTGCGCGGCCGGCGCCGAGAAATTCCTGAGCGAACTCGGCTGGCGCGAATTCAGCCACGTGCTGCTGTATCACTTCCCGGCGCTCGCGACCGCCAATTTCCGCGCGCAGTTCGACGCGATGCCGTGGCGCGACGATTCCGTCGCGCTGCGTGCGTGGCAGCGCGGGCTGACCGGCTATCCGTTCGTCGACGCGGGGATGCGGGAACTGTGGACGACCGGCTGGATGCACAACCGTGTGCGGATGGTCGTCGCGTCGTTTCTCGTCAAGCATCTGCTGATCGACTGGCGCGCCGGCGAGCGCTGGTTTCGCGACACGCTCGTCGATGCGGACGCCGCGAACAATCCGGCGAACTGGCAATGGGTCGCGGGCTGCGGCGCGGACGCCGCGCCGTATTTCCGCATCTTCAATCCGGTGACGCAGGGCCGCAAGTTCGACCCGCACGGCGCGTACGTGCGCCGCTGGGTGCCGGAACTCGCCGGCCTCGACGCGGCGGCGATCCACGCGCCGTGGGACGCGTCGCCGGTCGAACTCGCAACGGCCGGCGTGCGGCTCGGCGCCGACTATCCGGCGCCGATCGTCGATCACGACGGCGCGCGGCGTCGTGCGCTCGATGCGCTCGCCGGGTTGCCGAAACGTCGCTGAGCGCGACCGCGTAGCGCCGCGTGTTCGGATGCGCCGCGCCGCACGTCGCGCTCAATCGCAGAATGCCGCGTGCTCGAGCAGTGCGAGCGCGATACGGGAATCGAAGTAGGCGGCGCCGCACCACGCGACGAACGCGAGCACGACGGCCGCCAGCACCGCGCGGATCACGCCCATGCCGGCTTGCGCGGCGCCGGACGCGCGATGCGTGCGTCGTCGATCGGCAGGTGCAGCAGGGCCGCTAGCACGCCGAGCGCGATCGAGCCGATCCACAGCGGCAGGTACGAATGCGTTGCGTCGTACACGAGCGCGCCGAGCCATACGCCGAAGAAGCTGCCGAGCTGGTGCCCGAAGAACACGAAGCCGAACAGCGTCGCGATGTAGCGCACGCCGAACACCTGCGAGATCACGCCGTTCGTCAGCGGCACCGTGCCGAGCCACGTGAGGCCCATCACCGCCGCGAATACGTAGACGCTCGCGGGCGACAACGGCGCGGCGACGAACGCGGCCATCGCCAGCGCGCGCACGAGATACAGCACCGACAGCACGTACTTGCGCCGCAGCAGGCCGCCGAGATGGCCGCATGCATAGGTGCCGGCCACGTTGGTCAGCGCGATCAGCGCGAGCGCGACGCTCGCGTGGCGAGCGGGCAGGCCGTGATCGAGCAAGTACGCGGGCAGGTGAGTTGCGATGAACGCGAGCTGGAACCCGCATGCGAAGAAACCGGCATTCAGCAGCCAGAAGCCGCGATGCGCAAACGCTTCGCGCACGGCCGCGCCGATCGACTGGTCGGGGCCTTCCGGGAGGCTCGCGGCTTGCGCGGGCCGGTCGCGCACCACGGCGGCGAGCGGCGCGAGCACCGCGGCGACGAGTGCGAGCGCGATGAACGCATGCTGCCAGCCGATGCCGCCGATCAGCACCTGCGCGACGGGCACCATGCAGAACTGGCCGAGCCCGCCGATCGCGCCCGCGACGCCGAGCGCCCAGCTGCGCCGGTCGGGCGGGAACAGCCGGCTCAGCGCGCCGTAGATCGACGCGAACGCCGACCCCGACAGCGCGATGCCGATCACGAGTCCCGCGCCGAGCGTGAACACGGCGGCCGACGCGGCCAGCGCCATGATCGCGAGTCCGGCTGCATACAGCAGCATGCCGGCAACGATCACGCGCACCGACCCGAAGCGGTCGGCGATCATCCCGGTGAACGGCTGCGCGAGGCCCCAGATCAGGTTCTGCAGCGCGAGCGCGAGGCCGAACGCCTCGCGCGACCAGCCGTGGTCGAGCGTGACGGGCGCGAGGAACAACCCCTGCACGTGGCGAATGCCGAGCGCGACGCCCATGATCAGTCCGCCCGCGAGCACCGGCAGCCAGCGGCGCCGGGTGTCTTGTCCGATCGGGGTCATGCGTGTCTCCGGATGCGTGTTAGCGGCGCGACGGCCGCGTTCGATCCGATTAGACGATCCGGCCCGATGACGTTCAAGCGACGATTCGGTCGCGTTCGCATGCGTGGCGGGAATGCGATGGCGGCGGTGCGGGCGGGCGCGCGACGTGGGAGAGGCGGGAGGTCTGGAGACTCTGGAGGCCGGCGAGACTCGCAACGCGCGGGCGGCGGTGCATGACGCCCCCTGCGACCCGCGCGGCCGGTGCGGCGCGAGCGGCCAAGGCAGCCGAGTCACGGGATCGGCGATCGCCTGATGTAACGCAACGCAACGCGACTCGCCGCGCAGCGCCGCACGCGCATCGGCCTAACGCTGAAACATGCTCGCCGCTACCGCGGCGTCGCATCATACGCGCGGATCGCGGCGTCGCATTCGGCCGCTTCGGCGACGATCCAGTCGCGCACGTCGGCGACTTCGCGGCGCGGTGCCGGATCATGACGGAACAGCCAATAGCCGTACGTATCCGCCAACGCGTGCGAGAGCGGCCCGAGCACCGCGAGCCGGCCGTCCGCGAGCATCGGCTCGACGAGCGCGAGCCGTCCGAGCGCGACGCCTTGACCGGCGATCGCAGCGTGGATCACCTGATCGTACTGATTGAAGCGCAGCACACCCTTCGGGCGCGCATCGCCGAGCCCGGCCGCGTGCAGGTGCGCGCGCCACTGCAGTCGCGTTTGCGGCGGGCCGTCGAATTCCAGCAGCACGTGCTCGGCGATCGCGGCCGCATCGGTGACGGGCCGCGCGGCCAGCGCCGGGTGCGCGACCGGCACGACGATCTCGTCGAACAGATGCAGCGCGCCGGCCGGCGCGCGCTCGCGCGGGCAGTAGCGGATCCCGAGGTCGATGCCTTCCGCGCGCAAATCGAGTACCTTGTCGTTCGCGGCCACGCGCAGGTCGATGCCCGGCAGGCGCGCCTGCAACCGGCCGAGCCGCGGCAGCAGCCACAGCGCGGTGACGCCGATGCTCGCGGTGATCGTGACGGGCTGGCGTTCGCGCGCGGCGGCGAGTGCCGCGACGGTGTCCTGCAGGCTGAGCAGCGCGGCATCCGCGACGCGGAACAGCCGCTCGCCTTCCGGCGTGAATGCGATTTTCCGATAGCCGCGCTGCAGCAGCGCGACGCCGAGATGCGCTTCGAGCGCATGCACCTGGCGGCTGACCGCCGACTGCGTGACGCACAAATCCTGCGCGGCGAGCGTGATGCTCATGCGGCGGCCGACGGCGACGAAGCCGCGCACGAGGTCCAGCGACGGGAGGCGAACGAGCGGCGTTGACATGCGTAGGGCTCATGCGAACGGATCAGCAAGATTGGTTGAGAACGCGGGGCGCGTCAAGTTCAATGGAGGCTGGCCGATCGGGCAGGGCGCCTGGCGATGCGGCGCACCGGGCAGGAGACAGAATGACGATTTCGAACGAAGCAGGCGACGCGGCGCGCAGCGCCCACGCGACCGGCCAAGCGGCCGGCCAAACAGCCGATCAAACAGCCGACCAAACAGCCGACCAAACAGCCGGCCAAACAGCCGGCCACCCGCCGGGCGCGTTGCCGCCGGAGCCCATAACGCTGACGGCGGCCGACGGCTACCTGCTGCGCGGCCACGTGTGGCGGCATCGCGGCGGCGGCGCCGTGCGGCCCGTGACGGTCATCAATTGCGCGACGTCGGTGCGCTGCGACTATTACTTCCGTTTCGCGGCATGGCTGTTCGCGCAGGGCCGCGACGTGCTCGTCTACGACTATCGAGGTATCGGCGGATCGCGCCCCGCGCGTCTCGCGACGCTGCGCGCGAACTGGCTCGACTGGGGCCGGCTCGATTGCGAGGCTGCGCTGCAGTATGCGCGCGACGCGTTTCCGGGCCAGCCGCTCGACGTCGTCGCGCACAGCATCGGCGGCTGCGTGCTCGGGCTCGCCGCGTCGAATGCGCACGTGCGTCACGTGGTGACGGTCGGCGCGCAGTATGCGTACTGGGGCGACTATCGGCCGGAAGAGCGGCGGCGCATGTGGTGGAAGTGGCACGTCGCGATGCCGGCGCTTGCGGCCGTGTTCGGCTACGTGCCGGCGAAGCGGCTCGGCTGGATGGAGGACACGCCGCGCGGCGTCGCGCTGTCGTGGGTGCGTTCGCAGCCGCGCTTCGAGGACGCATATACGCGCGGCCCGCTCGCCGAGCCCGCCGCCAGCCGCGCGGCATTGCCGGCCCGCTTCGCACGGCTGTCGGCGCCGATGCTCGCGATCGGCATCGACGACGACGGCTTCGGCACGGTCGACGCGATCGAGCGGCTGGCCGGCTACTACACGGGCAGCGACGTCACGCATCTGCGGATCGCGCCGCGCGACATCGGCGTCGATGCGATCGGCCACTTCGCGTTCTTCCACAGCCGCTTCACCGACACGCTGTGGCCGGTCGCGCTCGACTGGCTGCGGCATGGCGCGCTGTCGGCCGATGCGCCGGGCCGCGTGCATGCACGTCATCCGGCTCGGCGCGCGACACCGGCGGGAAGCGGCGTGCCGGGTGCCATCGCGCACGGCTGAACGCGCACGTGCGCGCGACCCGGCAAGCAGGCGGACGCCTCGACGAAGCGGTGGCGCCCGCGATACGGCGAGTGTGCGAGCCCGACCCGAACGCGCCGGTTCAGCTCCGGCGCGATCGATTAACATCGCACGTTTGATCCGACTGGCCGCTGCCTGCCGATGTCCGCTCCACCCGATTCCGAGATGCCTGCCGATCCGTCCCGCGCGTGGCGCGCGAACATGCTGGACGTGCCGCCTGCCGCGTCGCGTGCCGGCGTGCAGGTCGCGCGCATCGACTTCGACTGGCATGTGCCGCTCGCGTCGCCTGCCTACGCGGCGCTAAGCGACGCCGAGCGCGCGCGCGCCGCGCGCTTTCTGCGGTGCGAGGACGCGGTGCGCAGCGCCGCCACGCGCGCCGCGCTGCGCGACGTGCTCGGTGCGGCGCTCGGCACCGCGCCGAAGGACATCGTGATCGTCGTCGACGAATCGGGGCGGCCGTCGCTTGATCCCGCGCATCGCGCGTCGCTCGATTTCAACGTGTCGCACGCGGGCGATCACGCGCTGATCGCGTGGGCGGCCGCGGCACGCGTCGGCGTCGATATCGAACGCTGCGGCCGCACGGCCGACTGGCGCGCGCTGGCCGCCGAAGTATGCGCGCCGGCCGAGGCCGCGTATCTCGACAAGCTGCCGCTCGCCGAGCGCGCCGACGCGTTCATGCGCGTGTGGTCCGCGAAGGAGGCGCTGCTGAAGGCGCTGGGCACCGGCATCGTCGGCGGACTGCGCGCGTTCGCGGTCGTGCCGCCGCGCGATCCGGCGACGCCCGCGACGACGATCGTCGAGCCGGCCGCGCCGGCCGCCGGCGTGGCTGCGTTCGACGCGAGCTGGTTCGACGCGGCACCAGGCTACGCCGCGTGCGTCGCATGGACGCGCTAAAGCCGCGCGCTTACTCGAGCGGCGCGTCGTTCGGCGCCGCGTAGCGCGCCTTGATCGCATCGCTCATCGGAAAGTCGAACGCGAGCCCCTTCGGCGGCACCGGCTTCATGAACCATTTGTCGTAGAGCGCGTTGATCTCGCCGCTCTTCATCAACTGCACGAGCACGCCGTCGACGAGCGCCTTGAACTGCGGATCGTCCTTGCGCAGCATGAATCCGTAGGCTTCCGACGATTGCGGCGTGCCGACGATCGCCCAGTCGGCCGGCTTCGCCGCGAGCTGGCGCACGCCGGCGAGCAGCACGTCGTCCATCATGTAGGCGGCCGCGCGGCCCGATTCGAGCGTGAGGCGTCCTTCGCCGTAGTCCTTCGCGCTGATGATCTGCATGTTCATCTTCTTCTCCTCGTTCATCTTGCGCAGCAGGCGTTCGGACGTCGTGCCCTGATTCGTCACGACCGTCTTGCCGGCGAGATCGGGGAAGTCGCGGATGCCCGAGCTCGTGCGCGTGAGCAGGCGCGTCGTCGCAACGAAGAAGGTGGTCGAGAACGCGACCTGCGCGTGCCGCGCGGCGAGGTTGGTCGTCACCCCGCATTCGAGATCGACGGTGCCGTTCTGCACGAGCGGGATGCGGTTCTGCGACGTTACCGGGATGAAGCGCACCTGCAGATCGGGCTTGCCGGTGCGCGCCTTCACCGCCGCGATCACGCGATCGCACAGGTCCTGCGAGAAGCCGATCACCTTGCCGCTCGCGTCGACGTACGAGAACGGCACCGACGTCTCGCGATGGCCGATCGAGATCAGGTTCGCCTGCCGGACTTTTTCGAGCGTGCCGGACGGCGGCTCGGCGGCGAGCGATGCGCCGCACGCGAGCGCGCAGACGGCGACGAGCACGCTGCGGCCGAACAGCGCGGTCAATCGAGGCGGGATGGTCATGGCGGGTCTCCGTTAGCGGACTGCAGGGAAGGGTGGATTCGTATGTTGCCAAAAACAAAAAGATTGCAACATATGTTAATTGGCCGACTTGACGGCCCTGTGGCGCGGGCCGCGCCGGGCATCAGGGAAACTCCCGAGTCGAAATCGTGAAAACGGACTTGTCTAGACAAGTTCCGGTGGCTACACTGCAATCCATCCCGAACTTGTCTAGACAGGATTGCTCACATGATTACGTTGACCCCCGGCCACCTGACGCTCCCGCAACTGCGCAAGATCGCTCGCGAGCCCGTGCAGCTGCAGCTCGACCCGGCCAGCTTCGCGAAGATCGACGCAGGCGCGAAGGCCGTCGCCGACATCGCGGCGAAGGGTGAGCCGGCATACGGCATCAACACGGGCTTCGGCCGTCTGGCCAGCACGCATATTCCGCACGACCAGCTCGAGCTGCTGCAGAAGAACCTGGTGCTGTCGCACGCGGTCGGCGTGGGCGAGCCGATGGCGCGCTCGTCGGTGCGTCTGCTGATGGCGCTGAAGCTGTCGAGCCTCGGCCGCGGCCATTCGGGCATCCGTCGTGAAGTGATGGACGCGCTGATCACGCTGTTCAACGCCGACGTGCTGCCGCTGATTCCGGTGAAGGGCTCGGTCGGCGCGTCCGGCGATCTCGCGCCGCTCGCGCACATGTCGGCCGTGCTGCTCGGCGTCGGCGAAGTGTTCATCCGCGGCGAGCGCGCAAGCGCGCTCGACGGTCTGCGCGTCGCGGGCCTCGCGCCGCTGACGCTGCAGGCGAAGGAAGGCCTCGCGCTCCTGAACGGTACGCAGGCATCGACTGCGCTCGCGCTCGACAACATGTTCGCGATCGAAGACCTGTACCGCACCGCGCTCGTCGCGGGTGCGCTGTCGGTCGACGCGGCAGCGGGCTCGGTGAAGCCGTTCGACGCGCGCATCCACGAACTGCGCGGCCATCAAGGCCAGATCGACGCGGCAGCGTCGTACCGCGAACTGCTCGAAGGCTCGCCGATCAACCAGTCGCACCGCGACTGCGACAAGGTGCAGGATCCGTACAGCCTGCGCTGCCAGCCGCAGGTGATGGGCGCGTGCCTAGACCAGATGCGCCACGCGGCCGACGTGCTGCTCGTCGAAGCGAACGCCGTGTCGGACAACCCGCTGATCTTCCCGGATACCGGCGAAGTGCTGTCGGGCGGCAACTTCCATGCGGAGCCGGTCGCGTTCGCGGCCGACAACCTCGCGCTCGCCGCATCGGAAATCGGTGCGCTGGCCGAACGCCGCATCGCGCTGCTGATCGACGCGACGCTGTCGGGGCTGCCCCCGTTCCTCGTGAAGGACGGCGGCGTGAACTCCGGGTTCATGATCGCGCACGTGACGGCGGCCGCGCTCGCATCGGAAAACAAGACGCTCGCGCACCCGGCATCGGTGGACTCGCTGCCGACCTCGGCGAACCAGGAAGACCACGTGTCGATGGCGACGTTCGCCGCGCGCAAGCTCGCCGACATCGCGGACAACACGAAGCACATCCTCGCGATCGAACTGCTGGCTGCCGCGCAAGGCGTCGATCTGCGCGCGCCGTACCACACGAGCCCGAAGCTCGCGCCGGTGATGGAAACGATCCGCAGCAAGGTCGCGCACTACGAGCTCGATCACTACTTCGCGCCGGACATCGCGGTGATCGCGAAGCTGGTCGGCGAGCGTGCGTTCGCGAAGGTCGCGCCGTTCTCGTTCGCATCGGAACAGTAAGCTCATGAGCGCGCCGGTCTACCAGGAGATCAAGGATTTCATCCTGGGCCGCATTCACGCCGGCGAGTGGGCGGAGGGCGACCAGGTGCCGTCCGAGAACGAGCTGGCGCGCGAGTTCAAGGTCGCGCGCATGACCGTCAACCGCGCGTTGCGCGAGCTGACGGCCGAGCAGGTGCTGACGCGCATGAAGGGCGCGGGCACCTACGTCGCGCGGCCGAAGTACGAATCGACGCTGGTGGCGATCCGCAGCATCTCGGAGGAGGTCGACGCGCGCGGGCATGCGTATCGCGCGAGCGTGCTCGGCCTCGAGACCATCCGCGCCGACGAGGCGCTCGCCGACGAGATGCAGGTGGCCGTGCGCGCGAAGCTGTTTCATTCGCAGGTGTTGCACTTCGAGAACGACGAACCCGTCCAGCTCGAAGAACGGTGGGTGAACCCGGCGGTCGCGCCGGATTATGCCGAGCAGGACTTCACGAACACGACGCCGAACCTGTACCTGATGCGCGCGGCGCCGCTGCAGCGCGTCGAGTACCGGATCGAAGCGGCGGCTCCGGCGCCCGAGCGGCGCGAGCAGCTGCGGATGGCGGACGTCGAGCCGTGTCTGGTTCTGCATCGGCGCACCTGGTCGCAGGGCGTCGTCGCGTCGGTGGCGAATCTGTGGCATCCCGGCAGCCGGTATCGCTTCACCGGGCATTTCTGATTTCTCAATGATCCTCAATTTCCCTCGGGAGCAGTCGTCATGAACCATCCGAAACACATCGATCCCCGTCTCGACCCGACGCGCACGATCCGCGCGCCGCGCGGCAGCGAGAAAGTCTGCAAGACCTGGCTGGCCGAAGCGGCGTACCGGATGATCCAGAACAACCTCGATCCGGAAGTCGCCGAGCATCCGCACGCGCTCGTCGTGTACGGCGGCATCGGCCGCGCGGCGCGCAACTGGGAATGCTACGACCAGATCCTCGCGTCGCTGAAGGATCTGGAAGAGAACGAAACGCTGCTGATCCAGTCGGGCAAGCCGGTCGGTGTGTTCCGCACGCACAAGGATGCGCCGCGCGTGCTGCTCGCGAACTCGAACCTGGTGCCGCACTGGGCGACCTGGGATCACTTCCACGAGCTCGACCGGAAGGGCCTGATGATGTACGGCCAGATGACGGCCGGAAGCTGGATCTACATCGGCAGCCAGGGCATCGTGCAGGGCACCTATGAAACCTTCTTCTCGGTCGCGAACCAGCACTTCAACGGCGATCCGTCGGGCCGCTGGATCCTGACGGGTGGCCTCGGCGGGATGGGCGGCGCGCAGCCGCTCGCGGCGACGATGGCCGGCTTCTCGATGATCGCGGTCGAATGCGACGAGACGCGCATCGATTTCCGACTGAAGACGCGTTACGTCGACAAGAAAGCGACGACGCTCGACGAAGCGCTCGGCATGATCGACGAAGCGAAGCGCACCGGCAAGCCGGTGTCGGTCGGCCTGCTCGGCAACGCGGCCGACGTGTTCGCCGAACTCGTGCAGCGCGGCATCACGCCCGATTGCGTGACCGACCAGACGAGCGCGCACGACCCGATCAACGGCTACCTGCCGCAAGGCTGGACCGTCGCGCAATGGCGCGAGGCGCAGAAGGTCGATCCGCAAAGCATCGTGAAGGTCGCGAAGCAGTCGATGGCCGTCCAGGTGCGCGCGATGCTGACGCTGCAGGAACGCGGCGCGGCCACGCTCGACTACGGCAACAACATCCGCCAGATGGCGCTGGAAATGGGCGTCGAGAACGCGTTCGACTTCCCGGGCTTCGTGCCGGCGTACATCCGCCCGCTGTTCTGCGAAGGCAAGGGCCCGTTCCGCTGGGTCGCGCTGTCCGGCGATCCTGAGGATATCTACAAGACCGACCAGAAGGTGAAGGAACTGATCCCCGACGATCCGCACCTGCACAACTGGCTCGACATGGCGCGTGAGCGCATCGCGTTCCAGGGCCTGCCGGCGCGGATCTGCTGGGTCGGCGTGAAGGATCGCTACCGCCTCGGCCAGGCATTCAACGAGATGGTGAAGAACGGCGAACTGAAGGCGCCGATCGTGATCGGCCGTGACCACCTCGACACCGGTTCGGTCGCGAGCCCGAACCGCGAGACGGAATCGATGAAGGACGGTTCGGACGCCGTCAGCGACTGGCCGTTGCTGAATGCGCTGCTGAACACCGCAGGCGGCGCGTCGTGGGTGTCGCTGCACCATGGCGGCGGCGTCGGGATGGGTTTCTCGCAGCACTCGGGCGTCGTGATCGTCGCCGACGGCACGGCTGACGCGCACGAACGTCTGGGCCGCGTGCTGCTGAACGATCCGGCCACAGGCGTGATGCGCCACGCGGATGCCGGCTACGAGCTCGCGCAGCAGACGGCTCGCGAAGCCGGCCTGAAGCTGCCGATGCTCGGCCGCTGAGCATGACGGCGCTCGACCACGCGCCGGTGAGCGCGACGATGATCCGCGCGGCGGATCTCGTCGCGTCGCCGTGGAAGAACGGCGGCGGCGTGACGCGCGAAATCGGCGCGTTTCCGGTTGGCGCCGCGCTCGACGCATTCGCGTGGCGCGTGAGCGTCGCGGACGTCGCCGCGCCCGGCCCGTTCTCGCGTTTCGACGGCATCGACCGCACGCTCGTGCTGCTGTCCGGCGCGGGCATGACGCTCGCGGAAGCGGGCGGCGCGCGCCACGTGCTCGATACGCCGCTTGCGCGTGCGGACTTCGCGGGCGAAACCGCGATCGACGCGACGTTGCATGACGGCGCGACGCGCGACTTCAACCTGATGACGCGCCGCTCGGCCGCGCGCGGCACGCTCGACGTGTGGCCCGAGGGCACGCATCGCGTCGAACGCGCAGATACCGTGCTGCTGTTCTGCGCAACGGGCGCGGTCGGTGTCGACATCGACGGCACGCACTATGCACTGCAGGCAATGGACACGCTGCGGCTCGACGGGCCGCAGCGTGCGTTTGACGTCGTCGTGAGCGGAGGCGGCGCGCTGCTCGCCGTGTCGCTCGTCGTCGGCGCACGAGATTGAACGCATGAAACCGACTGTCTGGCATCACTTGAGGCTGTGTCCGCACGGCCATCCCGACGAAACGATCGACGACGCGGCGATCGCCGTCGACGAAACCGGCACGATCGCGTGGCTCGGCCCGTTTTCCGCGCTGCCGCACGGTTATGCGCACTGGCAGCGCGAAGACCTGCACGGCGCATGGGTGACGCCGGGTCTCGTCGACTGCCATACGCACCTCGTGTACGGCGGCACGCGCGCCGACGAGTTCGCGCAGCGCCTCGCCGGCGTCAGCTACGAGGAGATCGCGCGGCAGGGCGGCGGGATCGTGTCGACGGTGCGCGCGACGCGCGCGGCCGACGAGACGACGCTGTTCGTGCAGGCCGCCGCCCGCCTGCAGCCGCTGCTCGCCGAAGGCGTGACCGCGATCGAGATCAAGTCGGGCTACGGGCTCGACCTCGCGAGCGAGCGCAAGATGCTGCGTGTCGCGCGCCAGCTCGGCGAGCGTTTTCCCGTCACCGTCTACACGACCTTCCTCGGCGCGCATGCGCTGCCGCCCGAATATGCGGGGCGCGCGGATGCGTACATCGACGAAGTGTGCGACCGCATGCTGCCGGCGCTGGCCGACGAAGGGCTCGTCGACGCGGTCGACGTGTTCTGCGAACGCATCGGCTTTTCGCTTGCGCAGACCGAGCGCGTGTTCGAGGCCGCGACGCGGCGCGGGCTGCCGGTGAAACTGCATGCGGAGCAACTGTCGAATGCGGGCGGGACGGCGCTCGCCGCGCGTTACCGCGCGCTGTCGGCCGACCACCTGGAATTTCTCGACGAAGCCGGCATCGCAGCGATGAAGGCGGCCGGCACGGTCGCCGTGCTCCTGCCCGGCGCGTACTACTTCATCCGCGAAACGCAACTGCCGCCGCTCGAACTGCTGCGCAAGCACGGCGTGCCGATCGCGCTCGCGACCGATCACAACCCCGGCACGTCGCCGCTCGAATCGCTGCTGCTGACGATGAATCTCGGCTGCACGCTGTTCCGGATGACGGTGCCCGAGGTGCTGCAAGGCGTGACGCGTCATGCGGCCGCGGCGCTCGGCCGCGCGGATCGTCACGGCGCGCTCGCAGTCGGCCGTCAGGCCGACTTCGCCGCGTGGTCGGTCGGCTCGCTGTCCGAGCTCGCGTACTGGATCGGCCGGCCGCTGTGCGAGCAGGTCGTGCGCGGCGGTTCGACCGTGTTTCGCCGAATGAACGGCTAGCCTTGCAAGAGACGACACTCACCATGACCGACATGACGCTGTTCGCGGACCATGCCTATCTGCCCGGCGGCTGGCGCCGCAACGTGCTGCTGCGCTGGGACGCGGCGGGCACGCTGACCGACGTGACGCCCGACACCGATGCGCCGGCCGGCGTCGCGCGCGCGGCCGGACCCGTGCTGCCCGGCATGCCGAACCTGCATTCGCACGCGTTCCAGCGCGCGATGGCGGGGCTCACCGAATACCGCGCGAATCCCGCCGACAGCTTCTGGAGCTGGCGCGACCTGATGTACCGCTTCGCGCTGAAGATCACGCCCGATGCGCTCGCCGCGATCGCACGCTGGCTGTACGTCGAGATGCTCAAGTGCGGCTACACGTCGGTGTGCGAATTCCACTACGTGCATCACGCGCAGGACGGCTCGCGCTATCCGCAGATCGCGGAGCTCGGCACGCGCGTGATCGACGCCGCGCGCTCGGTCGGCATCGGCATCACGATGCTGCCCGTGTCGTACCAGTTCGCCGGTTTCGGCAACAAGCCGCCGCGCGACGACCAGCGCCGCTTCATCAACACGCCCGACGGCCTGCTCGAACTGCTCGACGCGATGCGCCGCGTCGCGCCGGAGCATGGCGGCCTGCGTTACGGCGTCGCGCCGCACTCGCTGCGCGCGGTGTCCGAAAACGGGCTGCGCGCGCTGCTCGAAGGATTGCCGGACGACGCACCGGTGCACATCCACATTGCCGAACAGACGGCTGAAGTCGACGATTGCGTGCGTGCGTACGGCGCGCGCCCGGTGCAATGGCTGCTCGATCGCTTCGACGTCGATGCGCGCTGGTGCCTCGTGCACGCGACGCACGTCGATGCGGCCGAAACGGCGGCGCTCGCGAAGCGCGGCGCGGTGGCAGGCCTTTGCCTGACGACCGAAGCGAACCTCGGCGACGGCGTATTCCCGGCCGTCGACTATCTCGCGCAGGGCGGCGTGATCGGCATTGGCTCGGACAGCCACGCATCGGTCGACTGGCGCTCGGAGCTGCGTCTGCTCGAATACGGGCAGCGGCTCGTGCATCGTGCGCGCAACGTGCTCGCGAGCGACACGCAGCCGCATGTCGCCGATCGCCTGTTCGACGCATCGCTCGCCGGCGGCGCGCAGGCCAGCGGGCGGCGTATCGGCGCGCTGCGCGAAGGTTGCCGCGCCGACTGGCTCGTGCTCGATCCCGATCATCCGGCGATCGCCGAACACGGCAGCGAAGCGTGGCTGTCGGGCGCTGTGTTCGCCGAGCACGGCGACACGCCGGTGCTCGACGTGTACACCGGCGGCGAGCGCGTCGTGAGCGGCCGCCGCCATCGCGACGAAACCGCTGCGTATGCGGACTACCGCGCCGCGCTGGCGCAACTGCTGCGCTGACGCGCGGCCGCCGGCGCATGCGCTTCGTGCGCGCCGGCAGACTTTTACGGTGATCCGACATGACTGAACAACCGCCTGTATTCACGCTGAAGCAGGGCACGCTGCCGCTGCTGATCTCGATTCCGCACGCAGGCACGCACATCCCCGACGACATCGCCGCGACGATGACGCCCGACGCACGCTTCGTCGACGATTGCGACTGGCACCTCGAGCGGCTGTACGGATTCGCCGCGCCGCTCGGCGCGTCGATCCTCGTGCCGTCGCATGCGCGCTACGTGGTCGACCTGAACCGTCCGCCCGACAACGAGAACCTGTATCCGGGGCAGGACACGACCGGGCTCGTGCCGGTCGACACGTTCGACAAGGTGCCGCTGTATCCGGCGAACGCGCTGCCCGGCAACGACGAGATCATGCGCCGTCGCGACCGCTACTGGCGTCCGTATCACGACGCGCTGCAGGAAGAAATCGCGCGGCTCAAGCGCGAGCATGGCCGCGTGCTCGTGTGGGAAGCGCATTCGATCCGCTCGCACGTGCCGCGCTTCTTCGACGGCCGCCTGCCTGACTTCAACTTCGGCACGTCGAGCGGCGCGAGCGCGCGGCCCGGCCTCGCCGACGTGCTGGCCGCGCGCGTGACCGCGCACGGCGGCTATACGGCCGTCGCGAACGGGCGTTTCAAGGGCGGCTACATCACGCGACACTACGGCGTGCCCGACACAGGCGTCGAGGCCGTGCAACTCGAGCTGTCGCAGATTACTTACATGGAAGAGACGCGTCCGTATGCGTACGACGAAGCGCGCGCGTCGCGCATCGTGCCGCTGTTGCAGACGCTGGTTGAAACCGCGCTCGCGCATCGTTGATCGGCCGGGCCGCGGCATGCGGCGGCGCGGCTGGACATCCCGCGGCGGCGCGCCGGCGCACGCCGAGCATGCCGACGCAGCGCACAAAACGGCACCGACGCGGCGCGTCGATGCCGTTTTTTTTCGTCCGACCGATACCGCGATCGATACCTGAAAATTTGACGCAATTTTTAGTTGATATAAGCTGAATGTCAGGAAGTCGTCACGCGCGCACCGGCCGCGACGGCGCCGATCAGCGCCGCACCGCGCCGGAATCCGTGGCGAGACACCTTGCCGACGTGTCGCCGCGCGGCATTGCCGCCTCCGCTTCATCGCGACACGTGTCCTGCCTTCATCAGTCAGTCGAGTACGATCGTGAAAGCCGCCAGCCCATCGATACGCCGGACCCGAAGTCCGTCGGCGGGCGCGCCGCCTCATGCCGGGCCGATCCGGCATGCTGATCGCGGCACGCGCGCCGCCCTCATACGCGAGCCCCGTTTCTTCGCTGTGTCCCATCGCGGCCTGCGCCGCTTCAACCTCGTGACCGCGCACGTGTTCAGCGCGGTGCAGTGCGACGGCAGCGCTTCGTTGTTGCCCTAGCGTCCTTTTCCGCCTTCGCATCGGGTCGCCCGGCCGGCTGCCGCATCGTCCGCGCAGCGCGGCCGCGCACGCGCGCGTGCCGTGCCCACACCAGTTTTCGCCGTATCGCGCGCGTGACCGAGCGCGCGGCGCGCACTCACCGCGGAGGCGATCATGCGACCGCGCCCGATCGTAGCCGTCACCGCCGACCGCATCATGCGCGGCGCCCATCCGAACCACACGGCCGGAGAGAAGTATCTGGTCGCGCTGGTCGACGGCGCCGGCGCGCTCGCGTTCGTGCTGCCCGCGCTCGGCGCACGCCAGCCGGCCGATGCGATCGTCGCATCGATCGACGGGCTGCTGCTGACCGGCAGCTATTCGAACGTCGAGCCGCATCGCTACGGCGGCCCTGCGAGTACGCCGGACACGCTGCACGACCCCGCGCGCGACGCGACCGCACTGCCGCTGATCCGCGCCGCGATCGACGCGGGCGTGCCCGTGCTCGCGATCTGCCGCGGGATGCAGGAACTGAACGTCGCGTATGGCGGCACGCTGCATCAGCGGCTCCACGCGAGCCCGGGCTTTGACGACCATCGCGAACGCGACGGCGATCCGCTTGAGCGGCAGTACGGCCCCGCGCACCGCGTGCAGTTCGCGCCCGGCGGCCTGTTGCAGCGGGTCGCGCGCGGTGCGCAGGACGCGCTGGTCAATTCGCTGCACGACCAGGGCATCGCGCGGCTCGGCGCGGGGCTCGCCGTCGAGGCGAGCGCGCCCGACGGGCTGATCGAAGCCGTCAGCGTGCGCGGCGCGCGTGCGTTCGCGCTCGGCGTGCAGTGGCATCCCGAATGGCGACACGCGGAGCAACCGCTGTCGCGCGACATCTTCGGGGCATTCGGCGCGGCGTGCCGCGCGCGGATGGCGCACCGCGTTCATGCGGCCGGCGGCGCGATGCCGCCGTCGGCCGCATCCGACATCGACATCGACTAACGAGGCCGACATGCAACCCGAACTGAGCGAATTCCTGCGTCAGCACCGCATCACCGAAGTCGAGGCGATCATTCCCGACATGGCCGGCATTGCGCGCGGCAAGATCATTCCGCGCAACAAGTTCGAGTCCGGGGAATCGATGCGCCTGCCGCAGGCCGTGATGGTGCAGACCGTCACCGGCGATTATCCGGAGGACGGCACGCTGACCGGCGTGACCGATCCCGACATGGTGTGCGTGCCCGATTCTTCGACGATCTGCCTGATTCCGTGGGCCGTCGATCCGACCGCGCAGGTGATTCACGACTGCGTGCATTTCGACGGCTCGCCGGTCGAGATTTCGCCGCGCTACGTGCTGCGCCGCGTGCTCGACCTGTACAAGGAGAAGGGCTGGAAGCCCGTGGTCGCGCCGGAGCTCGAGTTCTATCTGGTCGACATGAACGCCGACCCCGACCTGCCGTTGCGTCCGCCGGTCGGGCGCACGGGCCGTGCGGAAACCGGCCGCCAGTCGTACTCGATCGAGGCCGTCAACGAGTTCGATCCGCTGTTCGAGGACATCTACGAATATTGCGAGATGCAGGGCCTCGATATCGAGACGCTGATCCACGAGGTCGGCGCCGCGCAGATGGAGATCAATTTCATGCACGGCGACGCGCTGTCGCTTGCCGACCAGGTGTTCCTGTTCAAGCGCACGGTGCGCGAGGCCGCGCTGCGCCACAACATGTACGCGACGTTCATGGCCAAGCCGATGGAAGGCGAGCCCGGCTCCGCGATGCACATCCACCAGAGCCTCGCCGATGTGCGCACGGGCCGCAACCTGTTCGCCGACGAGGGCGGCGTCGTGTCGCCGATGTTCCATAGCTATCTCGCCGGGCTGCAGAAGTACACGCCCGCGCTGATGCCGATCTTCGCGCCGTACATCAACTCGTATCGCCGGCTGTCGCGCTTCATGGCCGCGCCGATCAACGTGCAGTGGGGCTACGACAATCGCACGGTCGGCTTCCGGATTCCGCAGTCGGCGCCCGTCGCGCGGCGCATCGAGAACCGGATTCCGGGCGTCGACTGCAACCCGTACCTCGCGTTCGCGGCGACGCTCGCGGCCGGCTATCTCGGTCTCACGCAGCAGCTCGAGCCGACCGAGCCGATCGCATCCGACGGCTACGACCTTCCGTACCAGCTGCCGCGCAACCTGGAGGAGGGAATCTCGCTGATGGCCGCGTGCACGCCGCTCGCCGGCATTCTCGGCGACAAGTTCGTGAAGGCGTACCTGGCGCTGAAGGAAACCGAATACGAAGCGTTCTTCCGCGTGATCAGTTCGTGGGAGCGTCGCCATCTTCTGCTGCACGTGTGAGCGTGCGGCACCGACCAGCGGAGGCAACATGACCGAACGAAACGAAACCGTCGCCGCGCGGCCGACCGCCGAATACCGCGCGCTCGACGCCGCGCACCATATCCACCCGTTCTCGGACATGGGGGCGCTCAATCGCGCGGGCAGCCGCGTGATCGTGAAGGCCGACGGCGTGTATCTGTGGGACTCGGACGGCAACAAGATCATCGACGGGATGGCCGGGCTCTGGTGCGTGAACGTCGGCTACGGCCGCAAGGAACTGGCCGATGCCGCATATCGCCAGATCCAGGAACTGCCGTTCTACAACACGTTCTTCAAGACGACGCACCCGCCGATCATCGAACTGTCGGCGATGCTCGCCGAAGTGACGCCCGCCGGCTTCAACCACTTCTTCTATTGCAACAGCGGCTCGGAAGGCAACGACACCGTACTGCGACTCGTGCATCAGTACTGGCGCGTGCAGGGCAAGCCGCATAAGAAATACGTGATCTCGCGCAGGAACGGCTATCACGGCTCGACGATCGCCGGCGGCACGCTCGGCGGGATGGGCTACATGCACGAGCAGATGCCGTCGAAGGTCGAGCACATCGTGCACATCGATCAGCCGTATTTCTTCGGCGACGCGCAGGCCGGCGAGACGCCGGAAGCCTTCGGCCTCGCGCGTGCGCAGCAGCTCGAAGCGAAGATTCTCGAGCTCGGCGCGGAGAACGTCGCCGCGTTCATCGGCGAGCCGTTCCAGGGCGCGGGCGGCGTGATCTTCCCGCCGTCGACGTACTGGCCGGAAATCCAGCGAATCTGCCGCAAGTACGACATCCTGCTGGTGGCCGACGAAGTGATCGGCGGGTTCGGGCGCACCGGCGAATGGTTCGCGCATCAGCACTTCGGCTTCGAGCCGGACCTGATCACGATGGCGAAGGGGCTGACGTCGGGCTACGTGCCGATGGGCGCGGTCGGCATTCACGAACGCGTTGCGCGGCCGATCATCGACAACGGCGAATTCAACCACGGCCTCACGTACTCGGGCCATCCGGTCGCGGCCGCGGTGGCGGTCGCGAACCTGAAGCTGCTGCGCGACGAAGGGATCGTCGAGCGTGTGAAGCGCGATATCGGGCCGTATTTCCAGCGCCGTCTGCGTGACGCGTTGGGCGATCATCCGATCGTCGGCGAGATTGCGGGGGCGGGGCTCGTCGCGGGCGTTCAGCTTGCGCGCAATCGTGCGGGGCGCGAGCGATTCGATGCGAGCGTCGATATCGGCACGATCTGCCGCGATTTCTGCTTCAACGGCAACCTGATCATGCGCGCGACCGGCGACCGGATGCTGCTGTCGCCGCCGCTGGTCATTCGCGAAGCGGAGGTCGACGAGATCGTCGACAAGGCGAGGCGCGCGTTCGATGCGACGGCGCAACGGGTCGGGCGGGGAGGGTAGCCAGTCGTCGCGACGCTTCGATTGCATGTGGCCGAAGCGTCGTTGCGCGTCGAACGGGTTCGCGCGCGAAAGGAAGCGGCAGGGGCGGCGAGCCGCGAAAACGCGACGCGCAAAACGAAAAGGGCCTGCGTCGTGAGACGCAGGCCCTTGAATTCTTTGGTGGGCGGTACTGGGATCGAACCAGTGACCCCTGCCGTGTGAAGGCAGTGCTCTACCGCTGAGCTAACCGCCCAAAGAAGCTGAAATTATGTCAGAGCTTTTTGGGCTCGTAAAGTACTTTCTTCAAATATTTTTCAGGCCGGCGCAAAAAGTCCGTCAGCCGGCCGTCGACGGCTCGACGAGATCGAGGATCGAGCCGTCGCGCTTGAGCGTCGCGAGCACGATGCTCGAATTGATCGACATCACGCCCGCCGCGCGATGCAGCCGGTTGATCACGAAGTCGGAATAGTGGTCGAGGTCGCGCGCCCGGACCGTCAGCACGTAATTCGAGCCGCCCGTCACGACTTGCGCGGCGATGACTTCCGGCCACTGCTGGATCGCCTCCACGAAGCGGTCGTGCCATTCGGGCACGTCCGGCCGCATCGCCACGTGCACGAGCGCTTCGAATGCGACGCCAACCTTCTTCGGCTCGATCGTGCAGCGATAGCCCGAAATGGCGCCGCGTTCCTCGAGCAGCTTCACGCGCCGCAGGCACGCCGACGGCGACAGCGCGATCGCGTTCGCGAGGTCCTGATTGCTGATGCGTCCGTCCCGCTCGAGGTGTCGGAGGATCCGCATGTCGGTTCGATCCAGATCCATTTCGCAGAATCCCGTTGTTATTGAGATGAAAGACGCAGACTCTACTGCAATCTGGGTGATTCGTCATCGAAAAGTGAAGCTCATTCTATTTCGTCCTCGATAACATGCGCCGCATGCGTCGACCGCACGGCCACCGCGCCAAGCCAGCACCAGCACCAGCACACATCGATAACTCGGACAAGGATGGAGACGAAGGTGACAAGCATCAATCGATTCGCATTGCAGACAATGGCGGGCCTGCTCGCCGCGAGCGGCGCGATGGCGCAGAGCAGCGTGACGCTGTACGGCATCGTCGACCAGAGTATCCGCTACACGACGCATGCGAACGCGTCGAACGACGCGAGCGTGCAGATGACCAACGGCGCGATCACGAACAGCCGCTGGGGGCTGAAGGGCAGCGAAGCGCTCGGTGACGGGCTGAGCGCGATCTTCCGGCTCGAGAGCGGCTTCGAGCCGCAGAACGGGCAGCTCGACGGCGCGCTGTTCGGCCGCTACGCGTATGTCGGCCTGGCGAGCGACTGGGGCACGGTGAAGCTCGGACGGCAGGCGACCGAAGCGTTCAACCTGTTCGGCGATCTCGATCCGCTGACGGTCGGCAACTACCCGGCCAACATGTGGCCGTACTTCCTCACGCAGGGCCGCGCGAGCAACGTGGTCAGCTACGACGGCACGTTCGGCGGACTGAACGTCGGCGCGAGCTATGGTTTCGGCGGCGTCGCCGGCAGCCTCGGCGCGAATGCGTACTGGGGCACGCGCGGGTCGTACACGGTCGGTGGGCTGATGATCGGCGCGACCTACCAGCAGGTGCGCGACCTGACGAGCCGTGCACAGCAGGCGTGGGGCGCCGGTGCACGCTACGCGTACGGCGCGGCGACGCTGTACGCGGGCTATCTCGGCGGCATCGACCGCACGGGGATGCTCGACCAGCAGCTGCTGAACGCGCCGGGCCGCGACGTGACCTACGGTTCGTTCGCCGACAACCCGCGCCGCGACGCGATCTTCTATACCGGCGCGAGCGTGAAGGTCACGCCGGCGGTATCGGTGACGGCCGTCGCGTACTACGACGACATCCGCAACGTCAACGGCATCGCCGGTAACGACGGCAAGCGCTATACGGGCGTGCTGGAGGCCGAGTACGCGCTGTCGAAGGCGACGCAGGTCTACGCGACGATCGACTACAACCGGGTGACCGGCGGCGCGTTCACCGAAATGCCCGGACGCGGCAACCAGACGGGCATCGCGGCCGGCTTGCGCCACCTGTTCTGAGTACGCGGCGCGCGGTGGCCGGTGCAGTCCGGCACCGGTCCGCGCGCCGTCGACGTTTCGGCCGGACACACGTTTTGAAACGAGGTCATTCGATGCAACCAGAAGGGCAATTCCAGCACATCGCGGCGCGCGAGCACGGTCTGCGCCGCACGCTTTCCGCACGGCAGATGGCGATGATCGCGATCGGCGGTGCGATCGGCACCGGTCTCTTTCTCGGCAGCGGGTTCGCGATCGGCTTCGCGGGCCCGAGCGTGCTCGTCAGCTACGCGATCGGTGCGTTCATCTCGCTGTTGCTGATGGGCTGTCTCGCGGAGATGACGGTCGCGCACCCGACCTCCGGGTCGTTCGGCGCATACGCCGAACATTACGTGAGCCCGTGGGCCGGGTTCCTCGTGCGCTATGCGTACTGGGCGTGCATCGTGCTCGCGGTGGGCACCGAAGTCACCGCGATCGCGCTGTACATGAAGTACTGGTTCCCGGGCGTGCCGGGCTGGCTGTGGATCGTCGGCTTCTCGGCGTTGCTCGTGTTCGTCAACGCGCGCAGCGTCGACGTGTTCGGCGCGGTCGAATACGGTTTCTCGGTCGTGAAGATCGCGGCGATCGTCGGCTTCATCGTGCTCGGCGCGTACGTCGTGTTTGCCGATCCGGCGCTGGTCGGCGACGGTGCAGCCCGCGCAGGCTTCCACCATTACACCGGGCACGGCGGCTTCTTTCCGAAGGGCATGTGGGGGATGTGGGTCGCGGTGATCGTGTCGATCTTCAGCTATCTGAGCATCGAGATGATCGCGGTCGCGGCGGGCGAGGCGGAGGATCCCGAGCGTGCGGTGACGCGCGCATTCCGCTCGACGATCGTGCGGCTCGTGCTGTTCTACCTCGTCACGCTCGCGCTGATGCTCGCGATCGTGCCGTGGACGGCGGCGGGGCGCGACGAGAGCCCGTTCGTGAAGGTGATGGAGGCGATTCGCCTGCCCGGCGCGGCCGGGCTGATCAACTTCGTCGTGCTGATCGCCGCGCTGTCCGCGATGAACAGCCAGCTCTACATCACGACGCGGATGATGTTCAGCCTGTCGCGAGCGGGTTATGCGCCGAAGGCGCTCGGAGACGTGAATGCGCGCGGCGTGCCGTTCGGCGCGCTGCTGCTCTCGACGCTCGGCATCGCGCTCGCGACGGTCCTGAGCGTGCTGTATCCGGACGCGTCGTTCACGATCATGATGGCGGTGTCGATGTTCGGCGCGCTGTTCACGTGGATGATGATCTTCGTCACGCATTACTGCTTCCGGCGGCGTCGCGCGGCGCTGGGCCTGCCGGCGCCCGCGTTCCGGATGCGCGGCTTTCCGCTGCTGACGCTGCTCGGCGCGGCGCTGATGCTCGCGGTGATGGTGACGACCTACTTCACGGCCGAATTCCACATGACGCCGATCTTCGGCATTCCGTTCCTGATCGCGCTGTCGGTCGTCTACGCGGTGTGGTACCGGCGCGCGCAGCCGGCGCTGCAGCCGGAGGCAAAGTAACGGATCAGTACCGGCGCGACGCAACGGCGCGCCGCCTCAGCCCGCGAGCGCCGGCAAAGCGTCGATCGACGCGCGCACGTAGTCGGCGAAGCGCAGCGCGACCGGTTCGGCAGTGCCGCTGCGCTTCAACTCCAGCGTGCGCGACTCGAGCGACGCATCCTTCAGCGGCCGGAACGCGAGCCGCTCGCTCTTCACCTGCTGCAGCACGCGCGGCACCAGCGCGATGCCCATCCCGAACTCGATCATCGACAGGATCGTCTGCCACAGCCGCGCCTCGTGGCGGATCAGCGGGCTGAAGCCCGCATTCACGCACTGCGCGATGATCAGGTCGTGATAGTGCGGCGCCGCATCGCGCGGAAACAGGATGAACGGCTCCGCGGCCAGCGCGGCGAGCGCGACCTGACGGCGCCGCGCGAGCGGATGCGCGGCCGGCAGGCAGCACACGAACGGCTCCGCATAGACCTGCGCCGATTCGACCTCGGGCGGGCAGTGGCCCCAGTGCGCGTAGCCGAGATCGATCTGGCCGCGCTGGATGGCCTGCACCTGCGCCTGCGTGTTCATCTCGCTCAGCACGATCTCGACGCCCGGATAGTCGGCCTCGAAGCGCCGCACCGCATCGGGCAGCCCGCGATACAGCATCGAATGGACGAAGCCGATCCGCAGCCGGCCCGCGAGCCCCGACGCCGAGCGCACGGTGAGCCGCTCGGCCTCGGCCGCCTGCAGCAGCAGCCGGCGCGCTTCGCCGAGCAGCACCGCGCCGGCGTTGGTCAGCGCGACCGTCTTGTTGCTGCGCGAAAAGAGCTGCACGCCGAGCGTGCCCTCGAACTTGCGGATGTCGAAGCTGAGCGCCGGCTGCGAGATGAACAGGCGCTTCGCCGCGCGTCCGAAATGCAGTTCCTCGGCGACCGCCACGAAGTAGCGCAACTGCCTGAGTTCCATGGTGTCTCCTCCGCATCGGCATTGATAAGCGCTGTCTATCGTACCGGACAAATCCTGTATTGGACGCTTATCGATCGTGCGCCTACGCTCTGCTGAACGCCTGGCACCCGGCGTTCGCGCGATCGCCGCGCGGGCGCCGGCCGGCAGCCGGGCCATCCTGGAGACGCATGCATGAACGACATCGCTCGCACGCCGGATCTCGGCGCAGCCAACAACATCCCCGACAGCCGCGGGATCAATTTCTTCACGGCCGATCCTGATCTCGGCGCGCTGCTGAAGCTGCATCTCGGCGCGGCCCGTTACGCGGCGCTCGAACCGCAGCTGCACGCGCTCGGCGCGCGCGTGTCGGGCGAACTCGACGAATGGGCGTCGCGCGCCGACAAGCATCCGCCGGTGCTCGAACATCGCAACCGGCGCGGCGAAGCCGTGCAGCGGATCGACAAGGATCCCGCGTATGTCGCGCTCGAACGCGTCGCGTATTCGGAGCTCGGGCTCGCGTCGCTGAGCCATCAGCCGGAAGCGGTGGCGCCGCTCGTCAAATACGCGTTGACGTTCCTGTTCGTGCAGGCCGAATTCGGACTGTGCTGCCCGGTCAGCATGACCGACTCGCTGACGCGCACGCTGCGCCGCTTCGGCGAGCCTGAACTCGTCGAGCGCTACCTGCCGCTGCTTGCGTCGCGCGATTTCGACACGCTGTTCCAGGGCGCGATGTTCATGACCGAACAGGCGGCCGGCTCCGACGTCGCACGCATCGCGACGCGCGCGACACGCGAGACGGACGCGCACGGCGACACGATATGGCGCCTTTACGGCGACAAGTGGTTCTGCTCGAACGCGGACGCCGATCTCGCGATGGTGCTCGCGCGGCCCGACGGCGCGCCGGACGGCATCAACGGGCTCGCGCTGTTCCTGCTGCCGAAGATGCTGCCGGACGGCACGCGCAACCGCTACCGGATCGTGCGGCTGAAGGACAAGCTCGGCAGCCGTTCGATGGCGAGCGGCGAGATCGCGCTCGAAGGCGCGCACGCGTATCTGATCGGCGAGATCGGCCGCGGTTTCCACCAGATGGCCGACATGATCAACATGTCGCGGCTGTCGAACGGCGTGCGCGCGGCCGGGCTGATGCGGCGCGCGCTGAACGAATCGCTGCACGTGGCCGCGCACCGCGCCGCGTTCGGCCGCAAGCTGATCGAGATGCCGCTGATGCAGCGCCAGCTGATGAAGATGCTGCTGCCCGCCGAAGCCGCGCGCGCGATGTTCATGCAGATCGCGTTGCTGCTGCCGCATGCGGATGCGGGCGACGCGCAGGCCGCGCGCTGCGTGCGCATCCTGACGCCGTTGATCAAGTTCCGCGCATGCCGCGATGCGCGCCGCGTGACGGGCGATGCGATGGAAGTGCGCGGCGGCATCGGCTACATCGAGGAATGGAGCGACGCACGGCTCGTGCGCGACGCGCATCTCGGCTCGATCTGGGAAGGCACGAGCAACATCGTCGCGCTCGACGTCGCGCGCGCCGCGCAGCGCGAGCAGGCGCTCGACGCGCTGCGCGCGTTCCTCGGCGACCGGCTCGGCGCCGCGCCGCTGCCCGATGCGAGCCGCGCGGCGCTGCGGCGGATTCTCGCGCGCGCATGCGACGCGCTCGCCAGGGTGGCCTCCGACGGCGACGACGCGTGTGTGCGGCAGGCCGCGTCGGCGCTGTACTACGCGAGCGCGGCCGTGCTGATGGCCTGCGAGGGTGCGCAGCTCGCGCCCGATTACCGGCGTCTCGCGCTCGCGCACCTGATCGTGCGCCACAAGCTGCTGCCGGTCGACCCGCTCGCACCCGCGTCGCGCGACGACGAAGCGGCGGCGTTCGACGCGCTGGTGCGTGGCCTGCCGGTGCCGCTCGACATGGCGCTCGACCTGCTGCCGGAGGTCGAGCGATGAATGCGACGACAGCGACGAAAGCGATGGCTGCGAATTCGCGTCGCGGCGCGCTGGACGGCCTGAAGGTCGTCGACCTGAGCCGCGTGCTCGGCGGCCCGTACTGCACGCAGGCGCTCGCCGACCACGGCGCGACGGTGATCAAGATCGAGCCGCCCGACGGCGACGAGACGCGCGGCTGGGGGCCGCCGTTCGTCGGCGACACCGCGTGCTACTTCATGGGCGTGAACCGCAACAAGGAAGCGCTCGCGCTCGACCTGTCCCGCGAAGAAGGGCGCGCGATCCTGTGGCGCCTGCTCGAAGACGCCGACGTGCTCGTCGAGAACTTCAAGCCCGGCACGCTCGCGCGCTGGGGAATGGACTACGCGCGCGACCTGCAGCCGCGTTTGCCGCGTCTGATCCACTGCGCGGTGACGGGCTTCGGCGCGGACGGCCCGCTCGGCGGCCTGCCCGGCTACGACGCGGTGATCCAGGCGATGGCCGGGCTGATGAGCGTGAACGGCGAGCGCGACGGTGCGGCGACGCGAATCGGCCTGCCGATCGTCGACATGGTCACCGGGCTCAACGCGCTGGCCGGCATCCTGCTCGCGCTCGCGGAGCGCGAGCAAAGCGGGCAGGGCCAGTCGATCGACATCGCGCTGTACGACTGCGGCGTGTCGCTGCTGCATCCGCATCTGCCGAACTTCTTCGGCTCGGCGCGCGTGCCCGAGCGCAGCGGCAACGCGCATCCGAACATCGCGCCGTACGACAGCTACCGAACGGCGACCGTGCCGATCTTCCTCGCGGTCGGCAACGACCGGCAGTTCGCGCGGCTCGTCGCGCATCTCGGCGCCCCGGCGCTCGCGAGCGATCCGCGCTTCGTCGGCAACCGCAGCCGCTGCGCGCATCGGCGCGAATTGAAGGTGGAGCTCGAAGCGCGGCTCGCCATACACCCGTGCGAGCCGCTCGCGCGCGACCTGATGGCAGCGGGCGTGCCGTGCGGGCCGGTACGCACGGTCGCCGACGTCGCGCGCGACCCGCACGCGTTGCATCGCGAGCTGTTCGTCGAGATCGGCGCATATCGCGGTACGGCATCGCCGGTGAAGCTGTCGCGCACGCCGGCGACCTACCGGTCGGCGCCGCCCGCGCTCGGCCGCGATACGCGCGCGGTGCTCGATCGGCTCGGCGTCGATCGCGCCCTCGAGCAGCAACTGCTCGACGCCGGCGTGCTGAAGATCGCGCCCGAGCCGATGTGAACGAGCGCTCGCGGCCGCTGCGTGCGCATCCGGGGCTAGCCCGACGTAACGCAGCGCGGCATCCACGCAGCACCGGCGCAGCACGAAGCAGCACCCCCGCCCGCCGGCGGCGCAAGGCAGGCGAACAGGCCACGCGCGCGGCAGTCGCGCCGCCGATCACATACATGGAGACATCGATGAGCCGTCCGCAATCCCCGAGCGCCGCGCAGCCGCGGCCAGGCCGCGCCGCCGTCGCGGCGTTCGTCGGCACCACGATCGAGTGGTACGACTTCTACATCTACGGCACCGCCGCCGCGCTCGTGTTCGGCAAGGTGTTTTTCTCGAGCACGATGAACCCCGGCGTCGCGACGCTGCTCGCGTTCGTCACGTTCTGGGCCGGCTTCGCCGCGCGGCCGCTCGGCGGGATCGCGTTCGGGCATCTCGGCGATCGCGTCGGCCGCAAGACCGCGCTCGTGATCACGCTGGTGATGATGGGGTTGGCGACGACAGGCATCGGCCTGTTGCCCGGTTACGCATCGATCGGCGTATGGGCGCCCGCGGGCCTCGTCGTGCTGCGCGTGCTGCAGGGGATCGCCGTCGGCGGCGAGTGGGGTGGCGCGGTGCTGATCGCGAGCGAGAACGCGCCGAAGCACCGCAGCATCCTGTATGCGGCGTTCGCGCAGCAGGGCTCGCCCACCGGCAACCTGCTCGCCACCGCCGCATTCTTCGCGCTGAGCGCGCTGCCGGCGCCGTCGTTCGTGACGTGGGGCTGGCGCATTCCGTTCCTGCTGTCGGCGGTGCTCGTGATCATCGGCATGGTGATCCGGTTGCGGCTCGAGGAATCGCTCGACATGCAGCGCGTGCTCGCGCGCAAGCGCACGGTGAAGCTGCCGCTGCGCGACGTCGTGCGCGATCACTGGCCCGTCGTGCTGCTCGCGGCCGGCACGCTGCCGGTGATCAACGTCACGTACTTTCGCAGCACGTTCGCGCTGTCGTGGGCGACGAAGGAGCTCGGCTACGCGCAGGGCACGTTCCTCGGCATCCTGTCGATCTCGCTGGTCGTGCAGTTCCTGATGCAGCCGGTCGGCGCATGGTTCGTGTCGAAGGTCGACATGCGGCGCGCGATGGGCTGGATCCTGATTCCCGAGATCGTGCTGATGCCGGTGATGTTCCATGCGCTCGCGACGCGTTCGTACTGGATCGCCGTCGCGGGGATGTGCATCTCGACGATCCCGTCGGCGATGTTCTACGGTGCGGTCGGCGGCGTGCTCGCGCGCGTGTTTCCGGCCAACATCCGCTATACGGGGCTGTCGCTCGCGTACCAGTTGAGCGCGCTCGTCGTCGGCGGCGGCACGCCGGTGCTCGCGCAGGCGATCCTGAACGCGACCGGCAGCATCGTCGGCGTCGCGATCGCGTCGGGCCTGTATGCGCTCGTGTCGCTCGCGTGCATGCTCGCGCTGCTCAATCGCACCGGCTACCGCGCGGACGAGCTGTCGACCGCCGAGCGCAGCGACGCGGCCGAATGGGGTACCGAAACCACGCGGGCGGCGAATCCGGACGGCGAAGTCGCGCCGCCCGGCGATCGCGGTACGTTGAAACCCGCGGGTTGAGCCGCGCCGGCTGGCGCGACGCGGCGACGTGGCGATTCCGCGGTATCGGGCGCCGGGCGGATCGTACGTCGCGTTGCGCCGGTTCGCGCCAAGCAAAGATCGAGCGGCCCAAAAGCGAACGGCACCGTGCGATAACACGGTGCCGTTCGGTGTGCTTCGCGGCGAGGCCGGGCCGGCCGGCCTCCGCGCGAGATGCGCGGCGCTTTAGCCTTCCGTCGGCGGCACGTAGCCGGACGCCTGGTCCGCGCCGTCGCCGAAGAAGTACTTCTCGGTCTGCTTCATCAGATACTGGCGCGCGCGCGGGTCCGCCATGTTCAGGCGGTTCTCGTTGATCAGCATCGTCTGCTGCTTGAGCCAGCCTTGCCACGCTTCCTTCGACACGCTTTCGTAAATGCGCTTGCCGAGCTCGCCCGGCAGCGGCGGGAAATCGAGACCTTCGGCTTCCTTGCCGAGCTTCGCGCATTGGATCATTCGAGCCATCGTGTACTTCTCCTGTAATCGGTGTCTGGGGGGAAGGGCAGTCGTGCCTGCGCTCAGAGCTGTTTCATCAGCACGAGCGACTTGCGCTGCCAGTTATAGAGTTTGCGGCGGTCTTCCGGCAGGTCGTCGACGCTGACCTTGACGAAGCCGCGCTTGAGGAACCAGTGCTCGGTGCGCGTCGTAAGCACGAAGATGTGCGTGAGGCCGCGCGCGCGGGCGCGTTGCTCGATGCGCTTGAGCAGGCGTTCGCCGTCGCCCGAGCCCTGCGCTTCCGGCGCGACCGTGAGGCACGCCATCTCGCCGATCTTTTCCTGCTGGTACGGGTACAGCGCCGCGCAGCCGAACAGCACGCCATCGTGCTCGATCACCGAGAAGTGGTCGATGTCGCGTTCGATCTGGTGGCGGCCGCGCCGCACCAGCGTGCCGTCCGACTCGAGCGGCTCGATCAGCGCGAGGATGCCGCCGACGTCGTCCGGCGTCGCCTCGCGCAGGCTTTCGAGGTTCTCGTACGAGATCATCGTGCCGACACCATCGTGCAGGAACAGCTCGAGCAGCATGCTGCCGTCGAGCGACTGCGGGATCAGGTGGGCACGCGTCACGCCGCCGCGGCACGCGCGGATCGAATGCTTCAGGAAGAACGCGTCGTCGCCCTGGATGTTGCCGGAATCGAGCAGCTCGGCCGCCGCGTCGAGCGACATTTCGCGAATCAGCACGCCTTCGTCGTCGACGATGCCGGGCGCTTCGGTCAGGAAGATGATCTTGTCGGCGCGCAGCGCGATCGCGGCGGCCGAGGCGACGTCTTCCATCGACAGGTTGAACGCCTCGCCGGTCGGCGAGAAGCCGAGCGGCGACAGCAGCACGAGCTTGCGGCTCGCGAGCGAATGGCGGATCGATTCGGCGTCGATCTTGCGCACGATGCCCGTATGCGCGAAATCGACCCCGTCGAGAATCCCCACCGGCCGTGCGGTCACGAAATTGCCGGACACGACGCTGATGTGCGCGTGCGCCATCGGCGAATTCGGCAGACCCTGGCTGATCGCGGCCTCGATGTCGAGACGCACTTCGCCGGCCGCTTCCTTCGCGGACTCGAGCGCGCGCGCATCGGTGATGCGCAACCCGTGCGAAAACTCGGATTCGACTCCGTGCAGGCTCAGTTGCTCCTCGACCTGCGGCCGCGAGCCGTGCACCAGCACGATCTGGATGCCCATCGCCTGCAAGAGCGCGATGTCGGACACGAGCGCGTTCAGCAGCCCCTGCTGCACCACCTCGCCGCCGAACCCCACGACGAACGTGCTGTTGCGGAACTTGTGGATATAGGGCGCGACGGAGCGCATCCAGTCGACGAACTGCGCGTGGCTGGCGGCCGAATCGTCGGCGGCCGGCGGCGTCGCGGCGCCGGTCTGGGCGGGTGGGAGGTCGGTTTGGGAATTCATGGGCGGGATTATAATGCGCCCCCATGTCGAATGTACCTAAAAGTCCCGCGCCGACGCGGGCCAACGCGCCGTCGGCGAAGCACCCGCAAGGTGCAGCCGATGCGCGCCGGCAGCAGGGCGAGCCGCGCCAGCAGCAACAACACCAACCGCAGGCGGGCAAGCCGCCGCGCGGGCCGCGCGGCGACGAACGGCGCCGCAACGACGGCCAGCAAGGTCAGCAGAGCCAGCCGGCCGCGAAGCGCGCGCCGGAGGACGCCG
>NZ_CABVPL010000041.1 GCF_902499045.1 Burkholderia latens | reverse complement strand
TTTTCCGACGCGATCAGCTCGATGTGATCTTCCTGGCGGCGGTTTTCCTGCTCGATCGCTGCAAAAAGTTCGGGATCAACGTTCGCGATGGTGCTTTGGGCTCTGTCAAACATACGGTTTCCGTTAAGTGTGTACAGGTTGACCGGTGCGGCCGAGTACATTGCGCTGCTGGCGGAACCAGCTCGACATGGCGGAAGAATCCGTATGACGCGAGACAGGACAGCCACCGGCGATGCACGCAACGGCGCACAACGGCTGCCCAGGCGAACGGCAAAAACGGCGCCCCGCGCTTCACGGTGGGATGCTCCACCTTGAACCCGAAGGGTTCTATCGCCAGTCACGCAGGGGTGATGAGCGCGTTAGTTTATTGGATGCGCCATGAATAGGCAACCGCACGGCAGGGGTGCCGACACAATAAGGGCCAGGTTATATGCGCCGCTTCCGGCGCGCGTCGGCGCCTTGCCGCGGTGCGGCAATCTCAGTAGGCTTGCGGGATACTATCGGCCACTTTATTACCGACCAGGAGCAGCAATGATCGTGTTCGTCACAGGCGCGTCCGCCGGCTTCGGCGCCGCCATCGCCCGTGCCTTTGTCAACGGCGGCCACCGCGTCGTCGCCACCGCGCGCCGCAAGGATCGTCTCGATGCGCTCGCGGCCGAACTCGGCGACGCGCTGCTGCCGCTCGAGCTCGACGTGCGCGACCGCGCAGCCGTCGAAGCCGTGCCGGCCGCTCTTCCCGCCGAATTCGCGGCGCTCGACGTGCTCGTCAACAACGCCGGCCTCGCGTTGGGGGTCGAGCCGGCCCAGAAGGCGAGCCTCGACGAGTGGCAAACCATGATCGACACGAACTGCTCGGGCCTCGTGACCGTCACGCACACGTTGCTGCCGGGGATGATCGAGCGCGGCCGCGGCCACATCTTCAATCTCGGTTCGGTGGCGGGCACCTATCCGTATCCTGGCGGGAACGTCTACGGTGCAACCAAGGCTTTCGTCAGACAATTCAGCCTGAACCTGCGCGCGGACCTGATCGGCACGCCGGTGCGCGTAACCGATATCGAGCCGGGCCTGTGCGGCGGCACGGAATTCTCGAACGTGCGCTACCGCGGCGACGACGCGAAGGCCGCGAACGTGTACCAGAACGTCCAGCCGCTCACGGCCGAGGACATCGCCGACACGATCTACTGGATCGCGACGCGCCCCGCGCACGTCAACATCAATACGATCGAGATGATGCCGGTCGCCCAGGCGCCGGCCGGCCTCGCCATCCATCGCGGCTGACACCGCCGCACGCCTGCCGCAGGTCCGCCCTGCGGCGGGCGATGGCGTACTACATTCCGTTACGAATCGGTTACGAATCCGGCCCCGGCCTTCCGGTAGAATGCGCGCCATGACTCAGCCTACCCGCTCCCCGGACGCGCCCTCCGGCTTTACCTGGCCGGTTCGCGTGTACTACGAGGATACCGATGCAGGCGGCATCGTCTTCTATGCGAACTACCTGAAATTCTTCGAGCGCGCCCGCACTGAATGGCTGCGCGCGTGCGGCATCGACCAGCGTCGCCTTGCCGACGACACGGGCGCGATCTTCATCGTGCGCAGCACGTCGCTCGACTACCGCGCGCCGGCGCGACTCGACGACGCGCTGACGATCACGAGCCGGCCCGGACGTATCGGCCGCGCATCGGTGGAGTTCACGCAGGAAGCGTGGCGAGGCGACACGCTGCTCGTCGCCGGACACATCCGGATCGGTTGCGTGGACCAAACGGGCATCCGGCCCGCGGCGATCCCGCCGGCCGTACTCGATGCGCTGCAACGCGGGCCCGTCATCGGCGCCGGGCAGACTGTATTGTCAACGAAGCTCCAATGAGCACCGTTTAGACAAAGCCTATGAACTTGCCTTGCTGAATCGATACTAAGCAAGGTTCGGCGCCAGGCCTCGCCGCCGCGCCGCGCCGCACGCATGCCGTGCGCGCTCGCCGGGCACCCCGAAGGGACGTTACTCAAACCTCTATGAACACTTCTCAAGACCTGTCGATCATTTCCCTCGTCCTCAACGCGAGCGTGCTCGCCCAGGCCGTGATGGGGCTGCTGTTGCTGCTGTCGCTGATGTCGTGGACCTTCATCTTCCGCAAGTGGTTTGCAATCCGCCGCGCCCGCGCGCAAACCGAACGCTTCGAAAGGGATTTCTGGTCCGGCGGCGACCTGCAGGCGCTGTATCAAAGCGCGGCCAACAACCGCCACACGATCGGCGCGCTCGAGCGCATCTTCGAATCAGGGATGCGCGAGTTCCTGAAGGCGAAGGAAAAGCGCCTCAGCGACCCGGGCCTCGTGCTCGACGGTGCGCGTCGCGCGATGCGCGCGTCGTTCCAGCGTGAAATGGACGTGCTGGAAGCGAACCTCGCGTTCCTCGCATCGGTCGGCTCGGTCAGCCCGTACATCGGTCTGTTCGGCACCGTCTGGGGGATCATGAATTCGTTCCGCGGTCTCGCGAACGTGCAGCAGGCGACGCTCGCGAACGTCGCACCGGGCATCGCCGAGGCGCTCGTCGCCACCGCGATCGGCCTGTTCGCCGCGATTCCGGCCGTGGTTGCGTACAACCGCTACGCGCACGACATCGACCGCCTCGCGATCCGCTTCGAGACCTTCATCGAAGAGTTCTCGAACATCCTGCAGCGTCAGGCCCAGTAAGGAGCGCGTCATGGCAGGAAGTCCCATTCGATCGAGCATGCGAGGCGGCCGTTCGCGCCGCGCGATGGCGGACATCAACGTCGTGCCGTACATCGACGTGATGCTCGTGCTGCTCGTGATCTTCATGGTCACGGCACCGCTCGTCGCGCCGTCGATCATCAATCTGCCGACCGTCGGCAACGCCGCGCCTCAGGAACAGACGCCGCCCGTCGTCGTCAACGTCAAGGCCGACCGCACGATGAGCGTCAAGTACAAGAGCGACTCCGGCGCGACGCAGGAAGAGACGATGACCAAGGCCGAGCTCGACAGCTTCATCTCGGCCCGGCAGGCCGACCATCCCGACCAGCCGGTCGTGATCGCGGCCGACAAGACCGTGCAGTACGATGCGGTCATGACCGTGATGTCGGATCTGAAGGCGCGCGGCGTCAAGCGCGTCGGCCTCCTCGTCAAATCGCAATGAACCGGCAGCAATCCACGCGCGGCAACGCCTACCCGCCTCAGCCCCCTCGCGAGCGGGGCACCTGGCGCGCGTTCGCGCTCGCCGCGCTGATGCACGTGCTGCTCGCGCTGTTCCTCTATCACGGCGTGCAGTGGCAGAACAGCACGCCGGCCGGCGCCGAAGCCGAACTCTGGACCGAGGTGCCCGACGTTCCTGCGCCGCGCCCCGTGGTCACGCCCACACCGCCCGCGAAAGTCGCACCGCCCGCGCCCCCGGTCCGGGACGAACAGGCGGACATCGCGCTGCAGCAGAAGAAGCGCCAGCAGGAAGCGGCCGCGCGCGAAGCGCTGCTCGAGCAGCAGCGCCGCGCGCAGCAGCTCAAGCAGCAGGAAGAGGAAGCCCGCCGCGCGCAACTCGCGGCGCAGCAGGCGGCCGCGCTCGCCGCGGAAAAGGCCGCCGAACGCGAAAAGCAGAAGCAGGCAGCGAAACTGAAACAACAGCAACTCGCCGAGCAGCAAAAGCTCGAACAGCAGAAGCTCGAGCAACAAAAGCTGCAACAGCAGAAACAGGCGCAGCTCGAAGCACAGCAGGCAGCAAAGGCCAAGGCGGACGCCGCCGCGAAAGCGAAGGCGGAAGCGCAGGCGAAGGCAAAGGCCGAAGCGGCCGCGCGCGCGAAGGCCGATGCGGCAGCGAAGGCGAAGCTCGACCGGGAACGGAATGCGCGCCTCGCCCAGATGCAGGGCCTCGCGGGTGCCGGCGAAGGCGGCGGCCAGGGCCTCGCGAAAAGCGGCACCGGCACGGGTTCCGGCGGCACCGCCGCATCGCCCGGCTATGCCGACAAGGTGCGCCGCCGCGTGAAGCCGAACATCGTCTGGGGTGGCGAGCGCGCGGGGCTCACGACGATCGTCAAGATCCGCTGCACGCCTTCGGGCGACCTGCTGAGCGTCTCGGTCTCGCGACCGAGCGGCAATTCGGGGTGGGATCAGGCGGTGGTCAATGCGATCCAGGCGTCGGTTCCGTTACCGCCCGATACTGACGGTCATACGCCGTCGAGTATTACGATTACCTTCAAGGCGGCGGAGTGAGCGCAAATGCGCTTACACTCCGTGCGTCGCTGCCGGACGGGAACGAATCGGGTATTTTTACTGTCTCTGCGGTTGCGCAGCGATCCAAGTCACATGGGAAGCAGAAGCATGAGTTTGATGACGAAACTAGGTTTCAGGGCACTCGTGGCCTCGTGTCTGATTGCGGCCGGCGGCGCCGCTAACGCGCAGGTCAACGTGCTGATCACCGGCGTCGGTTCGACCCAGTTCCCCATCGCCACCGCGAACTTCGCGAACGAGGCAGGCCTGCCGCAACAGGTCACGTCGATCGTCCGCGCAGACCTCGCCCGCAGCGGCAAATTCACCAACATCGACGCGGGCAGCACGCCCGTGCCCGAGACCGCCTCGGTCGATCTCGGTGCGTGGAAGGCCAAGGGCGCGAACGCGTTCGTCGCCGGCAGCGTGAACCGCGAAGCGAACGGCCAGTACAAGGTGAACTTCATCCTGTACGACACCGTGAAGCAGCAAAGCCTCGGCGGCCTGTCGCTGACGGCCACCGACACCACGCTGCGCACGGCCGGCCACAAGATCGCCGACTACATCTACCAGAAGCTGCTCGGCGTGCGCGGCGTGTTCGCCACGCGGCTGTCGTACGTGATCAAGACGGGCAACCGCTACCAGTTGCAGATTTCGGATTCGGACGGCCAGAACGCACGCATCGCGCTGTCGAGCACCGAGCCGATCATCTCGCCGGCGTGGTCGCCGAGCGGGACGAAGGTCGCATACGTGTCGTTCGAGCGCAAGAAGCCGATCGTCTACATCCATGATCTGCCGACCGGCCGCCGCTACATGGTCTCCGACCAGAAGGGCAACAACAGCGCGCCGGCGTGGTCGCCGGACAGCGATACGCTGGCCGTCGCACTGTCGCTGACGGGCAATACGCAAATCTATTCGGTCAATGCAAACGGCGGCGGCCTGCGCCGGCTCACGCAGAGCAGCTCGATCGATACCGAGCCGTTCTACTCGCCGGACGGCCGCTGGATCTACTTCACGAGCGATCGCGGCGGCGCGCCGCAGATCTACCGGATGCCCGCGCAAGGCGAAAGCGCCGGCGCGGCACAACGCGTAACCTTCACCGGCAGCTACAACACCAGCCCGCGTGTCAGCCCGGACGGCAAGCTGCTGGCCTACATCTCCCGCACGGGTGGGGGGTTCAAGCTGTACGTTCAGGATCTGCAAACCGGCGCGGCGAACGCCATCACGAACACCAATCGCGACGAATCGCCGAGCTTCGCGGCAAACGGCCAGTACATTCTGTACGCTACCCAGTCGGGTGGTCGCAACGTGCTGGCAGCAGTGCCCTCCGACGGCAGCGCGCCGCCGCAGATCCTGTCCGTCCAGGGCGGCTCCGTTCGTGAGCCGTCGTGGGGGCCCTTCATGCAATGACCACAAGGAGATTAACCATGATGTCGAATAAAGCTCGTCTGGCCCTGGCCGTAATGATGATCGGCGCGCTCGCAGCGTGTAAGTCGGGCGTGAAGCTCGACGACAAGGCCAACGCGGGTGCGATGAGCACGCAACCGAGCGCCGACAACGTCGCGCAAGTGAACGTCGATCCGCTGAACGATCCGAACAGCCCGCTCGCGAAGCGCAGCATCTACTTCGATTTCGACAGCTATTCGGTGAAGGACGAGTACCAGCCGCTGCTGCAGCAACACGCTCAGTACCTGAAGAGCCACCCGCAGCGCCACGTGCTGATCCAGGGCAACACCGACGAACGCGGCACGAGCGAGTACAACCTCGCGCTCGGCCAGAAGCGTGCGGAAGCCGTCCGCCGCGCGATGGCGCTGCTCGGCGTGAACGACTCGCAGATGGAAGCCGTGAGCCTCGGCAAGGAAAAGCCGCAAGCAACGGGTCACGACGAAGCATCGTGGGCGCAGAACCGTCGCGCCGACCTCGTCTACCAACAGTAAGTAACGGAAGAATTGCCGTATGACGCACCGTGTATCCTGGCTGCGCGTGGCCGCAGCATTTTGCGTCGCCGGCGCGGCGTGGTCGGCCGCGCCGGCGCACGCCGGCATGTTCGACGACAACGAGGCGCGCCGCGCCGTGCTCGATCTGCGCAGCAAGAGCGACAACCTGTCCAGCCAGTTGTCGGCAGCCCAGCGTACGATCCTTGATCAATCCGGCCGTATCGATCAGCTGAACCAGCAGGTCGCGACGCTGCGCGGGGAGAACGAGGACCTGACGAACCGGCTGACGACGCTCGAGCGGCAGCAGAAGGAGTACTACCAGGATCTCGACACGCGGCTCAAGAAGTTCGAGCCGCAACAGGCGACGATCGATGGTGTCGAAGGCACCGTCCAGCCCGGTGAAACGGATGCGCTCAGCGCGGCACAGCAGCAATTCCGCAACGGCAACTTCAAGGCGGCCGCGGCGTCGTTCCGCAGCTTCATCGCGAAGTATCCGCAGAGCCCGTATCAGCCGACCGCGCAATACTGGCTCGGCAATGCGCAATACGCGCTGCGCGACTACCGCGGCTCGACTGCGACTTGGCAGGCGATCGTGAGCAAGTATCCGCAGCATCCGCGCGCGGCCGACGCGCTCGTCGCGATCGGGACGAACCAGCTCGAGCAAGGCCAGAAGGCGGCCGCGAAGAAGACGTTCGAGCAGGTCGTGTCGCAGTACGCCGGCTCGAACGCGGCGCAGACGGCGCAGGGCAAGATCGAGAGCATCAAATAAATTATCGTGACGGGTCGTTGACAGTCTCGCAACCCGCCGCTATAATCTTTTGCTCTTTGGGTCGTTAGCTCAGTTGGTAGAGCAGCGGACTTTTAATCCGTTGGTCGCGTGTTCGAGTCACGCACGGCCTACCAAGATGTAAAGAAGGGGCTTCCGGGAAACCGGAAGCCCCTTTTTCATTTCCGCGGCTCGCCGCACATGAATGTGTGCGCATGCGAGCTCCGCCCTCTTCCGATGCGATCTCTACCGCGCAGCGGGCATCGCGTCGGGTGCTATCCGCGCCTCCCATTCTCATCGAATCCCCATCGCAGCGCGATCGCGTACGCCGACATCGACCAAGAAATCGGCGGGACGGCGCATGAATACGATGCTGAAGCAGGCGAACCGGCGAACCGCCGCAGCAGCCCGCCGGCGGCTCGTCATTCGGTTACGGACGGCGCGGAATCTGGATCGCCGAAACGCGGCTTCGCGCCCTGCATGTCGCGCGTATTCTTCTGCACGGTCACTGCACCGAACAGCGCGAGCACGAACGACATCGCGTAGAAACCCTTCTCGCTCAACTGCAGCGTCGCGTTGAAGAGGCCCACGACCAGCAGCGCGATCGAGAGCAGCAGCGCAATCCAGCTGAGCCCGTAGTAGATGCCGGTGACGGGGATGCCCTCCGCGCGGTCGCGCACGCTCTTTTGCAGCGAGATCGCCGCATACAAACCGAACGTGAGCACGGTGAAGTAGTAGCCCTTTTCGTTGAGCTGCATGCCGGCATTCCAGAGGCCGATCAGGAATGCGGCGAAGCCGGCGATCAATGCGGCCCACGAAGCCGCGACGAATGCGAACGACGGCTGCTGGATGGTGGTCTGGTTCATGGCTTTTGCCCTCTCTTTCTTGTTGGTTCTTGTTCGGAATCGTTGTCGTTGAAATACGTTTCGCGCATGGTAGCAGCTTTGCCGCGCCGCGCGACGCGCGCGCCGGCAGCCTTACGCGCCACGTTGCGCACGCCGCCATCGCCCCGGCGTCGTGCCGAGCACCGCGCGAAACGCCTTGCCGAACGCGGCCTCGGACTGATAGCCGACCGCCTGCCCGATCTCCGCCTGCCCGCGCTGCGTATCCTGAAGCAACGCGCACGCATGCATCATCCGGATCTGCGCGACGAACGCACCGACGCTCATCCCCGCCTTCTCGCGGAAATGCCGCGCATAGGTCGCGCGCGACATCGCCGACGCCGCGCCGAGCGACTCGACCGTCCACGGGCGCGCCGGCGCCTGCAACACGGCCTGCACCGACGGGCCGAGCCGCGCATCGGCCGCGAGCGCGAGCCAGCCGGCCGGCACGCGCGCATCGCGGCCGTACGCGCGCAATGCATACGCGAGCAGCGCCTGCCCGAGCGCGTTCACGATCGCGCGCGCACCCGGCTGCGCATTCGACGCCTCGACACGCAGCACACTGGTCAGCGGTTGCAGCGACGCGAGGCCCGATGCATCGCGCAGCCCCACGTGCAATACGCGCGGCAGCGTGCGCATCAGCAATTCGCCGGCGCCGCGCGCGTACACGAAGCGTCCGCAAAGCAGGTCGACACCAGCATCGGCCGAGTCGGGCCTATCGCGATTCGACTTCACCGGCAGCACTGCGCCGCCGGTCGTGCCGGCACCGCGCAACGGCATGACCGGCCGCGAGCCGCCGCCATCCGCATCGGACAGATCGTGCGCATCGCCGCCGGCCAGCAGCACGAAATCGCCGTCGGTCAGCCGCAACGTGCGCCCGTCGGCGGTACGCAGGCTGCACGCGCCTGCCAGCAGCAGATGGAACGCCGCCTCGCCGGGCGGCAACGCGTCGTGCGGCATCGCGAACGGGCCGTCGAGCAGGCAGCGCACATCGAGCTCGACGTGGCTCCGGCCGAGCGACAACAGTTGGCTCAATGGGTCCATGAGACGTTTGCGCTAAAAATTGACACTGTAGCGTATCGAAACCCTCATCGCGAGCGCTCACAATAGGCGCTGCATCGCCCGAGATAGCGGCATCCGCCGCCCGACCGACCTCTTCTCGAAAGGACGCATCATGCTGAACTGGAACGAATACCGGCAGGAACTCATGACCCGCATCGGCGACATCGCGAAGCTGTCGCCGGACACGCTGGCCGGCTACAAGGCGCTCTCTGGCGCCGGCGCCAAGACAAATCATCTCGACGCGAAGACGCGCGAGCTGATCGCGCTCGCGGTGGCCGTCACGACGCGCTGCGACGGCTGTATCGCCGTGCATACGGCCGAGGCGACCAAGCATGGCGCGACCAAGGAGGAAGTGGCGGAAGCGCTCGGCGTCGCGATCGCATTGAATGCGGGTGCGGCGCTCGTCTATTCGGCACGTGTGATGGACGCGCTCGGCGACTGAGCCCGCGCGGTGCGGCACGATCGTCGTGCCGCACCGCATCGTTGCGTGGCGTGGCGTGGCGCCCGGCCGCGTGGCCGGGCGGTTGCCCATCGCGCGCGTACGAGCGTGCCATGTGCGACCCATGTTGGCGACTCGCGTGGGCGCGTAAGCGTCGCGAACTCGGCTACCATGCGCGAGGATTCATCGCGAAGGAGCGCTCCATGTGCCGCTGGCTCGCCTATACGGGCAATCCGATCCAACTCGAGACCGTACTGTTTCGCGCGAAGCATTCGCTGATCGACCAGAGCCTGCATTCGGAGCTGGGCGCGACGACGACCAACGGCGACGGCTTCGGGATCGGCTGGTACGGGCACCGGGACGAATTGCCGTTTCGCTACCGCTCCGTGCACCCCGCCTGGAACGATCGCAACCTGCGCGAGGCCGCGCGCGCGATCCGTTCGCGAATGTTCATCGCGCACATTCGCGCGGCCACCGATACGCCCGTTCAGGAAACCAACTGCCATCCGTTCCGCCACGGCCGCTGGCTGTTCGCGCACAACGGGCTGATCCGCGATTTCCACAAGCTGCGCCGCGATCTGACGATGAAGATCGACCCTGCACTGTTCCCCACGCTCGAAGGGTCGACCGACTCCGAGGTGATGTTCCGTCTCGCGCTCACCTACGGACTCGAGCAGACGCCGCTGCCGGCGCTCGAGCGGATGGTCGGCGTGATCGAGGAAGCCGCCGTGCGGTATCGCGTCGCCGAGCCGCTCAACATGACGATCTGCGCGACCGACGGCGAGCGCATCATCGCCGTGCGTTACTCGAGCGAACGGCAATCGCGCTCGCTGTTCCACAGCACGTCGTTCAAGCACCTGCACGAACTCTATCCGCACAATCCGCGTATCGCGGAAGCGGGCGACGATGCGTTCATGGTCGTGTCGGAGCCGCTCGTCGATCTGCGCGGCGCGTGGGAGGAAGTGCCTGAAAGCATGGCGATCGTCGCGCACGGAGCGGACGTGCAGCAGCGGCCGTTCGAGCCGCGACACAAGTAGGCTCGTTGCGGACGCATCAAAAATGCATGCGTTGTCGCGACTTCGCAGATGCCTGCGATGAAATGAAGCGCGTCGCCGCCACGGCGTCGCGAGAATCCCGCGGCGAGTCGAGCGGCCCGGTTGTCGCGGCGCAGCAGTCGCGTTATAAACGTCCGACCGTCTGGAACCGAACGCTTCCATTTTCGCGCCTCTGCGCTCATCTACCGGGGAGAATGCATGATCGATCTGCACACCGCGCAACAATTCCTGATGACCCGCGGCCTCGACTTCGGCCTGAACCTGCTCGCTGCAATCGCGTTGTGGTTCGTCGGCCGCTGGGCGATCCGCCTCGGCACCGGCCTGCTCGGCAAGGTCGTGCGCCGCAGCGGCAAGGTCGACCCGACGCTCGCCGACTACCTGACTTCCGTCGTCAGCGTGCTGCTGACCGTCCTGTTGATCCTCGCGATCCTGCAGATCTTCGGCGTGCAGACCACGTCGTTCGCCGCACTGCTCGCCGGCCTCGGCCTCGCGATCGGCACCGCGTGGGGCGGGCTGCTCGCGCACTTCGCCGCCGGCGTGTTCATGCAGGTGCTGCGTCCGTTCAAGATCGGCGACGTGATCACCGCAGGCGGCGTGACGGGCACCGTGAAGGAACTCGGCCTGTTCGGCACGACGATCATCACCGCCGACAACGTCGTGACGATCGTCGGCAACAACAAGATCTTTTCGGACAACATCGCGAACTACAGCGCGACGCCGCATCGCCGCGTCGACCTGACCGCGAAGATCGCGAACAGCGTCGACGCGGCCGACGCGATCAACCGCCTGAAGACGCGGATCCAGCTGGTCCCTAACGTGATGAAGGTGCCGGCGCCGGACGTCGGCGTGCTGCAGTTCACGCCGGAAGGCCCGCTGCTGTTCGTGCGTCCGTCGACGCAGCCGGAGAACTACTGGCAGGTGTATTGCGATACCAACCGCGTGATCCTCGAGACGTTCCGCGAGGCCGGTTATCCGACGCCCGAAACGCCGGTCTCGCATCGCAACGCGTGATGCACGCAGCGCGCTGGCCGGCACGGACGAAAAGAAAGCGTGGCAGCCCGCGGCCGGCACGCTTTCTTGTCGAGCAGAATGAAAGACGCCGGCTCAGCGCCCGCTCGTCTTCTGCGTAGTGTCCGAGTGCTTTCCGCGCACCAGCTTCCACAACGCGCCGAGCGCGATCGGCACGATCGCCGCGCCGATCCCGACCAGCACGATCACGTTCAGGTACTGGCGAACGAACGGGATATTGCCGAAGAAGTAGCCGAGCAACACCAGCAGCAGCACCCAGACCAGCGCGCCGATCACGTTGAACAGCTGGAAGCGCGTGAAGCTCATCGACGACGCGCCGGCCACGAACGGCGCGAATGTGCGCACGACCGGGATGAAACGCGCGAGCACGATCGTCTTGCCGCCGTGCTTGTCGTAGAACGAGTGGGTTTTCTCCAGCGCCGCGCGGTCGAGGAAGCGCTCGAGCACCGGGATGTGGGTATTGAAGACCTTCGGCCCGATCCAGCGGCCGATCAGGTAGTTCACGGTATTGCCGACAGTCGCCGCGACGAGCAGCAGCGCGATCAGCACGCCGACGTTCATGTCGCCGGTCGCGGCGAACGCGCCGCCGATGAACAGCAGCGAATCGCCGGGCAGGAACGGCAGCACGACGAGCCCCGTCTCGCAGAACACGATCAGGAACAACACCAGATACACCCATGCGCCATACTGCCGGATGAAGTCGCCGAGGAACGCGTCGATATGCAGGACCAGGTTGACGAAATGAAGCAGCGTATCCAAATGCGATTCCTCGAAGACGAAAGGGCCTGAACGGCCGGAGACGGCGGAAGCGCCCACCGCACAAGGCGGCGCGCGAAACGCAGTCATCATACCGAAAGTCCCTTGAGGCTCCGTGAAAAAACGTAACGGTCCGCGGCGCCGGCATGCCCGCGCCGCCTCGCTATAATTCGGCCATGTCCGAAATCACCGAAACGGCCACGGGCGCCGCGTCCGCCCCCGCTCCGCGCCCGCTGCGCGCGATCCAGCCCCTGCCCGACCAGTTGATCAGCCAGATCGCTGCCGGCGAGGTCGTCGAACGTCCGGCATCGGTCGTCAAGGAGTTGCTGGAGAACGCGATGGACGCCGGCGCGACGACGCTGCGCATCGTGCTCGAGGAAGGCGGCGTCAAGCGCATCTCGATCACCGACGACGGCTGCGGAATTCCGCCCGACCAGCTGCCGCTCGCACTGATGCGCCACGCAACGAGCAAGATCCGCTCGCTCGAGGAGCTCGAGGCGGTCGCGACGCTGGGTTTTCGCGGCGAAGCGCTCGCGTCGATCGCATCGGTCGCCGAGATGTCGATCACGAGCCGCACGGCCGACAACGCGCATGCGACGAAGATCGACGCGACCACGGGCGCGCTATCGCCGGCGGCCGGCGCGGTCGGGACGACGATCGAGGTGCGCGAGCTGTACTTCAACACGCCCGCACGCCGCAAATTCCTGAAGAGCGAGCAGACCGAGTTCGGTCACTGCGTCGAAATGATCCGCCGCGCGGCCCTCGCGCGGCCGGACGTCGCGATCTCGGTGCTGCACAACGGCAAGGCCGTCGAGCACTGGAATGCAACCGAACCCGCGCAGCGCGTCGCGAAAATCCTCGGCGACAGCTTCGCGACCGCGCACCTGCCGCTCGACGAACGTGCGGGGCCGCTCGCCGTCTACGGCTGCGCGGGCCTGCCGACCGCGAGCCGCGGCCGTGCCGACCAGCAGTATTTCTTCGTGAACGGCCGCTTCGTGCGCGACAAGCTGCTCACGCACGCGGTACGCGCGGCGTATGAAGACGTGCTGCACGGCGACCGTTACCCGTCGTACGTGCTGTTCCTCGATCTGCCGCCCGAGGCGGTCGACGTGAACGTGCACCCGTCGAAGATCGAAGTGCGGTTCCGCGATTCGCGCTCGATCCACCAGTACGTGTTCCACGCGGTGCAGCGCGCGCTCGCGCGCCATGCGGGCGCGTCGCCGGAAACCACCGCGGGCGGCCATGCCGCGCAACTGTCGCCGGCGCCGGGCGGTCCCGCGTCGTTCGGCAATACGCCACTCGGTCAGGGCGCCGCCGCGGGCACGAGCCGCAGCGGCTTCTCGTCGCCATCCGCTTCATCGTCATCGTCGTCGGGCACCACGTGGATGCGCCAGGCACGCATGACGCAGGGCACACTGCCGGTCGCGCAGCCGCTCGCGCTCTACGACGCGCTGTTCGGCCGCAAGGACACGGGCGCGGGCACGCCCGACGGCACGACGATCGTCGCGCGCGATGCGGCCGGTCCGGCCGACGCGCCGATCGCACCGCCGCCCGGATTCGCGGCGTCGCCGCTTGCCGGTGCCGCACACGACGAGCAGCCGCTCGGCTTCGCGCTCGGCCAGATCCACGGTATCTACGTGCTCGCGCAGAACGCGCACGGCCTCGTGATCGTCGACATGCACGCGGCGCACGAACGGATCCTGTACGAACAGTTCAAGAACGCGCTCGCCGACCGTACGGTCGCGGTGCAGCCGCTGCTGCTGCCGGTATCGATGACGGCGACGCCGGTGGAGATCGGCACGGCCGAGGAAGAACGCGAGACGCTCGAATCGCTCGGCTTCGACCTCGCGGTGCTGTCGCCGACGACGCTCGCGATCCGCGCGGTGCCCGCGCTGCTGAAGGACGCGGACCTGCAGTCGCTCGCGCGCGCGGTGCTCGCCGACCTCCACGCGTTCGGCGGCTCGCGCGTGCTCACGGAGCGCCAGCACGAATTGCTCGGCACGCTCGCGTGCCACCACGCGGTGCGCGCGAACCGCCGCCTGACGCTCGACGAGATGAACGCGCTGCTGCGCCAGATGGAAGCGACGGAACGCGCGGATCAGTGCAATCACGGCCGGCCGACGTGGTACCAGCTCACGCTGAACGACCTCGACCGCCTCTTCATGCGCGGGCAATGAGCGCGACACCGCAGCCCCGTCCGACGACGATCGCCTGCCTGCTCGGCCCCACCGCATCGGGCAAGACGGCCGCCGCGCTCGCGCTCGCCGCGCGGCGGCCGATCGAGATCGTCAGCGTCGATTCGGCGCTCGTCTATCGCGACATGGATATCGGCACCGCGAAACCGACGCGCGACGAGCGCGCGAGCGTACCGCACCACCTGATCGACATCATCGACCCGGCCGATGCGTATTCGGCCGCCGAATTCCGTGCCGATGCGCTGCGCCTGATCGGCGAGATCGTCGCGCGCGGCCGCACGCCGCTGCTCGCGGGCGGCACGATGCTGTACTACAAGGCGCTGACGCAGGGCCTCAACGACCTGCCGACCGCCGATCCTGCCGTGCGCGCGGCGCTCGATGCCGACGCCGCGCGCGACGGCTGGCCCGCGCTGCATGCGCGGCTCGCCACGGTCGATCCGGCCACGGCCGCGCGGCTCGCGCCGAACGACTCGCAGCGGATTCAGCGGGCGCTCGAAGTGTTCGTGCTGAGCGGTCAGCCGATGTCGGCATTGCTCGCCGCGCCGCGGCCGACCGACGATGCGGCCGCAGCGTACCGCTTCGTGCCGGTCGCGCTCGAGCCGTCGGACCGCGCGGTGCTGCACGCGCGCATCGCGCAACGCTTCGACGCGATGCTCGACGCCGGCTTCATCGACGAAGTCGAACGGCTGCGCCGCCGCGACGATCTGCACGTCGGCCTGCCGTCGATGCGCTGCGTCGGCTATCGCCAGGCGTGGGAATATCTCGACGGCGACACCGATTACCGGACGATGCGCGACAAGGGCATCTTCGCGACGCGCCAGCTGTGCAAGCGGCAGATCACGTGGCTGCGCGCGATGCCGGAGCGGATCGTCGTCGACTGCGTCGCGCCAGATTCGACCGCGCGAGCGCTCGACGCACTCGAGCGCGTGCTCGACGGCCGCGCTCCGACGTGATGCATACGGCGCGTGCCGGCGCCGCCCCCGATAACGCCAGTTAGCCGCGCCGACGCGCCGCCATGCGCGCGCGCGCGCCATCGACGATCAACGCAACGCCGCGCTCGAACGCTTCGTCGCCGCCCCGGTCGCGCAGCGCGGCCCAGCCCTGCGCAAGCAGCGGATACTCGGCCGCATCCGGCAGCGTCGTGTCGGCTTCGCGCGCCGCGTCCGCCTGCTCTTCCAGCACCCAGCCCACCACGAAGCGGCCGATCGCATACATCACGTCGACCGCTTCGTCCGGCGCCAGACCCGCGTCGCACAACAGCGCCACCTTGCGTTCGATCGAGCTGAAATGCAGGCTGCGCGGCCGCGTGCCGGCATGCAGACGCGCACCGTCTCGGTAGGCGAGCAACGCGCGCCGGAAGCTGCGCGCATTCTCCATCAGCCACGTGTCCCATACGTCGCCCGGCCGCGGCAGCGACGCGTCGTGGCGCTCGAGCATGATCGCTTCGGCCATCGCGTCGAGCAGTTCGGCCTTGTTCCTGAAATGCCAGTACAACGTGGGCGACTGCACGCCGAGCCGCTCCGCGAGCCGCCGCGTCGACAGCCCGTCGATGCCGGCTTCGTTCAGCAGCTCGAGCGCCGCGCGCATCACCGTGTCGCGCGTCAGTCGCGTACCTGTGTCCTTCATCTCTATCACCGCTAGGGAAAACTGTGGAATAATCGTCACTCTATCACCGATAGAGTGACCACCTTGAATCCATCCTTGATTGCGATCCTCGCGACGGTACTGCTCGACGCGATCGGCGTCGGGATCGTGATGCCGATCCTGCCCGGGCTGCTGCGCGCGCTCGCCGGCGCCGGCAGCACCGACACCCATTACGGCATCCTGCTCGCGCTGTACGCGTTCGCGCAGTTCCTGTGCGCGCCGCTGCTCGGCACGTTGAGCGACCGTTTCGGCCGCCGGCCCGTGCTGCTTGCGTCGCTGGCCGGCGCCGCGCTCGACTATCTGCTGATGGCGCTCGCGCCGACGCTCGCGTGGCTATACGCCGGGCGGCTGATCGCCGGCATCACCGGCGCGAACGTCGCGGTCGCGACCGCGTACGTGACCGACGTGACCGCCGAACCGGATCGCGCGCGACGCTTCGGCCAGCTCGGCGCGATGATGGGCGTCGGCTTCATCGCCGGCCCGCTGATCGGCGGGCTGCTCGGCGCAGCGCACGTGCGCGCGCCGTTCGGCGCGGCCGCGCTGCTCAATGCGCTGAATCTGGTGCTCGTATGGCGCGTGCTGCCGGAATCGCGCCCGCGTGGGGCACATGAGGCACGTGAGGCGCACGAACGCCGCGCGGCGGCCGCACTGAACCCGTTCGCCGGCCTGCGCCGCTTGCGCGGCGCACCTGCGCTCGTGCCGCTGATCGGCATCTACGTGATCGTCGCGCTCGTGTCGCAAGCGCCGGCCACGCTATGGATTCTTTACGGGCAGGAACATTTCGGCTGGTCGACGCCGGTGGCCGGGTTGTCGCTGGCGGGGTACGGTGCGTGCCACGCGCTCGCGCAAGCGCTCGCGATCGGGCCGCTGATCGCGCGGCTCGGCGAACGGCGCGCGCTCGCGCTGGGTCTCGCGGGCGACGCACTCGGGCTCGTCGCGATCGCGGTCGCGACGGCAGCGTGGGTACCGTTCGCGCTGCTGCCGCTGTTCGCGGCCGGCGGCATGACACTGCCGGCGCTGCAGGCGATGCTCGCGCGCCAGGTCGACGACGCACGCCAGGGCGAACTGCAGGGCGCGCTCGCGAGCGTGTCGAGCCTGATCGGCGTCGCCGGGCCGCTCGTCGTCACCGCGATCTACGCAGCAACTCGCGGCACGTGGCCGGGGCTCGTATGGGCGGCCGCCGCACTCCTCTATCTGCTGGTGCCGCCGTTGCTCGCCGGCGCACGCGGGGCCTGCACGGCGCGAGCATCCGTGTAGACGGCGGCCATCGCCGCGCGCCGCCGCGCTCACTGCGCGAGCGTCACGAGATTCGCATCGCGTGCGAGCTGCCAGCGCCCGTCCGTCTTGCGGAAGATCGTCAGCGTATGGCCCGAACGGCGCACGGTATCGCCGCCGGGCGGCGTGACCTCGATCTCGATGAAATTGCGCATGTACGCCCAGTCGCCGATCACGCGCAGTTCGTCGATCCGGTAGCGGCCGTCGACTTTCGACGCGGCGCCCGCGGCAACCGCATTCGCATCGCGCGACGCGGCGGCGAACGCTGCCTTGTCGAATGGCGGCTTGCCGGCCACCATGAAGATCGCGTCGTCGGCGATCAGGTCGAGCACGGTCGCCAGATCGCCGCGCCGGCTCGATACGAACCAGGTTTCCACCAGTTCGCGGATCGCGCGTTCGTCTTCGGTCATCGTCGGTTCTCCTTCGATGGCGCACCGCAACGCCCGCGCGCCGCGCCAGAAAAAAAGCCGCCCGGATCGGCTCCGGGCGGCTTTCAGTGCTGCATCCTGCTTGCGGCGTGTCAGACCACGACCGTCTGCGCCTCGCCTTCGCGGCTCGCACGCACGGTGCCGATCTTCCACACCTGTTCGCCGGCGGCCGTCAGATCGGCGATCGCTGCGTCAGCATCGGCCGCCGCGACGATCACGGCCATCCCGATCCCGCAGTTGAACACGCGGTGCATTTCCGCGTCGGCGACGCCGCCATGCTCCTGCAGCCACTTGAACAGCGGCGGCAGCGGCCATGCGGTCTGATCGAGTTCGGCGGTGAGGCCCTCGCGCAGCACGCGCGGAATGTTCTCGACGAGGCCGCCGCCGGTGATGTGCGCCATGCCCTTCACCGTCAGCTTCTGCATCAGTGCGAGCAGCGGCTTCACGTAGATGCGCGTCGGCGCCATCAGCGTGTCGGCCAGCGAGCGGCCGTGGAAATCTGCCGACAGGTCGGGATTCGCGCGCTCGATGATCTTGCGCACGAGCGAGAAGCCGTTCGAGTGGATGCCGCTCGATGCGAGGCCGAGCACCACGTCGCCTGCGGCGATCGTGCTGCCGTCGATGATCTTGCTCTTCTCGACCGCGCCGACCGCGAAGCCGGCCAGGTCGTATTCGCCGTCCGGGTACATGCCCGGCATTTCGGCCGTTTCACCGCCGATCAGCGCGCAGCCCGACAGTTCGCAGCCGTGCGCGATGCCCTTGACGACGGTCGCGGCCGTGTCGACGTCGAGCTTGCCGCACGCGAAGTAGTCGAGGAAGAACAGCGGCTCGGCGCCCTGCACGAGGATGTCGTTCACGCTCATCGCGACCAGGTCCTGGCCGACGGTGTCGTGTTTGTTCAGATGAAAGGCCAGCTTGAGCTTCGTGCCGACGCCGTCGGTGCCCGACACGAGCACCGGCTCCTTGTACTTCTTCGGCACTTCGAACAGCGCGCCGAACCCGCCGATGCCGCCAAGCACGCCGTCGCGCAGGGTTTTCTTCGCAAAAGGCTTGATCTTGTCGATGAGCGCGTCGCCCGCGTCGATGTCGACGCCTGCGTCGCGGTAGGACAGACCCTGAGCGTCGGGAGCGGATTTCGGAGGATTCATGGGGGAATGCGAGAAGGTCGGTAAAATGCGATTTTACCCGAAGCCGGCCCGTTGGCCGGAATTCCCAGTACCGAATCGTCAGGGATTGCATCTTGGTCGACACGTCCCCGTTTTCATCGCCCCGCGAGCCGCGCCGCAACCCGCGCGCCGCCGTGCGTGCGGCCGTGCGTGCACCGACCGGCGCGGTCCCGCGCGCGTGCCCGGCGTACGGCGCGCGTTTCATCAACCGACCCGCATTGTGACTGTTGTGTCCCGTCAACTGACGCTCGATCTCGGCACGCCGCCGCCCGCCACGTTCGACAACTTCATCATGAATGAGGAGAACGACGAGCTCATCTCGCGGCTTCAGAAGCTCGACCTCGCGCTCGCGGCGGGGCCGGTGCCGGACCGGTCGTTCTATATCTGGGGCGAGCCCGGCAGCGGCCGCACGCATCTGCTGCAGGCGCTCGTGAGCGACGCGTCGTACGGCAACGCGCGCTATCTGACGCCGCAAAGCCCGCTCGGCGCGTTCACGTTCGACCCGCGCATCGGCATCTACGCGATCGACGACTGCGACAAGATGAGCGACGCGCAGCAGGTCGCGCTGTTCAACCTGTTCAACGAAGTGCGCGCGCATCCGTCGAGCGCGTTCGTCGCGGCCGGGCCCGCGGCGCCGCTCGCGCTCGACGTGCGCGAGGATTTGCGCACGCGCCTGGGCTGGGGGCTCGTGTTCCACCTGTCGCCGCCGTCGGACGCCGGCAAGATCGCCGTGCTGAAACTGGCGGCGAAGGAGCGCGGAATCGCGCTCACCGACGACATCGCCGCATACCTGCTGACCCATTTCCGCCGCGACATGCCGAGCCTGATGGCGCTGCTCGACGCGCTCGACCGCTTCTCGCTCGAGCAGAAGCGCGCCGTCACGCTGCCGCTGCTGCGCCGGATGCTGGCCCGCCCCGGTGACGACATCGCACCGCCGGGCACAGGCCCGAACCGCTTCGAGTAAAATGCGCTTCCATGACTAATCTGGCACTCTTTGACCTCGATCACACGCTGATCCCGACCGATAGCGACCACGAATGGGGCCGCTTCATGGTGAAGCTCGGCATCGTCGATGCGGAAAGCTTCTCGCGTCAGAACGATCAGTTCTTCGCCGACTACAAGGCCGGCAAGCTCGACATCCACGCGTACCTGTGCGCGATGCTCACGCCGCTCGCGAAGTATTCGCGCGCGCAGCTGGCCGAATGGCACGAGCAGTACATGCACGAGGTGATCCGCCCCGCGATGACGCCCGCCGCGCTCGAACTCGTGCGCAAGCACATCGACGCCGGCGACCTGTGCTGCGTCGTGACGGCCACCAACGAATTCATCACGCGTCCGATCGCGACCGCGTTCGGCGTCGACACGCTGATCGCGTGCGAGGTCGAAACGACCGACGGGCATCCCGATTCGCCGTACACGGGCCGGCCGACCGGCACGCCGAGCTATCGCGAAGGCAAGATCGTGCGCACCGAAGCATGGCTCGCGTCGCTCGGCAAGCACTGGGACGACTTCGAACACAGCTACTTCTACAGCGACTCGCACAACGACATCCCGTTGCTCGAGAAAGTCACCGACCCGATCGCGACCAACCCCGACGACACGCTGCGCGCGCATGCAAACGCGCGCGGCTGGCGCATCCTCGATCTCTTCTGAACGTCGTGATCAAAAAATTCATTCGCAAGCTGCTCGGCCAGGACGGCGCCGAACAAACGTCGCCCGCCGAGGCGCCCGCGGCCGACACGGCCGCTGCCCCGCGCCCGGCGAAGGGTAGCCGCGGCGGTGCCCCCGCGAAGCCGCGCGGCAATCACGAACCGACCATCGTGCCGGCCAGCGTGCACGGCATCAACCCGTCGCTGATCTCGAAGAATGCGGTGCGCGTGACGGACACGCTGCAGCAGGCGGGCTTCCGCGCGTTCATCGTCGGCGGCGCGGTGCGCGACCTGCTGCTCGGCATCGCGCCGAAGGACTTCGACGTCGCGACCGACGCGACGCCGACCGAAGTGCAGCGCCTGTTCCGCCGCGCGCGGCTGATCGGCCGCCGCTTCCAGATCGTCCACGTGCAGTTCGGCCAGGAACTGATCGAGGTGTCGACGTTCCGCGCACTGGTCGACGCGCCCCCCGAAGCCGGGGCGGCCGAGCCGCCGAAGCGCCTGAAGCGCGACGAGCTCGACCGCCGCACGCATGCGGTGGACGCGAGCGGCCGCGTGCTGCGCGACAACGTGTGGGGCGAGCAGCACGAAGACGCCGCGCGCCGCGACTTCACGATCAACGCGATGTACTACGACCCGTCGACGCAGACGGTGCTGGACTACCACGACGGGATGGCCGACGTGCGCGCCCGCCTGTTGCGGATGATCGGCGATCCGGCCACCCGCTATCGCGAGGATCCGGTGCGGATGCTGCGCGTCGTGCGGTTCGCGGCGAAGCTCGGCTTCGAGATCGAGCCGCATACGCGCGAGCCGATCAACGCGCTCGCCGACCTGATCAACAACGTGCCGGCCGCACGCCTGTTCGACGAAATGCTGAAGCTGCTGCTGTCGGGCCACGCGCTCGCGTGCCTGCAGCGGCTGCGCAAGGAGGGGCTGCACCACGGGCTGCTGCCGCTGCTCGACGTCGTGCTCGAGCAACCGCAAGGCGAGAAGTTCATCACGCTCGCGCTGAACAACACCGATGCCCGCGTGCGCGCCGGCAAGCCGGTGTCGCCGGGCTTCCTGTTCGCGACGCTGCTGTGGCACGACATGCGTCAGCGCTTCGAGCAGTACTCGGCCGAAGGCGAATTCCCGGTGCCGGCGCTGCATCGCGCGATGGACGACGTGCTCGACATGCAGACCGAGAAGCTGGCGATCCACAAGCGCTACTCGGCCGACATGCGCGAGATCTGGGGGCTGCAGCTGCGCCTCGAGAAACGCTCGGGCCGCAGCGCGATGCGGCTGCTGGAACACCAAAGATTTAGAGCGGGGTATGATTTCCTCCTGTTACGCTGCGAATCCGGCGAGCTCGATGCCGAAGTCGGACAGTGGTGGACGGATTTCATCGAAGGCGACGCGGCCGCCCGTGAGGCGCTCCTCACGCAGGGCGGCTCGAAGGAAAAATCGCCCCGCAAGCGGCGCCGCCGCGGCGGCGCGCGAAACCGCAAGCCGGGCGAAGGCGCCGCCGAGCAGGCGCCGGACACCGCGGGCGGTTCCGACGACTGACGCGCTCGCCGGCGAACGACGTAGGAAGTGATGCCATGACGGTTGCATATATCGGACTGGGGGCGAATCTCGGCGATGCGCGCCAGACGCTGAAGGACGCGGTGGTGTGCCTTGCGCAGCAGCGCACCATCTCGATCCTCGGCAAGTCGAGCCTGTATCGCACGGCGCCTTTCGAAGCGGGCGGCGACGATTACTACAACTGCGTCGTCAAGCTCGACACGACGCTGTCGGCCCGCGAGCTGCTCGCGCTCTGCCAGAAGATCGAACATCACTTCGGGCGCGAGCGCCCGTATCGCAACGCACCGCGCACGCTCGACCTCGACATCCTGCTGTTCGGCACCGATTCGATCGACGAACCCGACCTGATCGTCCCGCATCCGCGCCTCACCGACCGCGCGTTCGCGCTCGTGCCGCTCGTCGAAATCGAGCCGGCGCTCGACATTCCCGCGCGCGGCCGCGCCGACGCGTTCCTCGCGGCCGTCGCCGATCAGCGCGTCGAGAAGGTGCAGACCTGTCAATGCCTGATGCAGAAGGCCCTTGCCGCCGGCGCCGACGCCGACAAGAACCGCTGCCGATGAACGCCACCCCACTGACCGTCACCGCGCCCGACCTGCGCGCCCCGCATCGCTACCTGGTGATCGAAGGCCCGATCGGCGTCGGCAAGACGACGCTCGCACGCCTGTTCGCCGAGCGCTGGTCGATGCAGACGCTGCTCGAACGCCCGCAGGACAACCCGTTCCTCGAACGCTTCTACCGCGACACCGCGCGCTATGCGCTGCCCGCGCAGCTGTCGTTCGCGCTGCAGCGCGCGCAGCAGGCGCGGGAACTGATCGGCGCGCTCGACACGGGCCGGCCCGTCGTCGCCGATTTCATGCCGCAGAAGAACGACATCTTCGCGCGGCTGAACCTGCCGGAAGACGAATGGCAGCTGTACCGGTCGATCGCGGCGCACGTCGACGTGCCGCAGGCGCCCGCGCCCGATCTCGTCGTCTATCTGCAAGCGAGCCCCGAGGTGCTGTTTTCGCGCATTCAGAAGCGCGGGCTGCCGATGGAGCTGCAGATCAGCGACGCGTACCTGCGCTCGCTCGTCGATGCGTACAACGAATTCTTCTATCACTACGACCGCACGCCGGTGCTGACCGTCGCAGCGGAACACCTGAACCCGCTGGATTCCCCCGAAGATCTTGCGCTGCTGATCGAGCGCATCGACACGATGCGCGGCCGCAAGGAATTCTTCGTCAAGGGCGAGACGACGCGCTGACGCGTCCTCGCCCGTCGTTTTCATCCTCGAACCGGATTTCCCCATGACCTATCTCCAGGAATCGAGCCGGCCTGCCGTCACGGTGCCGAAGCTGCAGGCAATGCGCGAGGCCGGCGAGAAGATCGCGATGCTCACCTGCTACGACGCGAGCTTTGCCGCGCTGCTCGATCGCGCCGGCACCGACGTGCTGCTGATCGGCGACTCGCTCGGCAACGTGCTGCAGGGCCACTCCACCACGCTGCCGGTGTCGCTCGACGACATCGCGTACCACACCGCATGCGTCGCGCGTGTGCAGCCGCGCGCGCTCGTCGTCGCCGACCTGCCGTTCGGCACCTACGGCACGCCGGCCGAGGCATTCGCGAACGCGGTCTCGCTGATGCGCGCGGGCGCGCAGATGGTCAAACTCGAAGGCGGCGAATGGCTTGCCGACACGATCCGCTTCCTCGTCGAACGCTCGGTGCCGGTATGCGCGCACCTCGGCCTCACGCCGCAGTCCGTGCATGCGTTCGGCGGCTTCAAGGTGCAGGGCCGCACGGAGGCCGGCGCCGCGCAGCTGCTGCGCGATGCGCGCGCGATCGAGGACGCGGGCGCGCAACTCGTGGTGCTCGAAGCGGTGCCGACGCTCGTCGCGGCCGAAGTCACGCACATGCTGAAGATCCCGACGATCGGCATCGGCGCGGGCCTCGAATGCTCGGGGCAGGTGCTGGTGCTGCACGACATGCTGGGCATCTTCCCCGGCAAGCGTCCGCGTTTCGTGAAGGATTTCATGCAGGGGCAGCCGAACATCCAGGCGGCCGTCGAGGCGTATGTGAGCGCGGTGAAGGACCGTTCGTTCCCGGGACCGGAGCACTCGTTCTGATTCGCGGATGAGGGGGCGGCGCGATGCGAAGGCATGAGTCGCCGCCGGCTCGGCGGCACCCGCCGTTCGATTAGACAGCGCTGCATTTTCAAACGCGTCCTATATCCACCTGCGTTCGTTGCGGAGACCATTGCGCTTCCATCAACCCATGGAAGTGACATGTCCCACGTATACGAACGCGCAGCCGAATTGGCCGGCGAACCGCTGGAAGGCGATGGGGCCTGCGTCGCGCTCGTGAAGGCTTACACCAAAGTGGGCGCGACCTCGGGCTGGCGGCCGGAAAAGACCGTAAAGGGCGATTCGACCATTCGTCCGGGCACGGTCATCGCAACCTTCGAGAACGAGCGTTATCCGAACAGATCGTACGGCAACCATGCAGCGTTCTATCTGAGTCAGGATTCGAAAGGCATCTACGTCGTCGAACAATGGCGCAGCCTGACCAAGGTCCAGAAACGGCACATCCGGTTCCAGGGCAAGGACAAAAACGGTCGCCATATCGACCCGAGCACCAACGCCGATGCGTTCTCGGTGGTGACGTGACGATGGCGCTTGCCTATTTTCCAATCAATGCGGCGCTCGCCGCGTTGCTGACAAGTACTTGCATCTCGTCGGCGTACGCCACTTCGGCACCCGTCCAGTGTCCGGCCCGCCTGCCGGTTTCACAGACGATCGACCGTCCCGCGCCCGACGGCTGGCGACCGTACGATTCGCGGAAAACCCATCCGCTGATCGGCGTGTCGTTCTGGTCCGGGCCGCCCGATCGACTCGCGCTGCTCGCCCCATCGAGCGGTGTCAAGCGGCGCGATACGCTCATCGATACGTGGCCACTCGCCGCGGCCGAGACCGATTACTGGGTGAGTTGCGAGTATTTCGACACGGCCGTTATCGTTGCCCGTCCGCTGGGCACCGCCGCGCGAACCTGCACGGTCCGCTATGACGCGACGCGGACGCCGCCGAAGATGATCGACTGGCAATGCACACCACCTGCGCGCTGACTCGACGCACGTGGAGGCAACCCGTCCAGGACCGCCGGACCGGATGACGCCGCCGGCGCCGAACCGCTCGCGTTCCGAGTCCAAAAGCGATATCTATATCTGGTCGCTCGCCGAAAACAGCGAAGACTATTGGGTTTCGTGCGACTACGGCAATACGAGCGTCGTGATCGCACGGCCACTGGGCAAACACGCACAGACTTGCGTCGCGCGCGACGGACGTGGGCACGCGATCGTACAAAGCTGGCAATGCACGCCGCAGAAGTAATCGGCGTTCAGGCCGGTGCGCTGTCGTTAATCAGCCGCGCCGCCATCGGCCCGCGCAATGCGTTGCAGATCATCAGCTCCTCCGCGTTCAACACATCATCGAGCGTCAGCACACGCTCTTCCGCGCGCAGTGCCGGATCCTCGAGCAGCACACCGCGCATCACGCCGGGCAGCACGCCGCACGACAGCGGCGGCGTCACCCATACACCATCCCGTTTCACGAACACGTTCGAGCGCCCGCCTTCCGTCACCTCGCCGCACTCGTTCACGAACAGCATGTCGAAGCCGCCGAGCGCTTCCGCAGCCTGCCACGCGCGGTCGTATTCCGCGCGGCGCGTCGTCTTGTGCAGCAGCAGCGCGTCGTCCGCGCGGGTCGGCGCGAAGCCGTGCACGGGCGCGAGCATCACGCCGACCGGCCCCGCCGGCAGCGGCTTCAGCACGGCCGCCGTGATGTCGAGCGTGCCGTCCTTCGCGAGCGCGAGCTTCATCCGGTACGGGCCGTCGCCGTCGAGCGCCGCGCAGCGTGCATCGATCTCGCGGCGAAGCGCATCGGCATCGAAGCGAAAGCCGAACGCATCGGCGCTGCGCTGCAGCCGCGCGAGATGACGCTCGAGATGACGGACGCCGTCCGCACGCGTCGCGGCGGTGGTTTCGAACAGCTGGAAGCCGGGATCGGCGTCGGTCAGGAATCGCGCTTTCAATTCGCACTCCGCATATTCGTCGGCGGCGACGCTGTCGAGCACGATGCCCGCGCCGACGCCCATCGTGCCGCGCCGCCGGCCGGCAGCAGCCATTGCATGGTGCCGCGTGCCGGTCGTTGCGCCCGCATCGGTGCCGGCCGCATCGAGCGTCAGCGTCCGGATCGCGACCGACAGACAGAAATCGCCGCAGCCGGGCACGCCGTCCGGCAACGCGCCGCCTGCCGGCGCGGCTTGCGTCGGCGTCGGCGCATCGAGCCAGCCGATCGCGCCCGTATAGAGCCCGCGCGGCGTCGATTCGATCGCGTCGATCAGTTCCATCGTCTTGTGCTTCGGCGCACCGGTGATCGAGCCGCACGGAAACAGCGCGCGCAGCATCTGCGCGAACGTCGTCCCGTCGCGCCAGCCGGCCTCGACCGTCGACGTCATCTGCCATACCGACGCATACGGCTCGACGGAGAACAGCGCCGGCACCTTGACCGTGCCGGTCCGCGCGATCCGCGACACGTCGTTGCGCAGCAGGTCGACGATCATCACGTTTTCGGCACGGTTCTTCGGATCGTTCGCGAGGAACGCGGCGGCCGCCGCGTCTTCACGCGGGTCGGCCGCGCGCGGCGCCGTGCCCTTCATCGGCCGCGCGCGCAGCACGTCGCCGTGCTTTTCGACGAACAGCTCCGGCGAGCACGACACGACCCATGCGCCGTCGGGCAGCGCGATCAGTGCGCCGTAACGCACCGGCTGGCGCGCGCGCAGCCGCCGGTACAGCGCCAGCGGCGTGCCGAACATGTCGAAATTGAGCCGGTACGTGTAATTGATCTGGTACGAATCGCCGGCCCGCAGCGCGTCGTGCACCGCGGCGATCGCCGCGTCGAACGCGTCGCGCGACACGCTCTTCGCGACGTGCGCGACGCCCGCGATCGACGGCGGCCCGCCGCCGTCCTGCTGTGCGAGCCATGCGTGGACATCGTCGCGCGACAGGCGCTCGCAGCGCGCGTACAGCAAAAAGCGCAGCGGGGCATGGCCGGGCTGCGCTTTTTCCAGATTGCGTCCGAATTCGTAATCGCCGACGACGACCGCATGCAGCCCGTCGCGCAAATCCTGCGCCACCGCCGCATCGGTTTCGTCGAGCCGTGCCGGATCCGTGCATACGCGTTCGCGCACGAAACCGGAATACAAACGACTCGACCGCGCGGACGCGGTCGAGTCGCAATCGTCCAAGAGCGCGAAGGACGCGCTCTCGTTACCGTCAGTCATGCCGTTACTCGAAGAAGCTCTTCACCCGGTCGAACCAGCTCTTGCTCTGCGGGCTGTGACGCGCACCGCCTTCGGCCAGCGACTTCTCGAACTGCTTGAGCAGGTCGCGCTGCTGGTCGGTCAGCTTCACCGGCGTCTCGACCTGCACATGGACGTACAGATCGCCCGCGATGCTGGAGCGCAGCCCCTTGATCCCCTTGCCGCGCAGGCGGAACGTCTTGCCCGACTGCGTGCCTTCCGGCACCGGGAACGACGCGCGGCCGGCCAGCGTCGGCACCTCGATCTCGCCGCCGAGCGCGGCGGTCGTGAACGGGATCGGCATCTGGCAATGCAGATCGTCGCCGTCGCGCTCGAACACCGGGTGCGGCTTGATGTGGATCTCGACGTACAGGTCGCCCGGCGGCCCGCCGTTGATGCCCGGCTCGCCGTTGCCGGCCGAGCGGATCCGCATCCCGTCGTCGATGCCGGCCGGGATCTTGACTTCGAGCGTCTTGGTTTCCTTCACCTTGCCCGAGCCGTGGCAGTGCGCGCACGGTTCCGGGATGTAGGTGCCGGTGCCGTGACACTTCGGGCAGGTCTGCTGAATGCTGAAGAAGCCCTGCGACATGCGCACCGTGCCCTGGCCGTGACAGGTCGGGCAGGTTTCGGGCTTCGTGCCGGGCTTCGCACCGGACCCGTGGCAGACTTCGCACGACACCCAGCTCGGCACGCGGATCTGCGTGTCGTAGCCGTGCGCGGCCTGCTCGAGCGTGATTTCCATGCTGTAGCGCAGGTCGGCGCCGCGATACACCTGCGGGCCGCCGCGGCCGCCGCGCGCGGCACCGCCGGCAGCCTGGCCGAAGATGTCGCCGAAGATGTCGCCGAACGCGTCCGCGAAGCCGCCGAAACCTTGTGCGCCCGCACCACCCATGTTCGGATCGACGCCCGCGTGGCCGTATTGGTCGTACGCTGCCCGCTTCTGGCTGTCCGACAGCATTTCATAGGCCTCCTTCGCCTCCTTGAAATGCTCTTCCGCATCCTTGCTGTCCGGATTGCGGTCAGGGTGATACTTCATCGCAAGCTTGCGATATGCCTTCTTGATTTCGTCGTCGCTCGCATTCTTCGCGACGCCCAGAACCTCGTAGTAATCCCGTTTCGCCATATCGATTCACTGTGCCGTCGCGCGTCGCGCACGCGGCGGCTCCTTTCGCCCGCAGTAAAGTCTCTCGACTCGTCTGGCGCTGCGCCGTCCGCGGACGGCTTCGCGCAGCACCCGCCAAAAAACAAATGTGCCCGGAGGGCCGCGAAGCCCGCCAGGCGTGGAGTCGATCCGGCTATCCGGAAGGAAAGACAGACCGCTGTTCAGCCGCGCCGCGCGCGATTCGCGCGCGGCGTGCGGTGCCATGGCAACCCGGCTTAGTCCTTCTTCACTTCCTTGAACTCGGCGTCGACGACGTCGTCAGCTGCCTGCTGCGCGCCGCCCGCATGGGCCGCGCCTTCAGCTGCACCCGCCGCGCCGGCCGCACCGGCCTGCTGCGCCTGCATGTCGGCGTACATCTTTTCGCCGAGCTTCTGCGAAGCCTTGCCGAGCTCCTCGACCTTCGCGTCGATCGCCGCCTTGTCGGCCGACGTGTCCTTCAGGACGTCCTCGAGCGACTTCAGCGCCGCTTCGATCTTCTCCTTCTCGCCGGCGTCGAGCTTGTCGCCGTACTCGGTGAGCGCCTTCTTCGTGCTGTGGACCAGCGCGTCGCCCTGGTTACGCGAATCGGCCAGCTCGCGCAGCTTGTGGTCTTCCGCTGCGTTCGCTTCCGCGTCCTTGATCATCTTGTCGATTTCGGCGTCGGACAGGCCCGAGTTCGCCTTGATCGTGATCTTGTTTTCCTTGCCGGTCGCCTTGTCCTTCGCGCCGACGTGCAGGATGCCGTTCGCGTCGATGTCGAAGGTCACTTCGATCTGCGGCACGCCGCGCGGTGCAGGCGGAATGCCTTCGAGGTTGAACTCGCCGAGCAGCTTGTTGCCTGCAGCCATCTCGCGTTCGCCCTGGAACACCTTGATCGTCACGGCCGACTGGTTGTCGTCCGCCGTCGAATACACCTGCGAGTGCTTCGTCGGGATCGTCGTGTTCTTGCTGATCATCTTCGTCATCACGCCGCCAAGCGTCTCGATGCCGAGCGACAGCGGGGTCACGTCGAGCAGCAGCACGTCCTTGCGGTCGCCCGACAGCACCTGGCCCTGGATCGCCGCGCCGACTGCGACGGCTTCGTCCGGGTTCACGTCACGGCGCGGATCCTTGCCGAAGAACTCCTTCACCTTCTCCTGCACCTTCGGCATGCGGGTCTGGCCGCCGACCAGGATCACGTCGTCGATGTCCGACACCTTGACGCCGGCGTCCTTGATCGCGATGCGGCACGGTTCGATCGTGCGCTCGACGAGGTCTTCCACCAGCGCTTCCAGCTTCGCGCGGGTGATCTTCAGGTTCAAGTGCTTCGGACCCGATGCGTCGGCCGTGATGTACGGCAGGTTGATTTCGGTCTGCTGGCTCGACGACAGCTCGATCTTCGCCTTTTCAGCGGCTTCCTTCAGGCGCTGCAGCGCGAGCACGTCCTTCGACAGGTCGACGCCCTGCTCCTTCTTGAACTCGCCGATGATGTAGTCGATGATGCGCTGGTCGAAGTCCTCGCCGCCGAGGAACGTGTCGCCGTTGGTCGACAGCACTTCGAACTGCATTTCGCCGTCGACGTCCGCGATCTCGATGATCGACACGTCGAACGTGCCGCCGCCGAGGTCGTACACGGCGATCTTGCGGTCGCCCTTCTCGGCCTTGTCGAGGCCGAACGCGAGCGCGGCCGCGGTCGGCTCGTTGATGATCCGCTTGACTTCGAGGCCTGCGATGCGGCCGGCGTCCTTGGTTGCCTGGCGCTGGCTGTCGTTGAAGTACGCCGGCACCGTGATCACGGCTTCCGTGACCGGCTCGCCGAGGTAGTCTTCGGCCGTCTTCTTCATCTTGCGCAGCACTTCAGCCGAAACCTGCGGCGGCGCGAGCTTCTCGCCGTGCGCTTCGACCCATGCGTCGCCGTTGTCGGCCTTGATGATCGCGTACGGCATCAGGCCGATGTCCTTCTGGACTTCCTTCTCTTCGAAGCGACGGCCGATCAGGCGCTTCACCGCGAACAGCGTGTTCTTCGGGTTGGTCACGGACTGACGCTTGGCCGGCGCGCCGACGAGCACTTCGTTATCGTCCATGTAGGCGATGATCGACGGCGTCGTACGCGCACCTTCCGAGTTCTCGATGACCTTGACCTGGTTGCCTTCCATGATGGCGACGCACGAGTTCGTGGTGCCGAGGTCAATACCGATGATCTTTCCCATTTTTTCCTAATCTCCAGAAATGCTTGTTTGCTGTGCGAAACCCCGCGTTTTTGGGCAGTTTCGCGCGCCAGAATTCAACTCTGTTCCCGAAATGCGTCCGGCCGCACCGTTTTCAAGACCCGCCGAGCGATGCGGATATTAAATTTTTTCAATCGCCGCCGGTAGCTGAATCGCGCGCGGCGCCTTCGCTGACGCCGGAGGCGGCGCCTGCCGCGCCGCCAACCCCGGCGATCTTCGCGCGCGCCGCCGCCACCGCCGCCTCGAACTGCGCGAGGCCATGCCAGCCGGTCGCGCGGCCGAGCCGCTTGCCGCGGTGGAAGAAAAACCACGTCGGCACGCCGTGCAGCCCGAAGCGGCGCCCCAGCTCGTGGTGTTCGTACACATTGCAGTGGAACCACTTCAGGCCCAGCACGCGGATTGCGTCGGGCTGCGCGAGCATCGCCTTCTTCGCGATCTCGCAGTTGAAGCAGTCGACGCCCCAGAAGAACACCACGGCGAGCGCGTCGCCGGCGCCGGCGATGCCGGCGTCGAACGTGTCGGTCGTCAGCGCCTGCATGTCGAACGCGTCGAACGCGGCCGGATCGACGCCGGCGGGAAGCATCGCGGCGACCTTACTTCGGCTGCGCGACCGTCACGAGCGCCGGGCGCAGCACGCGGTCGGCGATCATGTAGCCCTTTTGCAGCACGGTGACGACGGTGTTCGGCTCCTGCTCGGCCGGCACCATCGAAATCGCCTGGTGCTGGTGCGGATCGAACTTCTCGCCGACCGGGTTGATCGCGACGACGCGGCCCTTCTCGAGCGCGCTGGTGAGTTGGCGCAGCGTCAGCTCGACGCCTTCACGCACCTTCGCGATGTCGCCGGACGTGTCGCCCACGGCCGCCTCCAGGCTGTCCAGCACGGGCAGCAGATGCTCGGCGAAGCTCTCGATCGCGAACTTGTGCGCCTTCGACACGTCTTCCTGCGCGCGGCGGCGGACGTTCTCGGTCTCGGCCTTCGCCCGCAGATAGCTCTCCTGCAGCTCGGCGACCTTGGCTTGAGCCTCCGCGAGCGCCGCGTCGGCGGCTTCGGCGGCGGGAGCGGCGCCCTGCGCCGGCTGTTGCTCGCTGCCGATGTCTTCGGCCGATTGGGTAGCCGGGTTCTCTTGCGTGTTTTCCATGTCGCTGAAAGTCGATTAGAGGTTGAAGCCAAATCGGCAACCGCCGGACCATATGACCAGCGGCACCGCACATTGATGGTGCAAATAAGGGCGAAAGCTGCGATTTCAAGAGGGTTATTCGCCGGCATTCGCCAATGCCGCGAAACAACCGCGCGCGGGCGGCCCGATTACGCGCATTTGCCGCCGGTCCCGACGAAACGGCCGGTAACAACGCTTACCAGGCAAGTACTAGCTCCGCACAGGGGGCTGCACTACACTCCACTCAAGCGTCGGAAAAGCGTGTTTACCCGTAGCTGTCCGCCGCCTGACATCCACCTGGCGCCGCATTCACCGTCTTCGAGGCGAGTACCGTGAAATTGACCTTTGCCATATCGGTGGTCGCGCTGGTACTGATTGCCGGCACCACCACCATCTGCCTGTCCGGAGCCGTCACCGACCGCACGACCGAATACGGAAGCGCACGGGCGACATTCGACCAGATGTTCAGCTCCCACCAGAAAATCTGTCGATGATGCGCCGGTCGCGCTTGGTCGGCCGGCCGTGCAGCTCGGCCGCCGGCTCGCGGTACGTGCGCCGCCGTTCCAGCTCGGCAAGCCGCGCGGCGCGCCCCGCGTCCGTTTCCTCGTAAAGCGTCTGCGCGACGCTCGCGGGCCCGCGCACGTCACAGATGCCCAGCACGGCAATGTGCCAGACGATACCGTCGATCGCAATCTCGACTTCGTCGCCGACGCGAACGTCCTTCGCCGGCTTGACTGCCGCGCCGCCGATCTTCACGTGGCCCTTGTCGACCGCGTCGGACGCGAGCGAGCGCGTCTTGAAGAAGCGCGCGGCCCACAGCCATTTGTCGATGCGCAGCTTCGCGCCGGGTTCCGTCGAAATCCTGTAGTTCATCGCGTTCAGCTCACCGTTTCGGGCTGCGCGGCCTTCACCGGCCAGCCCTGCAGATTCTCCGCGACGATCTCGCCGAGCGCGCCGATCCACGCCGGCGCGCCGTTCAGGCACGGGATCCGGTGGAACGCCTGGCCGCCGCCCGCGAAGAATTCGTCGCGCACCTCCATCCCGATCTCCTCGATCGTCTCCAGACAATCGGCCGTAAAACCGGGACAGAACACGTCGGCGCGCCGCACGCCCGCCTCGCCGAGTTCGCGCAGCGTCGGCGCCGTGTACGGCTGCAGCCATTCGGCCTTGCCGAAACGCGACTGGAACGTCACGCGGCATTCGAGCGTCGACAGCCCGAGCGCGGCCATCAGCAGCGCGCCCGTCTGCTGGCACTGGTCGTGATAGGGGTCGCCGAGATCGAGCGTGCGTTTCGGCACGCCGTGAAAGCTCAGCACGAGCTTGTCGCCGGCCGCGAAATCGGGCCGGCCGTGCTGCGCCCAGTAGTGGCGCACCTGCTCGGCCAGCGCGTGGATGTAGGCCGGGTGATCGGCGTAGTGCCGCACCGTGCGCACTTCCGGCTGGTTGCGCATCCGCGCGAGCGCGGCGAACGCGGCATCGAACGCGGTCGCGGTGGTCGACGCCGAGTATTGCGGATACATCGGCATCAGCAGCACGCGCTCGACACCCGCGCGCTTGAACTGCGCGAGCGCGTGAGCGATGTTCGGGCTGCCGTAGCGCATCGCGTAGTCGACCTGCACCTGGTAGCCGTTCGATGCGAGCAGATGCCGCACGCCGTCGGTCTGGCGCTCGGTGTATACGCGCAGCGGCGAGCCTTCCTGCATCCACACGGCCGCGTATTTCTTCGCGGACGCGCGGCCACGCAGCGGCAGGATCAGCGTGCGCAGCAGCACCTGCCAGACGACCTGCGGGATTTCGACGACGCGAGGATCCGACAGGAATTCGGCCAGATAGCGCCGCACCGCGCGCGGTGTCGGGGCGTCGGGCGTGCCGAGGTTGATCAGCAGCACGCCGATGCGATGGGCAGCCGCGACGCTCGAAGGCGGCTCAAGATCGAAACGCATGGGCAGGAACGTGCTCGGGGGCACGCAGTCGGACGGCTCTCAATTATAGCGGGCCGTCTCGCTCGGGGCCGCTGGCCGTTCGGCCGACTGGCGGCACGCGCAGCGCCGCGGCACGATGGCGGGACGGTGTCGGCGCCGGGTGCCGCAACTACTGCTGGCTCAGCGTGAGCGACAGCAGCCGCGCGGTGATGTCGACGATCGGAATCACGCGGTTGTACGCCATCCGGGTCGGGCCGATCACGCCGAGCGTGCCGACGATCTTGCCGTTCACCTCGTACGGCGCGGTCACGACGCTCATTTCCTCGATCGGCACGAGCGTCGATTCGCCGCCGATGAAGATCTGCACGCCCTGGGCGTGGCTCGACACGTCGAGCAATTGCAGGAGGCCCGTCTTTTGGTCGAACACGTCGAACAGCTTGCGCAGCCGTGCCATGTCGGACGACAGGTCCGCCACTTCGAGCAGGTTGCGCTCGCCGGAAATGAGCACCGTATCTTCGGTGTCGGGCACCTCGGTGCTGGCCGTCACGGCCGCATGCATCAGCGTGGTCATGTCGCCGCGCAGTTGGTCGATCTCGTCGCGCAGGCGGCGGCGCACCTCGTCGAACGACAGCCCGGCGAAGTGCGCATTGATGTAGTTCGACGCCTCGGTCAGTTGCGACGGCGAATAGTCGCGCGGCGTCGCGAGCATCCGGTTCTGCACGTCGCCCTCGGGCGTGACGATGATCAGCAGGATGCGCTTGTCCGACAGGCGCATGAATTCGATCTGCTTGAACACGTGGCTGCGGCGCGGCGTCAGCACGACGCCCGCGAACTGCGACAGGTTCGACAGCACGCTCGCCGCAGCCGCCACCACCCGCTGCTGCGGCTCGCCCGTCTGCAGCGTGTTCTGCACCTGCCGCGCGACGGCCTCGGCGTCGATCGGCGTCTCGACCGTGAGCATCGTATCGACGAACAGCCGGTAGCCGCGCGGCGTCGGCACGCGGCCGGCCGACGTGTGCGGGCTCGACACGAGGCCGAGCTCCTCCAGGTCGGACATCACGTTGCGGATCGTCGCCGGGCTCAGTTCCAGCCCGGAGTAACGGGACAACGTGCGCGAGCCGACCGGCTGACCGTCGGCGATATACCGTTCGATCAGGGTTTTCAGGAGGGTTCGTGCGCGAGGGTCTAGCATGGTGGAAAATTTTAGCGCAACCACGCAAGCACGGCGAGTGGCTGCAGCCACGGTCGCGCGGGCCGGCCGATCCGGCCCCGTGCGCGCACAGCCGGTTCTTTTCGTCAACGAGCTATGGTGTAATGCCGGCATGAAAACCGGTAATCAGTTCAATACTGTCGCGCTCGTCGGCCGGAGCAACACGCCCGGCATCGCCGAGCCGCTCGCCACGCTGGCTGGCTGCATCGCGAAGCTGGGCTTCGAGGTCGTCTTCGAAGCCGACACCGCGCGCGAAATCGGCATCTCCGGCTATCCGGCGCTGACGCCGGCGGAAATCGGCGCGCGCGCGGACGTCGCGGTCGTGCTCGGCGGCGACGGCACGATGCTCGGCATCGGCCGCCAGCTCGCGCCGTACAAGACTCCGCTGATCGGGATCAACCATGGGCGGCTCGGCTTCATCACCGACATCGCGGCGGCCGACATGCAGGCGCTGGTGCCGGTGATCCTGTCCGGCAAGTTCGAGCGCGAGGAGCGCTCGCTGCTCGAGGCCCGGATCGTGCGCGACGGCGAACCGATCTACCACGCGCTCGCGTTCAATGACGTCGTCGTGAACCGCAGCGGCTTTTCCGGGATGGTCGAGCTGCGCGCGTCGGTCGACGGCCGGTACATGTACAACCAGCGTTCGGACGGCCTGATCGTCGCGACACCGACCGGCTCGACCGCGTACGCGCTGTCGTCGGCCGGCCCGATCCTGCATCCGCAGCTCCAGGGCATCGTGCTGGTGCCGATCGCGCCGCACGCGCTGTCGAACCGGCCGATCGTGCTGCCGGACGATTCGAAGATCGCGATCCAGATCGTCGGCGGCCGCGACGTCAACGTGAACTTCGACATGCAGTCGTTCACGGCGCTCGAGCTGAACGACACGATCGAGGTGCGCCGCTCGAAGCACACGGTGCCGTTCCTGCATCCGGTCGGCTACAGCTACTACGCGACGCTGCGCAACAAGCTGCACTGGAACGAACACGCATCGAACGAAGACGACAAGGCGTCCTGACGCACCACCGCCCGCCACCATGCTCCGCCACCTCTCGATTCGCGACTTCGTCATCGTCGCCGCGCTCGATCTCGAATTCGACAGCGGCTTCACCGTCTTTTCCGGCGAGACCGGCGCCGGCAAATCGATCCTGATCGACGCGCTGGCGCTCGCGCTCGGCGAACGTGCCGACGCGAGCGTCGTGCGCGCCGGCTGCGGCCGCGCCGACATCACCGCCGAATTCACGCCGCACGACCGTGTCGCGCGCTGGCTCGACGAACACGCGTTCGACGCCGAAGACACCGTGATGCTGCGCCGCGTGATCGACGCGAACGGCCGCTCGCGCGCATTCATCAACGGCACGAGCGCGACGCTCGCGCAACTGCGCGAGCTCGGCGAGATGCTCGTCGACATCCATGGCCAGCACGCGCACCAGTTGCTGATGCGGCCCGACGCGCAGCGCGAGCTGTTCGACACGCACGCGGGGCTCGTCGCCGATGCCGCGAACGTCGCCCGCGCGTGGCGCGTGTGGCGCGACGCGACGCAGGCGATCGACGCCGCGAAGGCGCACGAGCGCGAACTGCAGCTCGAGCGCGAGAAACTCGCGTGGCAGCTCGCCGAGCTCGACAAGCTCGCACCGCAACCCGGCGAATGGGAAGAAATCGGCAGTGAGCACAAGCGGCTGTCGCATTCGGCGAACCTGATCGCCGGCGTGCAGGGCGCGCTCAACGCACTGTCCGAGGCCGACGATGCGATGCTGCCGCAGTTGGGGGCGATCGTATCGAAACTGCGCAGCCTGGCCGACTACGACTCAGGCCTCGGCGACGCACTCGCGTCGCTCGAGCCGGCCGAGATCCAGCTGCAGGAAGCCGTCTATTCGCTGTCGCACTACGCGCAGCGCCTCGATCTCGACCCGGCGCGGCTCGCGCAGGTCGAAGCGCGTCTGGACGCACTGCATTCGACCGCCCGCAAGTTCCGGCTGCCGCCCGACACACTGCACGAGGAACATGCGGCGCGCCGCGCGCAGCTCGCCGCGCTCGACGCGGCCGCCGATCTCGGCACGCTCGAAGCCGCGCAGGCAAAGGCGTGGGAAGCGTATCTCGCCGACGCGAAACATCTGTCGAAGGCACGCGCGCAGGCCGCGAAGGCGCTCGGCACGGCCGTCACGGCCGGCATGCAGGAATTGTCGATGGCGGGCGGCAGCTTCGAAGTCGCGCTCGTGCCGCTCGCCGACGGCGGCCCGCACGGGCTCGAACAGATCGAATTCCGCGTCGCCGGGCACCCCGGCGTGCCGCTGCGGCCGCTCGCGAAAGTCGCGTCCGGCGGCGAACTCGCCCGGATCAGCCTCGCGCTCGCGGTAATCGCGAGCGCGGCGAGCCCGACGCCGACGCTGATCTTCGATGAAGTCGACACGGGGATCGGCGGCGGCGTCGCCGAAGTGGTCGGCCGCCTGCTGCACCAGCTCGGGCGCGACCGCCAGGTGCTGTGCGTGACGCACCTGCCGCAGGTCGCGGCGCGCGGCGACCACCACTTCCAGGTCGCGAAAGGTTCCGACGAACGCGGCGGCACCGTGTCGTCGGTCGTCGCGCTCGACAAGGCGAGCCGCGTCGAGGAAGTCGCGCGGATGCTCGGCGGCCTCGAAATCACGGCGACCACACGCAAGCACGCGAAGGAAATGCTGGCGGCCTGACGCGCACACCGCGCTGGCCGAATCCAAGAAGACCGGCGCATGCGCCGGTCTTCTTTCGGACGGACGGGCGCCGGCTCGACCGCACCCGCGCTGCGCCGCCGAATCAGGCGTCCGATTCGAACGCCCGCCTCAAACGCCCGCCTCAAACACCCGTTTCGACCGCCCCGAACACGCGTTCCCACAACGCCGTCACGGCCGCCCGCTCGTCGGCCACCTGCGCCGGATCGACGCGCGCCTTCTCCATCCCGTCGAGCCGCAGCTTGTGCTGCAGCTTCCGGTACGTGCGATATGCGGCGCCGACCCGCTCGGCCTCGTCCTCGCCCATCAGCCCGAACCGCGCGACCTCGCGCAAGAGCGCGATGTTGCCGGTGTTGCGGATCAGCTCGGCGTCGCGCGACGCATGCAGCAGCACCCAGTACTGGACGATGAACTCGATGTCGACCATCCCGCCGCGGTCGTGCTTCAGATCGAACAGGTCGGTGTGGTTCGGGTGGCCCGCGAACACCTTGCCGCGCATGTCGACGATTTCCTTCGCGAGCACCGCCCCGTCGCGCGGCGTCGTCAATACCTGCTGGCGAATCGCCTCGAAAGCCGCGCCGATCTGCGCGTCGCCGGCGCTGTAGCGCGCCCGCGTCAGCGCCTGGTGCTCCCACACCCACGCGGTGTTCGCCGCATCGCCCTCGCGCAGCTGGTAGCGGCGGAACGCGTCGAGATCGGTCACGAGCAGCCCGGCCTCGCCGTTCGGCCGCAGCCGCAGGTCGATGTCGAACAGCGCGCCCGCGCCGGTCGCCGTCGTGAGCCACGTGATCAGCCGGCGCGTAAACGTCGTGTAGACGTCCGCCGAGCGCTCGTCGGGGTCGTCGTACAGGAAGATCAGGTCGAGATCCGACGCGTAGCCGAGCTCCTTGCCGCCGAGCTTGCCGTACGCGATCACAGCGAACTTCGGCACGTCGCGGTGGCGCTTCGCGAGCTGCGACCAGACGACTTCGATCGTCACGTCGAGCACCGCGTCGGCGAGCTCGGACAGGCGGTCGCTCACGTGCTCGACCGACAACTGGCCGGCCAGATCGATCAGCAGGATGCGGAACACCTCCGCGTGCTGCGCATGCCGCAGCAGATCCATCTGCTGCTCGGGACCGTCTGCGGCGGCCAGCCGCGCGCGCAGCGCGTCCTTGAACGCGGGCCAGTCGAACGGGCTCGCGATCGCTTCGTCGTCGAGCAGTTCGTCGAGCAGCTGCGGATGGCGGATCAGGTAGCTGCCGCCCCAGCGCGTCGCGCCGAGCACCGACAGCACGCGATCGAGCGCGGCCGGATACTCGGTCAGCAGCGCCAGATAGACGCCGCGCCGGCTGACCGTCTCGAGCAGGTCGAACAGGCGCACGATCGTTTCGTCGCGGCGCGCCGCGTCGATGCCCGGCGCCGCATCGAGCGCGCGCTGCGCGACGCTGTCGAAGCGCTGCCGGCTCTTCTCGGGCAGGCCCGCGTAGCGCGACGATTGCCAGATCGCGCGCAGCCGCGCGAGCACGGCCGCCGGATCGGCGAAACCCAGGCCATCGAGGCGCGCGAACAGCGTGTCGTCTTCGCTGTCGTCGGCGAGCGCGCCGCTCCAGATCCACGCGGCGGCCGTGTCCTCGCCGGCGGCACACGGGCCGCCGCTCACCTTGTCCGCAAAGATCTGATCGAACTGCGCCTCGACGAAAGTGCGGTGGCCATCGAGCACCGACATCAGCGCCGCATAGTCGCGAAAGCCGAGCGACGCGGCCAGCGCCGCGCGCTCGCCCGGATCGACGGGCATCGCGTGCGTCTGCGCGTCGTCGCGGTACTGCAGCCGGTGCTCGAGCGTGCGCAGGAAGTTGTACGCGCCGGTGAGCCGCTCGCGCACGTCGTCGCCGATCAGCCCGCGCGCCTGCGCGTGGCGCAGCACCGCGAGCGTCGGCCGCACGCGGAATCCCGCATCCTGGCCGCCGCGGATCAGCTGGAACACCTGTGCACTGAATTCGATCTCGCGGATCCCGCCGCGCCCGAGCTTGATGTCGTCGGCCTTGTCGGGCCGCATCGACGCGCGGCGCGCGGCTTCCTGGCGAATCTGCTGGTGCAGCGAACGGATCGCGCCGATCACGCCGAAATCGAGATAGCGGCGGTACACGAACGGCTTCACGATCGCTTCGAGCTGCGACTGGAGCCGGCGCGCGGCGTCGCTGTCGCCTTCCGACACGAGCCGCCCCTTGATCCATGCGTAACGCTCCCACTCGCGGCCCTGCACGTAGAAATATTCCTCGAGCATCCCGAGGCTGCAGACGAGCGGGCCTGAATCGCCGTTCGGGCGCAGCCGCATGTCGACGCGGAACACGTAGCCGTCGGCCGTGACCTCGGACAGCACGCCGATCAGGCGCCGGCCGAGCCGCGTGAAGTATTCCTGCGTGGACAGCGGCGAGCGCGTGCCGCCGGCCGTCTCGCCGTCGTCCTCGTAGACGAAGATCAGGTCGATGTCGGACGACACGTTCAGCTCGCGGCCGCCCAGCTTGCCCATCCCGACCACGCCGAGCACGACCCGCTGGCCGTCGGCGCCGCGCGGCTCGCCGTACATCGCTTCGAGTTCGGCCGACAGCAACGCGAGCGAGCGCTGCACGGCCACTTCGGCGAGGTCCGTCATCGCGCCCGTCACCTCGGCGACGTCCGCGACGCCGCGCAAGTCGCGCTCCGCGATCGCGCCGAACACCTCGACCCGCAGCTGCCGCAGCGCGCGCTTCAGCTGCTCGTCCCCGGGCGCGGCCGTGCCGGCCGGCAGTGCGAGCAGTGCGGTCAGGCGCGCGTCGAGCTGCTCGCGGGACAGCGGCGCGGCGGCCCACGCGGCGATCTGGCCGGACAGCGCAGGACGCGCGGCGGCCGCGCGGGCGAGGTAGCGGGAGTACGAGAGGCTGAGCAGGGCGGAAGCGTCGGTCATCGAAAAGCGGGCCTGGCGGTAAGGCCCGCCGCCGCGGGACGACGCTTCGCGCGCCCCGCCGCCGGCAGGCCCGTTGGACTCCGCGCGGCACCGCGCGACGCGGGTGCGCCGTCGCGGCGACGCGCGCCGGAAAGCCCGTGCCGTGCTGCCTCAACGGCCGCCGGCACGAACCCCTGTGATACATTTCAACGTCAGTCTGCAAAACTACCATATCGCCGCCCTTCCGCCGCATGTCCGACCGTCAGGAATCCGCCGTAGCTGCGCCCGAAGCCGGACCTCCGAAGCACGATCATCCGGTCCTGCGTCGCGTGTTCAGGGTGACGCTGGCAGTCGGGATCGGCACCTACTTCGTTGCGTCCGGCGCGTTCCTCGGGCTGCGCTACGTGCTGCTGCCGCGTATCGACGAATACCGGCCGCGCATCGAGCGCGCGGTGTCCGACAAGCTCCACGCGCAGTTGTCGATCGGCAAGCTGTCCCCTCACTGGTCCGGCATGCAGCCGGGCGTCGAAGTCACCCACCTGACCATTCGCGGCCGTGACGGCCAGATCGCGCTGTCGGTCCCGCACGCGACGGCCGCGCTGTCGTGGATGTCGCTGCTGCGGCTGTCGCCCGCGCTGTCGAGCCTGATCGTCGACCACCCGGACCTCGTCGTCGCGCGCGCGGCCGACGGCTCGCTGAGCATCGCGGGCGTCGGCGTCGCGACGACCCACGGCGGCAACGACACGTTCGGCACGTGGCTGCTGAAGCAGGAAGCGATCGTGCTGCGCAACGGCACGCTGCGCTGGCGCGACGCGCAGCACGATGCGCCGGAACTCGCGCTGTCGGGCATCCGCCTCGCGGTGCTCAACCACGGCCGCGAGCACAAAGCCGCGCTGCAGGCGCCGGCGAACGGCACGCTGCTGCTCGGGCCGCTCGATTTTCGCGCGCGCTTCCGGCACAAGGCGCTTGCGCCGATCGGCAAGCCGACGAACTGGACCGGCGACGCGTATCTGTCGACCGGCCCCGTCGATCTGCAAACGCTCGGCCGCTATCTCGACCTGCCGCTCACGGTCCACGCGGGCCGGATCGACAACGCGATCTGGGCGACCTTCCAGGACGGCCATCTGCGCTCCGCGGGCGGCGACCTGCAGGGCGCCGACGTCGCGCTGCGCGTACGGCCGACGCAGCCGCGCCTCGACGTGCCGACGGTCGGCTTCGGCTGGGACATGGCGCTGAACGCCGGCCGCGACTACACGCTGCACCTGACGCGCTTCAACGCGGAGCTCGGCCAGCCGCCGTTGCCGGACGGCACGCCGCTCGCCCGCTCGCTCGCGCTGTCGACGCTGACGGCCCGCTACCGCGTGCCGGCCGCCGACCAGGGTCAGCTGCTGAGCGTCGTCGGCGACCGCGTCGACCTCGGCATCCTCAGCGAATTCATCCGCGGGCTGCCGCTGCCGGCGCGGCTGCGCAACGAACTGATCAAGCTCGACCCGCGCGGGATGGTGTCGAACTATCACATCGAGGTCGAACGCGCGAAGCCCGCGCGGCCCGATCTCGCCGACGAAGAGCGGCGCATGGGCGCCGCGCCGATCATCCGCTACCGCTTCCTCGGCGATCTGCAGGGCATCAGCGTCGCCGCGCAGGAGCCGCCGCCGGGACTGTCGCCGCGCGGTCATCCGCGCGCCGGCTGGCCGGGCGTCGAGAATGTGTGGGGCCGCATCGACGCGACCGAGACCGGCGGCAGCGCGCACATCGATACGGTCAACGCAGCCGTCACGGTGCCCGGCGAATTCGACGAGCCGCGCCTGACGTTCGACCGGCTGCGCGGCAACGCGAAATGGGTGATCACGCCCGCGCCCGGCGACAAGCACGCGCGCGTCGACGTGACGCTGCCCGACCTGTTCGTCGCGAACCCGGATGCCGAGATCGCGGTGTCGGGCTCGTACACGAACCCCGGCCACGGCCGCGGCTCGCTCGACCTGCGCGCGGATTTCGCGCGCGCGTCGGTGGCGCGCATTCCGCGCTACCTGCCGACCGGGATGTCCGAGCACCTGCGCGACTATCTCGGCCACGCGCTGCAAGACGGCCAGGTGACCAAGGGCGCGTCGATCGTCGCGCGCGGCCCGCTCGAGAAATTCCCGTTCGAACACGAGCCGGATGCCGGCGTGTTCCATATCGTCGCGCCGTTCACCGGCGGCCGCTTCGAGCCGACGCCGTATCCGCCGCGCAAGCTCGCGAACGGCACGCCGAGCGTGTGGCCCGCGCTCGACGGGATCGACGGCGTATTCGAACTCGCACAGAACAAGCTGCGTTTCGACATCGCACGCGCGCACTACAAGCGCGTCGCGCTGACGAAGGTCACGGGCCGCATCGACGATCTCGGCAATCCGTCGAAGTCGCCGCTCGTCATCGACGGCCATGCGCAAGGCCCGCTCGCCGACCTGATCGACTATGCGGACAACAGCTCGCTCGGCGCGATGAGCGCGCACGTCGGCCAGCGGATCGACGCGCAGGGCCCCGCGGCGCTCGCGCTGAAGATCACGATTCCGCAGCACGTTCCGCATCCGCATACGCACGTCGAAGGCGCGCTCGCGTTCGGCGGCAATACGCTGTCGGCCGACGGCGTGCCGCCGCTGTCCGCGCTGCGCGGCAGCGTGCGCTTCACCGAGGCGGGCGCGTCGCTGCACGACCTGTCGGCGCGCTTCCTCGGCGGCCCGGTGCGCGCGAGCGGCAGCTTCCAGTCGCACGGCCCGTACGCGGTGAACGTCGACGGCAAGCTCGCGCTCGACGCCGCGCGCGGCCTGAACCTGCGCGGCACCGCGGCGGTGCTGCTCGAGCACGTGGTCGGCGACGCGCCGTACCAGATCGCCGTGCGCGGCGCGCCGGGCCGCCTGCCGCAAGTCACCGCGCGCTCCGACCTGACCGGCGTCGCGCTGAACTTCCCGGCGCCGTTCGCGAAACCGGCCGGCACGCCGATGCCGTTCCGCTTCACGCTGGAGCCGGCCGCGCAGACCGACGGCAAGCGGCTCGAACATGCCGACCTGACGCTCGGCCCCGTATCCGCGACCTACCTGCTCGACGCGACCCATGGCCAACCGCTGCGCGCGGTGCGCGGCGCGATGGGCATCCACCGGATGCCCGACCTGCCGCAGGAGGGCGTGAGCGCGGCCGTCGACGTCGACGAACTGGACGCCGACGCATGGCTCGCGCTGGCACGCACGCTGCAGCCTGACACGCCGCGCGCGTCCGAGCCGCAGGCCGCGCCGCGCATCGACGTCGCGAGCTTCACGCCGAAGCGCTTCGCGCTCCACTTCGGCACGTTGAAGCTGCTCAAGCGCAACTGGGAGAACGTGATCGTCGGCGCGTCGCACGTCGACGAGCTGTGGCAGGCCAATATCGCGTCGAACCAGGTGTCGGGCTACCTGTCGTGGGCGCCGGGCGGCGGCCACAACGGCGCGGGCGTACTGAACGCGCGGCTCGCGAAGCTCGTGATTCCGCAAAGCGCGCAGCACGACCTCGTCGGCCGCGCGATGAACCTGCCGACGCCGACCGACCGCCCGATGCCGTCGGTCGACCTGATCGTCGACCAGGTCGTCGCGCGCGATCACGACATCGGCCGGCTCGTCGTCAATGCGCGCAACATCGACGAGGACGGCGCGCCGGTGTGGCAGCTGGACAAGCTCGAGCTCGCGAACCCGGCCGCGACGCTGACGGCGACCGGCAACTGGCGCACGTCGCGCCGCGCGCTCGCCCGCGGCGTCGATGAAAACGACGCGCCGCGCCGCAGCGTGTTCGACTTCAAGCTCGACATCGGCAACGCGGGCGCGCTGCTCGACCGCGTCGGCCTGCCGCGCACGCTCGCGGACGGCCGCGGCACCGTGACCGGCAAGGTCGGCTGGCGCGGCGGCCCGACCGCGGTCGATCTGCCGTCGCTCGGCGGGCAGGTCGCGCTCGATCTCGAGCACGGCCAGATCCTGAAGGTCGATCCGGGCGCCGCGAAACTGCTCGGCGTGCTGAGCCTGCAGAGCCTCGCGCGCTTCCTGACGCTGAATTTCCGCGACGTGCTGGGCAAGGGGCTGCCGTTCGACAAGATCACGGGCACGAGCCGGATCTCGAACGGAATCGCGCGCACCGACGACTTCTCGATGACGACGGCGCCCGCGAACGTGACGGTGCGCGGCGCGGTGGACCTCGGCACCGAGACACAGGATCTGCACGCGCACGTCGCGCCGAAGATCGGCGCCGGCACCGCGGCGATCGCGGCCGCGATCGTCAACCCGTTGCTCGGCATCGGCGTGCTGGCTGCGAACTACGCGCTGTCGGAGACGCTGTCGCACGCGTTCGCGCTCGACTACGCGATCACGGGCTCGTGGGCCCATCCGCACATCGAGCGGGTGCGGGGCGATCAGGGTAAGATGAATCACGGTCCGGCCGATGCGGCGAGCCATTGATGCGCACGGCGCCGGGCCGCACCCCATTTATCACGCAACCGATCCTGCGATGACCGATCACACCCGTTCCGCCACGCCCTTTCGGGTGGCCGCGCTGCAGATGGTGAGCACGCCGGACGTCGCGCGCAACCTCGCCGAAGCCGGCCGCCTGATCGCCGAAGCGGCCGGCGACGGCGCCCGGCTCGTGCTGCTGCCCGAGTACTTCTGCTTCATGGGCCACCGCGACACCGACAAGCTCGCGCTCGCCGAGCCCTACCGCGACGGTCCGATCCAGCGCTTTCTCGCGGGCGCCGCCCAGCGTCACGGCATCTGGGTCATCGGCGGCACGCTGCCGCTGAAGGCGCCGGAGCCCGATCACGTGCTGAACACGACGCTCGTGTTCGACCCGTCCGGCCAGGAGGCAGCCCGCTACGACAAGATCCACCTGTTCAACTTCGAGAAAGGCGACGAATCGTTCGACGAGGCGCGCACGATCCGCGCCGGCAACACCGTCGTCGCGTTCGACGCGCCGTTCGGGCGGGTCGGCCTGTCGGTCTGTTACGATCTGCGCTTTCCGGAGCTGTATCGCAGGATGGGCGACTGCGCGCTGATCGTCGTACCGTCGGCGTTTACGTATACGACGGGCCGCGCGCACTGGGAAATGCTGCTGCGCGCGCGGGCCGTCGAGAACCAGTGTTACGTGCTCGCTGCCGCGCAGGGCGGCAAGCACGAGAACGGCCGGCGCACCTGGGGCCACAGCATGCTGATCGACCCGTGGGGCGACATCGTCGCGGTCCGCGACGAAGGCGCGAGCGTCGTGGCCGGCGCGCTCGATCCGCAGCGCATCGCCGACGTGCGCCAGAGCCTGCCCGCGTGGCGGCATCGCGTGCTGGCCTGACCCGCTGCCCGCGCTGCAGCTTGAAACGCCGCCCGGTCAACCCATCTGCCCAGAACGCACCCGACAACTTTTTGAGAACCCTCGATACCCGCATGAACATCATCGAACCCGGCATCCGCAATCTTGCGCTGGCGAAGGACATCCTCCTCACGCCGTACGGCCTCGACGAAAGCCTGCTCACGCGCACGATCGCCGACATCTTCACGCATCGCGTCGACTACGCGGACCTGTACTTCCAGGCGACCCGCAGCGAAGCGTGGAGCCTCGAGGAAGGCATCGTGAAGTCGGGCAGCTTCAGCATCGACCAGGGCGTCGGCGTGCGCGCGGTCGCGGGCGACCGCACCGCGTTCGCGTACTCGGACGACCTGTCGCCGGAAGCGATCGCGCAGGCGGCCGCAGCCACGAAGGCGATCGCGGCGGCCGGCGGCGGGCGCCAGAAGATCAAGGCCGCGAGGTCGCTGACGGGCATCTCGGGCCGCGACCTGTACCTGCCGTCCGATCCGCTCGCGTCGCTCGACGCCACCGCGAAGGTCAAGCTGCTCGAGCGCATCGAGCAGATGGCGCGCGGCCGCGACCCGCGCGTCACGCAGGTAATGGCGGGCCTCGCCGGCGAATACGACGTCGTGCTGGTCGCGCGCAGCGACGGCGCGCTCGCGGCCGACATCCGCCCACTCGTGCGCGTGTCGGTCACGGTGATCGCCGAGCAGAACGGCCGCCGCGAAATCGGCTCCGGCGGCGGCGGCGGCCGCTTCGACTACGGTTACTTCACCGACGAAGTGCTGTCGCGCTACGTCGACGACGCGGTGCACGCGGCGCTCGTGAACCTCGACGCGCGCCCGGCGCCCGCCGGCGCGATGACCGTCGTGCTCGGGCCGGGCTGGCCGGGCGTGCTGCTGCACGAGGCCATCGGCCACGGCCTCGAGGGCGACTTCAACCGCAAGGGCTCGTCGGCATTTGCCGGCCGGATCGGCGAGCAGGTCGCCGCGAAGGGCGTGACGGTCGTCGACGACGGCACGCTGCCGAATCGCCGCGGTTCGCTGAACATCGACGACGAAGGCAACCCGACGCAGTGCACGACGCTGATCGAGGACGGCATCCTGAAGGGCTACATCCAGGACACGCTGAACGCGCGCCTGATGAAGATGCCCGTGACCGGCAATGCGCGGCGCGAGTCGTACGCGGCGCTGCCGATGCCGCGCATGACCAATACTTACATGCTGAACGGCGACAAGGATCCGCAGGAAATCATTGCGTCGGTGAAGAACGGCCTGTACGCGGTGAACTTCGGCGGCGGCCAGGTCGACATCACGAACGGCAAGTTCGTGTTCTCGGCGTCCGAGGCATACATGATCGAGAACGGCAAGGTCACGTACCCGGTGAAGGGCGCGACGCTGATCGGCAGCGGCCCGGAATCGCTGAAGTACGTGAGCATGATCGGCAACGACATGTCGCTCGACACGGGCGTCGGCGTGTGCGGCAAGGAAGGCCAGAGCGTGCCGGTCGGCGTCGGCCAGCCGACGCTGCGGATCGACAAGATGACGGTCGGCGGTACGGCATAACCGCATCGCGGCGCAGACAATCCGCGCTTTTTGATGAAAACGCGCGGATTGTCCGCATTTTCGAGCATCCCCGGTTGCCAGCCGCGCGCGGACCGGGTATAAATTCCGAATCGACTTTTTCGACGAACCGAATCTCCGTCATGTCCGCCAAGTTTTATTTTTACTTTTTTTGGTATCTCAGACCGCTGGCGGATCGAGAGGGTTGATGGCGCGTGAAGCGCAACCGAAATTCCCGAAAAAAAACCGCCGGCGAACCCGGCGGTTTTTTTTCGCCCTTCGCCAACCGGCCGCCGCCGCAAGCCGTCCCGCAGCCACGACCGACACCACTGAATTGCCTGAATTGATGAATTTGCCGCACGCGCACTGACCGAACGGCGCCCCGGAAAATTAGGAGAAAAAGCATGCCCCCGCACAACACCGACGACGTCCGCATTCGCGAACTCAAGGAACTGACGCCGCCTGCCCACCTGATCCGCGAATTCGCGTGCTCCGAAGCCGCGTCCGAGCTGATCTATCACTCGCGCCAGTCGATGCACCGCATCCTGCACGGAATGGACGACCGGCTGATCGTCGTGATCGGACCGTGCTCGATCCACGATACGAAGGCGGCGATCGAATACGCGGGCCGGCTCGTGAAGGAGCGCGAGCGCTTCAAGGGCGAACTGGAAGTCGTGATGCGCGTGTACTTCGAGAAGCCGCGCACGACGGTCGGCTGGAAGGGGCTCATCAACGATCCGCATCTGGACAACAGCTTCAAGATCAACGAAGGGCTGCGCACCGCGCGCGAGCTGCTGCTGCAGATCAACGAAATGGGTCTGCCGGCCGCGACCGAATACCTCGACATGATCAGCCCGCAGTACATCGCCGACCTGATCTCGTGGGGCGCGATCGGCGCGCGCACGACCGAGTCGCAGGTGCATCGGGAACTGGCGTCGGGGCTGTCGTGCCCGGTCGGCTTCAAGAACGGCACCGACGGCAACGTGAAGATCGCGGTCGACGCGATCAAGGCCGCGTCGCAGCCGCACCATTTCCTGTCGGTGACGAAGGGCGGCCACTCCGCGATCGTGTCGACGGCCGGCAACGAGGACTGCCACGTGATCCTGCGCGGCGGCAAGACGCCGAACTACGACGCGGACAGCGTGAACGCCGCGTGCGCGGACATCGGCAAGGCCGGCCTCGCCGCGCGCCTGATGATCGACGCGAGCCACGCGAACAGCTCGAAGAAGCACGAGAACCAGATCCCGGTGTGCGCGGACATCGGCCGTCAGATCGCGGCCGGCGACGAGCGCATCGTCGGCGTGATGATCGAGTCGCACCTCGTCGAGGGGCGCCAGGATCTGAAGGAAGGCTGCGCGCTGACCTACGGCCAGAGCATTACCGACGCATGCATCGCGTGGGACGACAGCGTGAAGGTGCTCGAAGGCCTCGCGGAAGCCGTGAAGGCGCGCCGCGTCGCGCGCGGCAGCGGTAACTGAAGGGCGCCCGCAGGCTAGGCCGACCGTATGACGCAGCCCGGCGGCGCGTTGGCCATGCGGCCAGCCTGCGGTTGGCGTGTCCCTCTGCTGGACCCGCTAACAGCGCCTAGCTAACTAGAGAAGCGACCATGCCGACCGTCAACATGCACGATACCAAGTCGCGGCTTTCAAGCCTCGTCGAAGCGCTTGAATCGGGGCGCGAATCCGAAGTCGTGATCGCACGCAATGGCCATCCGGTCGCCAGGATCGGGCCTTACGCCGCGCCGAAGCGGATCGGCGCAGCGCGTCAGGTGCTTGCCGGATTGAACATCCCGGCAAGCGTCGAGGCATTCCACGCGGGCGACGAATCGATCGCTGCCGGCTTCGATGCCAGCTTGGATCAGGGACTCGCGCCGTGAAGCTGTTGCCCGATACGCATATCGCGCTCTGGGCGGCCGAAGGCGCATCGCAGCTTTCGCCGACTGCAGTCGCATTAATCGAGGATCCGCAGAACACGCTGTACGTCAGTGCCGCGTCCATCTGGGAAATCACAATCAACTATCGCAATGGCAATCTCCCCGTTCATCCGCGGGATGCCCGCTCGGCGTTCCGGCTCGCCGGGTTCGACGAGTTGCCGATCAGCAGCGATCACGTCGAGGCAGTCGCGCGCTGCCGGATTTCGCCGATCATGCCGATCCGTTCGACCGCGTAATGGTCGCCCAGGCGCTGCATGAAGGCATGCCGCTCGTCAGCGCCGATCCGAAAGTGTGGCGCTATCATGCAACGCTGATGCTGCGCGCCTGAAGTCGTCCGTACGGCGCTCGCTGCGAGTACAAAAAAGCCCGGCTCGCGCCGGGCTTTTCATTTTCATTGCCTCATTGCGTTGGCCGAAACCGGCCGTCACACGCTCACTCGAGCGCGCCCGAACCGAAGATCTCGGTGTTCACGCGCTCCGGCGCGACGCCAAGGGCGACGAGCGCATCGCGCTGCGCCTTCATGAACGCGATCGGCCCGCAGATGTAGTAGTCGGCATCCGGCACCAGCGCGTATTGCTTCACGCGTTCCGGCGTCAGGCGCCCTTCGAGATCGTGATCGACACCGGCACGGTCGGTAGGGCCCACCAGCTCATACAGCACCGTACGCTTCACGTTCGCGTGCTCGCGCGCCGCGTCGTTCAGCCAGTCGCGGAACGCGTGCACGGCGCCGGAACGGCATGCGTGGATGAAGCGGACTTCGCGCTTGCTGCCTTCGGCGATCAGTGTCGACGCCATCGACATCATCGGCGTGATGCCGACACCGCCGGAAATCAGCACGACCGGTGTATCGGCATCGCGCTTCAGCGAGAAGTCGCCCATCGGAGCCGTCACCTCGACGATCGCGCCCTCTTCCACGCCGTCGTGCAGCAGCGTCGACACCTTGCCGGCCGGGATCGCTTCGGCCTGCCCGGATTCGCGCTTAACCGAAATGCGCAGCCACTTGCCGTGCGGCGCATCGGACAGGCTGTACTGGCGCGGCTGATCGACGCCGAGATCGCCGACGAAGCGCTTCACCGAGATGTACTGGCCCGGCTCGAACGTCGGCGCGCCGCCGCCGTCGGCAGGCGTCAGGTAGAACGACGTGATCTCGTCGCTTTCGCGCACCTTGCGCGCGACCTTGAATGGACGGAAGCCGCTCCACGCGGCGCCCGCGTAAAGGTCGGCCTCGGCGCCGATCAGGATCTGCGCAAGCTGGCCGTACGCAACGCGCCACGCTTCGAGCGTTTCCGCATCGACCGCATCGCCGAGCACCTCAACGACCGACGCGAGCAGGTTCTCGCCGACGATCGGGTAATGCTCCGGCCGGATGTTGAGGCTCGCGTGCTTGTGCGAGATCCGCGACACCGCGCCGCCCAGCGCGCCAAGGTTGTCGATGTTCGCCGCATACGCATACACGGCCTTCGCGAGCGTTTCCGGCTGGCTGCCGGTCTTCTGGTGCGTCTGGTTGAACAGGTTCTTCAGTTCCGGATGACGCGCGAACATCCGCTGATAGAAATGCTTCGTGATCGTCGCGCCGTGCTCGGCGAGGACGGGGGCGGTGGCCTTCACACGGGCCATCTGGTCAGCGGTGATGTCGGTCATGTTCGTTCTCCGTTAAACATGCACGCACGATACATCTTTAAAGCCGGCACCCCCTCGGGCAAATTGTCGCAGCGCGGAAAACGCGGCACCGGCTTGAGCTTCAGCGCACGCGCCCGCGCTCCCACAGCACGTCCGAGCCGCCAGCCGCGCGGTTCAGCACGCGCGCCAGCACGAACAGCAGGTCCGACAGCCGGTTCACGTAACGCCGCGGCGCATCATTGAGCGTGTCGGTGCGGCCGAGCGCGACGATCGAGCGCTCCGCGCGGCGGCACACCGTCCGGCACACGTGCGCGAGCGACGCCGCGCGCGAGCCGGCCGGCAGGATGAATTCCTTCAGCGGCGGCAAGGTCGCGTTGTAGTCGGCGAGCCACCGGTCGAGGCGCGCGAGATGCGTGTCGTCGAGCACCATGTGGCCGGGGATGCACAGCTCGCCGCCGAGATCGAACAGGTCGTGCTGGATCGTGACGAGCGCGGCGCGAACGTCGTCCGGCAACGGCTCGGCGAGCAGCACGCCGAGGGTCGAGTTCAGCTCGTCGACGTCGCCGATCGCGGCGATCCGTGCGTCGTCCTTGCCGATCCGCCGGCCGTCGCCGAGGCCGGTGGTGCCGTCGTCGCCGGTGCGCGTGGCGATCTTGCTCAAGCGGTTGCCCATGCGGATGTCCCTCTCGTGCGCGGCCGCGACGCGGCCCGGTTGCGTTGGAACGCGATTATCGCAGCCCGCGGCGGGCGCCGCAGCAGGCGTTGCAGCGTAGAATGGGCCGAAAGTTCGACAAGCAGCCGTCAGGAGACATTCGTGAATCACCCCGACACGCCGGCCGCCACGCGCCGCCCCCTCCCCCCCGCAATGCTCGATGCGCTGCGCGCCGCCTTCGGCGAGCGCGTGTCCACCGCCGACGCCGTGCGCGCCCATCACGGCCGCGACGAGTCGCCGTTCGATCCGCAACTGCCCGACGCCGTCGTGTTCCCGCACAGCGCCGAAGAAGTTCGCGAGGTCGTGTCGCTGTGCGCGCTCTACGGCGTGCCGCTGATCCCGTACGGCGCCGGTTCGTCGCTCGAGGGGCACCTGCTCGCGGTGCGCGGCGGCATATCGCTCGACCTGTCCGAAATGAACCGCGTGCTGTCGATCAACGCGGAAGACCTGACCGTCACCGTCGAGCCGGGCATCACGCGCAAGGCGCTCAACGAAGCGCTGCGCGACACCGGCCTGTTCTTTCCGATCGATCCGGGCGCCGATGCGAGCATCGGCGGGATGACGGCGACCCGCGCATCCGGCACCAACGCGGTGCGCTACGGCACGATGCGCGAGAACGTGCTCGGCCTGACCGCGGTGCTGGCCGACGGCCGCGTCGTGAAGACCGGTTCGCGCGCACGCAAGTCGTCGGCCGGCTACGATCTCACGCGGCTGTTCGTCGGCTCCGAAGGCACGCTCGGCGTGATCACCGAGATCACGCTGCGCCTGCATCCGCTGCCCGAAGCCGTGTCGGCCGCGATCTGCACGTTCCCGTCGATGGGCGACGCGGTGCGCACCGTGATCGAGACGATCCAGATCGGCGTGCCGATCGCCCGCGTCGAATTCGTCGACTCGCTCGCCGTGCGTTCGATCAACCGCCACTCGAACCTGACGCTCGCCGAAGCGCCGACGCTGTTCTTCGAATTCCACGGCACGGAAGCCGGCGTAAAGGAGCAGGCCGAACTCGTGCAGGCGCTCGCGGGCCAGAACAACGGCCAGGGCTTCGAATGGGCGACCCGCCCGGAGGATCGCACGCGGCTCTGGGCCGCGCGCCACAACGCCTATTTCGCGATGCTGCAGCTCAAACCGGGCTGCCGCGCGGTGACGACCGACGTGTGCGTGCCGATCTCGCAGCTCGCCGCGTGCGTCGAGGAAACCGAAGCCGACCTGCGCGCGTCGTCGCTGCCCTGCCCGATCGTCGGCCACGTCGGCGACGGCAACTTCCACGTCGCGATCCTGATCGACCCCGACAAGCCGGAGGAAATCGACGAAGCCGAACGCATCAACGACCGGATCGTCGAGCGCGCGCTGCGCCTCGGCGGCACCTGCACCGGCGAACACGGCGTCGGGCTGCACAAGATGCGCTTCCTGCCGAAGGAGCACGGCGACAACGCGATCGACACGATGCGCGCGATCAAGCTCGCGCTCGATCCGCGCAACCTGATGAATCCCGGCAAGATCTTCACGTGCTGACCCGGCGGCGCGACGACGCGCCGCACGCAGGAGACCGAATGAACGCTTCCGTCGAACTGTCGAGCGCGACGCGCGCGCAGCGCCAGCGCGAGGTCGTGCAGGCGCTGATGGCCGTGCTGCCGACGCATTGCCTGCTGTACCGCGACGAAGACACCGCGCCATACGAATGCGACGGCCTGTCCGCGTACCGGCGCCTGCCGCTCGCGGTCGCGCTGCCCGAAACCGAATCGCAGGTGCAGCGGATCGTCCAGATCTGCCGCCGCATGGAGGTGCCGATCGTGCCGCGCGGCGCGGGCACGAGCCTGTCCGGCGGCGCGCTGCCGATCGCGAGCGGCGTCGTGCTGTCGCTCGCGCGCTTCACGCGCATCGTCGAGGTCGACCCGTACGCGCGCACGGCGACCGTGCAGCCCGGCGTGCGCAACCTCGCGATTTCGGAAGCGGCCGCACCTTACGGGCTCTATTACGCGCCGGATCCCTCGTCGCAGATCGCGTGCACGATCGGCGGCAACGTCGCGGAAAATTCCGGCGGCGTCCACTGCCTGAAGTACGGGCTGACCGTGCACAACGTGATGCGCGTGCGCGCGGTCACGATCGACGGCGAGATCGTCGAATTCGGCTCGCTCGGCCTCGACACGCCGGGCCTCGAGCTGCTCGCGGTGATGATCGGCAGCGAAGGGATGTTCGCGATCGTCACCGAGGTCACGGTGAAGCTGATCCCGAAACCGCAGACCGCGCAGCTCGTGATGGCGAGCTTCGACGACGTCGTGAAAGGCGGCGAGGCGGTCGCGGCGATCATCGCGTCGGGCATCATCCCGGCCGGGCTCGAGATGATGGACAAGCCGGCCACGCAGGCCGTCGAGGCGTTCACGCACGCGGGCTACGACGTCGACGCGAAGGCGATCCTGCTGTGCGAATCGGACGGCACGCCGGAAGAAGTGGCCGAAGAAATCGTGCGGATGACGGCCGTGCTGCGCGAGCATGGCGCGACGCGCATCCAGGTGTCGCGCAACGAAAGCGAGCGGCTGCGCTTCTGGTCCGGCCGCAAGAACGCGTTCCCGGCCGCCGGACGCATTTCCGCCGACTATTACTGCATGGACGGCACCGTGCCGCGCCGCGCGATCGGCCCGCTGCTCGCGCGCATCGAGCAGCTCGAGACGCGCTACGGGCTGCGCTGCATCAACGTGTTCCATGCCGGCGACGGCAACATGCATCCGCTGATCCTCTACAACGCGAACGATCCGGACGAGCTGCACCGCGCCGAACAGTTCGGCGCGGAAATCCTCGAATGCTGCGTGGAATTCGGCGGCAGCGTGACGGGCGAGCACGGCGTCGGCATCGAAAAACTGAATTCGATGTGCGTGCAGTTCTCGCCGCAGGAGCGCGACGCGTTCTTCGCGGTCAAGCGCGCCTTCGATCCGGCCGGGCTGCTCAACCCCGACAAGGGAATCCCGACCCGCGCGCGCTGCGCCGAATACGGCCGCCAGCACGTGCGCGGCGGGCTGCTGCCGCACCCCGGGCTGCCGCGCTTCTGAGCGGTGCGCGGCCCGCGCCGATGCGCGCTGCGTGCGCGTGGCGGCGCGCGCATGCCATGCTGATACGGGGCTTAGGGATAGTCGCGATGTGCAATCGCGCCACCCCGGTACAATCGACCGGACAACAACGAGGCAGCAACGGAACATGGAAGAGGACGACATCGTCGCCGGATGGGCCGAGCGCATCCGCGCCGCCAGTGCCAACGGGCGGCCGCTGCGGATCCGCGGCGGCGGCACGAAGGACTGGTACGGCCAGGCGCTGGACGGCGAAATACTCGACACGCGCGCGTTTCAGGGCGTCCTGTCGTACGATCCGGCCGAACTCGTCGTCACGGTCCGCGCGGGCACGCCGCTCGCGCAGCTGGAAAGCGTTCTCGCCGAATGCGGCCAGATGCTGCCGTTCGAGCCTCCGCACTTCGGCCGCGCGGCCACCGTCGGCGGCTGCGTCGCGGCCGGCCTCGCGGGGCCGCGCCGCGCGACCTGCGGTGCGCCGCGCGATTTCGTGCTCGGCGTCACGCTGATGAACGGGCGCGGCGAAGTGCTGCGCTTCGGCGGCCAGGTCGTGAAGAACGTCGCCGGCTACGACGTGTCGCGGCTGATGGCCGGCTCGCTCGGCACGCTCGGGCTGATGCTCGACCTGTCGATCAAGGTGCTGCCGGTGCCGGTCGCCGAAGTCACGCTGAAGTTCGAGATGACCGCGACCGACGCGGTGCGCAAGCTCAACGAATGGGGCGGCCATCCGCTGCCCGTCAGCGCGAGCGGCTGGCGCAACGGCACGCTCGTGCTGCGGCTGTCGGGCGCGGAGGCGGCGGTGAAATCGGCGAAGACGCTGCTCGGCGGTGAAGTGGTCGACGCGGTCGAGGCCGAGCGCTTCTGGGCCGGGCTGCGCGAGCACACGGACCCGTTCTTCAACGGCATCCCGCCCGGCTACGCGCTGTGGCGCCTGTCGCTGCCGTCGATCACCGAACCGATGCATCTGCCCGGCACGCAGCTGATGGAATGGGGCGGCGCGCAGCGCTGGTGGATCACCGACGCCGACGCGCAGACGGTACGCATGAGCGCGAAGCAGGCCGGCGGCCACGCGACGCTGTTCCGCGCCGGCGACGCGTACGACCGCAGCGCGGGCGTGTTCACGCCACTGCCCGCGCCGCTGATGAAGATTCACCGCGGGCTGAAGAGCGCGTTCGATCCGGCGCGCATTTTCAACCGTGGCCGGCTCTATCCCGATCTCTGAGGGTTGGATGCAAACGAACCTCGCCGATTTCATCCGCAACACGCCCGACGGCGACGAGGCCGACGCGATCCTGCGCAAGTGTGTGCATTGCGGCTTCTGTACCGCGACGTGCCCGACCTACCAGCTCCTCGGCGACGAACTCGACGGTCCGCGCGGCCGCATCTACCTGATCAAGCAGATGGTCGAAGGCGCACCCGTCACGCGCAGCACGCAGCAGCATCTCGACCGCTGCCTTACGTGCCGCAGCTGCGAGACGACCTGCCCGTCCGGCGTCCAGTACGGGCGGCTCGTCGAGATCGGCCGCAAGCACGTCGAGGCGCAGGTGGAGCGCCCCGCGCAGCAGCGGCTCATGCGCCGCGCGCTCGCGAGCGTCGTGCCGAATGCGGCGCTGTTCTCGCCGATGATGCGGCTCGGCCAGCACGTGCGGCCGCTGCTGCCGAAGCGGCTGCGCGACAAGGTGCCGCCGCGCACGCGGCTGCTCGAATGGCCGCAACGCACGCACCCGCGCAAGATGCTGATGCTCGCCGGCTGCGTGCAGCCGTCGATGCTGCCGAACATCAACATCGCGACAGCGCGCGTGCTCGACGCGCTCGGCGTCGAGACGATCGTCTCGCCCGACGCGGGCTGCTGCGGCGCGATCCGCCTGCACCTGAACTATCACGACGACGCGCTCGACGACGCGCGCCGCAACATCGACGCCTGGTGGCCGCACGTCGAACAAGGCGCCGAGGCGATCGTGATGAACGCATCGGGATGCGGCGCGACGGTGCTCGAATACGCGCACCTGCTGCGCGACGATCCGGCCTATGCGGAAAAGGCGCAGCGCATCGTCGCGCTGACGCGCGACATCTCCGACGTGCTGCTCGCGTTCGAGGCCGAGATCGCGACGCTCGCGCGCCGCCGCGCGATCCATACCGTCGCGTACCATCCGCCGTGCACGCTGCAGCACGGCCAACAGTCGCGCGGCAAGGTCGAACGCCTGCTCGAGACGCTCGGCATCGATGTGCGGCTGCCGGCCGACAGTCATCTGTGCTGCGGGTCGGCCGGCACCTATTCGCTGACGCAGCCGTCGCTCTCGTACCGGCTGCGCAAGCAGAAGCTGCTGAAGCTGCAGGCGCTCGAGCCGCAGATGATCGTGTCCGGCAACGTCGGCTGCATCGCGCACCTGCAAAGCGGCACGCAGATTCCCGTCACGCACTGGGTCCAGCTCGTCGAGCATCTGCTGTACGGCTGACGCAACGGGCCGGCCGGCCCCGCGCGGCGCGCCCTCCGTATAATGAGCGAGTCGCGATGCGCGGCGCGCCGTGCCGCATCGGCTGCCGCATCCCGCGTCACGTTCGTCACCGTACTTGCCGCCGTACTCGCTTCCCGTGCCTGCTTCCGTGCCCGTCATGTCCGATTTCGCCGCCCGTCTCGACTCCGTCCACCGCCGCATCGCCGACGCCGCCCGCGCGGCCGGCCGCGATCCCGCCACCGTCTCGCTGCTCGCCGTATCGAAGACGTTTCCAGCCGACGACGTGCGCGCCGCGCATGCGGCCGGCCAACGCGCATTCGGCGAGAACTACGTGCAGGAATCGGTCGACAAGATCGACGCGCTCGCCGATCTGCGCGCCGAGCTCGAATGGCATTTCATCGGGCCGCTGCAATCGAACAAGACGCGCGCGGTCGCCGAACGGTTCGACTGGGTCCATTCGGTCGACCGGCTGAAGATCGCGCAGCGCCTGTCGGAACAACGCCCCGCGCACCTGCCGCCGCTGAACGTCTGCGTGCAGGTGAACATCAGCGGCGAGGCGTCGAAGAGCGGTGTCGCGCCAGCCGACGTGGCCGAGGTCGCGCGCGCGATCGCCGCACTGCCGGCGCTGCGCGTGCGCGGGCTGATGGCGATTCCCGAACCGGCCGGCGACGTCGATGCGCAGCGCGCGCCGCATCGCGCCCTGCGTGCGCTGTTCGACGCTTTGCGCGCCGAAGGGCTGCCGCTGGACACGTTGTCGATGGGCATGTCCGCCGATCTCGAAGCCGCGGTGCTCGAAGGCGCGACGATCGTGCGCGTCGGCACCGCGATCTTCGGCGCACGCGACTATTCGCGCTGAGCGCCACCCGCTTTCCGCGTTTCCGTTCACTTACTTGCTCAATCGGACATCATGAAAATCGCATTCATCGGCGGCGGCAACATGGCCGCGGCCTTGATCGGCGGCCTCGTCAAGCGCGGCGTCGCCGCTGACGGCCTGTACGCCATCGACGTCAACGAGGACGTCCGCGCGCGCGCCGCGCAGCAATTCGGCATTCGCACCGGCGCGGCCGTCGACGCGACGCTCGCCGACTACGACGCGATCGTGCTCGCGGTGAAGCCGCAGGTGCTGAAGGACGTCGCGCAGGCGCTCGCGCCGCATCTGAAGTCGCAGCTCGTGATCAGCATCGCGGCCGGCATCCGCGGCACCGACCTCGCACGCTGGCTCGGCGACTACGCGCGCGTCGTGCGCACGATGCCGAACACGCCGGCGCTGGTCGGGATGGGCGTGACGGGCCTCGCCGCGCTGCCGGGCGTCGACGCGGCCGGTCGCGAACTCGCGTCGAGCGTGCTCGGCGCGGTCGGCGAGATCGTCTGGTTCGACGACGAAGCCCAGCTCGACGCGGTCACGGCGATCTCGGGCAGCGGCCCGGCTTACGTGTTCTATTTCATCGAAGCGCTGCAGGAAGCCGCGCGCCGCCTCGGCATGAACGACGAACAGGGCCGCGCGCTCGCGGTCGCGACGTTCGCGGGCGCCGCGCAGCTCGCCGCGCAATCGGGCGAGCCGGCGAGCGTGCTGCGCGAGCGCGTGACGTCGAAGGGCGGCACGACGGCCGCCGCGCTCGCGTCGTTCGACGCGCAGGGCGTGAAGGAAGCGATCGTGCGCGGCGCGCTCGCGGCCGAGGCGCGCGCGAAGGAAATGGGCGACGAGCTCGGCCGCGCGTAAGCGCGGCGACCAACGCCGCACGTTCCCTGCACCGACAACAAAAAAGCGGCCGCGGCCGCTTTTTTGTTGGCATCGCGCGCCGGCGAGGCGCGTGCAGCGTCAGTTGCCAGCAGCGCCGGCCAGCAGATAGTGCGCGGCAATCCCCGCGAACAGTGCGCCGCCGAGCCAGTTGTTGTGCCGGAACGCCGCGAAGCACGGCATCCGCTCGCGATCCTTGATCAGCGTGTAGTGATACAGCGCGCAGCCCACCGCCGCGGCCCAGCCGGCCCAGTACGCGAGACCGAAGCCGAGCGTCACGCCGATCCACACGTAGATGCCGAGCGTCATCGCGTAGCACAGCATGACGGCCGCGACGTCGAAGCGGCCGAACGTCAGCGCCGACGTGCGGATGCCGATCTTGATGTCGTCGTCGCGATCGACCATCGCATATTCGGTGTCGTACGCGACCGACCAGAAGATGTTCGCGACGAGCATCACCCACGCGAGCATCGGCACCGTGTCCTGCACGGCCGCGAACGCCATCGGGATGCCGAAGCCGAACGCGATGCCGAGATACGCCTGCGGAATCGCGAAGAAACGCTTCATGAACGGATACGATCCGGCGACGAACAGCGCGACGACCGACAGTTCCTTCGTCAGCGTATTGAGCGGCAGAATCAGCAGAAACGCGACGAACGACAGCACGACCGCGATCGCGACGGCTTCCCACGCGCGGATCTTGCCCGACGTGAGCGGCCGATCGGCCGTGCGCTTCACGTGACGGTCGAAATCGCGGTCCGCGTAGTCGTTCATCGCGCAGCCGGCCGAGCGCATCAGCAGCGTGCCGAGCACGAAGATCACGAGCAGCGGCCAGCGCGGATGGCCGTCTGATGCGATCCATAACGCGTTGAGCGTCGGCCACAGCAGCAGCAGGCTGCCGATCGGCTTGTCCATCCGGACGAGCCGCAGATACAGGGGAAAGCGGGCAAGCATGGCGAAGCACCGGGGAGAGAATCCCGGCATTTTAGAGCCGAGCGGCGGTTCGCGTCATGTCGGGGCACCCCGCGGTTGCGCGCCGCGGCCCGCGCGGTAGCCGCCCGCCCCGCAGCAAGCGGGCGGGCGGCCGATGCGAGTCAATCAAGGGACGGATGCCGAGCCCGACGCCGGCAGCCGGCGGCCAATCCGGCGCTCGGCTCGGCTGCGGAGCGCTCGGCGCGGCGCCGGCCGCGCGGGACCGATGGGCGGCCGCGCGGGGCTTACGCGAGCAGCGACCGCAGCATCCATGCGGTCTTTTCATGCGTCTGCAGACGCTGCGTGAGCAGGTCGGCGGTCGGCTCGTCGCTCGCCGCATCGGCGATCGGGAAGATTTCGCGCGCGGTGCGCACGACCGTCTCGTGCCCTTCGACGAGCTGGCGGATCATTTCTTCGGCCGCCGGCACGCCGTTGGCCTCCGGCACCGACGACAGCTTCGCGAAATCCGCGAACGTGCCCGGCGCAACGACGCCGAGCGTGCGAATGCGCTCGGCGACCGAGTCGACCGCGAGCCACAGTTCGTTGTACTGCTCTTCGAACATCAGGTGCAGCGTATTGAACATCGGACCCGTGACGTTCCAGTGGAAGTTGTGGGTCTTCAGGTACAGCGAAAACGTATCGGCGAGCAGGCGCGACAGGCCGTCCGCGATCTTCTTGCGGTCCTTGTCGCTGATGCCGATGTTGATCTGCGTGGCGTTGCCTTTCTTGGCCATCTTCGGGACTCCCATTCGAAATGTTGAACCGACGAAAATGCGTATAGCAATCCGCATGCCGCATCGCGCGGCATCCGTTCGCAGCTTGCCAGTCTAGCGCGGCGAGCGAATCCGTGCGCTCAACCGCCGGCGCCCGCGACGAGCGGCGCGAGCGCGTGCAGCGCCTGCGCGATCAGCTCGGCTGCGCCGCCGATGACGATCGCGAAGCCGACGATGCGCCGCGCCAGCTCGGCCGGCGTGTACGCAGCGCGCATGTTCAGGATCATTTGCGTCATGATCGTGACTCCTTCGACTGAAGGTTGAATCGGAAGAAAAACGGCCGGTCGTGCGACCGGCCGTTTCACGTTGCAACGTGACGGCGTTACCGCGTCACGGAGTTCACGCGAGGTCGAAGCGGTCGAGGTTCATCACCTTGTTCCAGGCCGCGACGAAATCGCGCACGAACTTCTCGTTCGCGTCCGCGCTGCCGTACACCTCGGCCAGCGCACGCAGCTGCGAGTGCGAGCCGAAGATCAGGTCGACGCGCGTGCCGGTCCACTTGACCTGGCCCGTCGCGCGGTCGCGCCCTTCGAACACGTCGTTCGCGCCCGACACCGGCTTCCACTCGGTGCCCATGTCGAGCAGGTTCGCGAAGAAGTCGTTCGACAGCGTGCCCGGACGATCGGTGAACACGCCGTGCTTCGAGCCGCCGACGTTCGCGCCGAGCACGCGCAGGCCGCCGACCAGCACCGTCATCTCCGGCGCCGTCAGCGTCAGCAGCTGCGCCTTGTCGACCAGCAGCGCCTCGGCCGGCGTCTTGTACGCGCCCTTCAGGTAGTTGCGGAAACCGTCCGCCACCGGCTCGAGCACGGCCATCGCGTCGACGTCGGTCTGCTCCTGCGACGCGTCCATCCGGCCCGGTGCGAACGGCACCGTGATCGCGACGCCCGCGTTCTTCGCGGCCTGCTCGACGCCGGCCGCGCCGGCCAGCACGATCAGATCGGCGAGCGACACCTTCTTGCCGCTCGTCTGCGCGTCGTTGAACGCCTTCTGCACGCCTTCGAGCGTCTCGAGCACCGCCGCGAGCGCCGCCGGCTGGTTTACTTCCCAGTCCTTCTGCGGTGCGAGGCGGATCCGCGCGCCGTTCGCGCCGCCGCGCTTGTCCGAACCGCGGAACGTCGACGCGGACGCCCACGCGGTCGACACGAGCTGCGATACGCTCAGCCCCGTCGTGAGGATCTTCGCCTTCAGCGCGGCGACGTCGGCATCGTCGATCAGCGTGTGGTCGACGGCCGGGATCGGGTCCTGCCACAGCAGTTCTTCAGCCGGGACTTCCGGGCCGAGATAGCGCGCACGCGGACCCATGTCGCGGTGCGTGAGCTTGAACCATGCGCGCGCGAACGCGTCGGCGAACTCGGCCGGGTTCTCGTAGAAGCGGCGCGAGATCTTCTCGTAGGCCGGATCGAAGCGCAGCGACAGGTCGGTCGTCAGCATCGTCGGACGATGCTTCTTCGACGGATCGAACGCATCCGGAATCACCGCATCGGCATCCTTCGCGACCCACTGGTGCGCGCCGGCCGGGCTCTTCGTCAGTTCCCATTCGTAGCTGAACAGGTGCTTGAAGAAGTCGTTGCTCCACTGCGTCGGCGTCGACGTCCACGTGACTTCCAGGCCGCTCGTGATCGCGTCGCGGCCCTTGCCCGATGCGTACGTGCTCTTCCAGCCGAGACCCTGCTCCTCGATGCCCGCCGCTTCCGGCTCCGGACCGACGTTCGACGCGGGGCCCGCGCCGTGCGTCTTGCCGAACGTGTGGCCGCCGGCGATCAGCGCGACCGTCTCTTCGTCGTTCATCGCCATCCGCGCGAACGTCTCGCGGATGTCGCGCGCCGCCGCGACGGGGTCGGGGTTGCCGTCCGGGCCTTCGGGGTTCACGTAGATGAGGCCCATCTGCACGGCCGCGAGCGGGTTCTCGAGCTCACGGTCGCCCGAGTAGCGGCTGTTCGGGCCGCCGCTCAGTTCGAGCCAGATCTTTTCCGAGCCCCAGTAGACGTCGTCCGGTTCCCACGTGTCCGCACGGCCGCCCGCGTAACCGAAGGTCTTGAAGCCCATCGATTCGAGCGCGACGTTGCCGGTCAGGATCATCAGGTCGGCCCACGAGATGTTGCGGCCGTACTTCTGCTTGATCGGCCACAGCAGCCGGCGCGCCTTGTCGAGGTTCCCGTTGTCCGGCCAGCTGTTCAGCGGTGCGAAGCGCTGCTGCCCGCCGCCCGCGCCGCCGCGGCCGTCGGCGATCCGGTACGTGCCGGCGCTGTGCCAAGCCATCCGGATGAACAGACCGCCGTAATGGCCGAAGTCGGCCGGCCACCAGTCCTGCGACGTCGTCATCAGCGCGTGCAGGTCGCGCTTCACCGCTGCGAGGTCGAGCTTCTTGAACGCTTCCGCGTAGTCGAAATCCGGGTCCATCGGATCGGACAGCGCCGAGTGCCGGTGCAGGATGTTGAGGTTCAGCTGGTTCGGCCACCAGTCCTTGTTCGACGTGCCGCCGGCCGCCGTGTGGTTGAACGGACATTTCGATTCGGTCGACATGCTTTTTCTCCTTTACTTGCTCGTGGGCCCCCACTTGCCGGGCGCGGTTCGTGGAGCATTGCGGGGGTGAAACGGAACAGGTTGATCCTGTCGTGCTACGGGGTGCCAGGGGCGGCTTTGGTTTGGGCTTCGTAGATCTCGGACATGCAACAACGCTCCTTCATGGCCGGACGACGGGTGAAGCGGCGGAACACCGGACCGGCGCGCGGCGGCACTCATCCGCCATACACGCGATCCGCCAGGTATGCGAATGCAATCGGCCGAAGACTGCGGACCGCGGCCCTCGCACGACTGACGACCTCGTCACGCGACGGGATGTTCCGTTGCGCGTGCTGCAATACCGACCGCATCATGACATCCTCCTTTGACGCTTGCATTCAGCGTGCGGAACGGGCTTGTCGCCATGACGACCCGATCCATGCGAAAGATTGTATTTTCTTCTATCAAATATTTGAAGTTGATAAATTTCATCTATTCGATAGGGAAAAATAAACGGGGTCGTAAGACCCCGTCCATCGGACGCCGGCACGCAGCGCACGCGCGACTCAGTTCATCGTCGTCGGCATGTCGAGCTTCGCGACGCCCGGCAGCTCGCACGCGGCGATCGCCTCGCTGATCGCGTCGATCGCCGGCATCCGCGTGAAGCTCTTGCGCCACACGAGCACGACGCGGCGGTCGGGCACCGGTTCGTGGAACGGCACGTACGACAGCAGTTCCGCGTCGGGGCCGTTCGCACGCGGGCCGACCTCGGCGACCGACATCCGCGGCAGCACCGTGATGCCGACGCCGCTCGCGACCATGTGGCGAATCGTCTCGAGCGACGAGCCCTCGAAGGTCTTCTGGATGCCGTCGGCCGTCTGCGAGAAGCGCATCAGCTCCGGGCACACGCCGAGCACGTGATCGCGGAAGCAGTGGCCGTTGCCGAGCAGCAGCATCGTCTCCTGCTTCAGGTCCTCGGCGTCGATCTCGTCGCGCTTCTCCCACGGGTGGCCGGCCGGCAGCGCGACGACGAACGGCTCGTCGTACAGCGGCCGCACCATCAGGCCGGTTTCGGGGAACGGGAGCGCCATGATCGCTGCGTCGATCTCGCCCTGCTTCAGCAGTTCGAGCAGCTTCAGCGTGTAGTTTTCCTGCAGCATCAGCGGCATCTGCGGCACGCGCTGGATCATCTGCTTGACGAGCGTCGGCAGCAGGTACGGCCCGATCGTATAGATCACGCCGAGGCGGAACGGGCCGACGAGCGGATCCTTGCCCTGCTTCGCGATCTCCTTGATCGCGAACGTCTGCTCGAGCACACGCTGCGCCTGTGTGACGATCTGGTCGCCGATCGGCGTCACGCTCACTTCGCTCGCGCCGCGCTCGAAAATCTGCACGTTGAGCTCGTCTTCGAGCTTCTTGATCGCCACCGACAACGTCGGCTGGCTCACGAAGCATGCTTCGGCCGCTCGGCCGAAATGCCGCTCGCGCGCCACCGCGACGATGTATTTCAGTTCAGTCAGGGTCATTGTGGGTCAATCAGAGATATACAGGCGATAGGTTTAATTTATACACCTGTTGGCACCGGTTCGCCAAGTTTCTCTGCATCGCGATACGCCGAATGTGCGGGGAATGGCGGTTTAAATCCGACCCCGATTGCACGATCACGCCTTCAGATACTGCTCGCGCGCACCGAGCCAGCGCGCCAGGTGCTGCGTGACCACGTCGGGATACGCGGCGATCAGTCGCGCGGCCGCGTCGCGGGCCGGGTCGATCAGCCAGCCGTCGGTCTCGAGATTCGCGAAGCGCAGCATCGCCGCGCCCGACTGGCGCGCGCCGAGGAATTCGCCGGGGCCGCGGATCTCGAGGTCGCGCCGCGCGATCTCGAAGCCGTCGGTAGTCTCGCGCATCGTCTTCAGCCGCTCGCGGCCGGTGAGCGACAGCGGCCCGCTGTACAGCAGCACGCACACCGACGCCGCGGTGCCGCGCCCGACGCGGCCGCGCAGCTGGTGCAGCTGCGCGAGGCCGAAGCGTTCCGCATGCTCGATCACCATCAGCGACGCGTTCGGCACGTCGACGCCGACCTCGATCACGGTCGTCGCGACGAGCAGCTGCACTTCGTTGCGCGTGAACGCGTCCATCACGGCCGCCTTGTCGGCCGGCGACAGCCGCCCGTGCACGAGCCCGACCTTCAGCTCGGGCAGCGCCGCGGCGAGCGTCTCGTAGGTTTCGACGGCGGTCTGCAGCTGCAGCGTCTCGCTTTCCTCGATCAGCGGGCACACCCAGTACACCTGGCGGCCGGTCAGCGCGGCCTCGCGCACGCGCGCGATCACCTCTTCGCGCCGCGCGTCGCCGACGACGCGCGTGAGCACCGGCGTGCGGCCCGGCGGCAGCTCGTCGATCGTCGACACGTCGAGATCCGCGTAATACGTCATCGCGAGCGTGCGCGGAATCGGCGTGGCCGACATCATCAGCTGGTGCGGCTGGAAGTCGCGCGCGCCGTTGGCCGCGTTCGCGGCTTTCGCGCGCAGCGCGAGACGCTGCTCGACGCCGAAGCGATGCTGCTCGTCGACGATCACGAGGCCGAGCCGCGCGAATTCGACGGTGTCCTGGATGATCGCGTGCGTGCCGATCACGAGCTGCGCGGTGCCGAGCGCCGCCGCCTCGACCGCCGCGCGCTTCTCCTTCGCCTTCAGGCTGCCGGCCAGCCACGCGACCGACACGCCGAGCGGTTCGAGCCACGCGCGCAGCTTGCGCGCGTGCTGTTCCGCGAGAATTTCGGTGGGCGCCATCAGCGCGGCCTGGTAGCCGGCATCGATCGCCTGCGTCGCGGCCAGCGCCGCGACGACCGTCTTGCCGCTGCCGACGTCGCCCTGCAGCAGCCGCTGCATCGGGTGCGGCAGCGTCAGGTCGTGCGCGATCTCGTCGACGACGCGCGCTTGCGCGCCCGTCAGCGTGAACGGCAGCGCGGCGTACAGGCGCGTCGTCAGCGCATCGGCGTCGGCCGCGGTGCGGCGCGGCATCGCGGGCGCCGCGCGCGTGCGGCGCTCCTCGTGCGCGCGCTTGAGCGACAACTGCTGCGCGAGCAGCTCCTCGAACTTGATGCGCGTCCACGCCGGATGCGAGCCGTCCATCAGCGCGGCTTCGTCGGAGTCGACGCCCGGGTGGTGCAGGATCCGCACGGCCTGCGCGAGCGTCGGCACGCCGAGCGGCTTCAGGTAGTCGCGCTCGATCTCCGGAGGCAGCAGCTCGGGCAGCGGCGTGCGCTCGACCGCGTTCTCGATCGCCTTGCGCAGGTATGCCTGCGACACACCGGCCGTGCTCGGATAGACGGGCGTGAGCACCTGCGGCAGCGGCGCATCGGCTTCGACGACGCGCACGGCCGGATGCACCATCTCCATCCCGAAAAAGCCGCCGCGCACGTCGCCGCGCACCCGCAGCCGCTGGCCGACGGCCATCTGCTTGACCTGCGACCCGTAGAAATTGAGGAAGCGCAGCACCAGCTGGTCGCCGTCGTCGTCGCGGATCTTCACGACGAGCTGGCGGCGCGGCCGGTATGCGACCTCGTTGTCGAACACGACGCCTTCGGTCTGCGCGACGCCGCCCGGCAGCAGTTCGCCGATCGGCGTCAGCGTGGTTTCGTCCTCGTAGCGCATCGGCAGGTGCAGCACGAGATCGATCGAGCGCGTGAGGCCGAGTTTCGCGAGCTTGTCGGCGGTCTTCACGGGTTTGTCCGCGGCCGGCTTTTTCTTGCGCTTCGTGCCCGATGCGCCGGGTGCGCCAGATGCACCCGAGGCCGCCGCTTCGTCGCCGTCCGCCCCCGGCTCGACGGCCGGCGCGGCTGCGGCCGGCTGCGCGAGCCGCCCGTC
>NZ_CABVPL010000040.1 GCF_902499045.1 Burkholderia latens | reverse complement strand
GGCGCGGCCGCGGCCGCCGACGCCTGCGCGGCATCCGTGGCGCGCCGCGACGCCGCGCCGCTCCACAGCGCGACGCCGGCCATCGCCGCCAGCCCCACCGCCCCGTAGATCACCACACGCCGCGTGCGCGGCGCGCGTCCTTCACGTACGGCCATCGATCACACGCCCGCGAGCTTCAGCCGGTTCGCATGCGTGCGAATCACCGCAACCGGATCCTCCGCATACGCGCCGCGCACGCCGAGCAACTGGTTGATCTCGTCGAGATGGTTCCACTTGTAGCTCGTGCTCAGCACCTTCCCGTACAGCGCGCTGCACTTCGACACGAGTCCGTCGTTCTGGCCCGAACCGCGATTGATCATCACCGTGCCGGTGCCGAGCAGCGCGAGCGTCGACAGGTCGAGCGCGTTGGCCGGATCGATCACCGGAATCGTGCTGGTATCGGCCGCGCCGGTGACGCCGAATGCGGAGATCGTCGGCTGGATCGCCGTGCCGGCCCACGAATACAGCAGGTGCGTATTGCCGCCGACCGTCTCCGTCGGCGCGCCCGTCTGGCAACTGCCGGGCGCGCCGAGGCCGGCGCTCGGATAGTTCTGGTTGTACGTCGCGGCCTGCGCCGTCGTCAGCGTCTTCAGCGCGGCGAGCGCGTCCTGGTTCGTGTTGTGGTTGCTGCTCGTCAGGATCCCGAACACATTGACGAACGCGGCGATCACCGACGACGACAGCCCGGTCGGATCGTACGCAAGCACGCCCTGCACGAAGTCGGCGAACTCGGAGCCGCGATGCGGCGTGCCGATCGTCGTCACCGAGGCGACGAGATCCGGCGCGACGGCCGCGACATAGCGCGACGTGAGGCCACCCTGGCTGTGTCCGACCAGGTTCACCTTCGTCGCACCGGTCGCAGCGAGCACCGTCTTCACGTACGCGAGCAGTTGTTCGCCGCGCCCGTTCGGGCCGTCGTCGCTCTGGAAGCCCGACACGTTCGCGACGTACACCGTCGCCCCGTGCTGCTCCAGGTCCTGCTGAATGCCGTACCAGTAATCGAGCACGCCCGCGTATTTGTCGGTGCCGGTGAGCCCGTGTACGAGAATGATCGGGTAACGCGTCGCCGCGTAATCGTCCGCCGGCGCGGTTGCCGCGATCGCCGCGTGCGTCGTCGCGAGCGTCATCATCGCGGTGCTCCCCGCAAACGGCGCGACGCTCATCGCGCACGCCACTGCCCCTGCCGCCACCCTGGAACGCATCGATCTGGCCATGCATGTTCTCCTGATTATTGTGCTGCCACTGCGAATGAGGATCGATACGCGCGGCGAGTCGCGATCAGGCGACACCGTGCGCATCGAATGCGGGAGTGAATCACGAGTCGCGAACGTTTGCGCGCTGACTAGATACGGTTCTCTAATCGGTTGACGCGCGGCGCGCGTTCGGGCGGTATCGCGTTCATGCGCGCGCATGCTGCATCGCACACGCGCGCCGTGCGCTACAGCTTCGCGCTCACGCGCAGCCATGCGGTGCGCCCCGGCTCCATCACCGGCGCGTTCGCCGGATAGCCGAAACCCGCGTTGCCGGCGAGGTTCAGGTGCTCGGTATAGGCCTTGTTCAATACGTTGTCGATGCCGACCGAAATCTGCACTTGCTTGCTGACGTTGTACTGCGCATGCAGCGACAGCACGCCGAAGCCGGCACTCGGCCCGAAGTCCTTGCCGACCACGTTGCCCTCGTTCAGCGCATAGCGATGCTGCGGCGCAACGATACGCCACAGGCCGCCCGCCGACCATGCGCCGCGCGTGTACTCGACTCCGACACGCGCGTCGAGCGGCGGCATCTGCGGCAGCGGATCGCCGCTCGTCGCATTGCGCCCCCATGCATACGCGAGCGACGTCTCGACCCGCAGCGGTGCGATCGGCCGCCAGGACACGCCGGCTTCGCCGCCCATGATCTGCGCGTTGACGTTGGTCGCCTGCGTGGTCGGGCCCATCATCCCGGCCGCGTAGTCGAACAGGATGTAGTCCTGCACATAGCCGGCGTAAGCCGACACCCATGCATCGACGCGGGCGCCCTTGTACTGCGCGCCGATGTCGAGCTGCGTGGTCTTTTCGGGCTGCACGGCGGAGAACGCGTTGATCGAGCCTGCCGGCCCGCGTTTCGCGGAAAACAGCTCCCAGTAGTCCGGATAGCGTTGCGCGTGACCGACGCCCGCATACCAGGTGACCGGCAGCGACGCGAGATCGCGCTCGTAGCGCACGAAGCCGCTCGGCAGCATGCGTGCGCGCTCGTCGTCGAAGGTCGGATTCGGCTTGCTCGCCATCATCCCGCGCGTCGTCGCACGCTTGTCGCGCGCGCTCGCATAGTCGACGCGCGCGCCGCCGATCACGCGCGACGCATCGCTCGCGTACCACGTCAGTTCGCCGAACGCGCCCGCATTCCACATCGTCGCCTGCGCATCCCACGGCTGGTCGCCGTAGTTCTGCCGCCCCATCGCCGAGCGTGCGTCGAGCCGGTTCGACTGCGCATCGACGCCGCTCACGAGCTTGAATTCGTCGCCGAAGCGCAACGTTGCGGCGGCCCGCGCGCCGAGCGTGCGACGCCGCACCTCGGACGCCATCCGCATCGGCATGCTGCTGGTCGGGTCCGGTTGCCGTAACGTGCTGTTGTCCATCACGTGGTCGGCTTCGTTGTAGTAGACGCGTGCCTCGACGCGGTCGAGCACGTCGCCGAGATGCCGCTTGTCGAACGACAGGCCGAACGTCTCGCGGCGGAAATGCGCACCGTCCATTCCGCGCCCCGCATAGCGCGCGTAGCCGTCGCCGGTGCCCGCGGTCAGTTCGACGCGCGTGCGGTCGTCGGGCGTCCAGCCGAGCGCCGCATCCGCGTTCCATTTGTCCCATTGCGACGGCACGGTATTGCCGTTGCCGTCCTCGTAGTCCTGCGCGTGCGCGTGATTCGCGGTCACGCGGCCGTAGACGTCGGGCGTGCCGGCCGTCACGTCGACGTTCTGGTCGTTGCGGCCGAACGAGCCGCCCACCACGCTGCCGTCGAAACGCATGCCGGAGCGCTCGAAACGCGGCGTCACGCGTTCGAACAGCACGGTGCCGGCCGATGCGCCGGGGCCGTACAGCACGGTCTGCGGGCCTTTCACGACCGTGACCTTGTCATAGCTTTCCGGCGCGATATACGAAGTCGGCGCATCCATCCGGTTCGGGCACGCACCGAGTGTCGGCAATCCGTTCGCGAGAATGTTCAGCCGCGAACCGAACATCCCGCGCAGTACGGGGTCGCCGTTCGTGCCGCCGCTGCGGATCGACGTGAAGCCGGGGATCGTCTTCAGATAGTCCGCGCCGTCGCTCGCCGGCAGCGGCTGGCGCGGTGTCTTCGGATCGGTGACGACGACGAGCGGCGTCGTCAGCGGCGACGCGACGACCTCGACGGACGGCAGTAGCGCAGCCGCGTCATCGGCCGGCACGCCGGCCGCGGCACGCGCGGTTTCGGCCGCCGCCGCGGCGGTCATCGCGCCGGCGGCCAGCGCGGGAACGGTGAATGTCAGCATGCGCGGCACGCGCCGCGCACGGGAATGGCGCGACGCCGTCGGCGCGCGCAACGAAAAAACGGTCATGGTCGAAAGCCCGAGTGACGCCCTCCACACGGCCTCGACGGACCGCGCGGATATCGGCGATGAAAGGAACGGAAGACAGCGCGTCAGGCGCGCTCGGGCGGTGCGCGCGGGTAAGCGCGCGGATAGCGTTCGGCGCGCGCCGCGCCGGCAGGCGGCGCGGCGGCGGACACGGTTGTGAAGGGGACGACCGAGAACGATGCGGTGGCCGCGCCGCCGGCTGCCGGCGTGTGCGCGAAGAAGCCGCAATAGCCGCACGCATCGAGATGCAGCGCATGTTCGTGCGCGGCGGCCGCGCGGGTCGCGCGATGCTCGGCGCTGCAGACGGGCGCGTCGGGCGTGGCTGCGTGCGCGATGCGCCACTGCGACACCAGCGGCGCCGCGATCGCGAGCCAGATCGCGAACACGCCGAGCCAGGCGGTCAGGTGACGTTGTCGGTGCAGCATGCGCGGCGATGCGTAAGCGGACTGTAAAAACAGCCGAGATGTTACAGAATGTTCGCCGTACTGGCCAGCCGCGCTGGTCGGTAAACGAACCGGGGGCGCATGGTTGTCGGCACAACCATGCGCCCCCGGGCTGCGGCGCGCGTCGACCGCGCGGCGATCACGGCGCCATGCGCCGCAGCACGTCGTCGCGCCGGATGAAATGGTGGTAGAGCGCGGCGAGCGCATGCAGGCCGATCACGAAATAGAACGCGTTGCCGATCAGTTCGTGCACTTCCTTGATCGTCGGCCGCAGCGCCTTGTCCGGGCCGAACAGCGTGAACGACACGCCGATCCAGTCGAGCGACACCGGCTTGCCACCCATGTTGATCATCATGATCCCGAGCAACGGCTGCGCGATGATGAATACGTACAACGCGACATGCGCGAGCTTCGACAGCCACTTCAGCAGCGTCGCCTGCGGAATCGGCTCCGGCACGCGGCTGATCACACGCCACACGACGCGCAGCACCGACAATACGAGCACGGACGTCCCCGCGAGGAAGTGGACGTTCATCCAGAACGCGCGACTGTCGCTGCCTTTCGGTCCGCGAATCTCGATGGCCAGATAGGCCAGCGCGACCAGCAGGAAGATGGCCCAGTGGAAAAAGATGGCCGGCGAACTGTAGCGCGTCTGTTTCGCGAGGATGTTTTTCATGCTTTGTCTCGTGTTTCTCGTGTGGTATGCGGGGCGGGCACATGCCGCGGCTGGCCGGTGCCGGACGGCTGCCACGATTGTAGCGTCACGCACGGCCGCGATTGCACGACCCGATCAAATATCCGAAGAATCCGCGGTGCCCCGCGTGACGGCCGCTTCATAAGGAAAATCCGCATCGCGCCCGCGCGCCGCTGTGGCACGATGAAGCTTTCGTGCGACGTTGCGCGGGCATCATGAGCAAAGCGTTTTTCGTTGCGGCCTACCGGCTGATCGCCGCGTTGCTCGCGGTGTCGACCACGCTGCACAGCGTCGCCGACTACTGGAACGCGCCGACCTTTCATCTCGGCAACTACCTGAGCTACTTCACGCAACTGAGCAGCCTGTATGCGGCCGCGATGCTCGTCGCGGGGCTGTCGCACGTCACGCGCGCCGGCTCGGCGCGCTACGAATCGATGCGCGGCGCCGCCGTGCTGTACATGCTGATCACCGCGATCGTGTACGAGCTGCTGCTCGCGCGGCTCGATGCGCTGCACCACATCACGCCGGCATTCAACAACTGGGTGTTGCACCGGATCGTGCCGTTCGTGGTGCTGTGCGACTGGTTGTACGTGGAGCCGCGCTCGCCGGTCCCGCGGCGCAGTGCATTCGCATGGCTCGGCTTTCCGGTGGTCTATCTCGGGTACACGCTCGTGCGCGGCGCGGTGGAGAACTGGTATCCGTATCCGTTCGTCGATCCGCGGCCGCACGGCTACCTGCCGGTCGCCATTCAATGTTCGCTGATCGCGCTCGGCGCGGCGGGGCTCGCACTGGGGATTCGCTGGCTCGGCAATCATGCGAGACAGTCTGACGCCGCGCAGCTTAAGGAAGGATGAAGGCGCAAGCGTGTGCGCCGTGCGGCGCACACGTCGCGATGTGGCCCGTCAGCCGCCGTTGCGCGGCAGGAAGTTCAGCGGATCGACGGCCTTGCCGTTCTGCCGGACTTCGAACTCGAACGTCGCGCGGCCGCTCGCGTCGGTGCCCATCTCGGCGACCGGCTGGCCCGCGCGCACCGCATCGCCTTCGTTGACGAGCAGCTTGCCGTTGTGCCCGTACGCGGTGATGAGCCCGTTTTCATGCTTCAGGATCACGAGCGGGCCGTACGCCTTCACGCCCGACCCGGCGTAGACCACTCGCCCGTTTGCCGCGGCCCGCACCGAATGGTCGGGCCCGGACGCGGCAATCACGATGCCGCGCGTCTTGCCGGCCGAGAACGGCGTGACGACGGAGCCCGTCGCCGGCCATGCGAGCGAGCCCGGCTGCGCGGCCGCGGCAGGCGGCTGCGCGAGCGACGTCGCGGCCGGCGGCGGCGCGACGCGCAGCACCTGGCCGGGTGACACGGCGTCGTTCGGCGACATGTGGTTCCAGCTCGCCACGTCCTGCACGCGCTGTCCGTACGCGGCCGCGATGCCGGCGAGCGTGTCGCCCGGATTCACGCGGTAATAGCCGGCGATCACGCCCGGCGTCGCGGCCGACGTCGGCGTCGACGGCCGCACGGGCTGCCAGTTGTCGGTCCACGGCGTCATCGTGCAGCCCGTCAGCGCCGCGGCCGCGACGACGAACGCCGCCTGCGGCAGCCAGCGCGTCAGCGCATCGTGGATCGGAATCGTTTTTCTCAAGGGTCCTCCCGGATTTGCGTCGTTGCGCCGCCCACCGCCCTCCGGCATGCGACGCACGATGTCCGGCCGGACGGCCGGACCAACCAGTATCCGACCGCTGTCGCGGCCGGCAGTTTCCACGGCGGGACGCCGGCTCGAAAGGGCTCATCGGCCCCTTTTTCGCGCCTTTTTCGCGTCGTCCCGATCGGCAAAGATACCATTTGTCGCGGTCGGGGCCGCGACAGCGGCCGGATCCGGCAACATTCTTGCGTGGCTGCGACGAGCGCCGGGCAGCGTCGCGCCGCGCCACGCGGCGTGCAGGGCCGCCCATGCCGCCGCATTCCACCGCGTCCCTGCCTGTTGCGCGGTGACTGCCGCCCCCGGCCTCCTATACTCGGAGATGCACCGCGCGATTCCGACAACGAGGAGATAACGATGAACAACGCGACGTTTGTGTCCGTGCAGCTCAACGCCGAGGATTTCGCCGGTTCCAGCGGCCTCGTCGAATTGCTCAACCGGCATCTGCTGTTCGCGACCGACGTCGCGGAAGCCGCGGACGCGCTCGTCCAGCTTGCGAGCGTCGCGCACTTGAGCGGCGCGACCCGGCACAGCGTCGAGCTGCCGGTGCTCGCGATCGAGCGGCTGCGCGATGCGCTCGCCACGCTCAGCGGCTACGACGAAGCATGGCTCCAGGCGCTGGAGCCCGCCGATGCGCTGTTCCGGGATCTTGGCCGCGGCCCGAGGCCGCTGCACTGACGCGACCGGGCGCCGCCCATGAAAACAGCCCGCCGTTCCGCGATGCGGAACGGCGGGCTGCATGTACTGCTCGGACCCGATCAGGCCGCGTAGGCGGCCTACGATCGGCGGCCGATCAACGATCGATTAACGACCCTTGTAGACCGGTGCGCCATCCGACACGCGCTTGACCTGCCAGCCGGTCTTGGCGGCTGCAGGAGCGCCCGACTCTTGCTGGGCCACCGGTTGCGCACCGTAGCCGCTCGTATCTGCGGCGGCGACGTTTTGCTGCGGGTTCAAACGCGCTTCAGCTGCCTGGATGCCTGCCGGATAGTCGGTGCGGTCGCTGCCCAGCTTGTAGCCGGCTTGTTGCAGCGCGGACAGTTCGGCCTTCACCTGTGCACGGGTGACGGGCGCGTTCTGTTGGGCGAACGAAACGGCGGGAACGGCGAGGACAGCAGCTGCAGCGAACGTTGCGATCAGCGATTTCATGATTACCTCCGGGTTTTTTTGCTTCGCCGCACACACCATGTCTGCAGCGATTGATCAAAGTTTAGTCCGGAGATCACCTAGGGAAAACCATGAAAGAACGAAAACACTGTTTCCGCGGAGCCAACAATTCCAGGATCCGGGACTCAAAAACCCTACTCAAAGAATAGAATTTCGCAACAATGCCGCCTCGCCCGCCGGTTACGACCAGTTCGCGTGGAAGCTGCCCGGCTTGTCGGTGCGCTCGAACGTGTGCGCGCCGAAGAAGTCTCGCTGCGCCTGCACAAGGTTCGCCGGCAGTCGCTCGGACCGGTAGCTGTCGAAGTACGCGACCGCCGACGCGAACGCCGGCACCGGCACGCCGGCCTTCACCGCGGCCACCACGACGTCGCGCAGCGACGCCTGGTAGTTCGCGGCGATGTCCTTGAAGTACGGGTCGAGCAGCAGGTTCGCAAGCGCCGGATCCTTGGCGTAGGCGTCCGTGATCTTCTGCAGGAAGCGCGCGCGGATGATGCAGCCCGCGCGGAAAATCTTCGCGATCGTGCCGAGATCGAGGTTCCAGCCGTATTCCTCGGACGCCGTGCGCAGCTGCGCGAAGCCCTGCGCGTACGAGATCACCTTGCTCAGGTACAGCGCGCGGCGCACCGCTTCGATGAATGCCGCACGATCGCCGGCGAACGGCGCGGCGGCCGGGCCCGACAGGATCTTGCTGGCCGCAACGCGCTCGGTCTTCAATGACGACAGCACGCGCGCGAACACCGACTCGGTGATGAGCGGCAGCGGCACGCCGAGATCCAGCGCGTTCTGGCTCGTCCACTTGCCGGTGCCCTTCTGCGCGGCGCGATCGAGGATCACGTCGACCAGATGCTTGCCGGTTTCGTCGTCCTTCTTGCCGAAGATCTTCGACGTGATCTCGATCAGGTAGCTGTCGAGCTCGCCCTGGTTCCACTCGGTATACACCGCGCCGAGTTCGTCGTTGGTCAGGCCCGCGACGTTCTTCAGCACCGCATAGCTCTCGGCGATCAGCTGCATGTCGCCATACTCGATCCCGTTGTGGACCATCTTCACGTAGTGGCCCGCGCCGTCCGGCCCCATGTACGCGACGCACGGCTCGCCGTCCGACGGCGCCTTCGCCGCGATCTGCTTGAGGATCGGCTCGACGAGGTCGTACGCGTCGCGCTGGCCGCCCGGCATGATCGACGGGCCGCGCAGCGCGCCCTCCTCGCCGCCCGACACGCCGGTGCCGATGAAGTGCAGGCCCGATTGCGCGAGCTCCTGGTTGCGGCGGATCGTGTCGGTGAAGTACGTGTTGCCGCCGTCGATCAGCACGTCGCCCTTCTCGAGCAGCGGCTTGAGCGATGCGATCGTCGCATCGGTCGCTTCGCCGGCCTTCACCATCATCAGAATCCGGCGCGGCGTTTCGAGCGACGCGACAAACTCTTCCAGCGTGTAGGTCGGCACCAGGTTGCGGCCGGGGAATTCGGCGATCAGTTCGTCGGTTTTCTCGCGGCTGCGGTTGTACACCGACACCGCGTAACCGCGGCTCTCGATATTGAGTGCGAGATTGCGCCCCATCACCGCGAGCCCGATCACACCGATTGCTTGTTTGCCCATTAGTCAATTCTCCGGAAAAAACGGGGCGCGACCCGAACCGGGTCGCGCGCACAGGCGAAAGGATAGTGGAAACCCGGCCGTGATGCGCGCCGGCGCGTCATTGCTCGGCGTGCGGCAGGCGCCGGAACACGACGCTCAGGTTGTTGGCAGGCATTTCGACGACCTCGATGCAGTCCAGCCCGCGATCGAGGCCGAGCGCGACCACCGCCTCGAGATCGCGCACGCCCCACGAAGGATCGCGGCTGCGCAGCTGCTGGTCGAACGCTTCGTTGGACGGCGCCGTGTGGCGGCCTTCGCGGCGATACGGACCGTACAGGAACAATATGCCGCCGGGGCGCAGCACGCGCGACGCGCCGGCGAACAGCGCGTCGGTACAGGACCACGGCGAGATGTGGATCATGTTGATGCAGACGATCGCGTCGAGCGCCGCGGCCGGCCATACGGGATCGCGCACGTCGAACGCGAGCGGTTCGGCCAGGTTCGCGAGCCCCGCATGCGCGGCCCACGCGGCGATCGAGCGGCGCGCGTGCGCGTCGGGGTCGCTCGGTTGCCAGCGCAGCGCGGGCAGCGCCTGCGCGAAATGGACCGCATGCTGCCCGGTGCCGCTCGCGATCTCGAGCACACTGCCGCTCGCCGGCAGCACGCGGCGCAGCACGTCGAGGATCGGCCCGCGATTGCGTTCCGCGGCCGGCGCCGACAGCCGCGCGGACGGATCGGGCGATGCCGCCGGCCCGGTCACGATGCACGCTCCGCCGCGCTGCCGGCGATGCCGAGCCGCGCATTCAGTGCATCGAGCGCGGGCGCGCAGCGCGCTTCGACCTTCAGCGTCAGCATCGGATCGGCGCGCGTATGGCCGAGGTTCAGCGCGGCGACGGGCTTGTTCTGTGCCTGCGCCCACACGCAGAACCGGTAGCCGGAATACACCATCAGCGACGAGCCGACCACCAGCAGCGCGTCGGCCGCGTCGAGCGCCTGCGACGCCAGCGCGACGCGTTCGCGCGGCACGTTCTCGCCGAAGAACACCACCGCCGGCTTCAGCAGCCCGCCGCATGCAGGGCAGGCCGGGATGCGGAACGTGTCGAGCGCAGCCCATTCGAGGTGCGCGTCGCCGTCGGCGGCTGGTTCGGCCTGTGCGCCCAGCAGTTCGGGGTTATCCGTCTCCAGCACGGCCTGGATCGCCGCGCGCGCGTGATGCGCGCCGCAATCGATGCACGTGACGCCGTGGATCCCGCCATGCAGTTCGATTACGTCGCTGCTGCCGGCGCGCTGATGAAGGCCGTCGACGTTCTGCGTGACGAGCCGCTCGATCCGGCCGCTGCCGCCGAGCCGCGCGAGCGCGACGTGCGCACGGTTCGGCCGCGCGCGGCCGACCACGGGCCAGCCGATCATGCTGCGCGCCCAGTAGCGCCGGCGCGCGGCGTCGGAGCCGAGGAATTCGTGAAGCTGGATCGGCGGCGAGCGCATCCATTGACCGTTCCGGTCGCGATAGCCCGGAATGCCGGAATCCGTGCTGATGCCCGCGCCGGTGAGCACGAGCAGCCGCGGATGGCGCTCGACGAACGTGTGCAACGCATCGAGCGCGTCCGGTTCGATGCCGGCGGATGGGGGGTCGTGCAAGTCGGTGTCGTTCATGTCGGCGGCGCATGTTCGGGCGCCGGCCGCCGGTGCGAACGCACAGGCAGCCGACGCTGCGAGCACATGATACCGAACGCCGCGCGATCGGGCCGCGGTCCGCGCGGGCATCCGGGACCTCAAAATCCGGCACCTCAAAAAAAGACGCCCATCAGCCGCATGGCGATGGGCGCTTCAACAATTGATCCATCGGGGTAGTGGATCAATTGACAGCACAATGTCGTCGGAGCCGCCGCGGTACGGCCGGCGGACTCTTCCCCTCGACTACAGCTTCGTATGCGTGATATCGCACGGATTGCCGCACCGCCTCTCCCGTGCTGCCCGGCCCGGTCTTGCCGATTCGTCGCGCACGGTCGCGGGCGGCATGCGGATGCATGCGGCGCGCGCCGCGCACGAGTTTCTCGTGCGCGTGAATGACGATCCGGAGTTCATGCTCGCCCATCTGCGTGTACGGGCGGTTGCCCCGCGACGGCCAGCCGGCGTCGGCCGGGCCTCGTGCGTCATGCATGCACGCCGTCGTTCGGGACAAACCCGCGTGGTTCGGATGGAACGGAAAGCCGCGCGTTCACGTCGCCGTCATCGGCGGCGAAGCGAACTCACGAGCAGGTCGGCGATTCATGTTTGCAACACGACACGTTGCGATTCGGTCTGTTCTCATTCTCTTGTCCCCGTCTTCGATGCATCCGACCCACTGAAGCGATTGCCCGGGCCTTACTCCACCGGTGATCGCGCTCACGGCGCATACAGACATGCAAGGAGCGCACCATGCATCGCAGTGCAAGGCTGCACGGGCCCTCAAATGATCGCGGGGCAGATCGCGCGACCGCACATCCGCCCGAATGTTTCGAAACTGAAACTGAAACGGCGGCAAACCGCTCGCGCGATCGGCAGCCGGCCGCGACGCCGGCGTTGCGGGAATGAAATGCGCTCTCGCCGGACGCCCCATCTGCACGATGCCGACGATCCGCTTACAATCGCGCGATCCCGGCCGCCCATGCTGGAACGATCCGACGCGCTCGTCGAACCTGCGCGCCTCGCCTCCAAGGAGTCGACATGACCCTGCCCGCCCCCGATCGCACCGACGCCGCGCGCCGCGTGTTCGCGTCCGAGCGGCTGTCGCTCGGCCTGACGCTGCCGCTGCTGCGCAGCGGCCGGACCGTCGCCGATTTCAACGAGCAACTGGAGCTCGCGGCGCTCGCCGATGCGCTCGGCTTTCGCGCGCTGTGGATTCGCGACGTGCCGCTGAACAGCGCCGACTACCCCGACCCGGTCGGGCATCTCGATCCGTGGGTCCTGCTCGGCGCGCTCGCGTCGCACACGCGCCGGATCGCGCTCGCCAGCGGCGCGATCGTGCTGCCGCTGCGTCATCCGCTGCACGTCGCGAAAGGCGCGCTGTCGGTCGCGACGCTGTCCGGCGGGCGCTTCATTCTCGGCCTCGGCTCCGGCGACCGGCCGCCCGAGTACGCGGCGTTCGGCGTCGATGCCGACACGCGGCGCGATCGCTATCGCCGCCATTGGGACATCGTCGCGGCCGCGCTCGGCGTGCCGTCCCGCGTGCTGCCCGACGAGACGCCACGCGACGCGCCCGAGTTCGCGCTGCTGCCGCGCGGCGGCGCTCCAGTCCCGATGCTCGCGGTCGGCTCGGGCGGGCAAAGCGTCGACTGGATCGCGCGCCACGCGATCGGCTGGATGACGTATCACCGCGACCCGGACACGCAACGCGCACGTCATTCGATGTGGCGCGCGGCCGTCGACCGCCTCGCGCAACCGGCGTTTCGCGCGTTCGGCGTGTCGATGCGGCTCGATCTCGATGCGAATCGCGACGCGCCGGCCACCGCGCTGTCGCTCGGTTACGCGACCGGACGCAATGCGCTGATCGACATCCTGCGCGACATGCGAGCGGCCGGCACGCACCACGTTACGCTGAATCCGGGCTCGGACCGGCCCGTGCGCGAGGTCGTCGAGGAACTCGCCGAGCATGTGCTGCCGGTCTTTCACGACGAGAACGACTGATTCATCAGGAATCCGGAGCGGACCGAGCCGCTCACGCAGCACCAGCCGCGCGTTGCAACGGATCGGTCCGCCGCGCAGGTTTCGTTCCCGTCTCGACTGCCGCCCGGGGCCGCGTTGCTGCCCGATGATCCAGCCGTAGCCGCCCGCCCGAATTCCGGATCGTGAACGACATCGGCCGGACCCCGTCTGCCGTTGACGCATGCGACCCGGCGAGCACCGCCCATCCGGTTTCCCCATGCTCGATGCGAAGGTTCGCCGACGGAACTATTCGATTCCGATCGCGATCATGTTAACTTCCGTCCATCGACTCGACCGCCGGGCCACGCACCGACGCGCGCCCGCATGCCCACCCATGCGAAACCTCCTGCTCGGCTGGCTGCTCGCCGCCGTCGTCTCGGCTGCCCATGCGGCGGCCGCTCCCGCCGCCGCATCGGCTGCTTCCAGCGCCGCACCCGTGCTGACGCCGCAACAGGCGCAGCAGGCGCTCTCCGTGCTGCAAAACCCGCGCGAGCGCCAACAGGTCGAAACGACGTTGCGCGCGATCGCGGCCGTCGGCGTGCTGAGCGCGCCCGCGCTGCCGGCAAGCGGCGCGGCGCCGGCGAGCGCGGCATCGGCCGCCGCCCCCGCCGCGCTCACGACGAACGGGCTCGCGTCGATGGTCGTCCGGCAAGGGTCGCGCTGGGCCGGCGAAATCGGCGGCGCGCTGAACGAATCGCTGCGCTCGCTGCTCGACGTCGGCTCGGTCGGCCGCTGGTGGCATGAGCGGCTCGCGAACGCCGACGCACGCGCGAACCTCGCGCGCGCGCTCGCCATCATCGTTGCCGTGCTGGTGCCTGCGCTGGTCGTCGAATGGTTCGCGAAGCGGCTGCTGCGGCGTGCACTCGCCGCGCTGAGCGCGCGGCGCGCCGAAGCGTCGGACCACACCGACGCCGAACCCGTCGAACCCGAGCCGCCCGGAACCGGCGACGACCCCGCGCCAGCGCACGAAGCGGCAGCAACCGCAGCCGGCACCGCAACGGCAAGCGACGCGACCGACACGACCGCCGCGGCCGGCGCACGCCCTGCTGCGTCGCAAGGCCGCGGCCACGCGCGGCGTCAAACCACGCTGCTGCGCCGGATGCCGCGCGCGCTCGTCAGCCTCGCGCTGCGCGCGGTGCCGCTGCTGGTGTTCGTCGGCGTCGCGAGCCTGACGATGTCCGTCCTCGACGGCGCCGGCACGCCGACCGACACCGCACTCGAATCGCTGATCGACATCTACGTGATCTGCCGCCTCGTGACGATCGTCAGCCGGTTGTTCTTCCAGCCCGATGCGCGGCAGCTGCGGCTGCTGCACATCAGCGACGCATGGGCCGCGTTCGCGCAGCGTTCGATCGCGCGGATCGTGATCGTCGTCGGCGCGTGCACGGCCGCGGTCGAGATCGCCGGCAGCTTCGGCCTCAGCGACGCCGGTCACGTCGCGCTGCTGAAGGCGGTCGCGCTCGTCGGCCACCTGATGATCTCGGCGCTGATCGTGCGGTGCCGCCAGCCGGTCGCCGTGCGCATCCGCGCGGCCGGCGAAGCGCGCCCGGCGTTCGCGACGCTCACCCATGCGCTCGCCGACGCGTGGGCGCCCGTGTCGGTGTTCGTCGTGATGGCGTTGTGGTTCGTGTGGGCGCTCGACGTCCATAACGGCTACCGCGTGCTGATCACGCTCGGCGGCCGCTCGATCGCCGTGATGATCGGCATGCGGATCGTGTCGATCGTCGTGTTCGGCGGGCTCGCGCGGCTGTTCCAGCGCCGCGACGACGACCGCACGCTCGTCCATCTGCACGCGTATCGCTACTACCCGCTGGTGCGGCGGATCGTGTCGGCGGTGATCGCGGTCGTGACCGCGATGCTGCTGTTGCAGACCTGGGGCGTGCCGATCTTCCACGCGTTTCAGGCCGGCACGATCGGCCATCGGCTCGCGTCGGCGCTGTTGACGATCGCGATCGCGGCCATCGCCGCGCTGATCGTGTGGGAAGCCGCGAACATCGCGATCGAGCGCCGTCTGCAGCTGTGGACGCGCGAAGGCAACCTCGTGCGCGCGGCGCGCTTGCGCACGCTGCTGCCGATGCTGCGCTCGCTGCTGTTCATCATGATCGCGCTCGTCGTCGTGTTGACGGGCTTGAGCGAAATCGGCGTAAACATCGGGCCGCTGCTTGCCGGTGCGAGCATCTTCGGCGTCGCGCTCGGCTTCGGCTCGCAGAAGCTCGTGCAGGACTTCATTACCGGGATCTTCCTGCTGATGGAAAACGCGATGCAGGTCGGCGACTGGGTCACGCTCGCCGGCGTGTCGGGCACGGTCGAATACCTGTCAATCCGCACCGTGCGGCTGCGCGCGGGCGACGGATCGCTGTACACGATCCCGTTCAGTTCGGTGACGACCGTCAACAACACGAATCGCGGGCTCGGCAATGCGGCCGTCAAGGTCAGCATCGCGTACGGGCAGGACATCGACCAGGCGATCGCGACGCTGAAGGAGATCGGCGCCGCGCTGCGCGACGATCCCGATTACAAGGACGGCATCCTGTCGGACTTCAGCTACTGGGGCGTCGATCAGGTCGACGGCGCGACGATCACGCTGGCCGGGCAAATGCAATGCAAGGACTCCGCACGCTGGGGCGTGCAGCGCGAGTTCAATCGGCGGATCGCGGTGATGTTCCGCGAACGCGGGATCTGGATCGCGAACCCGCAGCGCAGCGTCGTCGCGTATGACCCGACCGCGCAGCCTGTCACGGCCGGGAACGGCGACAGCCGCGAGGACGGCGGCAACGCGGGCGGCCCGCCGGCTGCCGAACCGCCGCCGCCCGCTGCACCGGCACACAAGCCGGACTGATCGCGCGGAGGCCGGCGGCATGGCCGCCGCGCATCGCGCCGGGCTGCTCCGATGAGCGCCGCGCTCAACGCGCGGCGGTTTTCTTCGCGCGCCGAACGCGTTTCGCTGCGTCTCCCGGCGCGGCCGGTTTCGCGCCGGCGCGCACGTCGCCGCCCGCTGCGCCGCGCTGCGCATGCCAGTGCTCGAGCAGCACGCGTGTCTGATCGGCAACGGTCGCCATCACGAGCACGCCGCCTTCGCCGTCGAAGCTGTCCCAGTCGAGCAGGCGCAACGCCGAGCGCGGCACGAGGTGGAATACCGTCAACTGGCCGAACAGGCTCATCACCCGCAGCCGCGTGACCGGATCGTCCGCCGGACGGCCCGAAATCCGGCCGATCAGTTCGGCGCTCACGTCGTTGAGCGGCTTGCGCACGCGCTTCATCAGGATTTCCGTCGCGCTCGCCGGCTCCTGCCCGAGCTGCTCGCGCGCGAAGAACATCCGCTGCCCGAGCGTCTTCGGCGCCGTGAACATCCGGTCGGCCAGCATCCGCAGGATGCCGATGAACGCATCGATCAGCGCATCGACGTCCGCATCGGCGTCCAGCACCGCCCGTGCGTGTTCGATCGCGGGGCCGAGCACGCTCCAGCCGAGTTCGGCCATCGCGTCGACGCACGCGCGGTAGACGCCTTCCTTGTTCTCGAAGTAGTACTGCAGCGCCGGCGCGTTGACGCCGGCCTTCGCGGCGATGTCGCGCGTCGATGCGCCGGCGAATCCGAATTCGCCGAACAGCTCGATCGCCGCCTCGATGATCCGCTGGCGTGTCTCGTCGCCGCGCGCGTAGCCGCTCGTCGATGTGCGACGCAGCTTCTTCGCTTCGTTCATGCGTTCCTCGTCATTCGATCGACCAACATTCTACTTGACACAATTTTAGCAACTGGAATAATTCTTCCGATCGGAATAAATTGGATGCCCGCATGTCCACGCAGCAAGACCCGCCATCGCAAGCAAACCGTCAGGAAACCGCATCATCGCCGCGCAACGGCGGCTCGAAGCGGCGCATCGTGTTCGCCGTCGTCGTGGTCGCGGCGATCGGCGGCGCCGTATGGTTCGGCCGGTGGTGGACGGTCGGCCGCTTCATCGAAAGCACCAACGACGCGTACCTGCAGGCAGACAACATGACGGCCGCGCCGAAGGTCGCCGGCTACGTGACCGACGTCTACGTTCGCGACAACCAGGCCGTGAAAGCCGGGGACCCGCTCGTGCGCCTCGACCTCCGCCAGTACCAGGTCGCGCTCGCGCAGTCCACAGCGACCGTCGACGCGCGCCGCGCCGACATCGCCCGCGCCGAAGCCGAGATCAGCCAGCAGCGCGCGAATCTCGCGCAGGCCGAAGCGCAGGCGAAGGTGTCGCAGATCAACGCGCGGCACGCGAGCGACGAATACGTCCGCTATGCGCCGCTCGCGGCGACCGGTGCCGAAACGCAAGAACGCGTCGCCGATCTGAAGAGCACGCGCGACCAGGCCGCCGCGACGCTCGCCGCGAACAACGCGGCGATCGCCGCCGCCCGCACGCAGATCGCGTCGTTCACCGCGCAGCTGCAGCAGGCGCGCGCGCAGCTCGAAGCCGCGCAGGCGAGCGCCGCGCAGGCGCAACTGGACCTCGACAACACGATCGTGCGCAGCACGCTCGACGGACGCGTCGGCGACCGCACGGTGCGCGTCGGGCAGTACGTGCAGCCCGGCACGCGCCTGCTGACCGTCGTGCCGGTCGATTCGATCTATCTCGTCGCGAACTTCAAGGAAACGCAGATCGGCCGGATGCGCATCGGCCAGCCCGTCGAGCTGCACGTCGACGCGCTGCCCGACGACACGCTCACCGGCACCGTCGACAGCTTCGCGCCCGGCACCGGCGCGCAATTCGCGCTGCTGCCGCCGGAGAACGCGACCGGCAACTTCACGAAGATCGTGCAGCGCGTGCCGGTACGCATCCGCCTCGCCGCGAACGCGCGCGCGCAGCGGATGCTGGTGCCGGGGCTGTCCGTGACCGTCGACGTCGACACGCGTCCGGACGGCGCCGGGAAGCATCATGGCTGACGCCGCGAACACCGCCGCGCCTGTCCCGCCGCACGAAGGCCGCGCGAGCGTCACCGACTGGATCGCGGTCGCGGCCGGCGCGCTCGGCGCGCTGATGGCGACGCTCGACATTTCGATCACGAACTCCGCGCTGCCGCAGATCCAGGGCGAAATCGGCGCGACCGGCACCGAAGGCACGTGGATCTCGACCGGCTACCTGATGTCGGAAATCGTGATGATTCCGCTTGCCGCGTGGCTCACGCGCGTGTTCGGACTCCGTAACTTCCTGCTGACGAACGCGGCGCTGTTCATCGCGTTCTCGATGATGTGCGGCTGGTCGAATTCGCTCGCCATGATGATCGCCGGACGCATCGGTCAGGGCTTCACGGGCGGTGCGTTGATCCCGACCGCGCAAACCATCATCCGCACGCGGCTGCCGCTGTCGCAGCTGCCGGTCGGGATGACGCTGTTCGGGCTGATCGTGCTGCTCGGCCCGCTGTTCGGCCCCGTGCTCGGCGGCTGGCTCGCGGAGAACGTCAGCTGGAGCTGGTGCTTCTTCCTGAACCTGCCGGTGTGCCTGCTGCTGATGGCGCTGCTGGTATTCGGACTGCCGTCTGACAAGCCTCAATGGACCACGTTCTTCAACGCGGACTGGCTCGGGATCGCGGGCCTCGCGATCGGGCTCAGCTCGCTGACGGTCGTGCTCGAGGAAGGTCAGCGCGAACGCTGGTTCGAATCGCAGATGATCGTCACGCTGAGCTACGTGTCGCTCGCCGGGATGATCCTGATCGCGCTGTCGCAGCGTTTCGCGAAGCGGCCGATCATGCGCCTGTCGCTGATGCGCAATCCGCGCTATGCGAGCGTGATCGTGATCGTGTCCGCGGTCGGCGCCGGGTTGTACGGCGTGTCGTACCTGCTGCCGCAGTTCCTCGCGATCGTCGCGGGCTACAACGCGGAGCAGGCGGGCGCGATCATGCTGCTGTCGGGCCTGCCCGCGTTTCTCGTGATGCCGATCCTGCCGCGCCTGCTCGGCAAGGTCGACTTCCGCATTCTCGTCATCGCGGGGCTGCTGCTGTTCTGCCTGAGCTGCATGCTCGACATCAGCCTGACCGCGCAGAGCGTCGGCCACGATTTCGTGTGGTCGCAGCTGATTCGCGGCGTCGCGCAAATGCTCGCGATGATGCCGCTGAACCAGGCGTCGATGGCGGCCGTCGCGCGCGAGGATTCCGGCGATGCCGCCGGGCTCTACAACATGGCGCGCAACCTCGGCGGCTCGATCGGACTCGCGATCATCGGCACCGTGATCGACCGGCGCACGACCTTCCATGCAGCCGCGATTCGCGAATCGGTGAGCGCGAATTCGCTGATCGGGCAGGAACGGCTGTCGGCATATGCGGCGAACTGGTTCGCGCATACGGGCGACCTCGCGTATTCGAACCTGCGCGCGCTCGGCCAGCTCGCGCGGCAGATCCAGATCCAGGCGATCGTGATGACCTACTCCGAAACTTTCTACGTGCTCGGCCTCGCGCTGCTCGCGTGCGTGCCGCTCGCGCTGTTGCTGAAGACGCCGCGCGGCCCGCAGCCGGCGTCGTCCGGCCATTGAACCGTCTTACGCGATGAAGCCCTTCTCCCTGCCCCGCCATCCTGCGCTCGCGCTGTGCGCGGCCGCGTGCGTGCTCGCCGGCTGCACCGTCGGCCCCGACTACCGCGGCGCGCCTGCGGCACCCGACGCGCCGACCTTCGTGCGTGCGCCGGCTACCGGCATCGATACCGCCGCCCCCGCGCCGAGCGCATGGTGGCATGCGCTCAACGATCGCCAGCTCGACGACCTGATCGCCGCCGCGCTCGCGCACAACCCCGATGTGCATGCGGCGCAGGCGCGGCTGCGCGCAGCGCGCGCGCAGCTGTCGCAACAGCGTGCGGCGCAGTTGCCGAAATCGTCGGCCACCGTCGCCGCGATCCGCATGCGCGAACCGGACGTCAGTGCGCTCGGCTCGTTGCTGCCGTCCGGCAATTCGAACCAGCCGGACGGTTCATCGCCGTCGTTCGGCGGCACCGGTCCGCTGCAGCTCTATTCGGCCGGCTTCGATGCGACGTGGGAAATCGACCTGTTCGGCGGCACGCGCCGTGCGGTGGAAGCCGCGTCCGCGCAAGCCGAAGCAGTCGACGCCGACCTCGCCGACACGCAGGTGTCGATCGCGGCCGAAGTCGCAACCGCGTACGTCGATCTGCGCGACCGGCAGCAGCGGCTCGCGCTGTCACAGCGCACGGCCGAGCTGCAACAGCGGATGCTCGAACTCACGCAGCAGCGCCGCGCACGCGGTGCCGCGGCCGACGTGGACATCGAGCGCCTGACCACGCAAGTCGAGAACACGCGTGCGTCACTGATTCCTCTCGATGCGCAGGTGACGGAGTCGCTCGACCGGCTCGCGATCCTGACCGGACGCGCGCCCGGTGCGCTCGACGCGGCGCTGTCGGCGTCGCGCGCGGCGCTGCCGACGCTGCCGGGCAGCGTGCCGGTCGGCGATCCGGCCGCGTTGCTCAAGCAACGCCCCGACATTCGCGCGGCCGAGCGCCGGCTCGCGTCGAGCAACGCGCAGATCGGCGAGCACGTCGCCGACTATTTCCCGAAGGTCACGCTGCTCGGCGATCTCGGTTTCAGCGCGACGGACCCGGGCCACCTGTTCCGCAAGCAGAACTTCACGTGGGTCGGCGCGCCGTATCTACAATGGAACATCCTCGACTTCGGCCGCACGCGCGGTGCGGTGCGCGCGGCCGAGGCGTCGCGCGACGAAGCGCAGGCGAATTATCGGAAGGCGGTGCTCGGCGCGTTGCAGGACGCCAACACGGCATTGCAACGCTACGGGCACCAGCGCGATCACGTCGTCGCGCTCACCAAGGTGCAGACGTCGGCCACGCATTCGGCCACGCTGATGGACCAGCGCTATCGCGCAGGCGTCGCATCGATGATCGATCTGCTCGATACCCAGCGCGAAGCGCTGGCCGCGCAGCAGAACGTGATCGCCGGGCAAGCCGAGCTGATCAAGGACTACGTATCGCTGCAGAAGAGCCTCGGGCTCGGCTGGCAGACGAACGCGGGGTGATGCACGGCCGGGCGTAACCGGCGCCCCGGCCGATCCCTCGCCACACGCCCGCCGCGCCAGCTCGACGCGGCACGACACCGAACGACGATCCCGGCGCGGCACCGCGCGCCGCCGGGCCGGTTCGTCAGACGACATTCTCGTCGCCCGTTCTCCCGCATTCCGTCCTCGCACTTCATCGGCCGCGGCGATTCTTTCGCCGTCTCCATCGAATCTCCATCTTCCCGCATGAAAGACGCCAACCAGGCGCCTCACACTCCAGCCCGTCAAAGCAGGCAGTGGGCTGCCTGCGCTTCCTGGAGTCGCTATGAAGAATCAACAACGATGCCGCTACGGCGCCGCCTGCGCGCTGATGGCGGCCCTGCTCGCAGGCTGCGGGCCCGCGCAGCCACAGGCTGCCGCGCCGGCCATTCCGGTCGCGGCGATGACGCTGTCCGCCGCGCGTCTCGACGTGACCGAGGATCTGCCCGGCCGCGTCGCGGCGGTACGAATCGCTGAAATCCGGCCGCAGGTCAGCGGCATCGTGCAGCGCCGGCTGTTCGAGCAGGGCACCGAAGTACGCGCCGGCCAGCCGCTGTTCCAGATCAATCCCGCGCCGTTCAAGGCCGACATGGACACGGCCGCCGCGTCGCTGCAACGCGCGCAGGCCGCGCTCGAACGCGCCAAGGTGCAGACGGCGCGCTTCAAGCCGCTCGTCGAGGCCGACGCGATCAGCCGCCAGGTGTACGACGACGCGGTGTCGCAGCGCGACCAGGCCGCCGCCGACGTCGCGCAGGCCCGCGCAACCCTCGCGCGCCGCCAGCTCGACCTGAAATTCGCGACCGTGGAAGCACCGATCGCCGGCCGCATCGACCAGGCGCTCGTGACCGAAGGCGCGCTGGTATCGAGCACCGACGGCCAGCCGATGGCACGCATCCAGCAGATCGACCAGGTCTACGTCGACGTACGCCAGCCGGCCGCATCGCTCGAAGCACTGCGGGGCGCGCTCGCGGCGCAGCCGCAAGCGGCCGGCGGCAACGGCCTGCCGGTCGACGTGCTGCGCGACGACGATACGCGCTACGACGCGCGCGGCCGCATGCTGTTCTCCGGCGTCAACGTCGATCCGGGCACCGGCGACGTGCTGCTGCGCGTGCTGGTCGACAACCCGAAGCGCCAGTTGCTGCCGGGCATGTACGTGCGCGCCCGCATTCCGCGCGCGCACTACGCGAACGCGGTGACGGTGCCGCAGCAAGCCATCGTGCGCGCCGGCGGCAAGCCGCAGGTGTGGGTGCTCGACGCGAAGGGCATCGCGCATCTGAAGGCCGTCGAGGTCGGCGAGCTGACGAACCGCAGCTACCGCATCGAGTCGGGCCTGCAGGCCGGCCAGAGGATCGTCGTCGAAGGGATGGAGCGCCTCGCCGACGGCGCGGCCGTGACCGCGACCGACTGGAAGGCGCCCGACGCGGTCGCCACCGCGGCCGCGCACTGAGCCGGGGAGCATCCAGTCATGGCTGAATTCTTCATCCGCCGCCCGATCTTTGCGTGGGTGATCGCGCTCTTCATCGTCCTGACGGGATTGATCGCGATCCCGCAACTGCCGGTCGCGCGCTACCCGTCGGTCGCGCCGCCGTCCGTCACGATCACCGCGAGCTACCCGGGCGCCACGCCGCAGACGATGAACGACGGCGTGCTGAGCCTCATCGAGCGCGAGCTGTCCGGCGTCAGGAACCTGCTGTACTTCGAATCGTCGGCCGACACGTCCGGCAGCGCGCAAATCATCGTGACGTTCAAGCCTGGCACGAATCCGGAGATGGCGCAGGTCGACGTGCAGAACAAGATCAAGTCGGTCGAGCCGCGCCTGCCCGCGGCCGTACGCCAGAACGGGCTGATCGTCGAATCCGCGTCGTCCGGCTTCCTGATGCTGATCGGCCTGCGCTCCGACAACGGCCGCTTCGACGAAGGCGCGCTCGCCGACTACATGGCGCGCAGCGTGTCCGAGGAGTTGCGGCGCATCGACGGCGTAGGCCGCGTGCTGCAGTTCGGCTCCGAGCGCGCGATGCGCATCTGGGTCGATCCGCAGAAGCTGATCAACTTCGGCCTGTCGATGAACGATCTGACGACCGCGATCGGCCAGCAGAACGTACAGATCGCGCCCGGCAGCCTCGGTGCGCTGCCCGCGCTGCCGGGCCAGCGCGTGACCGTCCCGCTCACCGCGCAGGGCCAGCTCATGACGCCGGAGGAATTCGCGAAGGTCGTGCTGCGCGCGAACGCGGATGGCTCGAAGGTCGTGCTCGGCGATGTCGCGCGCGTCGAACTCGGCTCGCAGAACTACACGTTCGTGAGCCGCGAGAACGGCAAGCCGGCCACGCTCGCCGGCGTGCAGCTCGCGCCGGGCGCGAACGCGGTGAAGACGGCCGACGCGATCCGCGCACGGATGGCCGAGCTGAGCAAATCGATGCCGGCCGGCATGACCTACTCGATTCCGCTCGACACGTCCCCGTTCGTGAAGATCTCGATCGAGAAGGTGATCGCCACGCTGTTCGAGGCGATGGTGCTCGTGTTCCTCGTGATGTACCTGTTCCTGCAGAACGTGCGCTACACGCTGATCCCGGCGATCGTCGCGCCGGTCGCGATGCTCGGCACGTTCGCGGTGATGCTGCTGGCCGGCTTCTCGATCAACGTGCTGACGATGTTCGGCATGGTGCTCGCGATCGGCATCATCGTCGACGATGCGATCGTCGTCGTCGAGAACGTCGAGCGCCTGATGGCCGAAGAACGCCTGTCGCCGAAGGAGGCCACGTCGAAGGCGATGAAGGAAATCACCGGCGCGATCGTCGGCATCACGCTGGTGCTCACCGCGGTGTTCATCCCGATGGCGATGGCGAGCGGCTCCGTCGGCGTGATCTACAAGCAGTTCACGCTGTCGATGGCCGTGTCGATCCTGTTCTCCGCGCTGCTCGCGCTGACGCTCACGCCGGCCCTGTGCGCGACGATGCTCAAGCCGGTCGAACCGGGCCATCACGAGAAACGCAGTTTCTTCGGCTGGTTCAACCGCCGCTTCGAGCGCCTCACCGCGTGGTACGAAACGCGTGTCGGCCGCCTGGTCGGCCGCACGGGCCGCGTGATGCTGGTGTTCGTCGCGATCTCGGGCGTGCTCGTGTTCGGCTTGCGCAGCCTGCCGTCGTCGTTCCTGCCCGACGAGGACCAGGGTTATTTCATCACCAGCTTTCTGCTGCCCGCGGACGCTACCACCGAGCGTACGCATGACGTGGTCAAGACGCTGGAGAAGCATCTTGCTTCGCGCCCGGCAATCCAGTCCAGCATTTCCGTGATGGGTTACGGCTTCTCCGGCCAGGGCCCGAACGCCGCGATGAACTGGGCCGTGCTGAAGGACTGGAAGGACCGCCACGGCTCGTCGACCCTCGAGGAAGGCATGCTCGCGCAACAGGCGATGACCGGCGCGACCGAAGGCATGGTCATGAGCCTGCTGCCGCCGGCCATCGACGAACTCGGCAACAGCTCGGGCTTCTCGATGCGTCTCGAAGACCGCGCGAACCAGGGCAATGCGGCGCTGAAGGCGGCCGAGGCGAAGCTGCTCGAGCTTGCCGCGCAAAGCAAGGTCGTGACAGGCGTGTACCCGGACAGCCTGCCGGCCGGCACGAGCATCCGCCTCGAGATCGATCGCGCGAAAGCGCAGGCGCTCGGCGTGTCGTTCACGACGCTCAGCGACACGCTGTCCACCGCGATGGGCTCGACCTACGTGAACGACTTCCCGAACGCGGGCCGCATGCAGCAGGTGATCATCCAGGCCGACGCACCGGCCCGCATGCAGATCGACAACGTGATGAAGCTGTACGTACGCAACGCGGCCGGCGGGATGGTACCGCTGTCCGAAGTGGTGCGCCCCGTGTGGGCCGACACGCCGCTGCAGATGGTGCGCTTCAAGGGCTATCCGTCCGCGCGGATCTCCGGCAACGCGGCGCCCGGCCAGTCGAGCGGCGCGGCGATGGCCGAGATGGAACGCCTCGCCGCGCAACTGCCGCCCGGATTCGCGGTCGAGTGGACCGGCCAGTCGCTGCAGGAGCGCCAGTCGGCATCCCAGGCGCCGATGCTGATGGCGCTGTCGATGATCGTCGTGTTCCTGGTGCTCGCCGCGCTGTACGAAAGCTGGTCGATCCCGCTGTCGGTGATGCTCGTGGTGCCGCTCGGCCTGCTCGGCGCGATCGGGGCGGTGCTGTTGCGCGGCTTGCCGAACGACGTGTTCTTCAAGGTCGGGATGATCACCGTGATCGGCCTGTCCGCGAAGAACGCGATCCTGATCGTCGAATTCGCGAAGCAGTTGCGCGAGGAAGGCAAGGGACTGATCGAGGCGGCCATCGAATCGTCGAAGCTGCGGCTGCGCCCGATCCTGATGACCTCGCTCGCATTCGGCCTCGGCGTGGTGCCGCTGATGGTCGCGACCGGCGCCAGCGCCGAAACGCAGCACGCGATCGGCACCGGTGTGTTCGGCGGCATGGTGACCGCCACGGTACTGGCCGTTTTCTTCGTCCCGGTGTTCTTCGTGTTCGTGACGAGCATCCAGGAACGCATCGGGGCCGGGCGCGCTGCGCGCCGGAAGCCGGATGCGCTGCATAACGAACAAGGAGATTGATCAGATGCGAATGCTCATTCTTTCCGCCGCGGTTTCCGGCGCCCTCGCGCTGTCCGGCTGTTCGCTGACGCCGGCGCTGGTGAAACCCGCGATGCCGGTGCCGACCGCCTATACGGCCGCAGCGGCCGCCGATCTCCACGCGAACGCGGCCGATCTCGGCTGGCGCACGATGTTCGGCGATCGGCGCCTGCAGCGCCTGATCGAAGTTGCGCTGCGCAACAACCGCGACCTGCGGCTCGCCGCGCTGAACGTCGAGGCGGCCGAAGCGCAGTACGGCATCCAGCGTTCGGCGCGCCTGCCGTCGATCGACGCCGGTGCAAGCTTCACGCGCCAGCGCACCGCGGCCGACACGCAGTCGAATCCGCCGCTGTTCGATTCGACGCGGAACCAGTACGGCGTGAACGTCGGCGTCAGCGCGTTCGAGATCGACCTGTTCGGCCGCGTGAAGTCGCTGTCGGATGCGGCGTTCGCGCGCTATCTCGCAACCGATCACGGCCGCCGCGCGGTACAGATCTCTCTCGTCGGCGCGGTGGCGGATGCGTATTTCGCCGAGCGCCTCGCACTGGAGCAGCGCGCGCTGGCCGAGCGCACGCTCGCCGACTGGCGGCAGTCGCTCGACCTCGCGCGCCGGCTGAAGGACGCGCACCAGGCGAGCGGCGTCGACATCGCGCAAGCTGAAGGGCAGGTCGCCAGCGCGAGCGCCGATCTCGAGGCGCGCACGCGGGCCGTCGAGCACGCGCGCAACGCAATGCGCGTGCTGCTCGGCAGCGAGCCGCCGAAGGACCTCCCCGCCCCGCTGCCGCTCGAGCAGCAGCCGGTGATCACGCAACTGCCCGCCGGGCTGCCGTCGGAGCTGCTGTTCCGCCGGCCCGACATCCAGCAGGCCGAACAGAACCTCGTCGCGGCCAATGCCGACATCGGCGCCGCGCGCGCAGCGTTCTTTCCGCGTCTGTCGCTGACCTCGTCGATCGGCTTCCTCAGCCCGGCGATGGGCAGCCTCTTCGCCGGCGGGCAAAACGTATGGAGCTTCGCGCCGCAGGTCACCGTGCCGATCTTCCAGGGCGGCCGATTGCGTTCCGAGCTGCGCGTCGCGGAAGTGCGCAAGTCCAGCGCGGTCGCGGAGTACGAACGCGCGATCCAGATCGCGTTCCGCGAAGTCGCCGACGGTATCGCCGGACGCGAAACGTTCGGCCGGCAGATCGAAGCACAAACGCGCGTGGTCGCATCGGCCGAGCGCCGCACCGACCTGTCGACCCTGCGCTATCGCGCGGGCGTCGAGGGGCGGCTGGAACTGCTGGACTCGCAGCGCCAGCTGTACGCGTCGCGGCAAGCGTTGCTCGACCTGCGCCGCAGCGAACTGGCGAATGCCGTGGCGCTCTACAAGGCGCTCGGCGGCGGACTGACCGATACCGACGTCGCTCCGTCGGCCAACACGGCATTGCAACGATGAGCGCGCTGATCCTGATTGCCGAGGACGAACCCGACATCTCCGAGATCCTCGACGCGTACCTGACGCATCACGGCTTGCGTACCTATCGCGTCGGCAACGGACAGGCGGTGCTCGACGTGCAGCCGCATCTCGTGCCCGACCTGATCCTGCTCGACATCTCGCTGCCAGGCAGAAGCGGCTGGAACGTGCTGGCCGAACTGCGCCGGCGCTGCACGACGCCGGTCGTCGTCGTCACCGCGTTCGACCGGGACGTCGACCGGCTGCAGGCGCTCGGCAGCGGCGCGGACGACTACATCGTGAAGCCGTTCGACCCGGCAGACGTGGTCGCGCGCCTGCGCGCGATCCTGCGGCGCGTGCGTACGCCGCGGGCCGCGCACACGCTGCGGGTCGGCGATCTGGAGATCGACATAGCCAGCTACCTCGCGCGCGTGCGCACGGAATCCGCCGACGTGCCGATCGCGTTGACGCTCACCGAGTTCCGGCTGCTCGCGCACATGGCGCGTGCGCCGAGCCGCGTGTTTACGCGCGGCGAGCTGCTCGACGCGTGCATGGCCGACGCGGGCGCGATGGAACGCACGGTCGACAGCCACGTCAGCCGGCTGCGCAAGAAGCTCGAACAGGCCGGCGCGCCGGGGATGCCGGAGGTGATGCGCGGCGTCGGCTACCGGTTGCGACGCATGCCGTGAACCGGCCGGCAACGCCGGGCCGGCACATCGGGCGCGCGATCGCACTGCTCGCGCTCGTCGCCGTGCTGGCCGGCGGCATTGGCGTGTCGATCGTGGACGCGCTGCGCCGCCCGGACGAACTGCCGCGCGACGCGCTGCCGCACGACGCATTCACGTATCCGGTGCTGGCGGCGCTGCTGCTGATCGGGCTGCTCGCGGCGGCCGTCGATCTGTGCAGACTGATTCGCCGCACACTCGGCGCGCTCGATTCGGGCGCGCACACCGCGGAACGGATCGGCGCCGGCGATCTCACGGTGCATGCGCTTTCTCGCGACGGTTGCCCGCATGCGACGTCGAAATTCATCGAGGAATTCAATGCCATGACCGTTCGTCTCGAACATGCCACTGCGTTCGAAGCGACGCCCTCGCCCGACAATGCGCACCGCGTTGCACGCGCCCCGCTTGTCGACCTCGAAGTGCGACTCGACGAGATCAGGATGCGCGCGGCGGCAACCGGCGACGCGTCCGACGCACGGTTGCTGCACTGTATCGACGATCTCTTCCGCCTCGTCGACGACTTGCAGGCCATCGAGCGGCACGACACACCGATGCTCGAGCATCGGCGGCAAGTGCGCCGTTGAAGCCGGCGAAGCGCCAGGATCCGTGCGGCTGCCGCGCTTGCGCAGCGCGCCTGCGCACTGGAAGGTTTCCTCCACAACCATTCGCGCATTACGAACGGAAACGTCGATTATCCGGTGGCACGATCCGACATTCCATTCAGCGACGTCTCTGAAAATTACAAAACCCCTCTGATTTTTTCAAAAGCATTTCAGTCAATCCTATTTAATTTTGTTTCATATGATCAGAAAAAGTTTGACACCGAACTTTCGTTCTTGATACCGTCCGATGCAAGCAATCTGACCAATTGCAGATCCCACAAACGATTCCGCTCCACGCATTTCGCTTTCGCCGCACCGAAGTTCTCGCCGCCGACTGCGTCGTGTTCCGTCGGCGCATGCAACATCCCGATGCATTTCATTGGGCAGCTGCCGTCCGGCAGCGGGCCGAAGGACCGAACCGAATGAGCAGGATACCGAAATTGTTGCTCTAGCCTCCGTACCCGCGCGCCGCAGCGCGGTGCAGCACTCCCGTTACCCAGCATTCCAGCATTTCGCCCCCGGAGAATCACCGTCTTGCCGGGTCGGGCGAAAGGCCCCGTCGCGCCCGCGCCATCCGCGCGGGCGCGGCGGAAGCCGGCGGCGCACGATCCGCGCCGCCGTCGACCGTAGTCGGTCGTGCAGTTCGATGTTCAACCGGAGGGGTAATTCAAAATGAATCAGGTTGCAGACAAGAAACAAAAGCACACTCGCATCGCCAAGCTCGCCTTCGCCGCTGCCGCCGCCGCGGCCGCGACGTTCAGCGTCGCGACGGTCCATGCCGCACCGGCCGCCGGCTGGACCGAAACGCGCACCAAGGGATTCCTGCCGCTCGTCCAGCAGGGCGAAAGCAGTACCGCCGGCGCGCCGGCGGCCAGCACCGCGGCAGCTGCCGCGACCGAGATGGCGGCCGGCGAATCGGTCGACATCGTGCTCGGGCTGAACCTGCGCAACGAGGCGCAGCTCGATCAGTACCTGCGCGACCTGCATACGCCGGGCTCGCCGCACTACAGGCAGTTCCTCACGCCGGCGCAGTTCGCCGCGCAGTACGCGCCGACCGACGAGCAGGTCGCGTCCGTCGTCGCGCACCTGCGCAAGGCCGGCTTCGTCAACATCGTCGTCGCGCCGAACCGCCTGCTCGTGTCCGCGTCCGGCACCGCGGCCACGGTCAAGTCGGCGTTCCGCACGACGCTCAAGCGTTTCACGCACAACGGCCGCAGCGTCTACGCGAACAGCGATGCCGCACAGGTGCCGAACGCGATCGGCGGCATCGTGGGCGCGGTGCTGGGCCTGCAGAACGTCGAACTCGTGCATACCGGCGCCGGCGGCACGCCGCAGGGCAACACCAGCAACCTGACTATTCCGGCGGGCGCATCGGCGGTGCCGCACAACCCGACCGAGTTCTCGTCGATCTATGGCGGCGACGGCACGCCGACCGCGTCGCAGACCACCGTCGGCATCATCTCGGAAGGCGACCTGTCGCAGACGGTCAGCGACCTGAACACGTTCGCCGCGAACAACGGCCTCGGCACGATCAGCAGCAGCATCGTGCATACCGGCCCGTCAGGCAGTTCGTACACCGATACATCCGGCACCGTCGAATGGAACCTCGACAGCCAGTCGATCGTCGGCGCGGCCGGCGGCAGCGTGAAGCAGGTCGTGTTCTACGTCGCGCCGTCGATGACGCTCACCGCGATCACCGCCGCCTACAACCGGGCGGTGAGCGACAACGTCGCGAAGGTCATCAACGTGTCGCTCGGCGTGTGCGAATCGTCTGCATACAGCACCGGCTCGCAGGCGACCGACGACACCATCTTCAAGCAGGCGGTCGCGCAGGGGCAGACTTTCTCCGTGTCCGCCGGCGACCACGGCGCGTACGAATGCGCGAGCGGCAAGCCGTCGCGTTCGACTTATACGGTCAGCGAACCGGCGACGTCGCCGTACGTGATCGCGGTGGGCGGCACGACGCTGTTCACCAATACGTCGACCAACGCATACAACAGCGAAGTCGTGTGGAACGATCCGAGCTGGCAGTCGGGCACCGTGTGGGCGACGGGCGGCGGTTACAGCAAGTACGAGGCCGCGCCGTCGTGGCAATCGTCGACGCTCACGGGATCGACCAGGCGCGCGCTGCCGGACGTCGGTTTCGACGCCGACCTGCGCACCGGCGCGATCCTGGTGGTGAACGGCAAGACGTCCGACACGCTGTGGGGTTCGGGCTACCTGAACAACGAAGGCGGCACGAGCCTCGCCGCGCCGATCTTCACCGGCATCTGGGCACGGCTGCAATCGGCGAACAACAACGCGCTCGGCTTCCCCGCGTCGAGCATCTACAAGTACTTCCCGAGCAACGCGGCGCTGCTGCACGACGTGACGTCGGGCAACAACGGCAGCGGCACGTACGGCTACAACGCGAAGGCCGGCTGGGACGCGACGACGGGCTTCGGCAGCGTGAACATCTCGAAGCTGAACACGTTCATCCAGAGCACGTCGGATTTCGCACGCTGATCGCGCGATGATGGGACGGTTCCGGGTGCGGATGGTGCAGTGCGCCCGGAACCGTGTGCGCAGCCGCCGCCGCGAGCCGACGTCACAGCTGCGATTCGATCGGGAACAGGCCGAGGAACCAGACTTCCATACGCCGCGCCGTCGACACCTCCGGTTCGTGATCGAACTCGGTCACGTTGCCGTCGTCGTCGGTCTGAATCCACTTGAGCCGCCCGTTTCCGGCCGGATCGGTCCGCACCTCGACACGCCACGCGATCCGATCGAGCCGCGGCTCCAGGTCGTTCGCGACTTCGGATGCAATTGCCGGGCTCTCGCAGTACACGCCGATCTCGGTGTTGAGATTCAGCGAGCGCGGATCGAGATTCATCGAGCCGATGAAGATGCTCTTGCGGTCGAATACATACGTCTTCGCGTGCAGCGATGCGCGCGACGAACCGATGATCACCTGCTTCGAGATGCTCCTGTCGCCGGACGGGCGCCGCTCGTAAAGCCGCACGCCGGCGTCGACGAGCTCGCGCCGGTAGCGCCGATAGCCGGCATGCACGGCCGCGACGTCGGTCGATGCGAGCGAGTTGGTCAGGATCGTCACGCGCACGCCGCGCGCGGTCAGCGCATGCAGCCGCTCGACCATCTCGTTGCCCGGCACGAAATACGGCGACACGATCAGCAGCTCGTGCTCGGGCCGCAGCGCGAGTGCGCGCAGTTGCGGCATCAGGTGCCCGTCGCTGTCCTTCGGTGCGCGCGCGATCTTCGCCGGATCGTCGTACAGCACCGTCGCATGCCCCCACGACAGGTCCGTGTCCTGCCCATGGACGATCTGGTCGAGCCGCTGGTGCGCCTCGAGTACGTAAGGATTGTCCTCCATCGCGCGCAGGTAATCGCGCAGCCGTTCGCGCTCGCGATCGAGCCCGCCCGGCGCCGCGTCATGGCCGACCAGCGCACTGATTGAAAACGCATACGGCGAATTCCAGAACGTATCGAACTCGGTCGAGATGTCGTTCACGACGGGGCCGTGCACGACCACGTCGAGATCGCCGAATTCGAGCATCGACGACGCGCCGAAATACTCGTCGCCGATATTGCGGCCGCCGACGATCGCCGCCTGGTTGTCCGCGATCATCGCCTTGTTGTGCATGCGCCGGTTGACGCGCGAGAACTCGAGCACCGTGCCGATCTTCTTGAAGTGACGCGTCGCGACCGGATTGAACAGCCGGATCTCGATGTTCGGATGGGCGCTGATCTCGAGCAGCTTGCGGTCGTCCGCGTTCGTGCCCAGATCGTCGAGCAGCACGCGCACGCGCACGCCGCGATCGGCCGCGCGCATCACCGCATCGGCGAGCTCGTGTCCGGTCAGGTCGTCGTGCCAGATGTAGTACTGCAGGTCCAGCGAGCGGTCCGCGCGATCGGCGAGCAGCACGCGCGCATCGAGCGCATCGACCGGATCACGCAGCAGATGAAACGCGTCCTGGCCCGGATGCGCGTCGGCCTGCTGCCTGAACGCGATCCCGAGCCGCGTGTTCGCGGTGTCGGTGTACGCATGCGTCGGCGCGCGGTCGGTCTGCGGCGGCAGGCTCGCGCACGCGGCAAGCGTCAGCAACGACAGAATCGCACTCCACGAACGCAGCATGGTCATGATGGACGCCCTCCACTGTCGGGCGAAGTCGGTTTGTGTTTGTTCTGGCTGTCGGGCGGACCCGCGGCGCTTGCGATCGGCACGCGCGCTCTAAGGATATCGATCTCGATCGCGCGTGCCGATCGCGCTACAGCATACTTCGATTGATATCGGGCCGGCACGCGCTCCATGATTCGACGGTGGCGGCGATACGACATCTTGCGGCGCGCTAAAAGAAATCCCGCGATGCCTTGCGGCATCGCGGGTTTCGCGTCTTCCTCGAGCGACCGTGGAAGCGAATCTGGTGGGCCCCCCGGGAGTCGAACCCGGCACCAACGAATTATGAGTTCGCTGCTCTAACCAAGCATGAGCTAGGGGCCCAAATGAGAAGCACGGCGTGCTACACGCTGCGCCGGCAACGAAGCCGGGCCGGCATTGTAACAACAAAGACCATCAAGAGGACAAACGCCACCGGCATCGCGTGGATACCGGCGGCGTTCGCGGGTGAGACGCTGGAAATCAGTTCCCTTCGAGGAACGACTTCAGCTTGTCGGAACGGCTCGGATGACGCAGCTTGCGCAGCGCCTTGGCCTCGATCTGACGGATCCGCTCACGCGTGACGTCGAACTGCTTGCCGACTTCCTCGAGCGTGTGGTCGGTGCTCATCTCGATACCGAAGCGCATCCGCAGCACCTTCGCCTCGCGCGGCGTCAGCGAATCGAGCACGTCCTTCACGACGTCGCGCATGCTTGCATGCAGCGCGGCATCCGCCGGCGCGACCGTGTTGTTGTCCTCGATGAAGTCGCCGAGATGGGAATCGTCGTCGTCGCCGATCGGCGTTTCCATCGAGATCGGCTCCTTCGCGATCTTCATGATCTTGCGGATCTTGTCTTCCGGCATCTCCATCTTCTCGGCGAGCGTTGCCGGATCCGGCTCGAGGCCGGTTTCCTGCAGGATCTGCCGCGAGATGCGGTTCATCTTGTTGATCGTCTCGATCATGTGAACCGGAATACGGATCGTGCGCGCCTGGTCCGCGATCGAACGCGTGATGGCCTGACGGATCCACCACGTCGCGTAGGTCGAGAACTTGTAGCCGCGACGGTATTCGAACTTGTCCACCGCCTTCATCAGGCCGATGTTGCCTTCCTGGATCAGGTCGAGGAACTGCAGGCCGCGGTTCGTGTACTTCTTCGCGATCGAGATCACGAGACGCAGGTTGGCCTCGGTCATTTCACGCTTCGCCTGGCGCGCCTTCAGTTCGCCGGCCGCCATCTGGCGGTTGGTTTCCTTCAGGTCCTTCAGCGGCAGCACGACGCGCGCCTGCAGGTCGAGCAGGCGCTGCTGCTGTTCGCGGATCGCCGGGATGTTGCGCGACAGCACCGCGCTGTACGGATGACCTTCGGCCGCGATCTTCTCGGCCCAGTCGAGATCCGTCTCGCTGCCCGGGAAGCGCGCGATGAATTCCGAACGCGGCATCCCGCACTTGTCGACGACGATGTGCAGGATCTGACGCTCGACCTGACGCACCTCGTCCACTTGCGCACGCAGCGTGTCGCACAGACGCTCGACGGTACGCGCGGTGAAGCGGATCGTCATCAGCTCGCTCTGGATCGTTTCCTGCGCCTTCAGATAGGACTTCGACTTGTAGCCTTCCTTCTCGAACGCGCGGCGCATCTTGTCGAACCACTCGCTGATCTGCGCGAACTTCTCGAGCGATGCGCGCTTGAGGGCTTCGAGCTGGGCGGCGTTGGCCGACGCCTGTGCGGCGCCGTCATCGTCCTCCTCTTCCTCTTCTTCCTCTTCCTCTTCTTCCTCGTCGTCCTCGTTCTCGATCGCTTCGGCTTCCTTCGCGGAGAAACCGTCGGTATCGGCGGCGTCAGCGGCATTCGGATCGAGCAGACCGTCGACGAGCTCGTCGACGCGGATCTCTTCGTTCGCGACACGCTCGGCCATCGCGAGGATGTCGGCGATCGTCGTCGGGCACGCGGAAATCGCCATCACCATGTGGCGCAGGCCGTCCTCGATCCGCTTCGCGATCTCGATTTCGCCTTCGCGCGTGAGCAGCTCGACCGTGCCCATCTCGCGCATGTACATCCGGACCGGATCGGTCGTGCGGCCGAATTCCGAATCGACGGTCGACAGCGCGACTTCCGCTTCTTCCTCGACTTCATCGTCCGACGACGCGGCCGGCGCATTGTCGTTCAGGAGCAGCGTTTCCGCGTCCGGCGCCTGCTCGTAAACCGCCACGCCCATGTCGTTGAACGTGCCGATGATGCCTTCGAGGGCTTCGGTCTCGGTGAAGTTGTCCGGCAGGTGGTCGTTGATTTCGGCATACGTGAGGAAGCCACGCTCCTTGCCGAGCTTGATCAGCGCGCGCAGCTTCACGCGGCGCTCTTCGAGCTCCTCGGCCGTACCGGGCGTGCTCGTCGCGAACGCTTCCTTCAGCAGCGCCTTTTCCTTGGCGCGGCGATCGCGCACCTTGGATTTGCCCGGGGCAGCCGCGGCTGCGGGCTGCTCGTCGCTCTGATTTGCGTCGTCATCGACGGATACTTCGTTCAGCTTTTTGGTCATGGAGTTCGCCGTACCGGCTATATCGACTCGCGGCTGCTGGACGACAGCCGGTTGAACCGTGGGTGCATGAGTAGTACGTACTGCCGTTTCGTCCGCGGCGGCAGTCGTGTCCCTTGCGCTTTTCGCACTTGCCCGCTTCGCCGCCGGCTTGGCCGGCCCGGAGTCGGGTCTGGCGGCAGCCTTTGATCTGGCTGCCGGCGCCGGCGCAGCCTGAGCAGTGCCGGCCGCGGTTTTCTTTCCTGCAGGAGCTGACGTGGCTGAAGACGTTGTCCTGGTGGAAGAAGCAGACTTGGCCGCTGTGACCTTTTTGGTCGGCTCCGTCGAGCCCTTGCCCGTTGCTTTCTTTCCGCCTGTCGTCTTTGCCATCGCGATTCTCGCCTCTGCTTGGAAAACAAACCGCTGGAAACCTTATATTATAGCACGCTGGGGAGCCCCTCTCTCGGCGCCCCGGCCGCCTACAGCCCGAGCCGACGCTTCATGTCGGTTCGCTGCTGGTTCAATTCCGTCAATTCCGCCAGCTCCTCGGGCGTGAACGCGGATTGCCGCGCCAGCCGGTCGAGCCGGTCGCAGCAGGCGTCGTAGCGCATCTTGAGCACCGCCGCCTGCAGTTCCTCCCCCGCGATCCGTTCCTGCTCACGCTGCCGCTCGGACACCGTCTCGTCGTCCGGATTCTGTAACAGCAAATCGCGGACGTTTTCATCATAGTCCAGAATTTCGCGGAAGATTTCCTCGTAAGTCGCCGCGTTCGATGACGTTCGCAGGACATCCGACAGCAGCCGGAACTCGGCGCCGTCGCCGAGCGCACGCGCGTGGTCGACCACTTCGGCGAACAGCTCGCCGATGCGCGGCAGCGCGCGCAGGGTCGCAAGCTGTTCGTCGTCGAGCTGCGACGCGATCCGCGGATGCATCACCAGTGTACGCAACGCCCGCTTTTCGCTGTCGGTCACGCGCCGCCGCTCGCTGCGCGCGGGCGCCTGGCGCCCCGGCGCCGCGATGCGCGCATCGACGTCCGACAGCGCCGCGACCTCCTCGAACGGGATGTCGAGACGGTCGGCGAACATGTGCATGATCTGCGCGCGCAGCGCGTTCGCCGGCAGCGCCTGCAGCAGCGGCTTCGCGTCGAACAGCGCCTTCGCGCGCCCTTCCGGCTGATCGAGCGCCTTGCCGGCAATTGCTTCGTTCAACAGAAATTGCGACAACGGCATCGCGCGCTCGACCTGCTCGGAGAACGCGTCCGCGCCGAATTCGCGGACATAGCTGTCCGGATCATGTTCGGCCGGCAGGAAAAGGAATCGGATCGTCCGGTTGTCCGCCGCATGCGGCAGGCACGCCTCGAGCGCGCGGCGCGCCGCACGCCGGCCGGCCGAGTCGCCGTCGAAGCTGAAGATGACCGTATCGGTCTGGCGCAGCAGCTTCTGCACGTGGATCGGCGTACACGCGGTGCCGAGCGTGGCGACCGCGTTCGGAAAGCCGAGCTGCGCAAGCGCGACGACGTCCATGTAGCCTTCGACGACCAGCACGTACTTGCGCTCGCGGATCGCGAGCCGCGCCTCGAACAGCCCGTACAGCTCGCTGCCCTTGTTGAACAGCGGCGTTTCGGGCGAGTTCAGATACTTCGGTTCGCCGCTGCCGAGCACGCGGCCGCCGAACCCGATCACCTGCCCCTTCACGTTGCGGATCGGGAACATGATCCGCTCGCGGAACCGGTCGTAGCGCCGGGCGACGCCTTGCGCGTCGGTCTTCTCGCTGACGATCACGAGCCCCGATTCGACCAGCGAATCGTCGCGGTAGTCGGGGAACGCGGCTTCGAGGTTCTGCCAGCCGTCCGGCGCGTAGCCGAGCCCGAAGCGCGCGGCGATCTCGCCGGTCAGGCCCCGGTTCTTCAGGTACTGGATCGCGACCGTCGCGCCGCGTAACTGCTTGCGGTAGTAGTCGCACGCGACGGACATCACGTCGGACAACGCGGTCGCAACCGATTTCGATACGGGCGCCGGATAATCGCCGCCCGCGCCGCCTCCGCCCCCGCCACCGCCGCGCATCGACGGTTCGTGCGGCACGGTCAGCCCGACCGACTGCGCGAGTTCCTGCACGGCCTCCGGGAACGTCAGCCCCGCATGCTCCATCAGAAAGCCGATCGCGGTGCCGTGCGCGCCGCAGCCGAAGCAGTGATAGAACTGCTTGGTGGGGCTGACGGTGAACGACGGGCTCTTCTCGTTGTGGAACGGGCACAACCCCATGAAGTTGGCGCCGCCCTTCTTGAGCTGCACGTACCGGCCCACCACGTCGACGATATCGACGCGGTTCAGCAAATCCTGCAGGAACGAATGCGGAATCACCGTGGGATCGAGCGAAAAAAGACAATACGATGCCCCGGCGCACGCGCATGCGACGCGCCGGAAAGCGGGTTTTACTTCGACAGCGCGGCCTTGACCTGCGCGGAAACGGCCGTCATGTCGGCACGGCCGGCGAGCTTGCCCTTCAGCACGCCCATCACCTTGCCCATGTCCTGCGGGCCGGCTGCGCCCGTTGCCGCGACCGCGGCCTGGACTTCGGCAGCCACTTCGGCGTCCGACAGCTGGGCGGGCATGTAGGCGCCCAGCACGGTCAGCTCGGCCTGCTCCTTCGCGACGAGATCGTCGCGGCCGGCAGCCTGGAACTGGCTGATCGAGTCCTTGCGCTGCTTGATCATCTTGTCGATCACGGCGGTGATGCCCGCGTCGTCGAGGGTGACCCGATCGTCGACCTCGCGCTGCTTGATCGCGGCCAGCAGCAGGCGAATCGTCGCCAGACGCTCGCTTTCCTTCGCGCGCATCGCGGCCTTCATGTCTTCGCTGATCTGCTCTTTCAAACTCATCTTGCACCCGGGATGAAAACGTGACTTCGACGCCCGCGAACGGGCGTCAACACAAAAACCCGCTTGGGACTATGTCTCAAGCGGGTTGCTCGAATCCGGCATCGGCGACCTTCGCACGATTGCCCCGTGACCGAGGCCGATCATGCGGAGGGCGCCGGTGCGCCGCTCAGCGAACCGCGCGGCGCTCAATCGTTCAGTACAGCTTCTTCGGCAGCGTCTGGCTGCGGATGCGCTTGTAATGACGCTTCACCGCAGCAGCCTTCTTGCGCTTGCGCTCGGCGGTCGGCTTCTCGTAGAACTCCCGCGCACGAAGCTCGGTCAGCAGACCGTTCTTCTCGATCGTGCGCTTGAAGCGACGCATGGCGACTTCGAACGGCTCGTTTTCTTTAACGCGAATGATCGTCATGATCCGACACGAATAAAGGTTTGCAGGGAAGATTTACGAGTATAGCAGAGCGCCGCACGAAGACATAAGCGGCGGCCCCGGCAACGGCCGGCGCCGTGCGTCAGGCCGCGCGCGCGAACTCCGCGGCCGCCTGGCCCGCCGCCGTACCGGACGCCCACGCCCACTGGAAGTTGTAGCCGCCGAGCCAGCCCGTCACGTCCACCGCCTCGCCGATGAAGAACAGGCCCGGCACCCGCGCGCTCATCATCGTCGCCGACGACAGTTCGCGCGTATCGACGCCGCCCTTCGTCACCTCGGCCTTCTTGTAGCCTTCGGTGCCGTTCGGCGTCAGCGTCCAGCCGGACAGCGCTTCGCCGATCTGGCGCAGCGTCTTGTCGGGCAGGTCCGCGAGCCGCGCATCGACCGCGACGCGGTGCGTGTCGAGCCACGCGTGCGCGAGCCGCGACGGCACCCAGTCCGCGAGCAGCGAGCCGATCTGCCGCTTCGACGTGCGCTTCGCTTCGAGCAGTTCGGCCACGGCGTCGCGCTGCGGCAGCAGGTCGATGCGGATCGGGTCGCCGGGCTGCCAGTAGCTGGAAATCTGCAGGATGCCGGGGCCCGACAGGCCGCGGTGCGTCAGCAGCAGATCCTCGACGAATTCGCCGCCGCGCTTGCGCTCGCCGGTCGACACGCGCACTTCGAGCGACACGCCGGACAGCGCCGCGAACGGCGCCCAGTCCTGCTGCGCGAACGTGAGCGGCACGAGCGCCGGGCGCGTATCGACGAGCTTGTGGCCGAACTGCTTCGCGAGCCGGTAGCCGAAGTCCGTCGCGCCGATCTTCGGGATCGACAGGCCGCCGGTCGCGACGATCAGCGCCCGCGCGCGGATCGGCCCCGCCTGCTGCGTGTCGAGCGTGAAGCCGTCGGCCGGCGCGTGACGCACCGCGTCGACGACCACCGGGCGGCGCCACGCGATGCCGCCCGCATCGCATTCGTGCTTCAGCACGTCGATGATCGCGTCGCTGCCGTGGTCGCAGAACAGTTGCCCCTTGTGCTTTTCGTGCCACGTGACGCGATGGCGCTTCAGCAGCCCGAGGAAGTCGCGCGGCGTGTAGCGCGCGAGCGCCGAGCGGGCGAAATGCGGGTTCGACGACAGGTAGTTGTCGGGGCCCGCGTAAAGATTCGTGAAGTTGCAGCGGCCGCCGCCCGAGATGCGGATTTTCTCGGCGAGCCGCGGCGCGTGGTCGATCAGCACCACGCGGCGGCCGAGTTGCCCGGCGACCGCGGCGCTCATCATCCCGGCGGCGCCCGCGCCGATCACGGCGATGTCGTAAGTTTCCATGGCGCGGATTGTACCTGCCCGGCCTTCGGCCCGGGACCGCCGTCAGCGGCGGCCAGCGCCCGCCTGCTATAATTTCCGGTTACGTTGACCTTCCTGCGGCGCGCTCGAACCGGCACGCCCCGCCCCGACCCATGCTCGTTCTCGGCATCGAAAGCTCCTGCGACGAAACCGGCCTCGCGCTCTACGACACGCAGCGCGGCCTGCTCGCGCACGCGCTCCATTCGCAGATCGCGATGCACCGCGAATACGGCGGCGTCGTGCCCGAGCTCGCATCGCGCGACCACATCCGCCGCGCGCTGCCGCTGCTCGAGGAAGTGATGGCGCGAAGCGGCACGCGTCGCGACGACATCGACGCGATCGCGTTCACGCAAGGCCCGGGCCTTGCCGGCGCGCTGCTGGTCGGCGCGAGCATCGCGAATGCGCTCGCGCTCGCATGGAACAAGCCGACCGTCGGCATCCACCACCTCGAAGGCCACCTGCTGTCGCCGCTGCTCGTCGACGAGCCGCCGCCGTTCCCGTTCATCGCACTGCTGGTGTCGGGCGGCCATACGCAGTTGATGCGCGTGACCGACGTCGGCGTATACGAAACGCTCGGCGAAACGCTCGACGACGCGGCCGGCGAAGCGTTCGACAAGACGGCGAAGCTGATCGGCCTCGGTTATCCGGGCGGCCCGGAAGTGTCGAAGCTCGCGGAAACCGGCACGCCGGGCGCGGTCGTGCTGCCGCGGCCGATGCTGCACTCGGGCGATCTCGACTTCAGCTTCAGCGGCCTGAAGACGGCCGTGCTCACGCAGATGAAGAAGTTCGAAGCGGCGAAGCTCGAAGGCGAAGCACTTGAACGCGCGAAGGCCGACCTCGCACGCGGCTTCGTCGACGCGGCCGTCGACGTGCTCGTCGCGAAATCGCTCGCCGCGCTGAAGAAGACGAAGCTCAAGCGCTTGGTGGTTGCAGGCGGCGTCGGCGCGAACCGCCAGTTGCGCGCGGCGCTGTCGGCTGCTGCCGCGAAGCGCGGCTTCGACGTGCACTACCCCGATCTTGCGCTCTGCACCGACAACGGCGCGATGATCGCGCTGGCCGGCGCGCTCCGGCTCGGCCGCTGGCCCGAGCAGGCGAATGCCGACTACGCGTTCACGGTGAAGCCGCGCTGGGATCTCGCGTCGCTCGCGCGCTGAGTCGCTCGGCACGCCGAAACGCACCGGCACACGCCCAAAAAGCACGAAGGCCGCTCGATCGAGCGGCCTTCTTTCATTGCAGCGGTGAAACGACGCCGCGACGCAGCGCACGCTCCGCGTTATGCGGCGTGTCGCTTGTCGCGCTCGATCAGCGCATACGCGCTGTGATTGTGAATCGACTCGAAGTTCTCGGCCTCGAGCACGTACGCGATCACGCGCTCGTCCGCATCGAGACGCTGCGCGACGTCGCGCACCAGATCCTCGACGAACTTCGGGTTTTCGTACGCACGCTCCGTGACGAACTTCTCGTCCGGACGCTTCAGCAAGCCCCACAACTCGCACGATGCCTCTTCTTCGGCGATGCGGATCAGCGCCTCGACCGGCAGGTCGGCCGCGAGTTCAGCATCGATCGTCACGTGCGAGCGCTGGTTGTGCGCGCCGTACTGCGAGATCTTCTTCGAGCACGGGCACAGGCTCGTCACGGGCACGAGCACCTTCAGGAACACGCGCGTTTCGCCGTTGCGGCGATCGCCCGCGAGCGTCACCTCATAGTCGAGCAGGCTCTGCACGCCCGACACCGGCGCCGTCTTGTTCACGAAGTACGGGAACGTGACCTCGATGCGGCCCGCTTCCGCTTCCAGCTTCTCGAGCATCGACGCGAGCATCGCGCGGAAGCGCTCGACCGTCAGCGGCGCGCGGTTCTCTTCGAGCAGTGCGACGAAGCGCGACATGTGCGTGCCCTTCTGATCGGCAGGCAAGCGCACATCGAGATTCCAGACGCCGACGCTCGGCTGCACGTCGCCGCTTTCGGTGCACACCGTCAACGGATGCCGGACCGCCTTCACGCCCACGCGCTGAATCGGAATCTGGCGGGTATCCACCGTGCTCTGCACGTCGGGCATCACGAAGGCGGGATTCATCTGGTTCATCTTGTTCAATCCTTGTAAGCCGCGCGTTCGACGACGCGCACGCCGCGTCACGCGGCAGCCGGAAAAGCAACATGGGCCCGCAGGCCCATGTTTTCCGCATCAATGTAGACCGGTTGCGCCAGTCGCACCGACGCCGCCCGCAGGCGGCGCCAGCTTATGCGACGCGCTTCGCCTGACCGGCGACATCGGCCGCCGGGCTCAGGAAGCGTTCGCGAATCGATTTCGCGATGCCCGCGCCGTCGAGGCCGCATTGCGACAGCAGCTTCGCGGGATCGCCGTGATCGATGAACTGGTCAGGGAGGCCCAATTGTAGTACGGGTCGGATAACCCCACTCTCCATCAGGGCTTCGACGCAGGCCGAGCCCGCACCGCCCATCACGCAGCCTTCCTCGACCGTGACGACGTAGTCGTGCGTTTCGGCAAGCTCGCGCACCAGCGCCGCATCGATCGGCTTCACGAAGCGCATGTTCGCGACCGTTGCGTCGAGTTCGTCGGCCGCCGCGAGCGACGGTGCGACCATCGTGCCGAACGCGAGGATCGCGACGCGCTTGCCTTCCGGCTGCGTGGTACGGCGACGCACTTCGCCCTTGCCGAGCGGGATCTCGGTGAATTCCTTCACCGTCGCCACGCCCGTGCCCGCGCCGCGCGGATAACGCACCGCGGTCGGGTTCGGCTGCTGAAGCGCCGTGTGCAACATCTGGCGGCATTCGTTTTCGTCGGACGCAGCCATGATCGTCATGTTCGGGATGCAGCGCATGAACGCGAGATCGTACGCGCCCGCGTGCGTCGCACCGTCGGCGCCGACGAGGCCCGCGCGGTCGATCGCGAACACGACAGGCAGGTTCTGCAGCGCGACGTCGTGGATCAGCTGGTCGTACGCACGCTGCAGGAACGTCGAGTAGATCGCGACGACCGGCTTCAGCCCTTCGGTCGCGAGGCCGCCCGCGAACGTGACCGCGTGCTGCTCGGCGATGCCGACGTCGTAGTAGCGGTCCTTGAAGCGCTTCTCGAACTCGACCATGCCCGAGCCTTCGCGCATCGCGGGCGTGATGCCGACGACGCGCGTATCGCGCTCGGCTTCGTCGCACAGCCACTCGCCGAACACTTGCGTGTACGTCTTCTTCGCGGGCGTGGCCGACGGCTTGATGCCTTCGGCCGGGTTGAACTTGCCGGGGCCGTGGTAGAGCACCGGATCGGCTTCGGCGAGCTTGTAGCCCTGGCCTTTCTTCGTCACCACGTGCAGGAATTGCGGGCCGCGCAGTTCGCGGATGTTCTGCAGCGTCGGGATCAGCGAATCGAGATCGTGACCGTCGATCGGGCCGATGTAGTTGAAGCCGAACTCCTCGAACAGCGTGGCCGGCACGACCATGCCCTTCGCGTGCTCCTCGAGCTTGCGCGCGAGTTCGAGCACCGGCGGCGCCACGCTCAGCACGCGCTCGACGCCCGCGCGCGCGGCCGCGTAGAAACGGCCCGACATCAGGCGCGCGAGATGGCGGTTCAGCGCGCCGACCGGCGGCGAAATCGACATGTCGTTGTCGTTGAGGATCACGAGCAGCTTCGCATCCTCCGACACGCCCGCGTTGTTCATCGCCTCGAACGCCATGCCGGCCGTCATCGCGCCGTCGCCGATCACCGCGATCGAGAAGCGGTCGTCGCCGTTCAGCTGGCTGCCGATCGCCATGCCGAGCGCGGCCGAGATCGACGTGCTCGAGTGCGCGGTGCCGAACGTGTCGTATTCCGACTCGCTGCGGCGCGGGAAACCCGAGATGCCGTCGTACTGGCGCAGCGTATGCATCTGGTCGCGGCGGCCCGTCAGGATCTTGTGCGGATAGGTCTGGTGACCCACGTCCCACACGATCCGGTCGTTCGGCGTGTTGAACACGTAGTGCAACGCGATCGTCAGCTCGACCGTCCCGAGGTTGGACGACAGATGGCCGCCCGTCTTCGACACGCTGTCGAGCACGAACGCGCGCAGTTCATCCGCGAGCGGTTGGAGTTGGCGACGATCGAGGCGGCGCAGATCCGCCGGGTCGTCGATGGTTTTCAGCAAGTCGTACATCGTCGTTCCATTGTAGGAAATCAAACGCGCCCGCATTCTGTTGCACGCACCGTAGCGTGTGCGCGGCGGCGGGCTTTCGCGTCAGCTGACCCGGTTCACCACCAGGTCGGCAAGTTCGGCGAGACGCTGCGCGCGCGCGCCGAACGGTTTCAGCGCATCGTGCGCTTCGGCGCGCAGCTGTGCTGCGAGCTCGCGCGATGCGTCGAGGCCGAGGATCGATACGTAGGTCGGCTTGTCGTTCGCCGCATCCTTGCCGGCCGTCTTGCCGAGCGTGGCCGAATCGGTCGTGACATCGAGAATGTCGTCGACGACCTGGAACGCCAGCCCCACGGCGCCCGCATAGACGTCGAGTGCCGCCATCGCGTCCGCCGACGGCGTGTCGCCCGCCAGCGCGCCCATCCGCACCGCCGCGCGCAGCAGCGCGCCTGTCTTCATCCGGTGCATCGTCTCGAGCTGCTCGCGCGTCAGTTTGAGGCCGACGCTCGCCAGGTCGATCGCCTGCCCGCCGGCCATGCCGATCGAGCCGCTCGCGAGCGCCAGCTCGCGCACGAGCGCAGCTTGCTGTACCGGCGACAGCGCGGCGGCGTCGGTCAGCGCGACGAACGCCTGCGACTGCAGCGCATCGCCGACCAGCAGCGCCGTCGGCTCGTCGTACTGCACGTGCACGGTCGGCTTGCCGCGCCGCAGCGCGTCGTCGTCCATGCACGGCATGTCGTCATGCACGAGCGAATAGACGTGGATCATCTCCAGCGCGGCCGCCGCCGCGTTGCGCGCCGCCTCGGCCGCGCCGGTCAGTTCGCCGGCTGCATGGCACAGCAGCGGGCGAACGCGTTTGCCGCCGCCGAGGACCGCATAGCGCATCGCTTCGTGGAGTTGCGTGGGCACCACGTTGTCGGCCGGCAAATAGTGGCCGAGTGCGTCCTCGACACGGTCGAGCACGGACCGCATCCATTGTTCGAATGTCATAGATCGTCGTCTTCGCCGTCCGTGGCGGCCGTTCCGGATGAGAGCGGCTTCAGCGTCGCGCCGTCGAGCACGCGAACCTGCTGTTCCACTTTCTCAAGCTGCTGTTGGCAAAACGCAACGAGGGTCGCACCGCGCCGATACGCGGCGAGCGAATCCTCGAGGCTCAGCGCGCCGCCTTCCATCCGGGCAACCAGCGTCTCGAGTTCCGCGAGCGCCGTTTCATAGTTGTCCGGCAACGGTTCGGTGCCGTTGCCGGGCGGCGTGGCGCCTGGGGATGCGGTTTTCGCCATGGACGAGGTGTGAAATTTCAAAACAAGTCGGACATTCTACGGCAAAAGAGAATTTTCCGACCTGCTGACTTGGGCGCCCGGGCAGGCGTCGGGGCCCCTTCCCGGGCACACATTGTGCGCCAATCGGTCGCAGCCCGACAAAAAATTGACACAAATCAGGCACTTAATCCTGGCCATGCGGGGCGAACCGGGTATAATTCTCCGTTTCCCTAAATCGATTTTTCGATGGTTGGGTTGTTCACTGCTTTCACGCTAACACCGGGAGTGGGAATGTCCAATCTGAGCGATGCGCTTCAGTTGAAGTCGGCTCACAGCCAGCTTCCAGTCACTGCATATTTCGATGAGGCGCTGCTTGAGCGCGAGATCGAAACCCTCTTCAAGAAAGGTCCTCGTTACGTCGGGCACGAGCTGATGGTGCCCGAGGCGGGGGATTACTTCGCGCTGCCGTCCGAGAAGGAAGGCCGCGTGCTGGTCCGCAATACGGCGAACCAGGTCGAACTGCTGTCGAACGTGTGCCGTCACCGGCAGGCGATCATGCTGAACGGGCGTGGCCACACGCAGAACATCGTGTGTCCGCTGCACCGCTGGACGTACGATCTGGAAGGCCAGCTGCTCGGCGCGCCGCACTTCCCCGACAAGCCGTGCCTGAACCTCGGCAAGAGCCCGCTGCAGAACTGGCAGGGGCTGCTGTTCGAGGCCGAAGGCCGCAATGTCGCGCGCGATCTCGCAAACCTCGGCACGAAGCATCACTTCGACTTTTCCGAGTACCTGTTCGATCACGTCGAAGTGCACGAGTGCGATTACAACTGGAAGACGTTCATCGAGGTCTACCTCGAGGATTACCACGTCGTCCCGTTCCATCCGGGCCTCGGCAGCTTCGTGTCGTGCGACGATCTCAAGTGGGAGTTCGGCGACTGGTACAGCGTGCAGACGGTCGGCGTGCACAACGCGCTCGCGAAACCGGGCAGCGCGACCTACCGGAAGTGGCACGAGCAGGTGCTCAAGTTCCGCAACGGCGTGCCGCCGGAGTTCGGCGCGATCTGGATGGTCTATTACCCGGGCCTGATGATCGAGTGGTATCCGCACGTGCTCGTCGTGTCGTGGCTCATTCCGCGCGGGCCGCAGAAGACGACCAACATCGTCGAGTTCTATTATCCGGAGGAAATCGCGCTGTTCGAACGCGAGTTCGTCGAGGCCGAGCGCGCCGCATATATGGAGACGGCCGTCGAGGACGACGAAATCGCGATGCGGATGGACGCCGGCCGCCGGGCGCTGATGGCGCGCGGCGAATCGCAGGTCGGCCCTTACCAGAGCCCGATGGAAGACGGCATGCAGCACTTCCACGAGTTCCTGCGCCGCCAGCTCGGCGACATCTGATCCCGCGCGCGCCGCACCGGCGCCGCACGGGATTCGGCATATGAAAAGACGGGTTTCGGCCCGTCTTTTTTTGTTTAGACTTGGAGTATCAGGCCGTTTGCACTCCAGGGAGCCGTCATGCCACACACCCACTACACCACGCTCATCTCCGCAGCGAATCTCGCCGAGCGTCTGGCCGCGGCGCCGGGCAGCGTCGCCGTGTTCGACTGCCGCTTCGACCTCGTCGATCCGGCCGCGGGGGAAGCCGCCTATGCAGCCGGCCACATTCCGGGCGCGCAATATCTTCATCTCGACCGCGACCTGTCCGGCCGCAAGACCGGCACCAACGGCCGCCATCCGCTGCCGACGCGCGATGCGTTCGCCACGCTGATGGCGAACCGCGGCGTCAGGCAGGGCCAGCAGGTCGTTGCCTACGACGCGCAAGGCGGTGCGTATGCGGCGCGGCTGTGGTGGCTGCTGCGCTGGCTCGGGCACGATTCCGTCGCGGTGCTCGACGGCGGCCTGCAGGCATGGGAAGCAGCCGGCCAGCCGCTGACGGCCGACGTGCCGCACCCGGCCGCGGGCGACTTCCGCGCGGGGGCGCCGCTCGACTCGACGGTCGACGCGGCGGCCGTGCTCGCGAACGTGACGTCGGCCACGCGCGTCGTGATCGATGCGCGTGCGCCGGACCGCTATCGCGGCGAAAACGAAACGATCGATCGTGTCGGCGGCCACATCCCCGGCGCACGCAACCGTTTCTTCAAGGACAACCTGACCGCCGACGGCCGCTTCAAGAGCGGCCATGAACTGCGCGAGACGTTCACCGCGCTGCTGGCCGGCACCGAGCCGAACAACGTGATCCTGCAATGCGGGTCCGGCGTGACCGCATGCCACAACGCGCTCGCACTCGAGGTCGCGGGGCTGCACGGCGCGTCGCTGTATCCGGGCTCGTGGAGCGAATGGAGCGCCGATCCGTCGCGGCCGATCGCAACCGGCCCGAATCCGTAAGCACTCGCGCGGCGCGACGAGGATGCCGCGGCGGCCGATGCCGCGGCGGCCGATGCGGCCGCGACAGTTGCCGCCGTTCGGCGTTTACATCACGCCGTACTTGTGGAACCACTCGATCGCGCGCTTCCAGCCGTCCTCGGCATCGCCTTTCACGTAACTCGGCCGGTAGTCGGCGAAGAACGCGTGACCGGCATCCGGATACACGACGATCTCCGACTGGCGAGCGAGCGGCGAATCGCTCGTCTGGATCGCCTTGCGCATGTCGGCGAGCGATGCCTGCGTGATGTTCGTATCCTTCTCGCCGTACAGCCCCAGCACCGGCACCTTCAGCAACGACGCATGGTCGACCGGATTGAACGGCGTCATCTCGTCGGTCTTGCCCTCGACGAACCCGTACCACGCGACGGCCGCGCGCACATGCGGATTGTGCTCCGCATACAGCCACGCCTGACGGCCGCCCCAGCAGAACCCCGTCACGCCGACACGCGACAGGTCGCCGCCGTTCTTGCCGGCCCACGCGACGGTCGCGTCGAGATCCTCCGTGACCTGACGGTCCGGCACCTTGCTGATGATGTGGTCGTACAGTTCCTTCATCGTCGGATACTTTGCCGCGTTGCCCTGCCGCGCAAACAGGTCGGGCGCGATCGCCAGATACCCGAGCTTCGCGAAGCGGCGGCACACGTCCGCGATATGCGCGTGCACGCCGAAGATCTCGTGGATCACGATGACGACCGGCAGGTTCGTCTTGTCGACCGGTTGCGCGCGGTACGCGGGGATGCTCGCATCGCCCGAGCGGATCTCGATGGTGTCGACGTCCAGGCCGGCGGCGTCGGTCGTGACCGTCTGCGCCGATACGGGCAGCACCGCCGCCGCGAAGGTGCCGCCGAGCGCGGCCTGCATGAACTTGCGGCGCGAGAACGGAACGTGGGGAACCAGGCTGTCGACTTCGGGTTTCAACATGAATGCACTCCTCGATTGGGCGCCGCCGCCGAGGCCGCGAACCGGGCCCGACGGGGCATCGCGCCGGCGGACGGCGCGGATGTCGCGGCGGTTGGCACCCCGCCGCCACGCGAAAACCCGGACAAGATGCCCAATATTCCGTTGTCGCGTCAACTGTCAGATGTGTAAGACTCGATTACGAACGCGTGAGCCGGTCGCGTCGATCGCGGCACCGACGTGGCGACCGCGCGGTGCCGTCCGCACGCGCCGCACAGCAGCCGAGCGCCGTTGCGCGACCGAATGCGTGCGCATGCAACGAAGAACCGCGTGCGGCAAACGGCGCCGCATGCGCATGCGCGATCATCGCGTTCCCGAAACGACTACGGGCACGAAACCCGCTCGATGCGCGCTTCCTGCCCGTCCGTGCGAAACCGTCCGCCCGTGTCAGTGCAGCTTGACGCGCGGCAGCGTCGTGCGGCGCAACCAGTGCGCGACCGTATCGAGCATCATCCGCGGATAGCCGTGGAGCGCCGCGATGTGCAGCCGGTACAGCGACATGTACATGAACCGCGCGAACAGCCCTTCGATCAGCATGTTGCCGCCGATCAGCCCCCCCATCAGGTTGCCGACCGCACTGAAGTGGCCGAGCGACACGAGCGAGCCGAAATCGCGATACGTGAATTCGGGCAGCGGCCGGCCGTCGAGCCGGCAGCCGATCGCGTTCAGCAGGAAGCTCGCCTGCTGGTGCGCGGCCTGTGCGCGCGGCGGCACGTTGCGTTCGTTGCCCGGCCACGCGCAAGCCGCGCAGTCGCCGAGCGCGAACACGTTGTCGTCGGTGAAGGTCTGCAGCGTGCGGCGTACGTCGAGCTGGCCGAGCTTGTTGACCTGCAGGCCGTCGAGATGCGACAGCACCGCCGGCGCCTTGATGCCGGCCGCCCAGACCGTGAGATCCGCGCGCACCGCCTTGCCGCTCGCGGTATGCACGACACCGGGCCCGACCTCGGTCACCCGCTCCGACAGCATCAGCCGCACGCCGAGTTTTTCGAGCAGCTCGGCCGTTGCGGTCGACACGCGCTCCTGCAACGCCGGCAGAATGCGCGGCCCCGATTCGATCAGCACGATCCCGACGTCGTGCCGCGGATCGAGCTTGTGCAGCCCGTACACGGACAACACCTGCGCGGTATTGCGCAGCTCCGCAGACAATTCGACGCCGGTCGCACCGCCGCCGACGATCACGACCTGGATGCGCGGCTCGGCCGCCGCACCGGGCGCGGGCTCCACTGGCGCCTGATGCTCGGCGCGCATGCACGCGGCGATCAAGCGCTTGCGGAAGCGCTCGGCCTCGCCCACCGTATCGAGCGCGATCGCGTTTTCGGCCGCGCCCTGCACGCCGAAGAAGTGGGTCGTACTGCCGATCGCGATCACCAGCGTGTCGTATTCCAGGTCGCGCGCGGGCAACAGTTCCTCGCCGTCGCTGTCGTTGACCGGCGACAGCGTGATGCGCTTCGCCGCGCGGTCGAGCGCGGTCAATTCGCCCTGCTGAAACTCGAAGCCATGCCAGCGCGCCTGCGCCGCGTATTCGAGCTCCTGCGTGAACGGGTCCATGCTGCCGGCCGCGACTTCGTGCAGCAGCGGCTTCCAGATGTGGGTCGGATTGCGGTCGACGAGTGTGACCAGCGCACGCGCGGGACGATTGCCACGCGCACCGTAACGGTCGCCGAGCCGCGTCGCCAGTTCCAGGCCGCCCGCGCCACCCCCTACGATGATGATCCGATGCATCTGATTCCCCCTTTGCGATTCGAAACTGCTGCCGCCGGACGATGCAGACGCGATCCGTTCGCGCCGCCCGTTGGATTAACCGGTCCGGACATCATCGTTGTGCAGTTCGAAGCACTTCGATGCGCGCGATACCGGAAAGCGGAACGCGCAGCGCGCCGCCCCGCGACAATGACCTGACTGATGTGCATTGTCCGGGAGCTTGCGCGTTGACGACAAGCAAACCATCTCGATATTCAGCATCCCTGCAACAATATGCCGCGGGAAACGGGGTTCGCGCGGGGGTGCGTCAGTGTGCCTCTTCCCAGTTCGCGCCGGCACCGACTTCGGCGACCAGCGGCACCTTCAGCTTCGCGACCCCGCACATCATTTCCGGCAGCTTCTCGCGCACGAGCGGCAGTTCGTCGTCGGGCACTTCGAGCACCAGTTCATCGTGCACCTGCATGATCATCCGCGACGCGAGCCGGTCGCGCGTGAGCCAGCCGTCCACCGCGATCATCGACAGCTTGATCAGATCGGCCGCGGTGCCCTGCATCGGTGCATTGATTGCCGCGCGCTCGGCGGCCTGCCGGCGCGGCCCGTTGCCGCCGTTGATCTCCGGCAGCCACAGACGGCGGCCGAAAACGGTTTCGACGTAACCCTTGTCCTTCGCGGCGGCGCGCGTGTCCTCCATGTACTGCGCGACACCGGGGTAGCGCGCGAAATAGCGGTCGATATAGAGCTTCGCCGCATCGCGCGTGATGCCGAGGTTCGATGCGAGGCCGAACGCGCTCATCCCGTAGATCAGCCCGAAGTTGATCACCTTCGCGATCCGGCGCTGGTCGGAGTTGACTTCCAGCGGCGTCACGCCGAACACTTCGGCGGCCGTCGCGCGGTGAATGTCCTCGCCCTGCGAGAACGCGCGCAGCAGCGACGCGTCGCCGGAGATGTGCGCCATGATCCGCAGTTCGATCTGCGAATAGTCGGCCGACACGATCCTATGGCCCGGCGATGCGATGAACGCTTCGCGGATCCGCCGGCCTTCGGCCGTGCGCACCGGAATGTTCTGAAGATTGGGATCGTTCGATGCAAGCCGGCCGGTGACGGCGACGGCCTGCGCGTAGTTCGTGTGCACGCGGCCCGTCGCCGGGTTCACCATGCGCGGCAGCTTGTCGGTGTACGTCGACTTCAGCTTCGACAGCCCGCGATGCTCGAGCAGCAGCTTCGGCAGCGGATAATCCTCGGCCAGTTTCTGCAGCACTTCTTCGTCGGTCGACGGTGCGCCGCTCGGCGTCTTCTTCACGACCGGCAACTGCAGCTTCTCGAAGAAGATCTGCCCGATCTGCTTCGGCGAGCCGAGATTGAATTCGCCGCCGGCCAGTTCGTACGCCTGCCCTTCGAGTTCGATCAGCCGCGTCGCGATCTCGCTGCTTTGCGCCTGCAGCAGCGCGTCGTCGATCAGCACGCCGGTGCGCTCCATCTTGCGCAGCACGAGCGATACCGGCATCTCGATGTCGCGGTACACGCGCTCGAGGCCCGGTTCGCGCGCGACCTGCGGATACATCGCGTGATGCAGTTGCAGCGTGATGTCCGCATCTTCGGCCGCGTACGCAGCGGCCTGGTCGAGCGCGACCTCGTCGAAGCCGATCTGCTTCGCGCCCTTGCCGGCAACGTCTTCGTACTTGATCGTCTTGACGCCCAGATGACGCAGCGCGAGGCTGTCCATGTCGTGCGTGCGGTGCGATTCGAGCACGTACGATTCGAGCAGCGTGTCATGCTCGATGCCGTTCAGTGCGATGTCGTAGTTCGCGAGCACCTGCGCGTCGTACTTCAGGTGCTGGCCGACCTTCTTGCGATCGGCCGATTCGAGCCACGGCTTCAGACGCGCGAGCACGTCGTCGAGCGGCAGCTGCTCGGGCACGTCGGGGCCGCGATGCGCGACCGGCAGATACGCAGCCTTGCCCGGCTCGACCGCGAACGACAGGCCGACGAGCCGTGCGGTCATCGGATCCAGCGACGTGGTTTCGGTGTCGAACGCGGTCAGTGCGGCCGCATCGATCTTCGCGAACCACGCGTCGAACTGCTCCCAGGTCTGGATCGTGTCGTATTCGCGGACGACGTCCGTCGCCACCACCGGCGCGGGATCGCCTTCCGGCGCATCGGCGCCGCCGCCTTCGGCGGGCGCGCTCTCGACTTCGCGCAACCACGTCTTGAAGCCGTAGCGCGCGAAGATGTCGCGCAGCAGGTCGCGCGCTTCGCCGTCCGTCTTCAGCGACGCTTCGATCGATTCGAGATGCGGCGCGAGATCGCATGATGTATCGACGGTCACGAGCTTGCGGCCGAGCGGCAGGAAATCGAGCGCGCGGCGCAGGTTGTCGCCGACCACGCCCTTGATCTCGCCCGCATGTTCGATCACGCCGTCGAGACTGTCGTATTGCGACAGCCACTTCACGGCCGTCTTCGGCCCGCACTTCTCGACGCCCGGCACGTTGTCGACGGTGTCGCCGATCAGCGCGAGGTAATCGATGATGCGCTCGGGCGGCACGCCGAACTTCGAGATCACGCCCTCGCGATCGAGCGTTTCGTTCGTCATCGTGTTGACGAGCGTGACGCGATCGGTCACGAGCTGCGCGAGATCCTTGTCGCCGGTCGACACGATCACGTTCATCCCGTGCCGCTCGGCTTCGCGCGCGAGCGTGCCGATCACGTCGTCAGCCTCGACGCCCTCGACCATCAGCAGCGGCCAGCCGAGCGCGCGCACCGCGCCGTGGATCGGCTCGACCTGCAACGCGAGGTCGGGCGGCATCGAAGGCCGGTTTGCCTTATAGTCGGCATAAAGGTCGTCGCGGAACGTCTTGCCCTTTGCATCGAACACGCAAGCGCTATACTCTGCACTGACTTCCTTGCGCATACGGCGCAGCATGTTGATGATTCCGTAGAGCGCTCCGGTCGGCTCCCCGCCAGGGCCACGCAAATCAGGCATCGCATGGTAAGCCCGATACAGATAGCTCGAACCGTCAACCAATAGCAGGGTCTTACCTTCCAGATTTCGTTCTTCAGGCATTATGAACAAGAGAAAAGTGATTCCGAGTCTGCGTTCGCTCGCAGATCAAGAACGCGCGACGGCCAAGAAGGCGCGCGCATCGTGGCAGATGTTCACGATTATGGCAGAGTTTATCGAGGCGACCGAGTACCTGTCGGAGATCCGCCCGGCCGTCAGCATCTACGGTTCTGCCCGTCTGAAACCCGACACGCCGCACTACAAGCTCGCGGTGCAGATCGCACGCAAGCTGTCCGACGCCGGCTTCGCCGTGATCTCCGGCGGCGGCCCCGGCATCATGGAAGCCGCGAACAAGGGCGCGCACGCCGGCAAGGCGCCGTCGGTCGGCCTGAACATCGAATTGCCGCACGAGCAGGCCGGCAACCACTACCAGGACATCTCGCTGCGCTTCCGCCATTTCTTCACGCGCAAGGTCACGTTCGTGAAGAACTCCGACGCGGTGATCGTGATGCCGGGCGGCTTCGGCACGCTCGACGAACTGTCCGAAGTGCTCACGCTGATCCAGACGAAGAAGTCGCGCCTCGTGCCGATCATTCTCGTCGGCAGCGAGTTCTGGAAGGGGCTGCTGCAATGGTTCCGCGACCAGCTGATTCCGAACGGCCTCATCAATCCGGAAGACATGGACCTGATGCAGGTGATCGACGATCCCGACCAGGTGCTCGACGCGGTGCTCGCGTTCTACGAGGACAGCGGCGACGAAGAAGGCTCGGACGGTGGCGACGATCACCCGCCGCCGCCCGAAGAAGACCGCATGTTCTATCTGTAATTCGATCGATGTCGATGGCCGGCTTCACGGTCGGCATCTCGCTTCGCGCGCGGCAGGCCCGGCGATTTCGCCGCCTGCCGCGTGTCATTTGTAACATCGCATTATTCGCGCGGTGCCGCCGCGCACCGCCGAATGTCAAATCCGCATGGCCCGCATCGCTCGACGCGGTTGCCACGCTCCGCGCCTGCGGCGCGTCAATGTCAAATCGTGCGGGCTGCCATTCCGCGGCCCGGCCTGCGTCGCGACAATCCGCCGTAACAAACTCGTCTCGCCTTTTTCGCGCCGCACCCGCACACTTGCTGTCGTCGGCGTGGCGTCCCCCCGGTGGAACGATCCCCCCTCGCGTCCATCGCGTCGCGCCGGCCTTTCGACAACGACATCACGGAAAACAACATGAAACGCTCGCTGATCGCCGCGGCCTTCGCCGGCCTCGGTCTTTCGCTGTCCGGCCTCGCTCACGCCGTCAACGTCGACGTCAACATCGGCACGCCTGCGCCGGTCGTCGTCGCGCCTGCGCCCGTGGTGGTGATCGGCTGGCACGGCGACCGCTACTGGGACGGCCACCGCTACTGGGAGCGCCGCGAATGGGAAGACCACGAGCGCCATCATGGTCGCGAAGGCCGCGGCTATCACTGCCCGCCGGGACACGCGAAGAAGGGCGAATGCTGAACGCGTGAACGCCGGGCCGATCGGCCCGTGCGCCGAAGCGGAAAGAACGAGGCCGCACGCGAACGAGAGTTCGCGTGCGGCCTTTGTCGTTGCAGGCCCAGCGGCGTAGTCCGTTACTGGAACGCCACTTCCGCGAAGCTGCGCAATTTGCGGCTATGCAGCTTGTCGAGCCCGTTCGTGCGCAGGATCTCCATCGCCTTCACACCGATCTGCAGGTGTTGATCGACCTGCCCGCGATAGAACGTGTCGGCCATGCCCGGCAGCTTCAGCTCGCCGTGCAGCGGCTTGTCCGACACGCACAGCAGCGTGCCGTACGGCACGCGGAAGCGGAACCCGTTCGCGGCGATCGTCGCGCTTTCCATGTCGAGCGCGATCGCGCGGCTTTGCGACAGCCGTTGCACGGGCTCGCGGTGATCGCGCAGTTCCCAGTTGCGGTTGTCGACGCTCGCGACCGTGCCCGTGCGCATCACGCGCTTGAGTTCCGCGCCTTCGAGCCGCGTGACCTCTGCCACGCCGCGCTCCAGCGCGAGCTGCACTTCCGCGAGCGCCGGGATCGGCACCCACAGCGGCAGGTCGGCATCGAGCACGTGATCCTCGCGCACGTAACCGTGTGCGAGCACGTAGTCGCCGAGGCGCTGCGTGTTGCGCAGGCCCGCGCAGTGGCCGAGCATCACCCATGCATGCGGACGCAGCACCGCGATGTGGTCGGTGATCGTCTTCGCGTTCGACGGGCCGACGCCGATGTTGACCATCGTGATCCCGCTGCCGTCCGCGCGCTTCAGGTGATACGCGGGCATCTGCGGGAGCCGCGGCGGCGCGGTGCCCTCGGCCGCCTCGCTGCCGAGGTTCGCGTTGTACGTGACGACGTCGCCCGGCTCGACGAACGCGCTGTATTCGCTGCGGTACGCGCGCACCTCGGGATCGTCGCTTTCCGTCATCATCGTGCGGCCGAGCTTCACGAACTCGTCGATGTAGAACTGGTAATTCGTGTAGAGCACGTAGTTCTGGAAGTGCGTGGGTGACGTCGCCGTGTAGTGGCGCAGCCGGTGCAGCGAAAAGTCGACGCGCGCCGCGGTGAACAGCGCGAGCGGATGCGGCTCGCCGGGCGCCGGCTCGAACGTGCCGTTGACGATGCGGTCGTCGAGGTACGACAGGTCGGGCGTGTCGAAGATGTCGCGCATCGCGAGCAGGCGGTCGCGGTCGAGTTCGCCTTCGAGATGGATGCCTTCGGGAAACGCAAAATGAACGGGGATCGGCTGCGACGACACGCCGATCTCGATCTTCACATGGTGGTTCTTCGACAGCAGGCGCAGCTGCTCGCGATAGTAGTTCGCGAACAGGTCCGGGCGCGTGACGGTCGTCTCGAACACGCCGGGGCCCGCGACGAAGCCGTACGACCGGCGCGAATCGACGTGCGTGTTGACGTCGGTACGGATCCGCACGAACGGATAGCACGCACGCACGTGCTCGGTGAACGGTTCGTGGCGGCGATAGCGCGCGAACGCGTCGCGCAGGAAGCCGGTATTGGTGTCGTAGATGGCCGACAGCCGCGCGACGGCGGCGATGGGATCGTCGAAAGCTTCGACGGGCGGGCTCTCGGGCGTCAGCACCCGGTGCCGGCGGCTCAAATCGTTCTTCATTTTCATCACCTCGTCTGATCGAACGACATTACCACGGAACCCGGTCACGCTCATGGCCGCGCGCTTGCATGCCGCTTGCACGCGAGGGCCGGCCCGCGCGCAGTATTTGCTAAAATCGGCAGGTTCACTGGAGACTCATCATGAAGCCGCTCATTCTCGTCGCCGCTGCCGCCGCGTTTGCTGGCACGTTTGCCGCCGCCGGCGCCGCTTACGCCGCCGGCGGCACGCCCGACGCCGATGCACAGGCGCGGGCCGAGGCCAACGAAGCCGCCGGTCTGCCCGATCTCCGCAAGATCAACCGGCCGGGCGCCGAAGTCACGTCGAAGGTCGACTTCGCGGACATTCGCCGCACGCCGAGCTTCCACGAGAAGAGCAAGAACGGCACCGAAGTCACCGAGTATCGCGATCGCGGCAAGCCGGTCGAGATCGACGTGAAGTCGAATTTCGGCACGCGCTACCAGATGAGCTCGACGCTCGACACGTCGCCGAAGCCGCACGACGCGGGCATCCCGGTCACGCGCCTGCCTTCGGTCAACCTGCGCTACTGATTTCCCGCCGCGCCGCGCCCGTTCCGACGCGGCGCGCAGGCTCCTCGTTCACCTCCTGTCGCGCCGTACGCCGCCGCGCGTGCCGACAACTGATCAGACGCATCTCGCATGGCCGTTTTCACCGCTGTTTCCGACTCCGATCTCGCGCAATGGATGCGCCACTACGAACTGGGCGACGTGCTGGCGTTCCGCGGCATCCCGTCCGGCATCGAAAACAGCAATTTCTTTCTGACGACGACGCGCGGCGAGTACGTCCTGACGATCTTCGAGAAGCTGACGGCGGAGCAACTGCCGTTCTACCTGGACCTGATGCGGCACCTGGCGAGCCACGGCGTGCCGGTGCCGGATCCGGTCCCGCGCGATGACGGCGCGCTGTTCGGCGAGTTGCACGGCAAGCCGGCGGCGATCGTCACGAAGCTCGACGGCGCCGCCGAACTCGCGCCGGGGGTCGAACACTGCATCGAGGTCGGGCAGATGCTCGCTCGCCTGCACCTCGCCGGCCGCGACTATGCGCGCGAGCAGCCGAACCTGCGCAGCCTGCCGTGGTGGCAGGAGAACGTACCGGCGATCGTCCCGTTCGTTTCCGGCGCGCAACGCGCGCTGCTCGAGGGCGAGCTCGCGCACCAGACGGCGTTCTTCGCGTCCGACGACTACGCGGCCCTGCCCGGCGGCCCGTGCCACTGCGACCTGTTCCGCGACAACGTGCTGTTCGCGCACGCGGCGCCGGATACCGGCCATGCGGTCCGGCTCGGCGGCTTCTTCGACTTCTATTTCGCGGGTTGCGACAAATGGCTGTTCGACGTCGCGGTGACCGTCAACGACTGGTGCGTCGACCTTGCAACGGGCGTGCTCGACGTCGCGCGCACGGATGCGCTGGTGCGCGCGTACCAGACGGTCCGGCCGTTCACGGCCGAGGAGCGCCGCCACTGGAGCGACATGCTGCGCGCGGGCGCGTACCGCTTCTGGGTGTCGCGCCTGTACGACTTCTACCTGCCGCGCGCGGCCGAAATGCTCAAGCCGCACGACCCCGGTCATTTCGAACGGATCCTGCGTGAGCGTATCGCGCACACGCCCGTGCTTCCCGAGACCCATACCGCATGCAACTGATCGAAGTGCCCGCGAAAGCGGGCTATGTCTGGTTCCGTCAAGGCATCTGGCTGTTCCGCCGGAATCCGCTCGCGTTCATCACGCTGTTCTTCACGTACCTGCTGGCGATCACGCTGGTGTCGATGGTGCCGGTGATCGGCGCGGCGCTGCCGCTGCTGTTCATTCCCGGCATCGCGGTCGGCTTCATGGCCGCATGCCGCGACACGGTGGCCGGCAAGCCGGTGATGCCGACGATCCTGATCGACGGCTTCCGCTCGTACGGCTCGGCGACGACGCAACGCCTGCTGGTGCTCGGCGTCGTCTATGTCGTGCTGATGGTGCTGGTGTTCGCCGCGTCGTCGATCATCGACGGCGGCGGGCTGCTACACATGATGCTCGGCGCGACGGGCGACACGAACACGACACCCGAAACGCTCGCCACGCAGGGCACGCTCGGCGCGCTGCTGTTCGCGACGCTGCTCTATGCGCCTGTCGCGATGCTCTTCTGGTTCGCGCCGGTGCTCACCGCGTGGCACGACATTCCGCCGGCCAAGGCGCTGTTCTTCAGCGTCGTCAGCTGCTGGCGCAATCGCGGCGCATTCGTCGTGTACGGGCTGCTGTGGTTCGGCGTCGCGCTCGGCACGTCGTTCGGCCTGTCGCTGCTGCTGCAGGCGCTCGGCGCCGGCGCATACGTGCTGACGATCATGATGCCGGTGACGATCGTCATCGTCACGATGATGTACTGCTCGTTCTACGCGACGTATCGCGGCTGCTTCGGCGTGCAGGAGCCGGGCGCCGCGACGCCCACGTCCGGCCGCTGACGGCGGCACGGCCGGCCGCGCGTGCGCTGCCGGCCGTCGATCTGCTCCCCTGTCGCCCCGGCGCCGGTCCTCTCCCACCGGCGCCTGCCGCCGATTCCCGCAGCGCGCTCCTGTTCAACTAGACCTTTTGCGCGCAAAATGATTTGTGTGCAAATCGTTAGCGCGTAAGCCACGCGCCCCGGATCATGGACCGCCTGCCCCCGCTGCCCCAGACGCTCGACGAGCAACTCTGCTTCGCGCTCTACTCGACTTCGCATGCGATGACGAAGGCGTACAAGCCGTTGCTCGACAAGCTGTCGCTGACGTATCCGCAATATTTGGCGATGCTCGTGTTGTGGGAGCGCGACGACATTGCGGTGAAGGACATCGCCGCCCGCCTCGACCTCGACCCGGCCACCGTCACGCCGCTGCTGAAGCGGCTGGAGGCACTCGGCTATGTCGAACGCGCGCGCAGCGCGTCCGATGAGCGCGTCGTCAACGTACGCGTGACCGCGGAAGGCCGCGCGCTGAGGGACAAGGCGCGGTCCGTGCCCGCCGAACTCTTTTGCGCGATGCAGCAGACTCCCGAGTTCCTCGTCCGGCTGCGCGCGGATCTCCAGCAGCTGCGCAGCGCGTTGTCGGCGTCGAACGAAGACTGACGAAAGCCGGCGAACCGCGGTAGATCCTGGACGGGCCCGGCGCTCCCGGGCTCTTTCTTCAAAATTTCGTTTGCACACAAATTATTTGTTCTCTATATTTTGTCCGTGGCCGGCGACATCGCGTTTGCCCGGACCGCTTTCCTCTCATTCTTCCGACAGGAGCTGCACGATGAACATTCTGTACAAGACCAGCGCCACGAGCACAGGCGGCCGCGACGGCCGCGCGGTATCCGCCGACAACAAACTGGAAGTGAAGCTGGCCGCGCCGCGCGAGCTCGGCGGCACGGGCGCAGAAGGCACGAACCCGGAGCAGCTGTTTGCCGCAGGTTACTCGGCCTGTTTCCTGAGCGCGATGAAATTCGTCGCCGGCCAGAACAAGCAGACGCTCCCGGCAGACACGCAAGTCACCGCGGAAGTGGGCATCGGCCCCAACGACGCAGGCGGCTTCGGCCTCGACATCGAACTGCGCGTGTCGCTGCCGGGGCTCGACAAGGCGGACGCGCAGGCGCTGGTCGACAAGGCGCACCACGTGTGTCCGTACTCGAACGCGACGCGCAACAACGTGCCGGTGCGTCTGACGGTTATCTGACGCACCGCTCGACGCCGAATGCAAAAAGGGCATGTGCGGCTGCCTGCCGCACACGCCCTCTTGCGTAATGCGTTGCCACGCCGGCTGCGCGCCGGCCCGCGCTGCGCTGCTTAACGCGCGCCGAACGAGAACGGACGGTTCATCGCCGCTTCACGATCGATCTTGCGCATGCGGAATTCGAGATCGTAGATGTCGGTGGCTTCGGCCAGGTACGCGTCGGCGCGCTCTTTCGCGGCCTTTTCGGCGTTCTTGGTCAGCATCAGGAAGAGGTGGCTCAGCAGGTACATGATCGATCTCGCTTTCCAAAGGTTCTTTGACTAGGGTTTTCCCGAATTATAGGGAAAACCCTAGTCTTTGGCTAGCATCGATCAAACGGTGCGTCGTTCGGTCGCCACAGTGCGACGATTCTGTTCGAAGAAAGACCAGATCATCGCGCTCGCGTCGGGGCCGACCGCCGCATGAAACGGCACCGCCTCGTCACCGCCGGACCACGCGTGATCGAGCCCCTTCACGTGACAAAGCCGCACGACCGTCTCGCCCTCCCGGCGCACGTCGGTGATCTGCGCGCCTGCGCCGCGCGTTTCCACGCGCTCGCCGCCGCGCAGCGCGCCGCGGCTATCCGCGAGCCCGTTCAGGCGCATGAACTGCACCGTCAACTGATCGGCATTCTTCGGCGCGACGACGCGATCGCCGTCGCCCTGGACGATCAGCGCAGGCATTCCCGGATACGTACTGGCGTCGACGAGCGCGTCGACGGTAGCGGCCGGGTTCTGCCGCAGCCCGCGCCGCATCACGTCCATCGCCGTGATGCCGGAATTCGCCTCGCCGAGCGCGGGGCCCGAGTGCAGCGCGACCGCGGCAAAGCGGTCCGGATGATGCAGCGCGAGCAGCGCCGCGAGGCCCGCACCGGCCGACAGCCCAGCGACGTAGACCCGCGACGCGTCGAAGCCGTGCTCGTCGACGAGGGCATCGACGAGCGACGCGACCGCATCCGCTTCGCCGCGGCCCGCGCGGTCGGTGTCTTCATACCAGTGCCAGCAGCCATGCGCGTGCGCGCGCTGCGACTGCTCGGGGTAAAGCACCGCGAAGCCGTGCTGGTCGGCCAGCAGGTTCATCCGCGTACCGTGTGCGAACTCGTCGGCCGACTGCTTGCAGCCGTGCAGCATCACGACGAGCGGCCTCGGGCCGCGCGAGCGGCCGGGCGGTATATAAAGCGCGTAAGCGAGCTGCTGGACCAGGCGGCCCAGCGCCGGCGCCATCGGATGCTCGCCGCGCGTCCATTCGCCGGCCGCCCAGGCGGCCACGCGCGGCCGCACGCGCGACTCGCGCGGCGGCGACGGAGCGGTTGCGGCTGGCGACGCTGCGGCCTCGAGCGCATCGCGCGCGATCCGCTGCGCGTCACGCGCCGCGCGTTTGGCGGCCGGAGACAACATGCGTTTCATGCCGCCCAGCCATACCTTCGTCAGACTTTTGGTCATCGATCAGGCTCGCAGTCAGGAAAAATAGGGGTACGACAGTCGGTGCATCGTTCAACTTTGTGCAATGCACCATAACACTGTTTCTGGGATTTTTCCTGCGCGCGGATAGTTCCCCGCCGGGCAAAAAACGGGCCGCGAGCACACGCGGCGCTATACTCGGGTCTAACCGCTTGTATCCGTTGTAGTCGTTCTTCCCGGCTCGCGCGTTGATTTGAGCATTCGTCCCGCCTCTGCCCGTTCCCTCCCGATGTTCGACCTGTCCTCTCACCTGTGGATCACGATCACCGCGTTCGGTGGCGCCGGCCTGACCTTGCCGCTCGCGATCACGATCGCCGTGTGGCTCGCGCTCGGCTACTCGTGGCAGCGCGCCGCCGCATGGCTCGGCGTGCTCGCGGCCGCGATCGGCGTCGTCGCGCTCACGAAGATCGCGTTCCTCGGCTGGGGCATCGGCATCCGCGCGTGGGACTTCACGGGATTCAGCGGCCACGCGATGCTGTCGACGTCGGTCTATCCGGTCGCGATCTTCCTCGCGCTGATTCGCACGCGCACGCCGGTGCGGATCGCCGGCATCGCGCTCGGGCTCGCGGCCGGCATCGCGGTCGGCGTGTCGCGCGTCGCGCTCGACGCGCATTCGCCGTCCGAGTCGATCACCGGCTGCATCGTCGGCGCGATCGCCGCGCTCGCGTTCATCGCCGGCTCGTGGCATGCGGTGCCGCACCGGTGGTCGGTGCCGGCGGTCGTCGTGAGCCTCGTGCTCGTCACCGTCGCGCTGCATGGCATCACGGTGCCGTCGCACCGCTGGGTCACGCGGGTGGCGCTGGAGCTGTCGGGGCACGAGCGGCCGTTCGTGCGCGCCCGATGGAAGGCCAATCCGAATTACCGGCCGGCGTCGCAGCCGTCGTCGCTGCACCGCACCGGATCGCCCGCGCCGCTGCTGCACGCGTGACCGGCCGCGCACGCGTCGTTCCAGCCGCCTTGCCAGTCTGAAGGTTTGCATGCGCACCGCCGCATGAGCGGTATGTCGAGCGTTATAGCCCGCGCTATATTACGATTACGGTTTTCGACCATTCCAACGATCCGACCATGCGCTCGACCGTTCGCCCGCTTCGCCGCACCCTGCTTCGTCTGCTGCCGCTCGTCACGCTCGCCGCAGGAATCGCGTCGAGCGCACCGGCTTGCGCCGCCGACGAACTGGTCGTGTCGGCGGCCGCGAGCCTGACGAACGCGTTCAAGGCGGTCGGCGATGCGTACCAGAAGCAGCATCCGGATACCAAGGTGCTGTTCAACTTCGGCGCGTCGGACGTGCTGATGCAGCAGATCGCCAAGGGCGCGCCGGCGGACGTGTTCGCGTCGGCCGACCAGAAGGCGATGGATCGCGCGGTCGCCGAAAAAGTCGTCGTGCCCGGCACGCGCCGCGATTTCGCCGCGAACTCGCTCGTGCTGATCGTGCCGGCGGACAGCCGCGCGGCCGCGCCGGCGTCGCTCAACGAACTGACGGGCCCCGGCGTGAAACGCATCGCGTATGGCGACCCGGCGTCGGTGCCGGTCGGCCGATACACCGAAGCGGCGCTACGCGCGGCAGGCGTGTGGGACGCGGTCAGCGCGAAGGGCGTGCTGGCCGCCAACGTGCGCCAGAGCCTCGATTACGTCGCGCGCGGCGAAGTCGACGCGGGCTTCGTGTTCGGCACCGACGCCGCGATCATGCCCGGCCGCGTGAAGGTCACGCTGACCGTACCGACGCAGACGCCCATCACCTATCCGATCGCGGTGGTCAAGGACAGCCGCCATGCCGCGCAGGCGCAGTCGTTCATCGACTTCGTCGCGTCGCCGCAGGGCCAGGCCGTGCTGTCGACGTTCGGCTTCAAGCCCGCGGGCAAGTGAGTACGCGATGATGCAGGACGCGTGGGTACCGCTGCTGCTGTCGCTGAAAGTCGCCGGCTGGGCGACCGCGCTCGACATCGTGCTCGGCGTCGCCGCTGCGTTCGTGCTCGCGCGCTGGCGTTCGCCGATGCGCGACGTGGTCGATTCGCTGCTGACGCTGCCGCTCGTGCTTCCGCCGACGGTGCTCGGCTACTACCTGCTCGTGCTGCTCGGCCGGCGCGGCGTCTTCGGCGCGTGGCTCGACCGGCTCGGCATCGAGCTCGTCTTCACGTGGCAAGGTGCGGTGATCGCGTCGATGGTGGTCGCGTTCCCGCTGATCCTGAAATCGGCACGCGCGGCATTCGAGAGCGTCGATCCGCATCTGGAGCGCGCGGCCCGCACGCTGGGGCTCGGCGAAGCCGCGGTGTTGTTCCGCGTGACGCTGCCGCTTGCCGCGCGCGGCATCCTGGCCGGTGCGCTGCTCGCGTTCGCGCGCGCGCTCGGCGAATTCGGCGCGACGCTGATGATCGCCGGCAACCTGCCCGGCCGCACGCAGACGCTGTCGGTCGCGATCTACGCGGCGGTGCAGGCCGGCGACGACGCCACGGCCAACTTCCTCGTGCTCGTCACGTCGATCACGTGCGTGCTCGTGCTGCTCGCGACCGGCTGGCTCGTGCCGTCGCGCGCCGGACGGAGTCAGCCGACATGACGCGCACGCCGCATCGACTTTTGCGTCCGCATCGGCATCGCCGGGCCGCGCCGGTCGCGCCGGTCGCGGCGACGTGCGCCGGCGCCGACACCGCGCACGCGGTCTTGCGCGCGGGCGGCGCCGCACGACGGAGGTCCGCATGAGCATCGCCGTCGATATCCGCAAGACCTACGCGAATGCCGAGCGCCGCTTCACGCTCGACGTGTCGTTCGCCGCCAATGCGCAGCGGGTCGTGCTGTTCGGGCCGTCCGGCGCGGGCAAGAGCATGACGCTGCAGGCGATCGCCGGCTTGCTGTCGCCGGACGAAGGCACGATCACGCTGAACGGCGAGCCGCTGTTCGACGCCGCGCGCGGCATCGACGTGCCGACCCGCGCGCGCCGCGTCGCTTATCTGTTCCAGGATTACGCGCTGTTTCCGCATCTGAACGTGCGCCAGAACATCGCGTTCGGGCTCACGTCCGGGCTGCGCAATCCGCGCGCGAAAACGGTGCCGCCCGAAGTCGCTTACTGGCTGCAGGCGTTCGAGCTCGACACGCTCGCCGGGCAGTTTCCGGCGCAGCTGTCGGGCGGACAGAAGCAGCGCGTCGCGCTCGCGCGCGCGCTGGTTGCGCAGCCGCGCATCCTGCTGCTCGACGAGCCGTTCGCGGCGCTCGACGGCGCGCTGCGGCAGCGCATGCGCGATGAGCTCGCCGAACTGCAAGCGCGGCTCGACATCCCGATGGTGCTCATCTCGCACGACCCCGACGACGTCGCCGCGTTCGGTGACCAGGTCGTGCAGTTGAACGAAGGGCGGGTGCAGCCGGCAGCGCCGCACGCCGAGCGGCCGACGCGCGTCGCCTGAGCGCGAAGGGTTGGCCGTCGCGGCCATGTAGGAGCCTGAGAGAAGCCGCCCGGGGCGGAATACGATGGAACAAGCCGTATGCGGCAGCGGGGCCGGCGCGTCGTGCACGTCGGGGGCGCCGGTTTCGCCTCGTCGGCCGTGGATCTGCGGCGGCGTTCGGCGTTCGGCACGCAGCATGCAATTCGGCGATGGCCCGCCCCCGCTCCACCCTCGCGCACGCTCAGCCCGTCACCGCGAGAATCACGCTCGATGCCTTGAACAGCGCAATCGCACGCCGCCCGGTGTCCAGCTGCAACGCGCGAACGCTGTCGTTCGTGACCACCGCCGTGAGGGTGCCGCCGCCGTCGAGCGCCAGCGTCACCTCGCTGTTGACCGCACCCGCCGCGACGGCGTCGACGGTGCCACGCAGTTGATTCCGTGCGGATACCTTCAACGCCCCTTCGCCGTCGTCGTCGACCGCCAGCACGACCCACGACGCCTTCACGAGCGCGCATGCAGCGGCGCCCGGCTGCAGGCCAAGCGCGTCGGCGCTTTCGTGCGTGAGCACCGCGACGATCGCCTGCCCGCCGGGCAGCACGAGCGTCACCTCGTCGTTCACCGTGCCGCGCACGATCGACTCGACCTTGCCGAACAACTGGTTGCGCGCGCTCGTCTTCATCCCGATCCGGCCGATCAGCGCCCAGTCGACGTCGAAACCGGACACCGCCGCGCTGGCGGCGTCGATGAAACGGCGATGCTCGCGCTCGATCGTACGGAACGCCGTAATCAGCGACGTCGCGCGCGGCGTCAGCGTCGTGCCGCCGCCGCCCTTGCCGCCGGTCGACCGCGTGACGAGCGGCTCGCCGGCCAGATTGTTCATCGTGTCGATCGCGTCCCACGCGGCCTTGTAGCTGAGGCCGACGGCCTTCGCCGCACGCGTGATCGAACCGGTCTCGCCGATCGCCGCGAGCAGCGCGATGCGGGTCGCGCCGCCGAGCGTCTGCTCGCCTGCACACAGCCACAGCTCGCCGCCGAGTTCGAGCGGTGCGGCGGAGGAAGAAGGAGGCGACGCGTCGGTCATCGGTCTGTCCGAAGAAAACGGGGAGCCATTATAGTGAGCGCGCCGCTCAACGCGATCGGGCATCGAGCTTCGGCGGACGCAGGCTCGCGAGCAGCGCCTCGGCGTCGCGCGCCGCGCGCTGTTCCAGCGCGGCGCCGTAGCCGCGCACGAAGCCGAGCTGATAGGCGGGCGCCGCCAGTTGCTCGAGATGATGCAGCGCGACGATCGCGTCGTTCGCTTCGCCGAGCACGCTCTGCACACGCGCGAGCGTCTTGACCGTTTCGGTGCGCGTGCGACGCGACGCCAGCGACGCGAAGAATTCGAGCGCGTAGCGCAGCCGCTTCGCATCGATCCGCACGCGGTGGCGCGCGGCCGTATCGAGCGACGTGAGCGACGGCGACGCATACAGATGACCGAACAGCCGCCGCACGCGCTTGGTCGCGTGACGCCGCAGCGACGGCGCGCCGTCGTCGCCGGCATCCGGCAGCGCGAGCGTGCTCAACCATTCGAGCCAGCCGAGCGTGAGCCGCGCATAGCGCGCCGAATGCAGCGCCTGGCGCAGTTCGACGCGCGCGGCCAGCGCCTGCGCGCGCGCCGCATCGAGCGTGCCGTTCCAGTCCGCGCCGCCGCCGTCGGCTTCGATCAGCCCGGGCAGGCTCTCGGTCGAGAACACGTCCCAGTCGCGCACGGTGCCGAGCAGCGACGCGAGCCAGCGCAGGTCGGCGCCGAAAGTTTCCTTCCATCGATCGTCCGCGAAGCGCGGAAAGAAGCGCATCAGCGTGCGCAGCCGGCGCAGCGCAACGCGCATCTGGTGTACGAACTCGGGATCGTCGCGCTCGAGCACGCCCGCTTCGTTGCCGAGCCATTGCGCGGCGATGTCGCCGGACAGCGCGAACAGCGCGGCCCGCTGCGTGCGGATGCCGGTCAGATCGACGGATTGCGCCTTGATCGGACCGGCGACCGCGGGCTCGCCCGCACACGCGCGATCGATCACGCTCGTCAGCTGCACGAATGCAGGCCATGCGCCGCTCAGTTCGCGCGCGGCAGCGAACAGCGCGCGCAATGCCGCGGTGCGTGCCGCGACGGTTTCCCAGTCGGGCGCCGCGAGCCGCAGTTCGACATGACGGCGCGGCGGCTCGGCGCCGCCGTCCAGCGTGACGTCGTCGAGCGTCATCTCGACCACGACGCCGCTGTCGTCCGCCCATCGCCCGCGCCGCCGCTCGCTGACGAGCCGCAGCGGCACTGGCCCGGTCGATGCGGCGACCGCGGCTTCATCGACGGGGCCGGGCACCCGTTCAGCGCCCTCGCCGGCCACGACGATGCCCGCATGTTCGGCGTCGAACAGCTCGCGCATGACGACGCCGGGCGCGAACGCGTGCGTGCGCGACGCGACGACCCGCCGCCCGTGCGCATTCGACTCGACCCACGTCCACCAGCTTTCGCCGGGGCTCGGCTCTGCCTCCCCGATCCGGCACGGCTCGATCGTCACGCGTTCGTGGCCACGCCGCATCCGCACCTGCGGGCAGATTCGCCACGCGCGGACAAGTTCTGCGCCGAAGTCGCGCTGCTCGCCACGGGCCCGGCTCCCGGTCTTGACCGGCCAACCTTCGAGCGACAGGCACAACACGATTTCCAGCACACGCGACATGGGGGCTCCCGCACATGAACAAGCGCCGGCGCATCCTGCGCGCCGGCGTCGACAGTGAAGCAGCTTCCATAGTACACGGCGCGCCAGCGCGCGGACGACGATCTGGCCCTGCCGCGCTGCCGTACATCAACCGACGTGTCAGACCACGTACTGGGCGATGCCGTTGCCGAACGACCAGTCCTCCTTCAGCACCTCGACGAGGCTGATGAATACGTCCTGAGGCCGCACGCCGGGCTGCGCGGCGAGGTTCTCGGCGATCGTCCGGTACAGCGCCTTCTTCTGCTCCAGCGTGCGCGTGTTGTTCGCGGTGATCTGGATCATCACGAGATCGTCGCTGCGCTCGATGTCGAGGTAGTGGCGGCCGAAGAAGAAATTCTCGGCCGAGTGCTCGGTCACGACCATGAAAATGTCGTCCTCGGGCACGTTGAAGGTGTGCCTCAGCGCGCGATGCACGCCGTCGACGAGTGCCGCGCGGTAGGCGGCCGGTTTGCCTTCGCGTACTGCGATACGGGTGAACGGCATGATCCTGCTCCTTTCGGTGACGTTGGCTTTCGAAAAACGCCACGTCAGGTTAGGCGCGCATAACTATAATGAACAGTCATTCATCAATATTTCATCCATTTACATCTGAAATGAAAGTCCTCGACCTCGATGCGGTGCGCGCGTTCGTGCTGGTCGCCGATCTCGCGAGCTTCACGCGCGCCGCCGACGCGCTCGGCACCACGCAGTCGGCCGTCAGCCTGAAGCTGAAGCGGCTCGAGGCGCACCTCGGCAAGCCGCTGCTCGCGCGCACGCCGCGGGTCGTCAAGCTCGCGGCCGACGGCGAGAACTTCCTGCCGGCCGCCCGCGCGCTGCTCGACGCGCACGACCAGGCGCTCGGCGCAATCTCGGCCGGCACGCACAGGCTGTCGCTCGGCGTCAGCGAGCACGTCGCCGTGCCGGACCTGCCGGCCGTGCTGACCAGCCTGCACCGGCAGGATCCGGGGCTGTCGCTGGAAATGCACCTGGGGATGTCGGCGAACCTGCTCGCGCAATACGACGAACGGCGGCTCGACGCAGCGATCGTCCGGCACGAACCGGGCGAGGATCCGCCGCGCGACGACGGCGCGCTGCTGTTTACCGAACCGCTGGCATGGCTCGCCGCGCCGGACTGGGCGCCGCGCGCGGGCGAGCCGCTGCCGCTCGCGGTACTGGCCGGGCCATGCGGCGTGCGGGCCGCCGCGCTGCGCGCGCTCGACCATGC
>NZ_CABVPL010000039.1 GCF_902499045.1 Burkholderia latens | reverse complement strand
GGCCGGTTCCGCGGCGGGCGGCGGGGCAGCAGGCGCCGCCGGGGCGGCCGGCGCTGCGCCGCGTCCGATGCGGATCTGACTGTCGTCGATCACGAAGCAGCACACGGCGATGATGTCGTCGGACGGCACCTCGGATTCGAGCCACAGCGTCAGATCCGCGCCCGCTTCGTCGCGGCCGACGATCCGGCCGAGATTGCCGAGTTCCTCGGTCAGCAGCGCCTGGTCCTTCGCATCGACGCCGAGCAGCGTGATCTTCAGGTGCGGGCCGTCCGCGCCGGCGTCGGCATCGGCCGCCGGATGCGCGGCCGCGACGGCCTGTTCGACCACGTGATCGGGCGCGCCGCCGGTGCCGGCCGCAGGCGCGGCAGGCGGTGCGTCCGCGGGCGCGCCGCCGCCGCTCTCGGCCTTCAGCCGTTCGAGCTTCGCGCAGATCGCCGCGGCCGCTGCCGCATCCGGTTCCGCGCTCGCGCGGTAGTCGACCAGCTGGTCGGACAGCACGTCCTTGGTCTCGAGGAACGCGTCGACCATTTCCTTGGTCAGCGTCAGCTCATGGTTGCGCGCGCGGTCGAGCAGCGATTCGAGGATGTGGGTCGTTTCGGTCAGCGCGGAAAAGCCGAACGTCGCCGCGCCGCCCTTGATCGAGTGCGCGGCGCGGAAGATCGCGGCGAGGTCCTCGGGGTCGGGCGAACCGACGTCGAGGTTCAGCAGCAGCTGCTCCATCTGCGCGAGGAGCTCGTCCGCTTCGTCGAAAAAGGTCTGGTAGAACTGCGTGATGTCGAGAGTCATGCCCGGTCACCGGTTGGATTCGTCGCGTTCATGTCAGGAGGCGGTCTGCTCGGACAGCGTCGCGACCAGGTCGATCAGCACCGCCGGGTCGATCGGCTTTTCGATCCAGCCGGTCGCGCCCGCGTCGCGCGCGGCGTCCTTGAAGGCGTCGCTGCCTTCGGTCGTCAGCACGAGGATCGGCGTGTCCGCATACGCGGTGAGCTGGCGCAGCGCGGCGATCACCTCGAGCCCGTTCTTGCGCGGCATGTTCTGGTCCGTCAGCACCAGGTCGTACGGCACGGTGGCCGCCATGTCGAAGCCCGCTTCGCCGTCCGGCGCCACGGTCACGTCGTAGCCGGCCTGCGCAAGCGTCGCCTGCAGCAGTGCCCGCATGGTCGCGGAATCGTCGATGGCGAGAATGGTTCGGATCATGTCTGTCTCGGAATCTTGGAAACGTCAGGGTTTCGGCGCGACGCCGACGGCGCTCTCGAGCGCCGGTCGCGCGGCCGGCGCCGCACCGCCGAGCTGCTGCGCCAGCTGCTTCGAGCCCGCGGCGTCGGCCGACAGCGTCGTGGTCGTCGCGTCGTCGCGCATCAGCGCCTCTTCGGATTTGCGGTTCAGCACGATCACGCTGATCCGGCGGTTTTCCGGATCGAGCGGATCGGCCTTGTTCAGGTTCTGCGTCGACGCGAGCCCGAGCACGCGCAGCACCTTCGACTCGTCCATGCCGCCCGCGATCAGCTCGCGGCGCGACGCGTTCGCGCGGTCGGCCGACAGCTCCCAGTTGCTGTAGCCGCCCTCGCCGCCCGCGTACGGCACCGCGTCGGTGTGGCCCTGGACGATGATCCGGTTCGGCACGTCGTTCAGCGTCTTGCCAATCTCGCGCAGGATGTCGCGCATGTACGGCTCGACGTGGTCGCTCGACATCGCGAACATCGGCCGCTTCTGCGAATCGACGATCTCGATGCGCAAACCCATCAGCGTCGAATCGATCCGGATCTGCTGCTTGAACTGGCGCAGCGTCGGGTTCGCCTCGATCGCCGCCATCAGCTTGATCTGCAGGTCGTGCAGGCGCGCCTGCTCGAGGCGGTCCTGTGCGCCCTGCGCCTGCGAGCGCGTCCTGTCGTCGCCGGCCTTCGCGACGCGATCGGCGAGGTTGGTCGAGCCGTCGGTGCGGCGCAGCGTGCCGGCGTCGGCGCTCGACAGGTCGCGGCCGCCGCCGTTGATGATGCTGGAGTCCTGCGAGCTGCGATCGCCGCTGCCGAACAGCGCGGCCTTCAGCGGCGTGTTGAAGTATTCGGCGATCCCCTTCAGCTGCACCGGCGTGACCGAGCTCAGCAGCCACATCAGCAGGAAGAACGCCATCATCGCGGTCATGAAGTCCGCATACGCGAGCTTCCATGCGCCGCCGTGGTGGCCCTTCTTCTGCGGGGCCACCCGTTTGACGACGATCGCGTGATCCTTGCTCTTGCTCATCGCGCGCTCCGCGTCACTTCGTCTTCACGCGGCGCACGTGCTCTTCGAGCTCCGTGAACGACGGGCGCTCGGTCGAGAACAGCACCTTGCGGCCGAACTCGACCGCGATCGCCGGCGCGTAGCCGTTCAGGCTCGCGAGGATCGTCACCTTGATGCACTGGAACATCTTGGTCGACTCGGCGACGCGCTGCTCGGCAAGGCTCGCGAGCGGCCCGATCAGCCCGTACGACAGCAGGATCCCGAGGAACGTGCCGACCAGCGCCTGCGCGATCATCGCGCCGAGCACCGCGGGCGGCTTGTCGGCCGACGCCATCGTGTGCACCACGCCCATCACGGCCGCGACGATCCCGAACGCGGGCATCGCGTCGCCGACGCGCATCAGCGCGTGCGCCGGGCCTTCGCCTTCCGTGTGGTGCGTCTCGATCTCCTCGTCCATCAGGCTCTCGATCTCGAACGCGTTCATGTTGCCGCCCACCATCAGCCGCAGGTAGTCGGTCAGGAATTCGACGATGTGGCGATCGGCGAGGATCTTCGGGTATTGGGTGAAGATCGGGCTCTTGTCCGGATCGTCGATGTCGGCCTCGAGCGTCAGCGTGCCTTCCTTGCGCGCCTTCGCGAGCAGCACGTACAGGAGCGCCATCAGCTCCATATAGACGTCCTTCGTGTACTTCGAGCCCTTGAAGAGCGTCGGCAGCACGCGCAGCGTCGCCTTGATGGTCTTCATGCCGTTGCCGAGGATGAACGCGCCGACGCCTGCGCCGACGATCATCAGGATCTCGAGCGGCTGGACCAATGCGCCCAGATGCCCGCCTGCCAGCGCGTAACCGCCGAAGACGGACAAGAGCGTCACGAGTGTTCCCACGATAATCAGCACTGCCTGTCCCTCACGAATGACCGGCGGGGAGACCGCCGTTAATCAGGTTTACGGCAGTCGGCAGGAAAACTTTCGCGGCCGCGCCGCGGCGGCACGGCGGTGTTTACCAGCAAGCGGCGGCCGGTTCGCGCGCGGCGTACGGCCGCCGCCCCGATGCCGGCCCGCGCCCCGCCCGGCCCGGCGCTCAGGCCACGGCGGCAGCCAGCTCCGCGCGCGCCGCGGCGGCCTTGCGGGTCTTGCCCGCGCGCGACGGCGGCTGACAGAGGCCGCACACGAAACCTTGATGTGGATCATGCGCGTGCGCGACGAAGTGGCCGCCGCAGCGCGTGCACGGGGTCATCTGCAGCATCCCCGAGTCGAAGAAGCGCACCAGCGTCCATGCGCGCGTGAGGCTCAGCGCGGCTTCGTCGCCGGACAGGTTCACGTGCTCCAGGTACAGCCGGTACGCCTTCACGATCGACTGGATCGGCTCGCAGCGGCCGTGGTCCTGCATGAACCGGTAGATGTTGTAGAACAGCGACGAATGGATGTTCGGCTGCCACGTCATGAACCAGTCGGTCGAGAACGGCAGCATCCCCTTCGGCGGCGACACGCCCTTCAGTTCCTTGTACAGCTTGATCAGGCGGTCGCGCGACAGGTTCGTCTCCGCCTCGAGCAGCTGCAGCCGGGCGCCCAGTTCGATCAGTTCGATCGCGAGGGTGATTTCCTTCACCTCGATCACGACGCTTTTGCTTGCCATGGTGAAAAATCGTCCGCTTGACGTTGTTCGGATGAATGGCCGCAACGCCGCCCGCCGGCGCGGGTGCGCCGGGACGAGAACGCAACGGCGGGAAAGGATCAGCGGACGCTTTCGACCGGCTGGCCGGCCATCAGGATGGCCGAGTGCGCGTGCGTGACGACGTCGCTGCGGCCTTTGTCGGCGAGCGACGACAGCAGCGCGTGATCGTCGAAGCGAAAACGGCACAGCATCTGGTTCGACGCGGCGAGCTTCACGGTCTGGGCGAGCGTGAGGTTCGCGAGCACGTCGGCCAGTTCCTGGGACACGCCCATCCGGAACATGCCCATCGCTTTGTCTTCCCGCAGCAGGCGCTGCGCGAGGAGGAGGTACGACAGGTTCACCTCTTTGATCTCACTGAGCATTTCGCTGGTGGCGCTCATGATTCCCCCGTTAAGAGCTTTGCTTTGGCCTTTCATGTTATGAAAACGTTTGCTCGATCAGGCGCTTGGTGGCGCCGCGTCGGCACGTTTATCAGTCTTACAGGGCGAATTTTGGCCAAACGGGATTTATGCCGGTATCAGCGAAGTGGCGTATGCCATGCAGGATTTGTCTGTAAACCGTGTAGGAATTTTTCCGACAACGCGCATTGAAACGCGGCAAACGGCAGGACAAGTGGGGCGCGAATCCGTATGCAATGTGGTGCCACATGGGACGAATCCGGCGAAAGACCGTCCGGCAAAGCTGCCGGAGATCGAATCGGTAAAAATTATAGTGGTTTTTCACAATAGCGCAACAATAGTTGCGGGCATCTCGCTTCATGTTTGCGCGCCCTTTTTATCGGGGTTTTCGCGTATTTCATCGTGTAACAAGCCTTAAGTCTTTGAAAAAACACTCGAACCCCTGAAGGCGATATCGATAATGGACTCCAATGGGCGGCGGCGTCAGCCCCGCCGGCCCGCCCCGCAGCTTGCCTTCCGGCACCCGAGCATCTCGCGAAGGGCCCGGCCACGTACCGCAGAAAGCGTGCGTCGGCGAGTTCCGCAACCTGCACCGGCCAGCATGCGCACTCGAGCGCCCGCGCTGGCCGACACTGGAGAACGCCCATGCGTATTGCCCAGATCGCGCCGCTTTACGAAGCCGTCCCGCCGAAGCTTTACGGCGGCACCGAGCGTGTCGTGTCCTACCTGACCGAGGCGCTCGTCGAACTCGGCCACGACGTGACGCTGTTCGCGAGCGGCGATTCCGTCACGTCCGCCCGCCTGGAGGCGGCGTGGCCGCGCGCATTGCGGCTCGACCCGTCGATCCGCGACTCGATGGCGCCCCATATGCGCCTGATCGAACAGGTCGCCCGAGTCGCGCACGAATTCGACGTGCTGCACTTTCATCTCGACTACCTGCCGTTCCCGCTGATGTCGCGGCTCGACACGCCCTACGTGACGACGCTGCACGGCCGCCTCGACCTGCCCGAGCTCCAGCCGGTGTTCGACGCGTTCCCGCACGCGCCGGTCGTGTCGATCTCGAATTCGCAGCGCAAGCCGCTGCCGCAGGCCGCGTGGGCGGGCACCGTCTATCACGGGCTGCCCGACACGCTGCTCACGCCGCAACCGGACGTGAAGCCCGAATATCTGGCGTTCCTCGGCCGGATCTGCCCGGAAAAGCGTGTCGACACCGCGATCCGGATCGCCGCGCAAAGCGGGCTGCCGCTGAAGATCGCCGCGAAGGTCGACAAGGCCGACGCCGACTACTTCAAGGAAGTGATCGAGCCGCTGCTCGGCGAGGCGCACGTCGAATTCATCGGCGAGATCAACGAGGCGCAGAAGCCGGCGTTCCTGTCGGGCGCTAAGGCGCTGCTGTTCCCGATCGACTGGCCGGAGCCGTTCGGCTTGGTGATGATCGAGGCGATGGCGTGCGGCACGCCGGTCGTCGCGTTCAATCGCGGCTCGGTGCCGGAAGTGATCGAGGACGGCGTGACGGGCTTCATCGTCGAGGACGTGCAGGGCGCGGTCGGCGCGCTGCACCGGATCGACAGCCTGTCGCGCGACGCGATCCGCGCGCGCTTCGACACGCGTTTCAGCGCGAAGGCGATGGCGCGGCGCTATGTCGAAACTTACGAAACGCTTTGCGCGGCGGCGAAACGACCGACGCTGCGTCAAGTCGCCGGCGGCTGACGCCGACGAAATTCGTCAGCAAATAGCCGGGAAAATCCGCGCCGAAAACGGCGCGAAAAAACCAAAGAGCCGCATCGTCGATGCGGCTCTTTCTTTTGTGCGGTCATGCGATCAGGAAACGATCGCGATTTTTCCCGACGATCCAATTCGGCGGCTTGCCGCGGCCGCTCCAGGTCGCACCCGACTTCGGGTCGCGGTATTTCGGCGGCAGCGGCGTCTTTTTCGGCGGACGACCGCGCCGCGCGCGCTCCGCAAAGCCCAGATCCTGGGCCGTCAGCCCATATTCGGCAATCATCCGCTGGACGTCGGCGATCACCGCCGCGACTTCCTGGCGGCGCACGTCGTCCGCCTGAGCCTGCAGATCGGCGATCTGCGCCTTGAGTTTCGCGTATTGAGACATTTTTCGACTCCCTCTTTTCCATGATACGGCTCCGGCAAGTTTGCCGGAACGCCAACACCCCGTTACGTCATCAGCACTGCCGCCCTGCTCTTCGAAATTAATGCCGTCATTTTTAACCCGTTCCGCTATATCGAGAATGCGGGCTTATTCTAATAAAGGCCATTCCTCGGTCATTCAAATTTAACAATCGTTGACCCTCCCGAACCCGATTCATTTCCTATAATCCAGACCAATTCCGGGCGTCGGATTAAATCAGCCGGCCGCACGGTGTCTTCAACCGACTTGAACGAGGTCCCTACATGAATCTTTCTCAGCGTCTGGCTGCAGAGGTATTCGGCACGTTCTGGCTGGTGCTCGGCGGGTGCGGAAGCGCCGTGCTGGCCGCCGCCTTTCCGGGCCTCGGCATCGGGTTTGCCGGCGTCGCACTCGCATTCGGCCTGACCGTGCTGACGATGGCATTCGCGATCGGCCACATTTCGGGTTGCCATTTGAATCCGGCTGTGAGTGTGGGCCTGACCGTCGCCGGCCGCTTTCCCGCACGCGATCTCGCGCCGTACATCGTCGCGCAGGTCGTCGGCGCGACGCTCGGCGCGTTCGTGCTGTACCTGATCGCGACCGGCAAGCCGGGCTTCGACGTCGTCGGCAGCGGTTTCGCGACCAACGGCTTCGGCGAGCGTTCGCCCGGCCACTACTCGCTCGGCGCGGCGTTCATCTGCGAAGTCGTGATGACGGGCTTCTTCCTGTTCGTGATTCTCGGCGCCACCGACAAGCGCGCGCCGGCCGGCTTCGCGCCGATCGCGATCGGCCTGTGCCTGACGCTGATCCACCTGATCTCGATTCCGGTCACGAACACGTCGGTGAACCCGGCCCGCTCGACCGGCCCCGCGCTGTTCGTCGGCGGCGACGCGATCGGCCAGCTGTGGCTGTTCTGGATCGCGCCGATCATCGGCGCAGCGATTGCCGGGGTCGTCTACCCGCTGATCGCAGGGCGCGACGATGCCGTCGGCGTGCTGCCCGCCTCCGCTCGCACCATCGAATAAAAACGTTACGGGGTCGCGCGAGCAGAGCAGCGAGCCTCACGCTGTCGAACAACATCGAGGCAGGCAATTTGAACGGGCGCCGCTGGCGCCCGTTTTTCATGTCCGCTCAGGACACTCAGGACGCGGCCACGCCGTCGAGCGTGTCCTCCAGCGCGAACAGCGTGCGCAGGTGACGGGCAACGCCCGCGTCGAAGTTGTTGCCGATCCGCGGGATATGCGGCAATTGCGCGATCAGGTCGGGATTCGCGTTGTTCATCATGAATGCATGGCCGGCCGTTTCGAGCAGGTCGATATCGTTCATGTTGTCGCCGAACGCGACGCAGTGGCCGGCGTCCACGCCCAGTCGCGCGAGCACAGCGCGCAGCGCACGGCCCTTCGACACGTTCGCGGTCATCACTTCGAGGCAGTCGGGCAGCGAGTACGTGACGTACAACGCATCGCCGAATTGCACGCGCATCTGCTCGGCGACCACCGCCAGATCCGCCGGCTCGCCGATGTACAGCACCTTCGCGATGTCGGCGCCGTCGTGCGCGGCCATGTCGATCACCTCGTACCGGAAGCCGGAATCCTGGTGGAATGCGAGCAGGTGCGGCGCTTCGCGGTCGATCAGCCAGCCGCGGTCGGTAAACAGATTGACGATCACGCGCCCGTGCGCGCCCGTCACGCCCGGCTGCACGAGGCCGCGAACGATCCTGGGATCGATGTCCTGCGCATGGATCGCCGTATCGTCCGGCGCATGCACGCGCGCGCCGTTCGACGTGATCAGGTACGGCCGGATGCCCAGCACGTCGCGGATCCCGGCGACGTCCGCGTAGTGGCGCCCCGTCGCGATCACGAACTGCACGCCGTCGCGGTCGAGCCGGCGGACGGTCTCGATCGTGTACGGATCGAGTTGGTGGTCGCTGTTCAGCAGGGTGCCGTCGAGATCGGTGGCGATGACTTTGTACATGGACGCGGGGGGATTGGCGCGCAGGATGCTGCGGGAATGCCATTTTACCGTCGCGGCCGCACGCGCGTCGGGCGGCTGGGGCACCCGTCCAACTTCCACCCGTCAGCCTGCTTCAGCCGCCGCCAACGCCCGCAGCGCGAGCCGCAGCGCGCCATGCGCGGAATCGTCGAGCGGCGCGCGCAACCGGGCCGCGTGGCGGGCCGGCACGGACGGCGCAAGCGCGTCGGCCAGGCCGCCGCACAGCGCGACCGGCAGCACCCGGTGCGGATCGAGCGCGTCGATCATCTTGCCGATCTCGTCACCGGCTTGCGCGATCAGCGCGGCCGCATACGGGTGGCCGCGGTGCGCGATCAGGATCGGCGCGAGGCGCGCGTAGATCGTCTGGTTGGCGTCACACGACCATTGGACGAGCGCGTCGCGATCGTTCGCGCCGGTTTCCGCGAGCAGCGCGTCGGCCAGCGCGTCGCGCGGCACGCGGCCGTCCAGTGCCTGCTGCGCATACGCCAGCGCGCGCATGCCGAGCCACGCGCCGCTCGCCTCGTCACCGGACGGGAAGCCGAAGCCGCCGGCGATGCGGCAGTCTCCCGCAGCGTCGAGCGCGGCCGCGATGCTGCCGGTGCCGAGCGCGACGATGAGCCCCGGCGCGCCGCCGTGCGCGCCCACGACGGTCGTATACGCGTCGCTTTCGATCGCGAGCGCGCCGAGTGGCGCCTGCGCGCGGAACGCGGCGAGCCACGCGGCATTGTTGACGCCCGCGAGCCCGCAGCCGAGCGCGCATTGCGACCAGTCGAACGCGAGCCCGGCCCGCGTGAATGCGTCGGCACACGCCGCGCCGATCGACGCCCACGCGCGCTCGATGCCAAGACCGAGCCCCGACGGGCCGCCACGCCCCTGCGCGAGCTCGCGCCCGTGCCGGTCTGCCAGCACCGCGCGGGTACCGGTGCCGCCGCCGTCGATGCCGATCGCAAAAAGTAATGCCGTCATGCGTTGATCCTGCTGATTCGAACAGGCGCCAAGCTTAACCGGATCGGCGCCGCGCGCCCATCTGCCGTTCGGCCAGCTACCCCGCGACAGGGCGTTCCGTTATGCTGGCACGATCGAAATCGACACTGGAACGAGGCTGACGATGTCGCAGCGGTGCAACTGGGTCAAGACGGAAGCGGATGCTCACTATCACGATACCGAATGGGGCGTGCCGTCGCATGACGATCGTCACCTGTTCGAAATGCTGATCCTGGAAGGCGCGCAGGCGGGGCTGTCGTGGTCGACGATCCTGAACAAGCGCACCGGCTATCGCGAGGCATTCGCCGACTTCGATGTCGACGCGGTCGCACGCTTCACGCCGAAGCGCATCGAGAAGCTGCTCGAGAATCCCGGCATCGTGCGCAATCGCGCGAAGGTCGAATCCGCGGTGACCAATGCACGGGCCGTGCAGCGCATTCGTGAGGATCACGGGTCGCTCGCGGAGTTCCTGTGGTCGTTTGTCGATCACACGCCGATCCAGAACGCGTGGGCATCGTACCGCGACGCACCCGCGTCGACCGCCCAGTCGGACGCGCTCAGCAAGGCGCTGAAGGGTTACGGCTGCAAGTTCGTCGGCTCGACGATCTGCTACGCGCTGATGCAGGCAACCGGGATGGTCAACGACCACGAGGCCGGCTGCCCGTGTCACGCGAAATGCGCGGCACTCGGCGGCAAACAGACGGCACGGAAGCGGAAGACGGGTTGACGGCGACTGGCCCGCGGGGCGGCGAGCGCGGCTGGGGGCGTGCGTATCCTCCGACATCGTGACCTCGCGACATCACGCGCCCATGCCGCAGCGCCGGGCGCCTCGGGCTTCGGGCTTCGGGCTTCGGGCTTCGGGCTTCGGGCTTCGGGCTTCGGGCTTCGGGCTTCGGGCTTCGGGCTTCGGCTTCGGCTTCGGCTTCGGCTTCGGCTTCGGCTTCGGGCTTGGGCCCAGGGGCCACGGGGGGCGTGGCGGCTACGGCTGGCGGCCGGAGCGCCTCCCCACATCCGCTCCCGCACTCCATACGTCTGCGTCGGCACATCAACCGACTTCGCATCAGTTCGTCCCGCGTGACGGCGCCACCGGCGCCGCCCGCACGCCGCGCGCCGCCCGCACGCGGGCACTGCGCTTCTTCACCCAGATGCAGATGCCCGTCACGCTGAGCATTGCGATGACGACGCCGAGTGCGCTCACCGCGATGCGACCCGCGACGCCGGCGATCCGCCCGGAGTGCAGCGGAAACTGCGCCTGCATGAAGATGTCGCCGGCCGACCCGCGGCCCGGCACCTGCGCGGCGACACGTTTGCCCGTCACCGCATCCCAGTAGAGCCACGCGTTGCCGAGCCCGACGTCGCCGTGATCGTTGCCAGGCGTGAAGAACCCGACCGCATAGACGTTCATCGCCGGCGCGAACAGCAGCGCGCCGGGCGGTGCGGCAATCCCGGCCTCGCGTCCGGCCGAGCGGGCGAGCGCGACGATCCGCTCGCGCGGCAGCACCCGGCTGCTCGGCGGCGCCGGCGGGAAATGCTCGGGATTCGTGTACGGCGTCTCGGCCAGCGGCGAAACCAGCGACACCAGCGGCCGCACGACCGGCACGGCGAGGTTCATCGAGATCGATGTAACCGCAACGACGAGCAGGAGCCCCCACACCCAGACGCCGCCCGAGCGATGCAGGTCGAACACGAGCGGATAACCGCCGCGCCGCACGCGGAACGCGAACGACTTGCGCCAGCTTTTCGGATTCGGAAACGCGAGCGCGAGCGCGACCACGCAGTCGATCGCCCACACGATGCCGACCACGCCCATCACCCAGAAGCCGAAGTTGACCCCGCCATACACCGGCAGGAACAACGAGTAGTGCAGCCGGTAGATGAACGGCATCAGGTCGAGCCGCGCGATCGATAGCGCACCCCATTCGCGACGCGCCTGCACGGCGCCCGTCGCGGGGTCGACGGCGATCTGATTGAAATCGAGCACGGGCGTGTGGCCCGACGCATCGGTGCGCGGCATCACGCCTACCTGCAGCGTGTGTCCAGGCTCGATCGCGAGCGGCAGGTAGGTCACTTGCACGCGCGGGTCGGCGGCCTCGATACGCGCCGCGAGGTCGAGCGGCGGCATCGGTGCGCCGTCGCCGTGCGCGACGTAGAAACCCGGATTTAGCGCGGCATCGAGCTCGTGGTCCCACGCGATCAGCGCGCCGGTCAGCCCCGCGACGAACAGGAACAACGCGATGGCAAGCCCGAACCAGCGATGCAGACGGACGAGCAGCGGTCGCAACAGCGCATTCATCGCGCGCTCCGCGCTGAGAAGGCGGCCCGGCGCGCACGGCGGCCGCGAATGGACGGGATGCAGGTCATGGAAGGTCTGTGCCGCGCGACAGCCGACCGCCGTGGCGACGCACGGGCGGAAGTCCATGTATGCGGCATGGAATTGTTGCGTGTTCCGCGGGTTTTGATACGATGCGCGGCATTTTAACGCAATGCGAATGATTCTTACTCGCATTTTTAATCCATCGCCATGACCGTCCGCATCGCCCGCCGTCCCGTACGCCCGCGCCGTCTCGCCGCGGCCCTCGCCTGCTTCGCCGCATCGCTCGCGCATGCCGACGATTCACCGGGCGACGCCGCCACGCTGCCGGCCCTGAACATCACGGCCGCGCGCGATTCGCCGCAGCACCTGACCGACGACATCTCGGCCGGCGCGCTCGGCGCGCGGCGCCAGCTCGACACGCCGTTCTCGACGACCATCGTCACGTCGGAGGAACTCGAGGCGCGCCAGCCGTACAAGCTCGGCGACGTGTTCGCGAACGACGCGTCGGTGTCCGACAACAGCGGCGCGTACAGCGCATGGGCGAGCTACATGACCGTGCGCGGCATGCAGCTCGACTGGCAGAACGGCTACAAGATCGACGGACTGCCGTTCGTCACGTACGGGATCACGATGCCGTACGAGCAGCTCGAGCGCGTCGAACTGCTGAAGGGGCTCGGCGGTTTCCTGTACGGCTTCGTGACGCCCGGCGGCGTAGTCAACTACGTGACGAAGCAGCCGGGAACGGAGCCGGTGCGAAGTGTCGACGTCGGCTATCGCAGCACGAACGTCTGGACCGAGCACGTAGACTTCGGCCAGCGCTTCGGGCCGAACGGCATGTTCGGCGCGCGGCTGAACGCGACCCATGAGGAAGGCAAGACCTACAACGACGGCAACATCCGCCGCGATGCGGTGTCGCTCGCGCTGCAGGCAAATCTGACGCGCGACCTTTCCGTGACGTTCGGCGCGCTGTACCAGGATCGTCGCACGACCGGCCAGACGCCGTCGATCTTCACCGGCAGCTACCCGAGCGGCGCGCTGCCGGCGACGGTCAGCGGCGGCACGACGAACCTCGGCGGCAAGGACCAGTACCTGAACACGAACCTGCAGCTCTACACGGCCGGGTTGCAGTACCAGCTTGCGCCGGACTGGCTGCTCGACGTCGCGTACAGCTACAGCAAGGCGACGCGCCGCCGCAACGAGAGCACGCTGACGCTGGCGGACCCGGCCGGCAACTATTCGGACAGCCGCTACGTCGGGATGGAGGATCATCGCTTCAGCCAATGGCGCGCAATGGTCGAAGGCACCGTGCGCACGGGCCCGTTCAGTCACCGGATCGTGCTCGGCGCGTCGTGGCAGAAGCAGGCCAACGACTATTCGGCGAACAGCGTGTTCGTGCCGCTCGGCACCGGCAACCTCTACGCGCCGAACCCGTACCGCTACGACAGCCCGCACGGCTTCGTCCAGTACCGCACGAGCGAGATCGTGCAGAAGTCGCTGTTCGCGAGCGACACCGTGCAGCTGACCCAGCGCTGGTCGGTGCTCGCCGGCGTGCGCTACATGAATTACGCGCAGCGCGCGTTCGAACCGAGCGGCGCCGAAGATCCCGGCTACAGCCAGAACGGCGTCGTGACGCCGACGTTCGCCGTGATGTTCAAGCCCGCCCCGGCCACGACCGTGTACGCGAGCTATGCCGAATCGCTCGAGCCCGGCAGCCGCGTGAACGACGTCTACGCGAATGCGGGCCAGGTGCTCAAGCCGCTGCGCAGCAAGCAGTACGAACTGGGGATCAAGAGCGAGCACGCGCGCTGGAGCGCGACGGCCGCGCTGTTCCGCATCGAACGCAGCGCCGAATATGCGAATGCCGCGAACGTCTACGTGCAGGACGGTGAATCGGTGGTCCAGGGGATCGAGTTCGGTGCGCACGCGAAACTCGGCGCACGCTGGAACGCCGGCTTCGACGCGATGGTGCTGGACGCGTGGTACGCGAAAGGGACCGGCAACAACGGCAACCGCGTCGCGGGCGCACCGCGCTTCGTGCTCGCGGGCGACCTCGGCTATGCGGTGCCGGGCGTACCGGGGCTGACGCTCGGCGTCGACGCGAAATTCACCGGCGCGACGCCGCTGCGCGCGGCCGGCGGCCTCGACGCGCCGGGCTTCCTGGTCGTCAATGCCGGCGCGCGCTACCTGACGCGAGTCGGGCGCCACGACGTGACGCTGCGCGCATCGATCGACAACGTGCTGAACCGCCGCTACTGGGAATATCAGTACGCGGACTATGTGAAGCCGGGCGATCCGCGCACGGTGAGCCTGAGCGCGAAGATCGACTTCTGAGCGAACCGGGCGCGATCGGCCTGAAGCAGCCGGCGCCGAGCCAATCCGGCCGCGGCGCCGCCAGCGGCGGCACCGCCCGCGCCTGCACGCGCGCCCCGCGCGCCATCTGCCCGACGCCCGACGCCCGACGCCCGACGCCCGCACGCCAACGCCGAAAGCCGTTTTCCGATGCCGGAAAAGCAAAACGGCGGAGCGGCTTCTTTCGAAGCACACTCCGCCGTTTCGCGGCGAACCGTCAGACGCTCTTAGTGGAGCTTCTTCGGCAGCATCTGGCTGCGCAGGCGCTTGTGCAGGCGCTTGACGGCTGCTGCCTTCTTGCGCTTGCGGACTGCGGTCGGCTTTTCGTAGGACTGGCGTTCGCGCAGTTCAGCGATCAGGCCGTTTTTTTCGATAGCACGGCGAAAGCGGCGAATCGCCACTTCGAACGGCTCGTTTTCTTTCAGAAGAATCGTCGTCATGTCGTTCCTAAATTGCTTAAACGGTCAAAAACGTAGCGGCCAAGCGCCACGCACCGGCCATCCGGGCGTCCCCACAACAGGCGAAACGAGCGGAAATACGGCCTCGGAGGCCGGAAAAGAGAGGCGGAAAGCACCGCGAGTACGCTTCACAAGCCGCGTGCAGCGCCGCGTTTGACTGCCAGCAGGAATGCCGCAACGGCATAGGCGTGACAGAAAATCTCAATTCAGCCCGCCATCATATCAGGAAATCACAGACAAAACTATCCTTTTGTCGATCCCGGCGCGTCGCCGCACCGCCCGAGACCGCCCGGGCCGTCCGCAAACATGACGTCCCGCGGCCGCCGAAATCGCGGCGAGCTACGCCGGGCGCGGCTTCCGCGGCCATCGGCTCCTTCCGTCCCGAATTTCCTCGAACATCTTTCTAAAGTTTTCGCCGGGTGCCGCCGTCAACCAGGAAAGGCGGGCAGCGCCACTCGCGATAAAGCGCAACGCCGAAAACGACCCTGTCTGTACTCAGGCATTTTCCAAAACGAGGAAGCAAATGCTGAACATCAACACCAACATCCTTTCGCTGACGACGCAGACGAACCTGTCGGGCTCGCAAAACGCACTGTCGCAAGCGATCAACCGCCTGTCGTCGGGCAAGCGCGTCAACACGGCAGCCGATGACGCGGCAGGTCTCGCGATCTCGACGACGCAAACGGCCGCGATCAACGCACTGACGCAAGGCGTTTCGAACGCGAACAACGGTATCTCGATGATCCAGACCGCAGCCGGCGCGCTGCAGTCGACCGTCGACAACCTGCAGCGTATCCGTACGCTGGCAGTCGAAGCTGGCGACGGCTCGCTGGATTCGAACGCACGTGCAAACCTGCAAGCTGAAGTCACGACGCGTCTCGGCGAAATCGACCGCGTGGCAACGCAAACGACGTTCAACGGCCAGACCATCCTGAGCAACGCCGGCAACGTCACGTTCCAGGTCGGCGCATCGGCGAACCAGACCGTTGCCGTCAACTTCGGCGCGACCGTGTGGACGAGCACGGGCGCAGGCCTGAGCCTGAGCGGCCTGACGGTCAGCGACCAGACGAGCGCACAGTCGGCGATCACGGCAATCGACGCGGCACTGAAGAACGTCAACACGTTCCAGGCAACGCTGGGTGCAGCACAAAACACGTTCCAGGCTGCGATCACGACGACGCAAACGCAGGCAACCAACATGAGCGCAGCGCGTTCGCAGATCACCGACGCGGACTTCGCGACGGAAACGGCGAACCTGAGCAAGGCGCAAGTGCTGCAGCAAGCCGGCATCTCGGTGCTCGCGCAAGCGAACTCGCTGCCGCAGCAAGTCCTGAAGCTCCTGCAGTAATCGAGTACATCGGCGCCGGGCGCATCGCCCGCGCGCAGGGCGTCGTCCGCGTTGCGGCGCGCGACGACGCCGGTTCGATTCGTCGAACCCGATACTTCAGGGAGGCTCGCCTCCCTGCTTGCATTGAATCCGAAGCACGGCGACCCGCCGGAACGCGCGCCACCGCGCAAACGACTGGAGCACCCGCATGACCACGACGAGCACAAGCACGACGGATATCGGCAGCCTTCTGGCGCAGGCCGGGCAATCGATCATCAGCGGCGCGACCAATTCGACGCTCGACGTCAATTCGCTCGTGTCGGCACTGGTCACCGCGAAGACGGCCGGTCAGACACAAACCCTCACGACCAGGCAGGCGGCGGACAACACCGAGCTGTCGGCGGTCGGCAAATTGAAATCGGCGCTGTCGGCGCTGCAGACCGCGATCGCCGGTCTCGCGAACGGCACCACGCTGAGCGGCCTCGCGGCCACCGCGAGCGGCAACGGCATCACCGCGTCGGTCAAGAGCGGCGGCGGTGCGGTGGCCGGCTCGTACTCGGTCAACGTCACGCAGCTCGCGACCGCGAACAAGCTGTCGTCCGCGGGCCTCACGTCGAGCGACACGATTTCGGCCGGTTCGCTGAGCATCACGCTCGGCAGCAACACGGCATTCAACGTCAACGTCGCGGCCGGCGCATCGCTGTCCGACATCGCGACGTCGATCAATACGACGGCCGGCAACCCGGGCGTCACCGCGTCGGTGATCACCGGCTCGGACGGCCAGCACCTCGTGATCCAGTCGAACAACACCGGCGCGGCCAATACGGTGTCGGTGAGCGGAACCGGCGTGAATTCGAAACTGACGTCGGGCTACACGACCGTGACGGCGGCCGCGGACGCGAAGCTGACGGTCGACGGCACGCCGGTCAGCAGCGCATCCAACAGCGTGTCGGGCGTGCTGACGGGCGTCACGCTGAACCTGACGGCGGCCGCGGTCAACACGACCCAGACGGTCACGCTGTCGCCGGACACGACGGCCACGACGAACGCGATCAACGCGTTCGTCAACGCGTACAACAGCTATGTGACGACCTCGCAGTCGCTGTCGTCGTACGATCCGAACACGTCGACGGCCGGCCCGCTGCTCGGCGACTCGATGCTGAACACGATCTCGAACGGCCTCGCCACCGCGATCAGCGGCGGCGTCACGACGGGCAGCCCGAGCAAGACCTATTCGCTCGCGGCGATCGGCATCAACCTGCAGTCGGACGGCACGCTGCAGGTCGATTCGACCGCACTGAACACCGCGCTCACGTCGAACAGCCCCGCCGTCGCCGCGCTGTTCAACACGACCAACGGCGTCGGCAAGACGCTGAACAACCTGGTCAACACGTACACGCAGACGAACGGCCTGATCGACCAGCGCACGACGGCGATCAACTCGGACCTGAAGAACCTGTCGGATCAGGCGACGCAGCTGAAGAACTACTCGGACCAGCTGACCTCGCAGTACAACGCGCAGTTCACCGCGCTGAACAACCTGATGGCGACGATGGCCAACAACACGAAGTACCTGACGCAGCTGTTCGGCGGTTCGAACAGCGCCGGTGCGCTCGCGACCAACAAGTAAGCCGCTTTCTCATACGACGGATCCGGACGACGACCATGACGACCGATACGCTGGACCACGCACTCCACCTGACCGACGCGATGCAGACGGCCGCCGCGCTGCGCGACTGGGAGCGCGTCGCGGCGCTCGCCGACGCGCGCTCGCCGCTGTTGATGGGCCTGTCGCCCGAGCAGTCGCCGGCGGCGCTCGACACGATCCGCCGGATCATGGACATCGACGCGTCGATCGCGCAGGACGCGCAGGCCGATCGCGACCGGCTCGCGCGGCAGTTCACCGAATCGCGCGACCGGATCCGCGCGGCCGGCCTCTATCAGGCGACCGGCATGCTGTAAGTCTTCGATCGAACAACAACGCGCGCCGCCATCGAGCGTGCGCCGACGTCGTAGTATCGAGCCGCCTTCGGGCGGCTTTTTTTCGTGACGGAAACAGGAACAGCGATCGCATGACCGGCCCGAGGCCTGCGCAGCATGCCGGTCAAGCAGCGCGGGGCAGCGATGGCGAAGGCTACCGCGCGGCCGCCGCCGCATCGACCATCTGCGCGAACGCCGCTTCGAGATGGCGCGCAAAGCGCGGCGCATCGCACAGCGGCGAGCGCAGCAGCCGCTCGCGCAGCCCGGCCCGCACTTCGGCGACGTGCGGCAGATCCTGCGCGAACGCGACCGCCTTCGCGACATAGTCGTCGTCGTTGCCGGCGATCCATTCGGGCATCCCGAGCGTGTGCAGGATGCTTTCGCCGATATGCGACAGGAAGCGGTCGCCGCGCCGGGTGATGAACGGCGCGCCCATCCATAGTCCTTCCACGCTCGTCGTGCCGCCCGGATACGGGAACGGATCGAGGACGATGTCGATGTCGTTGAACGTGCCGATGTGCGCGAGCCGCGTGGATCCGCCGCGCAGCACCAGCCGCTCGGCGGCAATGCCGTGCGCCGCGAAGCGCGCGGCCACGCTCGCGCGCAGTGCGGGCTCGTCGAGCTGCGCCGATTTCAGCAGCAGCCGCGAACCGGGCACGGCATCGAGCACGCGCGACCATAGCGTGACGACCGCGTCGCCGATCTTGTTCGCGTTGTTGAGGCAGCCGAACGTGACGACACGTTCGCGCTCGGCCGGCAGCGGACCGACGTCGAGCGGCAGATCGGGCGGCGTGAAGCAGAGGTAGCTGTCCGGCAGCCGCCATGGCCGCTCGACGAAGTGGTGCGCCTCGTTCTCCGGCAGCACGTGGCGATCGCCGATCACGTAGTCGATCGCGGCAATGCCCGTCGTCGCGAAATAGCCGAGCCAGGTCGCCTGCACCGGCGCCGGCTTCCACGCGAACAGCGGCAGCCGGTTCGACGCGGTATGGCCGCTCAGGTCGACCAGCACGTCCACGCGGTCGCTCGCGATCAGCTCCGCCGCCGCACGATCGTCGAGCGCGGTGATGTCGCGCCACACCGCGAAGTGGCGCTTGAGCATCGCGGTCATCTCGTCCTGCACCGACTGCGTCGCATAGGCGAGCGCTTCGACGCGCGACGGATCGAGCGCCGCGACGACGCTCGACAGGAACACCGCGACCGGATGCGACTTCAGGTCGCCGGACACGAACCCGACACGCAGCACGCGCCCCGCGGCCGGCCGCGGCGCGTGTGTCATCGGCGATGCCTGCGCGGCCATCTGCGCGCCGAATGCGCGCGCCCGCTCGAGCAGTTGCGCCGGCGACAGCCGGTCGCTGCCGGCCGCATGGAACATGCTGCCCGAGTGCGCGTTGCGAAACGCGGGATCGACGGCGAGCGCGCGATCGTAGCTCGCGAGGCCCGCATCGAGCTGCCACATCGCGCACAGCAGGTCGCCTTCGACCGCATGCATCTGCGCGGTCGGATTCGGCAGCGACAGCGCGATCCGGCAACGCTCGAGCGCGTCGCGCCGCTTGCCCTGCTGCACAAGGGTCTGCGCGAGATGGAAATGCAGATCGGCACGATCGGGCGCGGCGGCCAGCGCACGCCGCAGGCTCGCGGCCGTGCCGTCGAGATCGCCCGCGCGCTCGAACGCGGCCGCAAGGTGGAACAGGCAATCGGCTTCGTCCGATTCCGCCGCGCGGGTGAGGCTCGCGATCGACGCGTCGAGTTCGCCGCGCTCGAACAACAGCATCCCGAGCGCATGGTGCGCGGCGTACAGCGTCGGTTGCAGCGCGATCGCACGGCGGTAGCACGCGATCGCGTCGTCGTACCGGCATTGCGCGCGCAATACGTTGCCGCGGTTGAAGCATGCGTGCGCGTAGGCAGGATCGAGCGCGAGCGCCTTCTCGTACGCGCGCGCGGCGGCGTCCAGTTCGCCCTTGTCCTGCAGCGCGTTGCCGAGATTGTTGAAGGCCGGCGCGTAGTCGGGGCGCAGCGCGAGCGCCTGCACGCAGCTGAGCATCGCCGCATCGGCGTCGCCCGCGTCGCGCAACGCATTGCCGAGGTTGCTGTGCGCCTCCGCATAGCCGGGCGCGAGCGCGATCGCGCGCCGGTATGCGGCGGTCGCATCGTCGAGGCGGCCGTGCGCGCGCAGCATGTTGCCGAGGTTGTTCAGGTAGACGGGATCGGCGCGCAGCGCGATCGCGCGCTCCATCAGCGCGAGGCCGGCCGGGAACTGGCCGAGCTGGCACGCGAGCAGCCCGAGGAAGTGCGTCGCGTCCGGCTGATCGGGCTCGTCGCGACGGATGGCCTCGTACAGCGCCCGCGCGTCGTCGAGGCGCCCGGCCTCGTGATGCGCGAGGGCCGCGTTCAGTCGCTCCGCGACGACGCCGGTCATGCGCGTGTTCCGTCCGTGTCGCCGGCCACGTAGCGCGCCCACATCCCGTGGAACGCGTCCTCGAGATTGCGTGCGAAGCGCGCCGCATCGCACAGCGGCGACGCGAGCGTGCGTTCGCGCAACGTCGCGCGCAATGCCGCGAGCGCGTCGCGATCGCTCGCGAACGCGATCGCCTTCGCAAGGTACGCGCCCTCGTCGGCCGCGATCCAGTCGCCCATCCCGGCCGCGTGCAGCAGGCTCTCGCAGATATGCGTGACGAAGCGGCCGCCCTTCATCCCGATCACCGGCACGCCCATCCACAGCGCTTCGGCCGTCGTCGTGCCGCCCGGATACGGGAACGGGCTCAGCGCGATGTCGATCCGGTTGTACGCGTTGAAATACTCCGCGCGCGGCGAACCGCCTTCGAGAATCAGCCGGTGCGCGCCGATACCGTGCCGCGCGAAACGCTCGAGCGTCGCGCGGCTCATGTCGCTCGCGCCGAGTTCGTGCGCCTTCAGCATCAGCCGCGCATCGGGCAGCGCATGCAGCAGGCGCGACCACAGCGCGATCACGTCGTCGCTGATCTTCGTGAGCTTGCCGAAGCAGCCGAACGTCACCCCGCCATTGCGCTCCATCGGCAGCGGGCCGACCTCGACGTCGTACGCGGGCGGCGTGAAGCACAGATAGCTGTCCGGCAGACGCCACGGCTGTTCGACGAAGTGATGGGCCTCGTCGGCCGGCAACGTGTGCGGGTCACCGATGAAATAGTCGATCGCGCGGCAGCCGGTCGTCGCGAAGAAGCCGAGCCAGCTCGCCTGCACGGGCGCCGGCCGGTGCGCGAACACGGGCAGGCCGCTCCAGTTCGTGTGGCCGGCCAGGTCGACGAGCACGTCGATCTGGTCATCGTGAATCATCTGCGCCGCCTGCTCGCGATTCAGGCACGTGAGCTTCTTCCAGCTTGCGAAGCCCGTTTTCAGCCGCGCGGTCACGTCGTCCTCGACGACGAACGTCACGTAGGCGTGCGGTTCGATGCGCGTGCGATCGAGATGCGCGAGCACGCTTTCGAGGAAGATCCCGACCGGATGCTGACGCAGGTCGCCGGACACGAAGCCGACCCGCAGCGGCCGCCCGCGCGCCTGCCGTGCCCGTCGTTCGCGGTCGTGCGGCAGCAGCCGCGCGTCGCGCGCGAGGTAGTCGCCGTAGCGCTGCGCATCGGCGACCCACTCGTCCGGCGCGAACGCCGGCGAGCTCGACATGTTGAACAGCAGCCGCGCATAAGCGCGATGCGGATCGTGCTCGATGGCGTCGCGAAACGCTTCGACCGCAGCGGCGTAATCGCGCTTTGCCCACAGGATGTCGCCGAGCGTCAGCTGGATCTTCGCCGGATCGACGCCCAGTTCCTGTGCGATCCGGTATTCGCTCATCGCTTCGTCGAGCCGGTCGAGGCGGAACAGCGCCGCCGCGAGATTGTGGTGCGCGTCCGCGTCGTCCGGATTCAGGTCGATCGCGTGGCGATGGCTGAGCTCTGCCGCCGCCATGCGGTCCAGGTTGTGATACGCGAGACCGAGGAAGTTGTATGCGTCCGCGAGCGTCGGATCGAGTTCGATCGCGTGCCGGCACAGTCGCATCGATTCTTCGTATTCGCCCTGCTGGCACCGCAGTTCGCCGAGCCGGCACCATGCCTGCGCATAGCCGGGATCGATCTCGCACGCACGCTGGAAGAGCCGCGCCGCGCCGTCGAAGTCGTTCATGCTGCGCAGCGATCGGCCGAGCGCGCAGTGACCTTCGGCATCGTCCGGCTCGAGCCCCTCACGCGCATGTTCCAGCGCGCCGTCGAAATCGTCGGTGGCGCGCAGCGCGGCGGCGAGCCCGCGATGCGCGACACGCAGTGCGGGGTTCAGTTCGAGCGCGCGGCGGTAGTGAGCGATCGCGTCCGCGTGGCGCTCCTGCGCGCGCAGCACGTTACCCAGGTTGCTGTGCGCTTCCGCATAGGATGGATGAAACGCGATCGCCTTGCCGTAGCTCGCTGCTGCCGCATCGAGCTCGCCGAGATCCTGCAGCACGTTGCCGAGGTTGTTGTACGCCTCCGCGTAACCGGGGCGCAGTTCGATCGCGCGTGAGCAGCTCTGCATCGCCGCGGCCGGCTCGTGTGCGTCGCGCAGCGCATTGCCGAGGTTGTTGTGCGCTTCCGGATAGTCCGGTCGCAATGCGACCGCGCGACGGTAGTGCGCGATCGCGTCGTCGAGCCGCCCGCATTCGCGCAGCATGTTGCCGAGGTTGTTGAAGTACGACGCGTCCGGCCGCGCGGCGAGCGAGCGCTCCATCAGCGCGAGGCCCGCGTCGTACTGCTTCAGCTGACATGCGAGCAGCCCGAGGAAATGCATCGCGTCCGGCTGCCCGGGCTGCGTGTGCAGTATCGTGTCGTACAGCGTCTTCGCCTGCGCGAGACGACCGGCCTGGTGGTGCTCGAGCGCCTGCTGCAACGCGTGCTGGATATCGTTCATGCTGTCTGTGCCGTTTCCGTATAGCGTGTCCACATGCCGACGAACGCATCTTCGAGATTGCGTGCGAAGCGCGCCGCATCGCACAGCGGCGACGCGAGCGTGCGCGCGCGCAGCGTCGCGCGCAATGCCGCGAGGCGCGCGCCGTCCTGCGCGGCCGCGACGGCCTTCTCGACGTAGTCGTCCTCATTGCCCGCGATCCAGTCGGGCATCCCCGCCGCGTGCAGCAGGCTCTCGCAGATGTGCGTGACGAACCGTCCGCCCTTCATCCCGAGCACCGGCACGCCCATCCAAAGCGCCTCGGCCGTCGTCGTGCCGCCGGGGTACGGGAACGGGCTCAGCGCGACGTCGATCCGGTTGTATGCGGCGAAATACTCGGCGCGCGGCGACGCGCCGTCGAACAGTAGCCGGCTCGCGTCGATCCCGTGCCGCGCGAAGCGTGCGGCGGTCGCGTCGCGCACCGCCGGCTGCTCGAGCTCGCGTGCCTTCAACAACAGCCGCGCGCCCGGCAGCGCGTGCAATATGCGCGACCACACGCGCACGACGTCGTCGCCGAGCTTCACGAGCTTGCCGAAGCAGCCGAACGTCACGTGGCCGTTCGCGGCCATCGGCAGCGGGCCGATCGCGACGTCGTACGCGGGCGGCGTGAAGCACAGATAGCTGTCCGGCAAATGCCACGGCTGCTCGACGAAGTGACCGGCTTCGTCGGCCGGCAACGTCTTCGCGTCGCCGATGAAATAGTCGATCGCGTCGCTACCCGTCGACGCGAAGAAGCCGAGCCAGCTCGCCTGCACGGGCGCAGGCTTCCAGCCGAATACGGCGAGCCCGCTCGCCTGCGTATGGCCGGCGAGATCGACGAGCACGTCGATACCGTCGTCATGGATCGTGCGCGCGGCCGCCGCCGCGGCGCAGCCGGCGATCGAACGCCAGGCGGCCGCGCGCGGCTTGAGCCGCGCGGTGATCGCGTCCTCTTCATCCGACGTCACGTACACGTGCGGCTCGATGCGCGCGCGATCGAGATGCGCGAACACGCTCTCGACGAAGATGCCGACCGGGTGCTGCCGCAGATCGCCCGACACGAAGCCGACCCGCAGCGGGCGGTGCCGCGCCCGCGCCGCGCGTTCCCGCGGATCGTGCCGGTAGCGCGTCGAACGCGCCGCGATGTGGCGGCCGTAGCGGCGCGCATCGTTCAGGTAGTCCGCGGGCGATACGGTCGCCGATGCGGCAGCCGCGAACAGCAAGCGGCCGAGCACGTCGGCCGCTTCGTCGCTCGCGTCGTCGCGCACCAGCGCGAGCGCGTCGCGATATGCAGGCACCGCGGCGTCGACGTTGCCTTGCGCACGCAGGATGTCGCCGAGGTTCACGTGCATCGGCACGGTCGGGCGGTCGGCCGCGAGTGCTCGCCGGCAATACGCGAGTGCGTCGTCGAGCCGTTCGCACTTGAGCAGCACGACCGACAGGTTGTGACAGGCGCCGCTGTCGGCCGGATTCAGTTCGAGCGCGGTGCGGTAGCACGCCTGCGCAGCCGCGAGATCGCCGAGCCCGTGGTGTGCGTTGCCGGCGTGGTTGTGGGCATCGGCAAGATCGGGCGCGATGCGGATCGCGTCGTGCGCGTGCGCGAGCGCTTCCGCATAACGCGCCTGACGGCGGCGCACACCGCTCAGGTTCGCGTGCGCCGCGGCCATCGAGGCATCGAGCGCGATCGCGCGTGCGTAGTGTGCTGCGGCGGTTTCCAGATCGCCCGCGTCGCGCAACACGCCCGCATAGTTGTTGTGCAGGGTCGCGTCGGCGGATTCGGCTGCGGCCGCGCGCAGCACGCTCGCGGCTTCGGCCAGCTCGCCGAGCGCCCACAACGACAGGCCGAGACCGTGAGAGGCGGCGGGCAGTGCGGGGCTCAGTTCGAGCGCGCGGCGGTAGTGCGCGATCGCATCCGCGTGGCGCTCCTGCGCGCGCAGTACGTTACCGAGGTTGCTGTGCGCTTCCGCATAGGACGGATGAAACGCGATCGCCTTGCCGTAGCTCGCCGCTGCCGCATCGAGCTCGCCGAGATCCTGCAGCACGTTGCCGAGGTTGTTGTACGCCTCCGCGTAACCGGGGCGCAGCTCGATCGCGCGCGCGCAGCTCTGCATCGCCGCGGCTGGCTCGCGTGCGTCGCGCAGCGCATTGCCGAGGTTGTTGTGCGCTTCCGGATAGTCCGGTCGCAATGCGACCGCGCGGCGATAGTGCGCGATCGCGTCGTCGAGCCGCCCGCATTCGCGCAGCATGTTGCCGAGGTTGTTGAAGTACGACGCGTCCGGCCGCGCGGCGAGCGAGCGCTCCATCAGCGCGAGGCCCGCGTCGTACTGCTTCAGCTGACATGCGAGCAGCCCGAGGAAATGCATCGCGTCCGGCTGCCCGGGCTGCGTGTGCAGTATCGCGTCGTACAGCGTCTTCGCTTGCGCGAGGCGGCCCGCCTGATGATGCGCGAGCGCGTCGCGCAGCTGCAGTTCAATCGGCTCCATGGCGCACGCCGCTCAATACGGATGCGGTTCGCGCCCGAAGTCGATCAGTCGGCCGTCGTGCTCGATCATCACGGCTGCCGCCGCGATCCCTTCGCGCGACATCTCGGCGACGATGTCGCGCGCGCGCCATTGCGTCGGGATGATGATCACGTCGGCCGGCGCCGCCTTCAGCGCGTCGCGGAATTCGATCTTCTGGCCGGTGCCCGGCACGTAGGTGCCGACCTTGTCCGGATCGGAATCGACGACGAGCGGGAAGCGCGCGGCATCGGCGTCGAAGTGATGGATGAACGCGGCGGCCTTGCCCGTGCCGCCCCAGATCGCGACGCGACGCCCCGATTCGGCCAGCGCCGCGAGCTGCGCGGCGATCGCCGCGCGATTCTCGACCGTGCGCGCCGCGAACTGCAGCGACGCGTCGGCGCGCGCGCGCGCCTGCGCGGGCACGCCGAGCCGCACGAGCGCGTAGACGACTTCGCCGTCGTACCCGTGCGCGAGCGTCACGATCTCGCCGGCGCGCGCCATCAGCGCGCGGAACGACTCGGTGGTGAACTGCGATACGTGCTCGTAGAAGAAATCGGCGAGGCGATCGGTTTCGAACACGCGGTCGATGCACGGCACTTCCGCGAACAGCCAGCATGCGTTCGGCTGGCGCGACGCGCCCCACGCGAGCTGCTCGACGAGCTTCGCCGGTTCGGTGAGGTGTTCGAGCACGTGCCGGATCACGATCGCATCGGGGCGGAATTCGGGCATGTCGGCCAGCGGCGCGAACAGCCGCGCGTGGAATTCGATGCCGTTGCCGGTGCCTGCGCTCGCGTTCGGATCGAAACCGGCGAAGCGGCCGCCGCCCCTCGCCTGCGCGAGGCCGCGCACGAAATGGCCTTCGCCGCAGCCGATCTCGACGACCGTCGGTTCGGCCGGCAGCACGCCGAGCAGCAGGTCGCGCGTCGCCGCGAGATGGCCTTTCCAGATCCCGCCGCTGTTGAACATCCGGTTCGGGTTGCTCTGGTACGGGATCGCGTCGTAGCTGAAACGGTGGTTCCACACGTGCGAACACTGCGGGCACTGCACGAAGTCGAGCGCGTGGCGCGGCAGACCGCGCGCCGCTTCGGCGGACGCCGGCCACGCGAGCGTCGCGAGCGTGCGCTCGCCGGCCGCGAAGAACGGCGCGGCGACCGTATGCGCGCAGATCGGGCAGGTGGCGTCGATCAGGTCGGGACTCATGCGTTCACCTGTTTGCGGAAATGGGCGATCGTCTCCTTCAGGCCGTCCTCGAGCGCGATGCCCGGCTGCCAGTCGAGATGCTGGCGCGCGCGGCCGATATCGGGGCGGCGCTGCAGCGGGTCGTCGGCCGGCAGCGGACGATATTCGATGCGGCTTTTCGAGCCGGTGAGGCGCAGCACGCATTCGGCGAGCTCGCGGATCGTGATCTCGCTCGGGTTGCCGAGATTGATCGGGCCGGTTTCGTCGTCCTGGTCCATCATCCGCAGCAGGCCTTCGACGAGATCGTCGACGTAGCAGAACGAACGCGTCTGGCTGCCGTCGCCGTACAGCGTGATCGGCTCGCCGCGCAGCGCCTGCATGATGAAGTTCGACACGACGCGGCCGTCGTCCGCGCGCATGCGCGGCCCATACGTGTTGAAGATCCGCACCACGCGGATATCGACGCCGTGCTGACGGTGATAGTCGAAGAACAGCGTCTCGGCGCAGCGCTTGCCTTCGTCGTAGCACGCGCGCAGCCCGTTCGGATTCACGTTGCCCCAGTAGCTTTCCTGCTGCGGATGCTGCTGCGCGTCGCCGTACACCTCGCTCGTCGACGCCTGCAGGATGCGCGCGCCGCAGCGCTTCGCGAGGCCGAGCATGTTGATCGCGCCGAGCACGGCCGTCTTCACCGTCGACACCGGGTCGCTCTGGTAGTGCACCGGGCTCGCCGGACACGCCATGTTGAACACGCGATCGGCTTCGACGTAGAGCGGCAGCCACACGTCATGGCGGATCAGCTCGAAATTGACCTGGCCGAGCAGGTGCTCGATGTTGCGCTTGCTGCCGGTGTGGAAGTTGTCGACGCACATCACGTCGTAGCCGGCGCGCACGAGCCGCTCGCACAGATGCGAGCCGAGAAAACCCGCGCCGCCGGTGATGAGGACGGACTGGCCGTTCACGACGTGATCTCCGGCGCGGTGCCGACGCGGCGCGTCCACATCGCGTGCAGCGCGTCTTCGAAATGACGCGCGAAGCGGGGCGCGTCGCACAGCGGCGCCGCCAGCACCCGCTCGCGCAGCGTCGTGCGCAACACGGCGAGCCCGGCCGGATTGCGCGCGAACGCGACGGCCTTCGCGACGTATGCGTCGTCGTCGTCCGCGATCCATTCGGGCAGGCGCGCCGCCTGCAGCAGGCTTTCGCAGATATGCGACAGGAAGCGCGCACCGCGGCGGCCGAGCACCGGCACGCCCATCCACAGCGCTTCGGCCGTCGTCGTGCCGCCCGGGTACGGGAACGGGCTCAGCATCAGGTCGACGCGCCGGTAAGCCGCCAGATATTCGTCGCGCGGCGAGCGGCCTTCGAACAGCAGGCGCGCCGCATCGATGCCGCGCGCGGCGAAGCGGGCCGCGAGCGCGTGCTGCTCGCGCGGATCGTCGAGATGCGGCGCCTTCACGAACAGTCGCGCATCCGGCACGTCGCGCAGCACGCGCGACCACACGTCGATCACATGATCGGTGAGCTTCGCGAGCTTGCCGAAATAGCCGAAGGTCGGATAGCCGTTCGCGAGCATCGGCAGCGGGCCGCCGTCGAGTTCGATCGCGGGCGGCGTGAAGCACAGATAGCTGTCGGGCAGGTGCCACGCGCGTTCGACGAAATGCGCGGCTTCGTCGTCCGGCATCACGTAGCGATCGCCGAGCACGTAGTCGATCGCGCGCATGCCGGTGCTCGCGAAGTAGCCGGGCCAGCTCACCTGCAGCGGCGCGGGCTTCCACGCGAACAGCGGCAGCCGGTTGTGGATCGTGTGGCCCGACGCGTCGATCAGCACGTCGATGCCGTCGTCGCGAATGCGCGCGGCCGCGGCCGCATCGTCGAGGCCGGCAAGCGACGTCCACGACGCGAAGCGCGGCTTGATGCGCGCGGTGACGTCGTCCTCGACGTCGCGCGTCGCATACGCGTGCAGCTCGACGCGCTCGCGCTTCAGGTGCGCGAGCATCCCTTCGATGAAGTAGCCGACCGGGTGCGCCTTCAGGTCGCCCGACACGATGCCCACGCGCAACGGCCGGCCGACGCGCGCGGCCAGGTCGACCAGCCACGTCGTGTACGGCTGCGCGCGCTGCGTGACCAGCGCGTCGAACCGCGCGGCTTCGTCGAGGTACGCGCGCGGATCGAACGCATCGCTGTAGTGATACGCGAACAGCAGGTTGCTGCGCGGCTCCGGCAGGTCCGGACGCAGCGCAACCGCGTGCTGGTACGCCTCGAGCGCGGCGGGGATCTCGTTCAGGTCGAGCAGTGCGTTGCCGAGGTTGTTGTACGCCTGCCCGTGGTCCGGCTGCAGCGCGATCACCTGACAGAACGCGTCGACGGCCGCGCGCGCGTTGCCCGCGAGCCGCTGCGCGTTGCCAAGGTTGTTGTAAGCGTCGACGTAGCCCGGCCGCAGCTCGATCGCGAGACGGAAGCACTCGGCGGCGGCGGCCGGGCGGTTGTTCGCCTGCATCACGTTGCCGAGGTTGTAGTAGTAGATCGCGTCGGGCTTGATCTCGATCGCGGCCATGATCAGCTCGGACGCCTCGTGATAGCGCCCGTACTGGTGACCGATCAGGCCGAGCAGGTGCAGCGCGTCCGCGTGCCGCGGCTCCGCGTCGAGGATGCGGCGGTACAGCGTCTCGGCTTCTTCCAGGCGATCGGCCTGGTGGAGCGCCAGCGCCGCTTCGATCGTGGCGACGGGGGAGTCGGACAGCGTGAGATCAGTCATCGTGGTAAGCCAGCGTGGGTTCGATACGGAGCGCGCGACACGCGCGGAGGCCGTCGTCGCGCACGCGCGGACGGCCCTCGACATGCCAGCATTCTCGGCGCGCGCCGGCCGTTCCAATCGGCGGAGCAGGCGGCGGATTTGGTCGCTTTTCCGGTGACGGCGCGGCCGGCGGCTTGACGGCGATCAATGCCGCGGTTCCCGTGTCCGGCGGCCCCGCGCGGCGCGAGCGTCGTCCATCGCGCCGTCGCGCGAAGCCTTGCCCGTCAATGGTTTGCGACGGCGCCCGCGCGCCGGTTCGACGGCCGGGCGGCCGCCGCGCACACGGGCATACACGGAAATGCGGGGGAAAACGGCCCGCTAATCCGGCATTTGATCCCGGGCGCGGGTCGATAGACTCGGGCACAGACTTGGAGGCGTCCACCGCGCGGACGATCGCGCAGGGCGCAAGCCGCTTGCCGGCCCGCGGCTGGGGATGCCCCGATTCCCCTCTCAGCGCCTGGAGCCACGTGTATGCACGAGTCCTCAATCATCTCCAACTCGAACGACGACCAGCTCGCCGCACGGCGCGAACTGTTCGACCTGATGCAGACCTATCCGGCGACGCAGGAGGAACTCGAACGCTCGCTCGGCCTGTTCGTGCGCGGTTCGCTGCTGGCGCGGATCCTCGCGACGTTCGAGGTCTACGAACGGATCGTGCCGCTGCCGGGCTCGATTCTCGACCTCGGCACCTGGCGCGGCCAGACGGCCGTGCTGTGCGAGAACTTCCGCGCGATCCTCGAGCCGCTGAACTTCCAGCGCCGCATTCACGCGTTCGATACGTTCACCGGCTACGCGGGCTTCTCCGACAGCGATTCGCGCGACCGGAAACTGTTCTCCGACGGCACGTACTCGCTCGCGAGCGACTATGCGGACCTGCTGCGCAACCTGCTGTCGCTGCACGAACGCAACAACGCGATGGGCCACGTGAACGGCAAGCACCACGTGTGGGAAGGCGACTGCCGCGACACGCTGGCTGCGTACGAAGAAGCGCATCCGGGCGAACCGGTCGCGCTCGCGTGGTTCGACCTGAACGTGCCGGGCCCGACCCGGCAAGCATTCGAAACGGTAATGAGGCGCCTCGTGCCGGGCGGCGTGGTCGCGTTCTGGCAGCTCACGCGCGGCGGCCAGACACCGGCCGAAGGTGTCCACTACGTGCGCGAGCTGCTTGGCAAATACCCGCATCGCGTGCACAAGGCGAAGTCGTATCCGTCGCTGTGCTATCTCACGTTCCCTGAAGGCGGCGGGGTGCGCACATGAAGATCGCGATCCTCGGCAACGGCATCCTCGGGCTGATGACGGCCCGCGCGTGGCTGCGCGCCGAGCCCGACGTCGAGCTCGTCGTCGTCGGGCCGGCACAACGTCCGGGCTCCGCGACGCGCGCGGCCGCCGCGATGCTCAACTCGTTCACCGAACTGGAAGGCGATTCGCTCGGCACGCCGATCGACCGCTTCAAGTTCGAACTGAGCCGCGCGGCGACCGCCGCATGGCCGGAAGTGTTCGCGCAGATCTGCACGCCGGATCGCGCGGTCGCGCACGGCTTCGGCACCTACGTGCTGAACAATGCCGCGACCGACGCGCTCGACGACGAGAATTTCGCGGCGATGCGGCGCTTTTGCCGCGAGTTCGAGGAACCGTGCGAGACCGTCGATCCGGCCAGCATCCCGAACTATCATCCGCAACCGCAGTTCCGCGCGCTGAACGCCGTGTATCTGAAGCGCGAAGGCTGGGCGAACCCGAAGCAGTTTCTCGATGCGCTGCAGGCCAGCGTGGCCGCGGCCGGCAACGTCACGTTCGTCTCCGCCGAGGTCGAACGGCTCGACGTCGCGGGCGGCCGTGCCGCCGGTGCGCGGCTGAGCGACGGCACGACGCTCGACGCCGACCGCTTCGTGCTCTGCAACGGCGCGAACCTGACGAAGGTGCTGCAGGCGAGCGTGCCGGATTTACCCGTGCAGCGGCTGTTCTACGGGATCGGCATGTCAATCGAGCTGCAGAGCAGCGAGAACGTGCATACGCACTGCGTGCGCACGACGAATCGCGGCCTCGCGTGCGGCGTGTATTCGGCGCCTTACGGCCCGGATCGCACGCTCGTCGGTGCAAGCAACTACATCAGCCCGGTGCCGCACGAGCACGGGCACGCGGGCAGCGCGTACACGCTGCTGAAATCCGCGATGGACCAGATCAACTCGCGCTTCTCGCGTGCGAATCTCGTCAACGTGAACGTCGGCTGGCGGCCGACGACGTCCGACCTGTATCCGCTGTTCGGCGAGACCAGCGTGCGCGGCCTGTGGATTCTCGGCGGCACCAAGCGCGACGGCTTCCACCTGTCGCCGGTGCTGTGCCGCGACCTCGTCGCCGCGATGCGCGGCCAGCCGATCGATCCGCGCTATGCCGAGCTCGCGCCGGAACGGCCGCTGATTCGCAACCTGTCGCGCGACACCGCGATCGCGAAGACGGTCCGCCACCAGATCAACGCTGCTTACCAGCACGACTTCGTGCCCGCACGCAATCGCATGGTCGAGCAGCTCGAACGCGCGATCCGCGCCGATCTCGAAGCGCTGCACGACCGGCTCGGCGCGACCGACTGGGGCATTCCGCCCGAACTCGTCGACATGTACCGGTACGGTCACATCCCGGCGTGAGCGAGATGACCGTGCAGCCGAAACGCATCGCGATCGTCCAGTCGAATTACATCCCGTGGAAGGGCTATTTCGACCTGATCGCCGCAACCGACGAGTTCATCCTGTACGACGACGCGCAGTACACGCGGCGCGACTGGCGCAACCGCAACCAGATCAAGACGCCGCAAGGCGTGCAGTGGCTGACGGTGCCGGTCAAGGTGAAGGGACGCTATTACCAGAGCATTCGCGACACCGAGATCGACGGCAGCGACTGGGCCGAACAGCACTGGACGCGGCTGCGGCAGAACTATGCACGCGCGCCGCACTTCGCGCGTTACGCGGACGAGCTCGAAGCGCTCTATCTGACCGGCCACCGCACGTTGAGTGCGCTGAATCTCGCGATGCTGACCTGGATCAACCGGCAGCTCGGCATCGACACGCGCATTTCGTCGTCGTCCGACTACACGCTGGAAGGCGATCGCACCGACAAGCTGCTGAACCTGTGCATCCAGGCTGGCGCGACCGAATACCTGTCGGGCCCCGCCGCGCGCGATTACCTCGACGAGAGCCGCTTCGCGGCCGAAGGAATCGCAGTGCGCTGGTTCGACTATCCGGCCTATCCAACGTACACGCAGCTGTGGGGCGAGTTCGTCCACGGCGTGACGGTGCTCGACGTGCTGTTCCATTGCGGCCCGGATGCGCGCCGGCATGTCGTGACCAGCCGAACCTGAGGATGATGCGATGGACGATTCCCGACACTCGAGCCTGCTGGCAGACGTCGCCGCGTATTACAGCGCGCGCCTGGCCGAGCACGGCCAGACCGCGCGCGGCGTGGACTGGAACGGCGAGGACGGCCAGCGGCTGCGGTTCGCGCAGCTGACGAAGATCGTCGCGCCCGCGCCCGACGGCTTCTCGGTCAACGATCTCGGCTGCGGCTACGGCGCGCTGGTGGATTTTCTCGACGAGCACGCGGCCGGACGCAACCATGCCTATTCGGGCAACGACGTGTCGGCGCAGATGATCGACGCGGCCCGCGCGCGCTATCGCGATCGCGCCGACGTGACGTTCCACGTCGGCGCCGCGCCGCGCGCGGTTGCCGACTACGGGATCGCGTCGGGGATCTTCAACGTGCACCGCGGCCACGGCGACGATGCGTGGCTCGACTACATCCACGCGACGCTCGACACGTTGCACGAGACGAGCCGCAGCGGCTTCGCGTTCAACTGCCTGACGTCGTATTCCGATCCGCCGCACATGCGTCCCGAGCGGCTCTACTACGCCGATCCGTGCGCGCTGTTCGACCGCTGCAAGCGCCGCTACTCGCGCAATGTCGCGCTGCTGCACGACTACGGCCTGTACGAATTCACGATCCTCGTCCGGAAGGACGGCTGAGCGCGCACGCGCATGCCGCCGGCCCCGATGCCCCCGTTCACGCCTTCGCGGAGTTCCGTCATGTTCGCTCCCCCCAATCTCGACCGCATTCCGTTCGGCCGGCCGTTCATCGTCGGCAAGGAGCTGTACTACATCGCGAAGGCCGTCGAGCAAGGCGGCCTCGCCGGCGACCAGGCGTTCACGAAACTGTGTCACCAGTGGCTCGAAGCGCGCATCGGCTGCCATCGCGCGCTGCTCACGCACTCGTGCACGGCCGCGCTGGAGATGGCCGCGATCCTCACCGACGTCGGCCCCGGCGACGAAGTGATCATGCCGTCGTACACGTTCGTATCGACTGCTAACGCGTTCGCGTTGCGCGGCGCGACGCCCGTGTTCGTCGACATCCGTCCCGATACGCTGAACCTCGACGAGAAGCTGGTGGCCGCCGCGATCACCGAGCGCACGCGCGCGATCGTGCCGGTCCATTACGCGGGTGTCGCGTGCGACATGGACGCGATCATGCAGCTCGCCGACGACTACCGGCTATGGGTCGTCGAGGATGCCGCTCAGGCGATCCAGTCGACGTGGAACGGCAAGCCGCTGGGCAGCCTCGGGCATCTCGCGTGCTTGAGCTTCCACGAGACGAAGAACGTGATCGCCGGCGAAGGCGGCGCGCTGCTCGTCAACGATGAGCGGCTCGTCGAGCGCGCGGAGATCATCCGCGAGAAAGGCACGAACCGCAGCCAGTTCTTCCGCGGCCAGGTCGACAAGTACACGTGGGTCGACGTCGGCTCGTCGTATCTGCCCGGCGAATTGATCGCCGCCTTCCTGTACGCGCAGTTCGAACACGCGGACGTGATCACGGAGCAACGGCGCGCGACCGTGAAGCGCTACGAGGATGCGTTGCGGCCGCTGCACGATGCCGGTCGCCTCACGCTGCCCGCCGTGCCGCTGAGTGAAGCCGGCAACGGCCATCTGTTCTATTTCCTCGCGCGCGACCTCGCCGAGCGCACGGCGCTGCTCGAGCGAATCCGCGACGCGGGCGTGTTCGCCGTGTTCCATTACGTGCCGCTGCACAGTTCGCCGGCGGGCCGCCGCTACGGCCGTTGCGGCTCCGGCATGCACGTGACCGACGACGTCGCCGACCGGCTCGTGCGCCTGCCGCTGTACCACGCGATGAGCGACGCGGAACAGGAGCGTGTGCTTCAGGTGGTATCCGACTTTTACCGGACGGCCGCGCGGCCGGTTGTCCGCCGCCCTTCATCGCATCTCGTGGCATCCGCTCCATGAACGACACGCCCCGCATCTTCGCGCCGCTCGGCCAGCCGTACTACGTATCCGCGCCGCCGTACCTGCAGACGTCCGGCGGCGTGCGCGCGATGCACTACCTGTGCCACGCGCTGAACCTGCTCGGCTGCGAGGCCTATATCAACACGGCGGACGTGCACCCGCAGTTGCGCACGCCGTTGCTGACGCAGCAGATCGCGCACGCGCACGCCGCCGCGGGCCGCCGGCCGATCGCCGTCTATCCGGAGATCGTCGAAGGCAATCCGTTCAACGCACGCTGCGTCGCGCGCTACCTGCTCGCGGAGCCGGGGCGCATCAACGGGAAGCCGATCGAGCTCGCGCCGACCGATCTCGTGTTCACGTTCGGTCCGTCGATCGTGCCCGACGGCTGGCACGCCGACCTGCTCAGAATCCCGCTCGTCGATACGCGCATCTTCCATTGCGACGGTGTCGACGACGCAACGCGCCGCGGCACCGCCGTATTCCTGAACCGCCATCTGCGCCGCGGCGGCAGCCTGCATCCGGCGACGGCCGATTCGATCGAGATTTCCGGCCGTGTCGCGCCACGCTCCGCGCACGAGTTGGCCGAACTGTTTCGCCGTGTCGAATGCCTGTACCTGTACGAATGGTCCACCGCGGTATTCGAAGCGCTGATGTGCGGTTGCCCGGTCGTGTGCATTCTCAACGACGCGTCGATGCCGAACGCGGAACGCTGGGTCATGAGCGGCAAGGGGATCGCGTGGGGGCTGGATCCGCATGAAATCGCGCACGCGAAGGCGACCGTGCACGAGGCGCGCGACGTGTACCGCGAAGAGGAAGCGGTGTTCTGGCGGCAATTGCGGCACTTCGTCGCCACGACGCAGGCACGCGCGAACGAACCCGACGCGCAGTCCGGCGCGGACGGTGCGGCCGTCGCGCCGCACGCCGCCGGTGTGCCTCGGCGCATGGCCGTCGTGTGCGCGGCGCCGGCCGCCGATGCGAGGATCGCGGCGCGGTTCACCACGCCGATGCACGCACTCGCTCGGGAATGGACGCTCGATTTTCCCGTCGGCGCAAATGGAATCGACGTGAGCGCGCTGCAACGCGCCGACGTGATCGTGCTGCACGGCGCGACGGCGAGCCTGCTGTCGGGCGCGGCGCTCGAGCAGGTGTTCGCGCTCGGCAAGCCGGTCGTCTGCCACATCGACCGGCCGCTCGACGCGTTCACGCTCGACGATCCGGATATCGCCGGCAGCGCGCGCCGGCTCGCCGCGATGCGCGATGCGATCCGGCGCGCCGACGCGCTGGTGGTGCGCTCGGACGCGATCGCCGCCACGTATCGTCATGTCAACGCGGCGATACATGTGCTGCCCGTCGACGCCGAACCCGGACGCCACGGAGCGCTGTATACGCGAATCGCCGAACACGGTCGGCGGCAGGCGCCGGCGCCGGCGCCGGCACCCGCTCCGGCAACGGCCGGTGCGTCTGCGGCGCGCGCGAAGCAGCAGAAGCGCATCGTCGCGTATGTAATCGATCCGGCCGACGGTCCATCCGTGCAGCGCCGTCTCGCGCTGCCGTTCGCGCGGCTCGACGACGAGTGGACGCTTGTCAGCGGTCTCGCCGACAGCGCGGCGATCGCCACCGCAGATGCCGTGCTGCTCGATCGCCATACGCCGGGGCTGCTGTCGCTCGACGCGCTCGGCGCGATCTTCGAATTCGACAAGCCCGTGATCTATGCGACCGACCTTCCGCTCGCCGCGCAACCGTCGGCGCAGGCCGATTCGACGTGGACCGGTATCGCGTTCACTCTCGGCAACGCGCACGCGATCATCGTTCCGACGCCCGATCTCGCGCGCCAGTATCGGCCGTGGAATCCGAACGTGTTCGTGCTGCCCGACAGCGTCGATCTCGAACTCTTCCTGCGTCCGGTCCCGGCCCGCAGGGACGCGCGCGTGACGATCGGCGTCGCCGGCGCGGCGCTTCTGCCGGGTAACTTCGCGCTGGTGGACACCGCGTTGCGCGCGCTGTGCGAGCGTCATGCCGGCCGCGTCGCCGTGCAGTTCTTCGGCGCGCACGTGCCGGCAGGATGGGAACATCATCCGGCTGCCGAATTGCGGCCCGCGCCCGACGAATACCGCGCGTACGCGGAGCAACTGCGCGCGTTGGACTGGGACGTCGCGCTGATGCCGCTCGCCGCCGATGCCGGCGACGGAGCGACCGGCGCGATCCAGCGACAGGAGTTCGCGGCGGCCGGCATCGCCGTCGTCGCGAGCGACCGGCCGGCGCTGCGCGTCATGCTGAACGACGGCGATGATGCGCTGCTCGCCGGCGATGCCACGCGTGCATGGGACGACGCGCTCGAGCGTGTGGTTACGCTGCCGGCGCTGCGCCGACGGATCGCGCGTACGGCGCAGGCACGCGTGCGCAAGCACGACGCACTGCAGGCGCGCCTGCCGCTGATTCGGCGGATTTACCGGATGTGTGTCGAACGCGGACGCGCGACCGTGCAATTGCCGCCACAGGATGCGCCGATTCCCGGCGCGCTGATCCTCGACGCTGCAGGCGATCACGAACGTGTGCAGGCCGCGCTGCGCGCCATCGCGGCGCGCGCGGAACAGGATCTGCTGAGCGTGGTGCTGACGACGGCGCCCGGACCGTTGCCTGAATGGACCGAGCGGCTGCGTTACGTGAGCACGTCGATGCAGGAATATGCTGCCACTGCGGAGCAGCTCGCCGCGATGCCGGCGTTCGACTGGGTCGCGATCATCGATGTGGCGGATATCGAGGTAGGCGGTGCTTCGTTGGGGGCGGTGGTTGCGACGGCGGTGATCGACTGACGGCGGTGCGCGGGCGGGGGTGCTTGGGTCATGCGCGCGTCTGCTGTCGGTTGCTCGACGAACGGCCGAGATGGCGAGGATAGAGAAGCGGATCGGAAAAACGGTGCCTGGAATCAGGCTTGGCGCGCCCGGCTGGGATCGAACCAGCAACCCCTGCCTTCGGAGGGCAGTACTCTATCCATTGAGCTACGGGCGCCTGTGACAGTGAAACGACCCCAATAAACCGGCCGCCCACCATTGGCAAGACGGCAAGGATACCCGGTTTCCCATGACGCGTCCACCTTGCCGGCAGAATCATCGTCCGGCCCTCATTCCTGCGGGTAAACACGCGCCTTCGCGCCGCTCGCCGTGATGTAAACGTTCCGTCTATAATCGTCCGTGCTTCATTGGACTGCCATTTTGCCGTTGCACCGCGCTCACAATTCCTATTCACGGAGACGAGGCAAGCATGAGCGAAGCACCCCACGAATCTCCCGTCAAAACTCCCGGGCAACTGATTGCCGTTGTCATTGCATCATTCGCGATTCCGATTGCGCTGATCGTCCTGTTTGCCACCTATGCCAATCATGCGTTCCGTTCGGGCGCAGGCACCGACGCGCTATCCGACCAACAGGTCGCCGCGCGAATCGCACCGATCGCGCAGGTCGAAGTGAAAGACGCCAACGCGCCCCGCACGTACAAGACCGGCGAGGAAGTCTACAAGGCCGTGTGCGTGACCTGTCACGGCACGGGCGCGGCCGGCGCGCCGAAGTTCGGCAACAAGGACGACTGGGCGCCGCGCATCTCGCAAGGCTTCGACACGCTGCTGAAGACGGCGCTGTCCGGCAAGGGCGCGATGCCGCCGCGCGGCGGCACGAGCCCCGACGACGTCAGCGACTATGAAATCGCGCGCGCGATCGTCTACATGGCGAACAACGACGGCGCGAACTTCCCCGAACCGGCCGCGCCGGCCGCCAACGCGGCGCAGGCCGCGAGCGGCGCGGCGGGTGCGGCAGGCGCATCGGGCGCCGACGCGTCGAACGCGCAGGCCGCCGCCGCAATGGCCGCGATCGCCGCGATTCCGAAGACCGGCGAAAAGCCCGCGGCCGCGCCGACGAGCGCCGACGCCGCGTCGGCCGGCAAGGCGCTGTACACGCAGGTGTGCCAGGCGTGTCACGCGGCCGGCGTGCTCGGCGCGCCGAAGTTCGGCAGCAAGGAGGACTGGGCGCCGCGCCTGAAGGAATCGATGGATACCGTCTACAACTACGCGCTGCACGGCAAGGGCGCGATGCCGCCGAAGGGCGGGTCGAACGCGTCCGACGCCGACGTGAAGGCGGCCGTCGACTACATGGTCAACGCGGCGAAGTAACCGTCACGCCGGCCGGAAAAAACCCCCGCGATGCGTACGCATCGCGGGGGTTTTGTTTTGCCCAGGCCCAAGCTCAAACCCCAGCCGCAGCCGAAACGAAGCGAAGGCCAAGGCCCCCGCCCAACTCACTTCTGCAGCAACGCCTTCAGGCTCGCGAGCCGGTCCTTCGGCGACATCGGCGCTTCTTCCGGCGTCGGCGGCGGCGCGTCGTCGAGGCCCATCTCGGGGATGAAGCGCGACGGCTCGCACACGACCGTCTCGCGTGCCCGCTTGCGCTTCTTGCACCAGTTCAGATGCAGACTGCGCTGCGCGCGCGTGATCGCGACGTACATCAGCCGGCGCTCCTCCTCGATCCGCTCGTTGTCGATCGGGCCGTCGTCGTCGCTGCCGCCGCGGTGCGGCATGATGCCCTCCTCGACGCCGACCAGGAACACGTGCGGGTACTCGAGCCCCTTCGACGCGTGGACGGTCGACAGCCGAACGGCGTCCGGATCCTCGTCCTTGCCTTCGAGCATCGACATCAGCGCGACGGTCTGGATCAGGCCGAGCAGGTTCTTGCCGGTGTCCGCGAGCCCGTCCGCGTTGTGGAAGCCTTCAGCCTCGCCGTCGACGGCCTCCGTCTCCGGCTTCGTGCCCTTGCGCTTCAGCCACTCGAGGAATTCGAGCACGTTCTGCCACTTCGACTGCGCCTGCCGTTCGTCGAACGCGTCGTACAGGTACGCCTCGTAGTGGATCGCCTCCATCATGTCGTCGAGCACGACGGTGGCGGGTTCCTTGTCCGCGCGGTCGGTCAGGCGCTGGATGAAGTCGCAGAACATCCTGAGCGGCTCGATCTGCCGCGCGGACAGCCGCGCCTCGATCCCGCCCATGTACACGGCCTCGAACAGCGACACCTTCGCCTGGCCCGCGAACGAGCCGAGCGCCTCGAGCGTCGTGTTGCCGATCCCGCGGCGCGGCGTCGTGACGGCGCGGATGAACGCGGGATCGTCGTCGGCGTTCGCGATCAGGCGCAGGTACGCGCACAGGTCCTTGATCTCGGCCTTGTCGAAGAACGACTGGCCGCCCGACAGCACGTACGGAATCCGCTCGCGCCGCAGCACCTGCTCGAAGATCCGCGCCTGGAAGTTGCCGCGATACAGGATCGCGTAGTCGCGGAACTGCGCGCGCCGCTCGAACTTGTGCGCGGACAGCCGGAACACGACCGATTCGGCCTCATGTTCCTCGTCGTTGCACGGCGTGACGGTGATCGAATCGCCCATCCCGTGCTCGGACCACAGCTTCTTCTCGAACAGTTTCGGGTTGTTCGCGATCACGTTGTTCGCCGCGGTCAGGATCCGCACCGTCGACCGGTAGTTCTGCTCGAGCTTGATTACGTGCAGCTTCGGAAAATCCTTGCCGAGCTGCGCGAGGTTCTCGAGCGTCGCGCCACGCCAGCCGTAAATCGCCTGGTCGTCGTCGCCGACGGCCGTGAACGCCGCGCGCGGGCCGGCGAGCAACTTCAGCAGCTCGTACTGGCACGCGTTGGTGTCCTGGTATTCGTCGATCAGCAGATAACGCAGCTTGTTCTGCCAGCGGTCGCGCACCTGCTCGTTCTTCGCGAACAGTTCGGCCGGCAGCCGGATCAGGTCGTCGAAGTCGACGGCCTGATACGCGTGCAGCGTCGCGACGTAGTTGCGATAGACGAGCGCCGCCTGGTGCTCGTCCTCGTTGGCCGCGATCGTCATCGCCTCCTCGGGCATGATCAGGCCGTTCTTCCACAGCGAGATGGTGCTCTGGATCTTGCGGATCAGGCCCTTGTCGGTGGTGCCGATCTGCTCCTGGATCATCCCGAAGCAGTCGTCCGCATCCATGATCGAGAACTGCGGCTTCAGGCCGACGTGCTCGGCCTCCTGACGCAGGATCTGCACGCCGAGCGAATGGAACGTGCACACGGTGAGCTGGTTGACGGGCACCTTGCGGCCTTCCTTGCCAGGCGTGGTGAGCGTCTTGCCTTCCAGCAGCTTCGACACGCGCTCGCGCATTTCGGCGGCGGCCTTGTTCGTGAACGTGACGGCCGCGATGTGGCGCGGCTCGAAGCCTTTCGCTTCGATCAGGTGCGCGATCTTCTGCGTGATCACGCGGGTCTTGCCGCTGCCCGCGCCGGCGAGCACGAGGCAGGGACCGTCGAGGTAGCGCACCGCTTCGTTCTGAGCGGGGTTGAGGCCTGCGGACATGATGACGGATGATGTTGCGGTTGACGGCGAAACGCCGGGAGGATGCCGCGCGCGGCACGCCTGGGACGCAGGCGGACACGCGGGGCAGGACGCGCATGTTAACACGTCGGCGCGGCGCTTTTCCGAAGCGTGAGCGAATGGGTCGCGCACGCCGGCGCGCCCGTGTTTCGCCGGTGGCCGATTCGCGTGCGTTCCTTGTCCTGACGGCCAATCCGGCCCCTTCTGCGGTCCGATCGGCCACAATGGCAGCACGCCGGCGCGCCCTCGCGCCGCCCTCCCCACCACGACCGGATCGACTCCATGGGATACCCGCTTGCCACCGCCGCCCTCGGCCCGCTGCTGTTCCTCCAGGGACGCCGCGTGCGCCGCGTTACCCCGCGGCTGCCCGAGGCGGCCGGCCCGCGCGACGGCGTGGCCGGCGACGGCCCGCCGCTGCGCGTGCTGGTGGTCGGCGACTCGGCCGCCGCGGGCGTCGGCGTGGCGTCGCAGCACGACGCGCTGTCCGGGCAATTGGTCCGCAAGTTGGCGCTCACTCATCGGGTCGCGTGGAAACTGCTCGCCCGCACCGGTCTCACCACGCGCGAACTCGTCGACTGGCTCGCGACCGAACCGGCCGCGCCGTTCGACGTGGCCGTGACGTCGCTCGGCGTCAACGATGTCACGGGCGGCGTGCCGCCGGCCCGCTGGCAGGCGCAGCAGGCCGAACTCGTGCAGCTGCTCGCCGCACGTTTCCACGTCGGCCACGTGATCTTGTCGGCGATACCGCCGATGGAGCGCTTTCCGGCGCTGCCGCAGCCGCTCGCGTGGTATCTCGGGCTGCGTGCGAAGCGGCTCAATGCCGCCCTCGCCGGCTGGGCCGCGACCCGGCCGAACTGCACGTTCCTGCGCGTCGCGCTGCCGCTCGAGCGGCATCTGATGGCCGCCGACGGTTTCCATCCGGGGCCGGCCGCCTGCGCCGCGTGGGCGGCACAGATCGCCGATGCGGTGTCGCGGCAGCGGGTCGCTGCATGACACGGCGCCATCGGAGCGTGCCGCCGGTTCGGCCCGCATCGGGTCGGCGCTGGGCGGCGGGACAACCAGCGCGCGCAGCCTCCTCACGAGGTCGGCCGTGTGCGCTGCGCCGGCACCGCGCCAAACGCCGCTTGCACGTGCGCACGCCGCCGCCGGCTGCCGCGCATCTTGCCGAACGCTCCGGTATGTGCGGCGGCGTCATGCCAAAATAGCCGGTCGTTCCCGCGCCTTCCCGGCGCGCCGTCCTTTCGTTTCGTACGCAGCCAAGGATTGCCATGTCGTCATTGCTCAGGATTGGTTTGATGGGTTTCGGTTTCGCCGGCGCGACGTTCCACGCGCCCGTGATCGCCACGAGCGGCCGCACCGAGGTCGCCGCGATCGCAACGGGTCAGTCCGACCGCGCGCGCGCCGCGTATCCGGGCGCGCGCATCGTCCCCGATCTCGATGCGCTGCTCGCCCTCGACGACATCGATTGCGTGGTGATCGCCACGCCGAACGACACGCACTTCACGCTCGCGCGGCAGGTGCTGGAAGCCGGCCGCCACGTCGTCGTCGACAAGCCCGTCACGCTCACCGCCGACGAGGCGCTCGCGCTCGCGCGGCTCGCGAACACGCGCAGCCGCCTGTTCGCGCCGTTCCACAATCGCCGCTGGGACGGCGACTTCCTGACCGTGCGCCGCATCGTCGAATCGGGCGAACTCGGCCGCGTCACGTGGTTCGCGTCGCACTTCGACCGCTTCCGCCCGACCCCGCGCACGCGCTGGCGCGAGGAGCCGGCACGCGGCGGCGGCCTGCTGCTCGACCTCGGCCCGCATCTGATCGATCAGGCGCTCGTGCTGTTCGGGCTGCCGCAGACGGTCAGCGCGACGGTGAAGACGCGCCGCGACAACGGCACGGCGCCCGATCTCGTGCACCTGCTGCTCGGCTATCCGGACAAGGACGTCGCGCTGCACGCGAGCGCGCTGTCGGCGATCGAGCCCGCGCGCTTCACGCTGCACGGCACGCGCGGCAGCTATCAGAAGTTCGGGCTCGACACGCAGGAAGACCAGCTGAAGGCCGGCCTCACGCCCGACCACGTCGAGTTCGGCGGCGGCAACCCGCCCGGCGTGCTGCGCGTGCTCGACGGCGAGCTGGAGGTCGAACGCCCGGTGCCGACGCTCGACGGCCAGTACGCGGAGTTCTACCGCGCGCTCGCCGCGTCGGTCCACGACGGCGCGCCGTTCCCGGTCACGCCGCAGGACGCGGTCGACGTGATGACGATCATCGAGCTCGCCGCGCAAAGCGAGCACGAAGGCCGCCGCGTACCATGCGTGCGCCGCATCGTCTGACAGTGGCCGGCCGGATCGGGAACGAGCCGGCCGCGGTTGCGGCCACGCATCGGCCGTCGCGGCGGCCGCGTCCGAACATTCCGTTACAAATGGTGCGGGAACGAAAGTCAGCGGTCGTCCGGTCTGACGCGTTTCTCGAAAAGTCGATCCGACACCAAACCGTCAGGAGAATGTGATGCAACGGTTGATTCGCGCAGCAGCATGCTGCGTCCTGGTTTCCTCGCTCGCGGCCTGTGTCGTGCAGCCGCAGCGGCCGGCCCGACAGGCACCCCCGCCCCGGCCGAATCCTCAGGTCGTCGCGAACGACCGCTTGCAGGAGGTCCAGGGGCGGATCGACAACCTGCACCGCCGGATCGATGCGCGCGTCAACGGCGGCTACTACCCGCCGCCGTACGGCGCGCAACTGCATCACCGCCTCGACGTGATCCGCCAGGAAGCGAACGACATGTCCGCGCAGCACAACGGCGGCCTGTCCGGCGACGAGCAGCGCGTGCTGAACCAGGAACTCGACACGGCCGCGCGCGCGATCGGCGAGTAATCCGTGCGCCGGCCCGTGCCGGCCGCTTGTCGCGAAGCGACATTCTTTTGCTCAAATTGACAATGCCGACCCGCTCGCGTACAGTCGCCCGCACGCGTCGGGAGAGCGTGTGACCGCGTCGCTTTTGCAACGCCGGTCGCGCCGCCGAAGGGGCACACCCGCAAACTCTCAGGCAAAAGGACCGACCGCGTCGGGGATTCCCGTCCGCGCATTGCGCGGGCCGCACTCCCTGCACTCTGGAGAGCGGCAGTAGCCCGCTGCGCACAAGCAGCGCGGGCAGGCTGCCCACCGAAGGGGCGCGCGTTCGCCGGCTTGCAGCCGCAGCGCAATCTCTCAGGTATCGAGGACAGAGGGGCATGTACCGGATCGCTTCGCAGGCCCCCAGGCCGCGACGGTCCGCACATGGCCGTTCTGACCCGCGCGCAAGCGCCTTGCCTGAGGCCTCGATGACTGCACTGAAACAAACCCCGCTCAACGCCGCGCACCGCGCGCTCAATGCCCGCATGGTCGACTTCGGCGGCTGGGACATGCCCGTCAACTACGGCTCGCAGATCGAAGAACACGAGGCCGTGCGCACCGACGCCGGCATGTTCGACGTGTCGCACATGTGCGTCGTCGATTTCACCGGCAGCCGCGTGCGCGCGTTCTTCGAACACGCGATCGCGAACAACGTCGGCAAACTCAAGACGCCCGGCAAGGCGCTCTACTCGTGCCTGCTCAATCCGGAAGGCGGCGTCATCGACGACCTGATCGTCTACTACTTCACCGAAGACTTCTTCCGCGTCGTCGTCAACGCCGGCACGGCCGAGAAGGACATCGCGTGGTTCAACCGGCTCAACGAACAAGGCGGCTACGGCCTGACCATCGCGCCGCGCCGCGATTTGGCGATCGTCGCCGTTCAGGGCCCGAACGCCCGTGAAAAGGTCTGGACGACGGTGCCCGCCGCGCGCGCCGCCACCAGCGAGCTGAAGCCGTTCAACGCCGCGCAGGTCGCCGGCACGCCGTTCGGCGATCTCACCATTGCGCGCACCGGCTATACCGGCGAGGACGGCTTTGAAGTGATCGTCCCGGCCGTGCACGTCGAAGCACTGTGGAATGCGCTGCAGCAAAACGGCGTGCGCCCGTGCGGGCTCGGCGCGCGCGACACGCTGCGCCTCGAGGCCGGCATGAACCTGTATGGCCAGGACATGGACGAAACCGCGTCGCCGCTCGACGCGGGCCTCGCATGGACGGTCGACCTGTCGGCGCCGCGCGAATTCGTCGGCCGGGCCGCGCTCGAGCGCGACGGCTCGCGCGCCGCGTTCGTCGGCCTGATCCTGCAGAAGGAAAACGGCAAGGCGGGCGGCGTGCTGCGCGCGCACCAGAAGGTCGTCACGCCGCACGGCGAAGGCGAGATCACGAGCGGCACGTTCTCGCCGTCGATGCAGGAATCGATCGCGTTCGCGCGCGTGCCGGCAGCCGTCCAGATCGGCGACACCGTTCAGGTGCAGATTCGAGACAAGCAACTTCCCGCGCGCGTGGTAAAACTGCCGTTCGTGCGCAACGGCAAGGTCCTCGCTGCGTAACGACCGGGAAGCGACCGGCAGGCCGCGTCCCGGCAAAGCCGGGAAATGGCGCCCGGCGCAACCACACCCGGCGCGCCCCGGCGGCGCGCCAGCATAACGAACACACACCTTTTATCCAGGAGCATCCGATGAGCAACGTCCCGGCCGATCTGAAGTACACCGACGAACACGAGTGGATCCGCACCGAGGCGGACGGCACGCTGACGGTCGGCATCACCGATCACGCGCAGAGCACGCTCGGCGACATCGTCTTCCTCGAACTGCCGCAAGTCGGCAAGTCGGTGACGGCGGGCGACGCCGTCGGCGTCGTCGAATCGGTGAAGGCCGCATCCGACATCTACTCGCCGGTGTCTGGCGAAGTCGTCGCGATCAACGAAGATGCCGCCAATTCGCCGGAAGAAGTGAACAGCGACGCGTACGGCGTGTGGCTGTTCAAGATCAAGCTCGCGGACGGCGCATCGACCGACAAGCTGATCGACGCCGACGCGTACAGCAAGCTGATCGACTAATTTTCCTACCCGAACTGCGCGCGGCCGGGCAACCGGCCCGCGCGGGACCAGAGTCACGCCATGAAGCTCGAACACCCGGACCGCCTGATGAACCGCACGCCCCTCTCGCTCGCCGCGCTCGAAACGCACGACGCGTTCGCAGAACGCCACATCGGCCCCGATGCCGCCAGCCAGCAGGCCATGCTCGACACGCTCGGCTTCGCGTCGCGCGCCGAGCTGATCGACGCCGTGATCCCGGCCTCGATCCGCCGCACCGAAACGCTGCCGCTCGGCCCGTTCGCGCAACCGAAGAGCGAAGCGGAAGCGCTCGCCGCGCTGCGCGCGCTCGCGGACAAGAACCAGGTGTTCCGCTCGTATATCGGCCAGGGCTATTACGACTCGCACACGCCGGCCGTGATCCTGCGCAACGTGCTCGAAAACCCGGCGTGGTACACGGCTTATACGCCGTACCAGCCCGAAATTTCCCAGGGCCGCCTCGAGGCACTCCTGAACTTCCAGCAGATGGTCGCCGACCTGACGGGCCTCGCGATCTCGAACGCATCGCTGCTCGACGAAGCGACGGCCGCGGCCGAAGCGATGACGCTGCTGCAGCGCACCGGCAAGCCGAAGTCGAACGTGTTCTACGTCGCCGACGACGTGCTGCCGCAAACCCTCGAAGTGATCCGCACGCGCGCGTTGCCGGTCGGCATCGAAATCAAGACGGGTCCGGCGGCCGACGCCGCGCAGGCCGGCGCATTCGGCGTGCTGCTGCAGTATCCGGGCGTGAACGGCGACGTGCGCGACTACCGCGCGCTCACCGACGCGATCCACGCGGCCGGCGGCCATGTCGTCGTCGCGGCCGACCTGCTCGCGCTGACGGTGCTGACGCCGCCCGGCGAATGGGGCGCGGACGTCGCGGTCGGCAACACGCAGCGCTTCGGCGTGCCGATGGGCTTCGGCGGCCCGCACGCCGCTTACATGGCCGTGCGCGACGAATTCAAGCGCCAGATGCCGGGCCGCCTCGTCGGCGTGACCGTCGACGCGCAGGGCAAGCCCGCGCTGCGTCTCGCGCTGCAGACGCGCGAACAGCACATCCGCCGCGAGAAGGCGACGTCGAACGTGTGTACCGCGCAGGCGCTGCTCGCGATCATGGCGAGCATGTACGCGGTCTACCACGGCCCGCACGGCCTGAAGACGATCGCGCTGCGCGTGAACCGCATCGCGGCGCTGCTCGCCGCGGGCGTGAAGCAGCTCGGCTTCGCGACGGTCAACGACACGTTCTTCGACACGCTGACCGTCGATACCGGCGCACGCACCGCGCAGATCCACGAATTCGCGAAGGCCAGGCGCATCAACCTGCGCCGCGTGAGCGACACGCGAGTCGGCGTGTCCGTCGACGAAACGACGACCCGCGACGACCTCGCCGATCTGCTCGACGTGTTCGCGCAGGCCGCGGGCGGCACGGCACCGGCCGTCGATGCGCTGGACGCGGGCCTCGCCGGCGTCGCCGCGCTGCCGGCCGGCCTCGAGCGCACGAGCGCGTACCTCACGCACCACGTGTTCAACCGCCACCATTCCGAAACCGAAATGCTGCGCTACCTGCGCAGCCTGTCCGACAAGGATCTCGCGCTCGACCGCTCGATGATCCCGCTCGGCTCGTGCACGATGAAGCTGAACGCGACGTCGGAAATGCTGCCGGTCACGTGGCCCGAGTTCGGCCGGATCCACCCGTTCGCGCCGGCCGAGCAGACCGTCGGCTACCGCGAGATGATCGACCAGCTCGAGCAGATGCTCGTCGCGGCCACCGGCTACGCGGCCGTGTCGCTGCAGCCGAACGCGGGCTCGCAGGGCGAGTACGCGGGCCTGTTGATCATCCACGCGTACCACGCGTCGCGCGGCGAAGGCCATCGCGACGTGTGCCTGATCCCGGCGTCCGCGCACGGCACGAACCCGGCGTCCGCGCACATGGCCGGCATGAAGGTCGTCGTGGTCGCGTGCGACGCGCAGGGCAACGTCGACATCGCCGACCTGAAGGCGAAGGCCGAGCAGCACTCGAAGAACCTTGCGGCGATCATGATCACGTATCCGTCGACGCACGGCGTGTTCGAGCAGAACGTGCGCGAGATCTGCGAGATCGTCCATGCGCACGGCGGCCAGGTGTACGTCGACGGCGCGAACATGAACGCGATGGTCGGCCTGACCGCGCCGGGCCAGTTCGGCGGCGACGTGTCGCACCTGAACCTGCACAAGACGTTCTGCATCCCGCACGGCGGTGGCGGCCCGGGCGTCGGCCCGGTCGCGGTCGGCGCGCACCTCGCGAAGTTCCTGCCGAACCAGCGTTCGACCGGCTACGCGCGCGGCGAAGAGGGTATCGGCGCGGTATCGGCCGCGCCGTACGGCTCGGCGTCGATCCTGCCGATCTCGTGGATGTACATCGCGATGATGGGCGCGAAGAACCTGACCGCCGCGACCGAAACCGCGATCCTCAACGCGAACTACATCGCGAAGCGCCTCGCGCCGCACTATCCGGTGCTGTATTCGGGCCCGGGCGGGCTGGTCGCGCACGAATGCATTCTCGATCTGCGTCCGATCAAGGAAACGAGCGGCATCAGCGTCGACGACGTCGCAAAGCGCCTGATGGACTACGGCTTCCACGCGCCGACGATGAGCTTCCCGGTGCCGGGCACGCTGATGGTCGAGCCGACCGAATCGGAGTCGCAGGAAGAACTCGACCGTTTCATCGCCGCGATGATCGCGATCCGCGAGGAAATCCGCGCGGTCGAGGAAGGCCGCGCCGATCGCGAGGACAACCCGCTGCGTCACGCGCCGCACACGGCAGCCGTCGTCACCGCGAACGAATGGCCGCACGCGTACTCGCGCGAGCAGGCTGCCTATCCGGTCGCGTCGCTCGGCACGAACAAGTACTGGCCGCCGGTCGGCCGTGCGGACAACGCGTACGGCGACCGCAACCTGTTCTGCTCGTGCGTGCCGGTGTCGGAATACGCGTAACGAACATCTCGCAACCAAGCGTCCGCGCGCGAACACACCGCACACAGCCGCCGGTTGCGTGCGGTGTTTGCGTTCGCAGCGCGGCCAGTCGGCTCACGCTTGCCCGCCAATCCGGCTAACATCAACGCGATCCAGCCAATCAAGGAGTTCCGCATGGTGCGTCCGATGTTTCCGGGCCATGGTGCAACGCGGGCGCGGCCGCGCACGCGCCGCTTGCCGCTGTTCGTCGCGCTGACGCTTGCCGCCGGTCTCGGCGCGGCCGGCAGCGCGCGCGCGGCAATGAATTTCTGCGCGGCGCCCGCGTTGCAGGCGAGCGAGACGACGCAGGCCGAACCGGGCGTGCAGGCACTGATCCACAGCGTCGACGCGCGCATCGGCGAGCAGCCGAAGGCGATGCCGCGCGTGCACACCGAGGGCACGCTGCCGCACGAAGGCATCTACGACCAGAGCGCCGAAGCGCTGAAGGACATGGACCTGATGCGCGACGCCGCGCTCGCGTGGCGCGTGACCAATGCGCCGCGCTATCTGCAGCTCGTCGACCGCTTCCTGTCCGCGTGGGTGTCGACCTACCAGCCGAGCTTCAACCCGATCGACGAGACGCGCTTCGACAGCCTGATCATCGCGTACGACATGACGGCGAGCGCGCTGCCGGTCAAGACCCGCAACGCGACGGCCGCATTCATCGCGAAGCTCGGCGCCGGCTACGTCGCGCAGATCGACGCGCAGAAGCGGCCGCTCACCGGCACGTGGCGCAACAACTGGCAGAGCCATCGGATCAAGCTGATCGCGCTGTCCGCGTTCACGCTCGGCGACCGCAAGATGATGAACGCCGCGCAGCGGCTGTTCGTCGAGCATCTCGCCGACAACATCGGCCCCGATGGCAAGACCTGGGATTTCGACGAACGCGATGCGCTGCATTACGCGGTGTACGACCTGCAGCCGCTGGTGACGGCCGCGCTCGCCGCGCGCCGCTTCAACCGCAACTGGCTGCGCGAGCGCGGCGCGAACGGCGCGACGCTCGCGGCCGCGCTCGACTGGCTCGTGCCGTACGCGCTCGGCGAGAAGACGCATGAAGAATTCGTGCATTCGCCGGTGCCGTTCGACGCAAAGCGCCGCGAAGCCGGCTTGCCGGGCTACACGGGGCAGTGGGACCCGAAAAACGCCACCGAACTCTTTCACCTGGCCGCGCGGCTCGACGGGCGCTATGCCCGCGTCGCGCGCCAGCTATCCGTCATGCCGCCCGCATGGCTGGCCGCGTGCCTGCCGTTGCAGGCGCGCTAGCACCACTCTTCAAGCAAGGCAGGAATCGAAATGGCAGTCAGCGTGTTTGACCTTTTCAAGATTGGCATCGGCCCGTCCAGTTCGCACACGGTCGGACCGATGCGCGCGGCGCTGATGTTCGTCCAGGGCCTCGAGCGCGACGGGCTGCTCGACGCGACGGCCAACGTGAAGGTCGAACTGTACGGCTCGCTCGGCGCGACCGGCAAAGGCCACGGCACCGATCGCGGCGTGATGCTCGGCCTGCTCGGCGACGCGCCCGACACCGTCGATCCCGACACGATCGACGCGCGGCTCGACGCGGTGCGCACGTCGAAAAAGCTCGCGCTGCTCGGCACGCATCCGGTGCCGTTCGTGCTGAAGGAGAACATCGCGTTCTACCGGCAGGCGCTGCCCGAGCATCCGAACGGAATGAAGCTGCGCGCGTCCGATGCGAACGGCAACGTGCTCGTCGAGCGCACGTACCTGTCGGTCGGCGGCGGCTTCGTCGTGACGGCCGGCGCGCCGAACACGAAGGTGCTGAGCGCGGCCGAGCAGATGACGCATCCGTTCCGCACCGGCGCCGAGCTGCTCGCGCTGACCGAGTCGACCGGCAAGTCGATTGCGCAGCTGATGTGGGAAAACGAGCGCGCGTGGCACACCGAGGAAGAGACGCGCGACGGGCTGCTGAAGATCTGGGCGGTGATGCAGTCGTGCGTGTCGCGCGGGTGCGGGATCGGCAACCCGGACGCCGACGGCAACCTGCCCGGCCCGTTCCAGGTCAAGCGCCGCGCGCCGCAGCTGTATCGCGCGCTCACCGGCAGCCCCGAGCGTGCGCTGCAGGATCCGCTGTCGATGGTCGACTGGATCAACCTGTATGCGATCGCGGTCAACGAGGAAAACGCAGCCGGCGGCCGCGTCGTCACCGCGCCGACCAACGGCGCGGCCGGCATCATCCCGGCCGTGCTGCACTACTACACGCGCTTCACGCCGGGCGCGAACGAACAGGGCGTGATCGACTTCCTGCTGACGGCCGCCGCGATCGGCATCCTGTACAAGCTCAACGCGTCGATTTCGGGCGCGGAAGTCGGCTGCCAGGGCGAAGTTGGCGTCGCGTGCTCGATGGCGGCCGGCGCGCTCGCGGCCGTGCTCGGCGGCACGCCGCGCCAGGTGGAGAACGCGGCCGAGATCGGGATGGAACACAACCTCGGCCTCACGTGTGACCCGGTCGGCGGGATGGTGCAGATCCCGTGCATCGAGCGCAACGCGATGGCGTCGGTGAAGGCCGTCAACGCCGCGCGCATGGCGCTGCGCGGCGACGGCTCGCACTACGTGTCGCTCGACTCGGTGATCAAGACGATGCGCGAGACGGGCGCCGACATGAAGACGAAGTACAAGGAAACGTCGCGCGGCGGGCTCGCGGTGAACATCGTCGAGTGCTGATGCTGTAGCGGGCGGTAGCGTGGGGCTGACAGATGGCAGCGCGGCGCGACGCGAAGTCGGCGCTGACTTCGGCATCGGGAATCGACGTACGCGGATCGTCCAATGCCTGCTTCACCTGCTCGCGAAACCAGCGGTCGTGTGCCGCTGCCTCGTGGGCCGCCTTCAACGCCGCCGCGCGATCGGACCGGCTCGCCCGACCGGCCGCATCCGGATCGAACGTCGACGCATCCACATCGAACCGGCTGATGCCGATGTCGCGCAAAAAGCCGACCAGCGTTTCAAAACGGCGAAACACGCGCACGTCGCCGCGCTTGGCCGAAAGGAATCGATCGTGCGCGCCGCAACGGGCCGACAGCGCCCAACCGTTGCAAGCGCGCAATTCGGCCGTTCGGCCAGCCCAAACCATGACGAGCCCCGAACGACCGACCGTTCCGGCACTTTTCACCTGCCAACATACCGGCGCCCCGCCAACGGGCGTAAGCTGTACGTCCCGCTACCCAGGGAGACGGCAGCCCATGTCGCATTCCAAGGATCTCGAGCCGCGCGCCACCACCGGCGCGCGGCTGCTCGTCGATGCGTTGCTCGCCAATCACGTCGAACGCGTATTCTGCGTGCCGGGCGAGAGCTTTCTCGCCGTACTCGATGCGCTCGCGGACGACACCGCGCGCATCCGGACGGTCGTCTGCCGCCACGAAGCGGCGGCCGCGAACATGGCCGAGGCGGTCGGCAAGCTGACCGGCCGCCCCGGCATCGCGTTCGTCACGCGCGGCCCCGGCGCGACGCACGCATCGATCGGCGTGCACACCGCATTCCAGGATTCGACGCCGATGATCCTGTTCGTCGGCCAATGCGCGCGCGAACACCTCGACCGCGAAGCCTTCCAGGAGATCGACTACCGGCGGATGTTCGGCCAGATGGCCAAATGGGTCGCGCAGATCGACGATCCGCGCCGCATTCCCGAATATCTGAGCCATGCGTTCCACGTCGCGACGTCCGGCCGCGCGGGCCCGGTCGTGCTCGCGCTGCCCGAGGACGTGCTGTCCGAAGCGTGCACGCCGCAGCCGGTCGTGCCGGCTGCGAAACGCATCGCGGCGTCGCCGTCGGCCGCGCAGCTCGACGAGCTGCGTGAGCGGCTCGCCCGCGCGGAGCGGCCGTTCGCGATCGTCGGCGGCAGCGGCTGGACGCCGGACGCGTGCGCGAACCTGCGGACCTTCGTCGAGCGCTGGCAACTGCCGGTCGCCTGCGCGTTCCGCTTCCAGGACACGTTCGACAACGCACATCCGAACTACGCGGGCGACGTCGGCCTCGGGATCAATCCGGCGCTCGGCAAGCGGATCCGCGATGCGGACCTGCTGCTGGTGCTCGGCCCGCGTCTCGGCGAAGCGACGACGAGCGGCTATACGCTGCTCGACATCCCGAAGACACGCCAGACGCTGATTCACGTGCATCAAGGCGCGGACGAACTCGGCCGCGTGTATGCGGCCGACCTGCCGATCGTGTCGGGGATGCCGGAGATCGCGGCGCCGCTCGCCGCGCTCGAGCCGCCGGCGCAACCCGCGTGGGCCGGCTCGGCCGCCGACGCGCACCGCGCGTACCGCGAATGGCACGCGCCGCTGCCGATGCCCGGCGACGTCCAGCTTGGCGACGTGATGGTGCAACTGCGCGAGCGCTTGCCGCACGACGCGATCGTCACCAACGGCGCCGGCAACTATGCGATCTGGCTGCACCGTCACTTCGCGTACCGGCATTTCCGGTCGCAGCTCGCGCCGACCAGCGGCGCAATGGGCTACGGGCTGCCCGCGGCGCTCGCCGCGAAGTCGCTGTATCCGTCGCGCGCGGTCGTCGCGCTCGCCGGCGACGGCTGCTTCATGATGGCCGGCAATGAACTCGCGACCGCGATGCAGTACGGGCTGAACATCGTCGCCATCGTCGTCAACAACGGTCATTTCGGCACGATCCGCATGCATCAGGAGCGCAACTATCCGGGCCGCGTGCACGGCACGGCGCTCACGAACCCCGATTTCGCCGCGTATGCGCGCGCGTTCGGCGCGCATGGCGAGACGGTCGAGCGCACCGCCGATTTCGCGCCGGCACTGGAGCGCGCGCTGAGTTGCGGGCTGCCGGCGGTGATCGAGATCCGGATCCCGCAGGAGGCCAGCACGCCGGCCGCGACGCTCGAACAGATCCGCGAACAGGGCCGCCGCGCCCGCCACGCATGACCGTGACGCTGCCCGACGCGCCGGCCGGCCTCGTGCTGTCGCACGACGACGCGCTCGTCCACCCCGGCACACTGCTCGCCCCCGATCGCACGCTCGTCGCGCCGTACGACATCGAGCACGGCAGCGTGCGCGCGGAAGGTCACGTGCCGGCCGCGCCGGCGCTCGGCTTGCTGCATGCCGCATCCCGGCCGTTCCGGCTCGATTACGACCGCGCGGCGGACGTGCACGTGATCAACGGCATGGGCGTCGCGCTCGGCGACTCGGTGATCGGGCTGACCGCGCTCGCCGCCCTGCGCGAGATGCATCCAGGGCTGCGCTTCACGCTGTACCGGCCGGCCCGCGCGCCGCGTTACGTCGAAGCGCTGTACGCGCTCGCAGCCGACGTCGTCGCGCCGTCGCGTGCGCTGCCGTACGCGGCCAATGCGCTGCCCGGCCGCGCGCAGTGCATCGACGTCGGCAATCACCTGTATTGGCCCGCGTTCGCGCGGCAGCCGATGATCGATTTCTTCCTCGACGCGCTCGGCGCGGATCCCGCCGCGGTGCCGGCGGCCGCGAAGCGCAATCGCTGGCTCGCGCGGCTGCCGCTGCCCGCGCTGCCGGCCGAATGGCGGCGGCCGTACGTGCTGTTCTGTCCGAACGCGAGCACCACGGTGCGCAGCGTGCCGCGGGCGCTGCATGCCGCGTGCGTCGAGCGGCTCGCGCAGCATTACGGGCTGCCGGTGGTCGGCTTCGGCGCCATCGCGCACGCCGCCTATGTCGACGTGAGCCGCGACGCGACGGACACCGCGCGCTTCATGGCATGGGTCAAGGGTGCGAGCGTGCTGTTCGCGCCCGACACGGCGGCGCTGCATGTCGCCGACGGCTTCGACGTGCCGACGCTCGGCTGTTTCACGACGATCGACCCGGCGCTGCGCGTGCGCGACTATCCGCACTGCGTGCCGGTCCCGCTCGACGTGCCGGCCGGTTTGCATGGGCTGCATCGCAGCGAACGGGCGGATGATCTTGCGGCGGTCGAAGCCGCGTACCGGGCCGTCGATTGGGATGCACTGCCGTGGCCGGCGCCGCGCGACGGTGCAGCGACACCGGAATAGAACAGGGGCGACTCGCCCGAAAGGCACAGGGCGCAGCCGCATCCACGCGCCGCCGCCAGGCTCAGCCGGCGGCGGCCATCGGCGCCCGATCGCGCAGCGTCTCCGACGGCCGCTTGCCGAACAGCCGCCGGTAATCGGTCGCGAACTGGCTCAGATGCCAGAACCCCCAGGCCTCCGCGACGTCCTGCACCGAACCGGCCGCGCGCCCGCACAGGTCGCGCCGCGCGCCATTGAGGCGCAGCGTGCGCAGATAGGTCGCCGGCGCCATGCCCAGCACATCCTGGAAGCAGTACTGCAGCGTGCGGCGGCTCACGTGCAGCTGCTCGCACAGCTCGGGCACGCCGACCGGCCGCGTGCGGTGCGCGAGTACGTACTCGCGTGCCTGCTCGACGATCCAGCGCCGCGTCGACGGCGCGCCGCCCGCGCCGTCGTCCGCCGGTTCCGCGCACGCGTCGAACAACGCGGCCAGCACCTCGGCCTGCAGGTCGTCGCGCTGCGCGTCGGGCAGCGGCCCGCCCGCCGCCGCCGCGCCGTCGAGCCGGTGGCCGAGCAGCGTGCACAGGCGCGCGAGCCGTGTATCGCCGATCTGGATCACGCGCTGCGTGAACAGCCGCTCGTCGAGCGCGCGGTGTTCGACTTCCTCGGCATAGCGGCGCAGCACGTCGCCGCGCACGACCACGCCGTAGATCGAGAACTGCGCGGGCGTCAGCAATTCGAATTCGACGTTGCCGGGCCGGAACGCGAGCGCGCCGGGGCCGATGCGGCACGCATCGACGCGCGCGCTGCCGTCGCTGGTGAGCGGAATCCCGAACCAGTACGCGTCGCCGCGCACTTCGCACGCCTGCCGCAGCAGGTGGCTGGTCGATTCCCGAAACAGCTTCATCGTGTCGAGCGGCAGTTCGGTCAGCGTGCCGACGAAGCGGCCGGCCGCGAGCTGGTCGTAGGTCTGCCGCCAGCCGATCAGGTTGCGCGCCTGCTCGTCGGCGTCGTGCGCGACGCTGACCACCGCCTGGCCGGCCGGCGCGGCGTCGCCCTGCGCGCTGCGCCGCGTGTCCTCGGCCGTCGGCTCGTCCATGCACTGCACTCGTTGCTCCATCGTGTCCTCCTCACCTGCCCGGGCCGCATCCGTCACGCAAGTCCCGTGCCGAATCGCGCAATCCGGCGACAAGCCCGTCATTCCACGCGCTACGGCCCGCGCGCGCCATGGGGGCGCACCCGGAGGCGGCGTGCCGCGCACCGCGCGAGTGCGGATTGCGCGCCGCCAGCGACCATCGGCTACCCGCCCGGCCGCAGCCGCACGACGCGCGTGCCGCAGTTGCCGTACGCCTGCGCGACCGCCAGCTCGACGATCGGACTGCCGGCCGGCCACGGCGCAGCGTCCGCTTCCGGCAGGTCGGTGCGCAGCGTCGCGCGGCCGTTGATCCGGTAGCGGATGCCGCGCATGAAATCGACGAACAGCAGCCCGACGCCGCTGCCGTCGCACGCGTGCGGATCGATCCGGTTGCCGTCGCCATCGCCATGGTCCCGCAGCGCGAAGCGCAGCGTCTTCGTGTCGATCACGCGCACGACGGGCCACAGATCGCCGTTCGCATCGCGCATGCCCTGCACGATGTCGCAGGTCACGCGCGCCGCGCCGCCGCACGTCGTGCCGACGAACATGAACGGCTGCGACTCGACGAACTGGCGCACGCCGATGCTCAGCCGCGTCGTCACGGCGTCGCTCATCCGCTCGGCTTCGTCGGCGACGCCGAACCGGTGGTGCGCGTCGAGTTCGCCCGCGTGAAACACAGGGTGACGCGGAAAGGATCGGGGCGGTTCTGCCATGCTGGTTTCCGTCGGGCCTGCGGGTACGCGATGCGGTCGCGAACGCGCGAAGGCCGGTATCGGCGCGACGCGGGCCGCGCGCAGGCGGGGCCCATGCTGCGCATTCAATGTCGAAAGAGAAACGCGAAGTGCCGGGGCCGGAGCAGTCAGTACCGGACCGCTGGTGCGGGCGCCGTTCGGCGGCCGAACGGGCCGCGTCCGGCCGTCGAGGTTTCTTCGGCAATCCCGCGCCGGGCACACCGCCGTAAGCGGCCGCCCGGCAGAAACCGTTCGTCGGGAGCCGGCCGCCGGACGCGGTTCGTCGGAAACCAGGCATTCGCGACCGGGCGCCCACAACCGATCGTCGACAACCAAGCGTCGGCAGCCGCCGCAACCGCCCAGCCCCAACCGGCCGTCCGCAACCGGCCGTCCGCAACCGGCCCACCCGTCACCGCGACACGGCCGGGCGGCGTTACCCCACCGCCCGGCCGCCCCGGCAGGCACTTCGCCGCTACGTACGGCGATCAGAAGAACCCGAGCGCCTCCGCCTGGTAGCTGACCAGCAGGCATTTCGTCTGCTGATAGTTCGACAGCGCCATCTTGTGCGTCTCGCGGCCGATGCCGGACTGCTTGTAGCCGCCGAACGCCGCATGCGCCGGGTACAGGTGATAGCAGTTGGTCCACACGCGCCCGGCCTCGACCTCGCGGCCCATCCGGTACGCACGCGTGCCGTTGCGCGTCCACACGCCCGCGCCGAGCCCGTAGAACGTGTCGTTCGCGAGTTCGATCGCTTCCTGCTCGTCCTTGAACGTCATCACCGACGCGACCGGCCCGAAGATCTCTTCCTGGAACACGCGCATCTTGTTGTTGCCGAGCAGCATCGTCGGCTTCACGTAGTAGCCCGTGCCGAGTTCCGCGGCCGGCGCCGTGCGCTCGCCGCCGGTCAGGCATTGCGCGCCTTCGTCGCGGCCGATGTCGATGTACGACAGGATCTTGTCGAGCTGCTGCTGCGACGCCTGCGCGCCGATCATCGTCTGCAGGTCGAGCGGGTGGCCGGCCTTGATCCGCTCGACGCGCGCAACCGCCTTCTCGATGAAGCGTTCGTAGATCGATTCCTGGATCAGGATCCGCGACGGGCACGTGCACACCTCGCCCTGGTTCAGCGCGAACATCGCGAGGCCTTCGAGCGCCTTGTCGAGGAACGCGTCGTCCTGGTCGAGCACGTCTGCGAAGAAGATGTTCGGGCTCTTGCCGCCCAGTTCGACCGTCGACGGGATCAGGTTGTCGGCCGCCGCACGCAGGATGTGCTTGCCGACCGGCGTCGAGCCGGTGAACGCGATCTTCGCGATCCGCTTGCTGGTCGCGAGCGCCTCGCCCGCTTCCTTGCCGAAGCCGCTGACGATGTTGATCGTGCCGGCCGGGAACAGGTCGCCGATCAGCTCCATCAGCACCATCACCGACGCGGGCGTCTGCTCGGCCGGCTTCATCACGACGCAACAGCCGGCCGCGAGCGCCGGCGCGAGCTTCCACGCGGCCATCAGCAGCGGGAAGTTCCACGGGATGATCTGCCCGACCACGCCGAGCGGCTCGTGGAAGTGATACGCGACGGTGTTGTCGTCGATCTCGGAGATGCCGCCTTCCTGCGCGCGGATGCAGCCCGCGAAATAGCGGAAGTGGTCAATCGCGAGCGGCAGGTCGGCGGCCATCGTCTCGCGCAGCGGCTTGCCGTTGTCGATCGTCTCGGCCACCGCGAGCAGCTTCAGGTTCTTTTCCATCCGGTCGGCGGCCGCGAGCAGCAGGTTCGCGCGCTCGGCGACGGACGTCTTGCCCCACTTCCGGCGCGCGGCGTGCGCGGCATCGAGCGCGAGCTCGATGTCGTCGGCGCCCGAGCGCGGCACGCGGCAGAACGGCTTGCCGTTGATCGGCGACACGTTCTCGAAATACTCGCCCTTCACCGGCGGAACCCACTTGCCGCCGATGTAGTTGTCGTACTGCTGACGATACGGATATTCGACGTCGAGGCCCAGTTGCTTCAGGTCAAACGGGTTCATACATGTCTCCTGTTCATCGTGCTTGTGTGAATGCAGCGCCGGTTGGATCGCGCTGCACGGTTTACGCAACATGCGTGCCAAACCGGCTCGCAACGGAACAGGAGCGGTGCGTCCGGGCGCCCGCCGCGGGCGGTGCCGGCGCACGGCAAACGAGTGTGCCGATTCTGAACAACGCGACGGCACAGCGGCGCGGCCGGTGTTCGGATTTTTCACAGCGGCGTCGCGCATCGGCACATGCGTCGCGGTGCTGCCGGGCTCTCCGCGTGGCATGTCGCTTGCATGACGAATGCGAATCCGCACGCACCGGCCACGCGCCGATCGAACCATGACCCATCCGGCTCCTCTGAGCGACGACGCCGTCGCGTTCATCCGCGAACAGGCGTTCCTGATCGTCGCGACCGCGAACGAGGCCGGCGACAGCGACTGTTCGTATCGCGGCCGGCAGCCGCGCGCGGACGGCTCGTTCGAGCCGCTCGTCGACGTGCGCGACCGCCGCACGCTCGTGCTGCCCGATTTCGCGGGCAACAACCTGTTCAACACGATAGGCAACCTGCTCGTGAATCCGGCGATCGCGCTGCTGTTCGTCGACTTCGTCCGGCAGACGACGTGGCTCGTGCAAGGGCGCGCGACGATCGATGAAGCGGCCGCTCGCCACGCGCACCTGTGGCCCGATGCGCGGCGTTACGTGATCGTCGAAGTGGAGCACGCGCACGCGCGGGCCGACGCGGAGTTGCCGCCGCTCGTGCTGGCGTGATCGCGGCTGCGCGATGCCAGCGTCGCGCTCGCCCGGACACGCATCAGCGGTGAGACGCGACAGCCGCCTGGGCAAGCCCGATGTGCCGAGCCATGCCGTTCACGGCACTGCGCTTACCGCCCGCTTGCGTCCGCACACGCCGCTTCCGCGCGGCGCCGCGCCGGTGCTTCATCACGCGGCTGCACACGTTCATCGACGCGCGCTTCCGTCGGCGCCGGCCGCGCGCCGAGAAACGCGAACACCACGCCCGCGCACAGCACCGTCACGACCGCGAGCCCGATCAGCAGCCGATCGAACGCGTGCGTATAGCTCGCGAGCAGCGCCGCGCGATCGACGCCAGGCAACACGGCTGCGGCGCCCGCGAGATCGCCGGTCGCGAGCCGCGCGGCGGCGCGCAGCGTCGCATCCGGCGCGCCGACCGTCGCTGCCGCCGCCTGCCGCAAATCGTCGTGCGCGAGCGTCGCCAGCACCGCGCCGACGATCGCGAGCGCGATCCCTTCGCCCGCCACGCGCGTCGTGCTGAAGATCCCGGTCGCCATCCCCGCGCGCTCCTTCGGCACGACGCTGACCGACAGCCCGTCCATCAGCCCCCACGGCATGCCGGCCCCGACCCCGATCGCGAGCATCGGCGCGATCGCCGCGGGCCCCGCGCCGCCGCGCAGCGCGACGCCCAGCCACACGAGCCCTGCAGCGGCGACGAGCAGCCCGAGCCCGGAGATCACGCCGGCCGGCAGCCAGCGCGTGAGCGTCGCCGCGACGAGCGGCACGACGAGCATCGGCGCGGAGATCGCGAGCATCAGCCAGCCCGCGTCGATTTCGCTGAACGCGTCGATGCCGATGAAGCGCAGCGGCAGCACGACGAGCAGCACGATGTAGCAGCAGCACGTCGACACCGGCAGCACCTGCACGCCGACGAAACGGGGAATCCGGAACAGCGACAGATCGAGCATCGGCCGCGCGACGCGCGTCTCGATCGCGACGAACGCGCATGCGCCGAGCGCCGCGCCGGCCAGCAGCGCGACGACGAGCGGATGCGTCCAGCCGCGCGCGGGCGCCTCGATCACGCCGAACGTGAACAGCGTCAGCGCGACGGTGAATGCCGTCGTGCCGGGCCAGTCGAGCCCGGTCGCATGCGGATCGCGCGACTCGTGCATGCGCGGCAGGCCGAACGCGAGCGACAGCACGCCGGCCACCGCGCCCGTGACGAAGATCGCGCGCCAGCCGTACTGCGCGATCAGCCAGCCGGCGAGCACGGGCCCGAACGCGAGCCCGATCCCGAACGTCGTGCCGAGCAGGCTGAATGCGCGCGTGCGCGCCGCGCCGTCGAACTCCTGCGCGAGCGCGGCCGTGCCGCCCGCAAGTGCCGCGGCGGCCGCGAGCCCTTGCGCGGCGCGCAGCAGGTCGACCGCGAGCATCGACGGCGCGAACGCGAGCGCGACCGACATCAGCGTGAAACCGCCGACGCCGCTCGCGAACAATCGTTTGCGCCCGAACTGGTCGGCCAGCGCGCCGGCGGCCATCAGGAAACTGCCGAATGCGAGCATGAACGCGTTGGTGATCCAGTTCATCGCGACCGGGCCGCCGTGCAGGTCGCGGCCGATCGCCGGCGTCGCGACCGCGCCGCCCGAAAACGACAGCGGCAGCGCGACGGCCGCCATGCAGACGGCCGCGAGCACCCACGCGCGCCGGCGTGCCGACGTCGCCGCAACAGTTGAAAACGGGTGATCCATCATCGCTCCTCGAAAAGCCCGCGCGAATGCGCGTCAACAGCGATCAAGGATAATTCCGACTCAATCGATGAAAAACCGTGCGAGATTCCGGATTTAACGGATTAAAATTCCGCAATCTGCTTCTTTGCGCCTGATCCCCGCTCCCGCTCGCCCAAGCCGATGGAAAACCTGAACGGCATCGCCGCCTTCGTCCGCACCGCCGAAGCGCTGAGCTTCGTCGCGGCCGGCCGCGCGCTCGGCATCTCGGCGTCCGCCGTCGGCAAGACGATCGCGCGGCTCGAGCAGTCGCTCGGCGTGCGCCTGTTCAACCGCACGACGCGCCGCGTCACGCTGACCGACGAAGGCCGCCACTTCTACGAACGCTGCCAGCGGATCCTCGAGGATCTTCGCGACGCGGAAGCCACGGTGACGGCCTCCGCGCAGCGCCCGCGCGGCAAGCTGCGCGTGAGCCTGCCGGTGATCGGCTACCGCTTCCTGCTGCCGGTGCTGCCCGAATTCAGGCAGCGCTACCCGGATGTCGAGCTCGATCTGGATTTCAACGACCGGATGGTCGACGTCGTCGAAGGCGGCTTCGATGCGGTGATCCGCAGCGGGCCGCTGTCGGATTCGAGCCTGATGTCGCGGCGACTCGGCCCGTTCGCGTTCGTGCTGTGCGCGACGCCCGCGTATCTCGCGCGGGCCGGCACGCCGCGGCTACCGCGCGAACTCGAAGCGCACGACTGCGTGCGCTACTGCTTCCCGACCACCGGCAAGCTGCAGGACTGGGCGCTCGCCGCCGCCGACGGCACGCCGCTGAAGCTGCGCACCGCGATGACGTGCAACAACATGGAAGCGCTGCGCGGCGCGGTCATGGCCGGGCTCGGCATCGGCTACATGCCCGACTTCCTCGCGCGCGACGCGCTGGAGAGCGGCGCGCTCGTCACCGTGCTCGACGACTACCGGATCGCGCCGGGGCAGTTCTCGATCGTGTGGCCGTCGAGCCGGCAGCTGTCGCCGAAGCTGCGCGTGTTCGTCGACTTCCTGTGCGAGCGGCTGTTCAAGTAGCCAGCTGGCGCACGCTCACCCCGCGCCGATCCGTTCCCCGATCCGTTCCGCTTCCTGCTGCGGCAACAGCGTGTCGCTGTCGTCCTTCAGTCCGACGCCGGTGAGCCCGAGCCGGCGCGCATGCGTCATCAGGTAATGCAGCTTGTGCGCGGCGGCGGCATGCGGCAGCCCTTCGGGCCGCACGTTCGAGATGCAGTTGCGCAGCGCGTCGTGGCAGCCGACCTTCGGCGCCCACGTGAGATACACGCCGAGGCTGTCCGGCGAGCTGAGCCCCGGCCGCTCGCCGATCAGCATCGCGACGACCTGCGCGCGCAGCAGCTCGCCGATCTCGTCGCCGAGCGCGACGCGCGCCTGCGTCGCGACCACCACCGGCCCGATCCGCCAGCCGTCCGCGGCGAGCCGCGGGCACACCGCCTGCAGCAACGGCAGCGCCTGCTTCGCGGCCGCGAACGCCGACAGCCCGTCGCCGACCACGAACACGACCTCCGGCGGCTCGTCGAGCGCCGCGCCGTAGCCGGCCAGCAGCGCGCGTCCGTGGTCGGACAGCTTGCGGCCGAGATCCGGCCGGCGCAGATAATGCTGACGATCGGGCGCGGCGCTCTGCACGCCGAGCGTCGCGAACCCGGCCGCATCGATCTCGCGGCGCAGCGCATCGGCGTCGAGCGGCTGGTGCACGGCGTCGCGCGCCTGCGCGTGCGACAGGTTGAACGCGAGCAGCGGCGCGGTCGGCAGGCTGCTGCCCGCACGGCCGAGCGCGATCCGCGCGTTCGTGAACGACTTGAGTTGCGCCCACGGATTCTTCTCGACGGCGTCGCTCATGCGGAAATCCCCATCCAGTCGTTCGCGCCCGCGAGCAGCGGCACGCGTGCGCTCGCGGCGCGCAGCGCGCCATGCGCGTCGGCGATTTCCATCGTTTCGAGCCACTCCTCGAATTCGGGCGCGCGGCGCAGCCCGAGCACCTCGCGCACGTACAGCTGGTCGTGAAACGACGTGCTCTGGTAGTTCAGCATCACGTCGTCCGCGCCCGGAATCCCCATGATGAAGTTGATGCCGGCCGCGCCGAGCAGCGTCAGCAGCGTGTCCATGTCGTCCTGGTCGGCTTCCGCGTGATTCGTGTAGCAGATGTCGCAGCCCATCGGCACGCCGAGCAGCTTGCCGCAGAAGTGATCCTCGAGCCCCGCGCGGATGATCTGCTTGCCGTCGTACAGGTATTCCGGCCCGATGAAGCCGACCACCGTGTTCACGAGGAACGGATCGAACTTGCGCGCGACCGCATACGCACGCACCTCGCAGGTCTGCTGGTCGACGCCGAAATGCGCGTTCGCCGACAGCGCGCTGCCTTGCCCCGTCTCGAAATACATCAGGTTGTTGCCGACGGTGCCGCGCTTCAGCGACAACGCGGCGTCACGCGCCTCGCCGAGCAGCGCGAGCGAGATCCCGAAACTCGCGTTCGCCTTCTCGGTGCCGGCGATCGACTGGAATACCAGGTCGACCGGCGCGCCCTTCTCGATTGCCGCGATCGTGTTGGTCACGTGCGTGAGCACGCACGACTGCGTCGGCACGCCGTAGCGTTCGCGGAACCCGTCGATCATCGCGAGCAGCTTCACGATCGCCGCGAGGCTGTCGGTCGCCGGATTGATGCCGATCATCGCGTCGCCGCAGCCGTACATCAGCCCGTCGAGCATCGATGCGGCGATGCCCTTCACGTCGTCGGTCGGATGATTCGGCTGCAGCCGCACCGACATCCGGCCGGCCAGCCCGACCGTGTTGCGAAACCGCGTGACGACGCGGCGCTTCCTCGCGGCCGCGATCAGGTCCTGGTTGCGCATCAGCTTCGACACGGCCGCGACCATCTCCGGCGTGAGGCCCGGCGCGATCCGCTCGAGCGCCGCGCCGTCGGCCGCGGGCGACAGCAGCCAGTTGCGGAAATCGCCGACGGTCAGGTGCGAGATCTCCGCGAACGCGGCCGCGTCGTGATCGTCGATGATCAGCCGCGTGACCTCGTCATGTTCGTACGGGATCAACGCTTCGTTCAGGAACGCCTTCAGCGGCACGCCCGCGAGCGCGATCTTCGCGGCGACGCGCTCCTCCTCGCTCGCCGCCGCGACGCCGGCGAGCTGGTCGCCCGAGCGCAGCGGGCTCGCCTTCGCGAGCAGCGTCTTCAGGTCCGCGAAACGGTACGTGCGCGGGCCGATCGTCTCCGTATAGGACATCGTTCGAATCTCCTTGCCAAATGCCGACGGCGCGCCCGTTCGACGGGGCGCGCCGGTTGCCGTCAGGAATGGCCGTTCGCGTTCATGCCGCTCACTCCTCCAGCAGCGCGTCGCCCGGCGCGCTGGCGCGCTGCGAACGGGTCGCGAGGAAGTACGCGTAGCCGAGCGCGAGGAACGCGACGAACACCATCGCGACCAGCCCGTTGAAGTACACCATCGTCCCGAGGCAGATCAGGGCCGCAACGATCGCGAACGCCGGGAAGAACGGGTACAGCGGCGCGCGGAACGGTCGCGCCATGTTCGGTTGCGAGCGGCGCAGCTTGAACAGCGCCGCCATGCTTACGATATACATCACGATCGCGCCGAACACCGACATCGTCACGATGTTCGCGGTGAGCGTCTGGCCGCCGAACTGGATCAGCTCGTCGCTGTAGATCGCGGCGATCCCTACCACACCGCCCGCGAGAATCGCGCGATGCGGCGTCTTGAAGCGCGGATGCACCTTGCCGAGCCACTCCGGCAGATAGCCTTCGCGGGCCAGCGCGAAGATCTGGCGCGAGTAGCCGAGGATGATCCCGTGGAACGACGCGACGAGCCCGAACAGCCCGAGCCACACGAGCATGTGCATCCAGCCGCTGTTCGCGCCGACGATGTACTTCATCGCCTGCGGCAGCGGATCGTTGATGTTCGCGAGCTTCGTCCAGTCGCCCGCGCCGCCGGCGAACACCATCACGCCGATCGCGAGTGCGACGAGGGTCAGGATCCCCGCGACGTACGCGATCGGGATCGAACGCTTCGGATTCTTTGCTTCCTCGGCGGCCATCGCGACGCCTTCGATCGCGAGAAAGAACCAGATCGCGAACGGGATCGCCGCGAACATCCCGTGGAACGCGCCGACGCTGAAATGATCGGCGCCCGACCAGCCGCCCTTCATGAAGTTGCTCCACGCGAAGCCCGGCGACACGACGCCCATGAACACCAGCAGCTCGAAGATCGCCAGCAGCGTGACGACGAGCTCGAACGTCGCGGCGATCTGCACGCCGACGATGTTCAGCGCCATGAACACGAGATACGCGCCCATCGCCGCGTGTTTCGGTTCGAGCCCCGGAAACTGCACGTGCAGGTACGCGCCGATCGCGAGCGCGATCGCGGGCGGCGCGAACACGAACTCGACGAGCGTCGCCGCGCCGGCCAGATAGCCGCCGGTCGGGCCGAACGCGCGGCGTGCATACGCGAACGGGCCGCCCGCATGCGGGATCGACGTCGTCAGCTCGGTGAAACTGAAGATGAAGGTGGTGTACATCGCCGCGACGAACAGCGCGGTGATGACGAAACCCAGCGTGCCCGCGCTCGCCCAGCCGTAGCTCCAGCCGAAGTATTCGCCGGAAATCACGAGGCCGACTGCGATGCCCCACAGTTGCCAGGTCCCGAGCGTCTGCTGCAGCGCGGGCTGGCCGGACGACTTGGCGCCGGCGGCGGGCCGGCCATTCGACTCTGCTTTCATCGGATTCTCCTGAAAGGCGCCGGCCTGCCGGCCCGCGCGACTGAGAATCGATGCTAGAGAGTCATAAAACGACGTGTTATCGAAATTCGGCAATGGTTTCGGCTGACGTTTCGCCAACGGGAAGGCTACAGAAACGTGTCGTCAGCGAGCAGAGCGATTGCAATCGTCGCGTTCGCGTTCCATCGCGGGATGCGACCCGACGCCCATGCCGTTGTCCGGCGGCGTCGCTCCCGTTCTCGCTGCGCACAATTTTGAGAGGGTGGCGGTGATACCGTGGTGAGCCGCTGACGAACGAGAGCAAATGAAAATGCATCGATGCACCTTCACCCTGAACGACGAACCAATAAGCATATTTGAAATAAATGGGCGGAAATTTCCTGCTTTTTCAGGTAAATCACCCTATATCAACAAACGCGACCATCAATGCTTGGGGAATTACGGACCGATCCCGACCGGTACGTACTACATTGTCGATCGGCAGTCTGGTGGCCGTCTTGGTCGATTCAAGGACGCATTTTCCGGAAAACGCGAGTGGTTCGCACTTTATGCGGATGATGGCCGTATCGACGATTACACATTTTGCAACAGTGTGACGAGAGGCGAATTTCGACTGCACCCGAAATCGGGCACCGGAACAAGCAAAGGGTGCATCACGCTCGAAAATCAGGCGGATTTCGACATCGTGCGAGGCATGTTGCTCGGCGGCCGCGGAGTCATCCCCGGAACGGAAGTCCGCGCATACGGCAAGGTAACGGTTCGATGAAAGCGTTCAAGAAAGGCGGCGCGCTCGTTGTCTGGTTGATCGCTGCCACCTTGCTCTACCAATACGTCTGGACACACAACGTCGACCACTTCCCAACTTACCCCGATTGGGTCGTGGAATGGATCGAAGATCTGTACGGGCTTCATGGAGACGATACCGAACTCTTCTACGACCTGTTCTGGCTGACGCTGTCGTTCCTGAACGTGCTGGCTATCACGCTCGCGGGGTGGCTTGTCTGGCGGGTGTGGCGCTACGTGACGAACGGAAAGCGTCGCCACGCGTCGCGCCACAACGACGAACACCCGACCTCCCGCTGAGCATCGCGCGTTGCTGCCCGGCTGCACGCGGCGGCCCGGCAGCACGCGGTCTCACACGGTCATTGGCCGCGCTGGTTGAACCAGCGATCAAGCAACTTACCCGCCGCTTCCCGGCCGCCGAGGCCGAACGACAGCGCGACCGCCACCGCGATCGCACCAAGCACGAGGCCGAACGCGAGCTGCACGATCTCGTTCGCGATGCCCATCGCGCGCAGCCCCATCGCGAACACGAGGCCGAGGATCGCGAACTGCGCGATCCGCGCGAACAGCACGCTGTGCTCGCGGTCGGCCTGCTCGATCACGCGGCGCGCAAGGCCCGCGAGCCACACGCCGATCACGAGGATCACGCCGCCCGTCAGCACGTGGCCCGCGAATTCGATGAACAGCGTGACGACGTCGCGCACCTGCGTGAAGCCGAGCCGGTTCGCGGCCTCGACCGATGCGAACAGCATCGCGAAGAACACGATCAGCCGCGCGACCAGGACCGACGGCTGCAGGATCCCCGAGAACACGCTGCCGACGCCGAGCACGACCGGCAGCCCATCGACGCCGGCGGCCTCCAGCAGCCGCTGCGCGAGCGATGCGACGAAGCGCGCGAAGTAGAACGTGACGAGCACGATCACGATCGCCGCGACGATGTCCGGCACCGCGCCGAGGAACTGGTTCAGCATGTTGGTCGCGGGAATCGAGATCGCGTCGATCTTCAGCGCGTCGAGCGCGGAGATCAGCGTCGGCACGAACACGAACACGTAGACGATCGTGCCGGCCAGGCTCGACACGCGCACCGGCGTCGGGCTGTCCAGGCTCGCGGTCAGCCGGTCGGCGCCCGCCGCTACCAGCAGGTTCGTCACGAGGCCGCGCAGCACGCGTGCGACGATCCAGCCGACGAAGCCGATCACCGCGGCCGCGAAGATGTTCGGCACGATCGCGAGCAGCTTGTCGACCATCCCCTGCACCGGCGACAGCAGGCCGGACAGCGCGAACGACGACAGGATCGCCGGCAGGAACATCAGGATCACCAGCCAGAACAGCACGTCGCCGAGATAGCCGCTCATCGGCTGCATGCCCGCGCTTTCGGACAGCGCGGCGTCGACCTTGCTCGCCCTCAGCGCGCGGTTCGCGAGGCTGCGCAACAGCGACGCGATCAGCCATGCGATCAGCGTCAGCGCCGCGCCGCCGATCAGGTTCGGCAGGTAGTTGACGATGTGCGTGACCAGCAGCGAGAACGGATTGGACACCGCGTACAGGTTGAGCACGTTGAAGATGCCCACCGCGGTGACGAGCAGCACGAGCCAGAACAGCCCGCCCGCGATGATGCGTTCCACGTACGCGCCCTGCCCGGTGCTTTCGCTGATCCGTTGATCGACCTTCAGCGCGTTGAGCAGGCGCAGCGCGCCGGCCCGCACCCCCACCGCGATCAGCCAGCCGATCACCAGGATGCCGATCGCCCCGGCGATCTTGGGCAGGTATCCGCCCAGCGTGGTCTGCAGCGACGTGATGAAGCTGGAAGCATCCATTTCTTCTTCTCCCGAAAACGTGGCGTTGCGATTGAACATCGACGAACTACCTGCGTACTTCGAAAAGCGTGCGTTGCCGCCGTAGCAACTTACCCGAGAAAAATGACGCGATCACCCGATTTCACCGTCTTTAACTTTAGTCATAGATCGGCGGGGACGAGACCCAATTTCTGCGAAATAAAAAGGGGCGGATTTTGGCGGCCGTGGTGGCGGCCTACGCATCTCCGCAAGATTTATCAATCGGCCGCGTGCTACCGTGACGTCGATTTCCGCCGGGGGGCCCACGCATGACCATCGACACGAAAGCCGAAACGCCCGCGTGGGCGCGTTATGCGGCGCGCATCGCGCGCGTTCACGATTACATCCGCACGCACCTCGACGACACGCTCGACCTGAACCGGCTCGCCGACATCGCGTGCCTGTCGCCGTATCACTGGCAGCGCGTCTATCGCGCGCTGTACGGCGAGTCGGTCGTGCTGACGGTGCGGCGAATGCGGATCGTGCGTGCGTCGGAGGATCTCGCGTGCACGACGCTGCCGCTCGACGCGATCGCGCGGCGCGCCGGCTACGGGTCGACGCACGCATTCGCCCGCGCATTTCGCGATGCTTATGGCGTGCCGCCCGCGCGGCACCGGCGCGCCGGCGTCCACCGGCCGATTTATCCGTTACAGCGAGGAGAGGAAGACATGTTCAAGCATGAAGTCGAGATTAGGCGCGTGCCGGCACTGCACGGTTATGCGGTTGCGCATACGGGCGCGTATCTGAAGGTCGGCGATGCGTTCGGGCAGATCGGCGCGTGGGCCGGGCAGCGCGGGCTGTTCGGGCTCGGCGCGAAGATGATCGGCCTCTACTATGACGATCCCGATACGACGCCGGAGGCGCAGTTGCGCGCGAAAGCGTGCGTCGTGCCGGCCGACGGCGCGCCGGACGTCGACCCGGTGCCGCCGGTCGAGCGCATCGCGATCGCCGGCGGCGAATATGCGGTGCTGCTGCATACGGGGCCGTATGCGGATCTGAAGGCCGCCTACCACTGGCTGTACGGCGACTGGCTGCGTCACTCGGGACGCGAAGCGGCCGATGCGCCGCCGTTCGAGCTGTATCTGAACACGCCGATGGACGCGGCGCCGGCCGATCTGCGGACCGAGATTCATTTGCCGCTGCGTTGAGGGGCTTGGGGCTTGGGCACGCGCTCGGCGCTCGGCGCTTGGCGCTTGGCGCTTGGCGCTTGGCGCTTGGCGCTTGGCGCTTGGCGCTTGGCGCTTGGCGCTTGGCGCTTGGCGCTT
>NZ_CABVPL010000038.1 GCF_902499045.1 Burkholderia latens | reverse complement strand
AGTTCAGACGTGTGCTCTTCCGATCTGGCGTCGCCGTCGCGCTCGTCGCGGCCGGCGTCGCGCTGTCGCAGGTCACGTGGACCGTGCCCGCGAACGCGCCGCTCACGGTGCGGCTGCTGCAGGGCAACGTGAAGCAGGACATCAAGTTCGAGCAGGAAGGCATCGACGCGGCGATCAAGATGTACACGCAGATGATCGTCGAGAAGCCGGCCGGCCTGATCGTCACGCCGGAAACCGCGATCGCGGTGATGATCCAGGAGCTGCCCGAGCCGTTCGCGGTCGCGATTCGCAAGTTCAGCGACACGACGGGCTCGGCCGTGCTGTTCGGCGCGGTCGGCGCGTCGGTGACGCCCGACGGCCGTTACGTCGACTACACGAACAGCCTGTACGGCGTGACGCCGCACTCGCGCGACATCTATCACTACGACAAGCATCACCTCGTGCCCTTCGGCGAATTCATCCCGTGGGGCTTCCGCTGGTTCGTCGATCTGATGAAGATGCCGCTCGGCGACTTCGCGCGCGGCGCGCCGGTGCAGAAGCCGTTCGTCGTGCACAACCAGCCGGTGATGGCCGACATCTGCTACGAGGACTTGTTCGGCGAGGAAATCGCCGCGACGATCCGCGACAATCCGCAGCCGCCGGGCGTGCTCGTCAACGTGACGAACCTCGCGTGGTTCGGCGACACGATCGCGCTCGACCAGCACCTGCAGATCGCACGGATGCGCGCGCTCGAAACCGGCCGGCCGATGCTGCGCTCGACCAACACCGGGATGACCGCCGCGATCGATGCGCGCGGCCGCGTGCTCGGCCAGTTGAAGCCGTTCACGATCGGCTCGCTCGACGTGCGGATCGAAGGCACGAGCGGCTTCACGCCTTATGTGACGAGCGGCAACAGCGTCGTGCTCGCGGTGTCGATGGTGCTGCTCGCGTTCGGCTTCACGTTCGGGCCGGGCCTGCGCCGCCGCGACGGCGCGAAGGCTGGCGGGGACCGGAACGTGTGACGCCTCGGGGCCGCCGTCGCGCAGTGCGCGGCGGTGGCCGTTCCGGCATGCACGCCGCACCGCATGCCGGCGTTCGCTGCACGATGCAGCGTCTGCACGGCACGCCGGCATGCCCGCGCGCACGATACAAGCACCGCCGCGCTGCTCAGGCGTTGCGCTGCGCGTCGTCGGCCAAACCGCGCAAGTCGCGCGCGACCGCCTCCATCACGGGCTTCCATGCGCCGAACGCGGGCTGCCGATACAGCGTCGCGGTCGGATACCACGGGCTGTCCGTGCGTTCGAGCAGCCACGGCCAGTGCGGATTCACGTCGAGCAGCACCCACGTGCGCGCGCCGAGCGCGCCCGCCAGGTGCGCGACCGACGTGCACACCGTGATCACCAGATCCAGCGCGCCGATGAAGGCCGCCGTATCGTCGAAGCTGCGCAGTTCCGCGGTGAAGTCGTCGATCGCGAAACCGGCCGCGCGCGCCGCCGCGACATCCGCGTCCGCGCCCGGCTGCAGCGAATAGAACGCAACGTTGCCGATGCCGCGAAACGCATCGGCATAGCGCTCGAGGCCGACGCGGCGAAACGGATTGCGCTGGTGCCCCGCACTGCCCGTCCACACGAGCCCGACCTTCAGCCGGCCTTTTCCCGCGAGCCGCGCCAGCCGCGTGCGCCACGCGTCGCGCGCGGCCGAATCGGCATGCAGGTACGGCACCGACGCGCCGAGCGTCGACGTCTCCATCCCGAGCATCAGCGGCAGGCCGATCAGCGGCACTTCGTAGTCGAACGCGGGCAGCTCGTCAATACCGCCGCCCGCGCCGAATGCGTCGGCGTGTGCGCCGAGGCTGCGCTGCATCAGCGTGCCGACCTGCGGAAACGTATTCCATGCGAGCCGCCCGCCCTCGCGGTGCACGCGCTCGGCGAGCGGCGCGACGAAACGCGCGAACTGCAGCACGTCGCCGAGCCCCTGCTCGCCCCACAAGAGGAGCGTCTTGCCCGCGAGCGGCTCGCCGTGCCAGCGCGGGCCAGGCAGCGCCGGCAGGCGGCCGCGCAATTCGCCCGCGCCGTCCCAGCGCGCCTCGTGGCCGCGCCAGCCGGCCGCGTAGTTGCCGCGCACGAGCTGGATGATCGCGAGATTGAAACGGAACGATGCGTCGTCGGGCGCGAGCTCGCATGCGCGCGCCGCGTAACGCTCGGCGTCGTCCCAGCGCTGCGCCTCCTTCATCGCCATCGCGATGTTGTTCAGCGCGAGCGCGTTGTCGGGCGCGATCTCCGCGAGCCGCGCCGCGCACGCGAGCGCGCCGTCGAGATCCTGCATCGCGAGCCGTGCGACGACCAGGTTGATCCACGCCTGTACGTCGCGCGAATCGGCTTCGACGGCCGTCTCCAGCAGCGCGATTTCCTCGCGGCGATCGCCGCCCGACAGCCGCAGCGCGATCGCGAGGTTGTTGCGCAGCGACGGCCAGCCCGGATCGAGCGCATGGGCGGCGCGGTACGGCGCGATCGCGTCGGCATGGCGGCCGACCATCTGCAGCGCGTAGCCGTGATTGAAGCGGGCATCGGCGCCCGGATGAACGCGCGCTGCGCATTCGGCCAGCGCGAGCGCGTCGGCCGTGCGCTGGCGCGCGATGAGCGTCGCGGTGAGCTGCGCGAGCGCGGCCATGTCGACCGCGTGCAGATGGCCGGCCGCGGCGAGCCAAAGCGCGTGCGCGGCGTGGTCGCCGCGCGCGCGGGCGTCGGCCGCCTGCCCGAGCAAGGCAAGCAGCGGCGGCATCAGCGGAATGAGGAAATCGTTCGAATCGTCCATGCGGTCCGGAGTGGGCAGGCGGTCGCGCGGCAGGCGCCGCGCGCACCGCGATACGCGCATCTTAACGCCCGCGCCGCGCGGCGCGGCAAGCGGCTGGACCGGCGCATCGCGACGCGACGCCGATCAACGCAACGCGCACCGCGACGCCTCGGGCACGGCCGTCGCATCGCCGTCGCGTCAGGCGCGCACGGGCCGTCCAAATGCAGCCGGCGGCCCGTTCATCCGCGTTCCGGCCGCATCCGGTCGCCGATCCGGTAAAATTGCACGTTTCAGCACACTAACAAGCCGCGCCGCCGCGCGAGCCGACCCTCCGGGCGTTGCCCGGAGCGCCGCCCGCAACGGAGCGCCAGCGCCACGAAGGCTCTTCATGCTTACGTTTCAGCAAATCATCCTGACGCTGCAGTCCTACTGGGACAAGCAGGGTTGCGCTCTGCTCCAGCCCATCGACATGGAAGTCGGCGCGGGCACGTCGCACGTCCACACGTTCCTGCGCGCGGTCGGCCCCGAGCCGTGGCGCGCCGCGTACGTACAGCCGTCGCGCCGCCCGAAGGACGGCCGCTACGGCGAGAACCCGAACCGCCTGCAGCACTACTACCAGTACCAGGTCGTGCTGAAGCCGGCGCCGGAAAACATCCTCGACCTGTACCTCGGCTCGCTCGAGGCGCTCGGCTTCGACCTGAAGCAGAACGACGTGCGCTTCGTCGAGGACGACTGGGAGAACCCGACGCTCGGCGCGTGGGGCCTCGGCTGGGAAGTGTGGCTGAACGGAATGGAAGTCACGCAGTTCACGTATTTCCAGCAGGTCGGCGGCCTCGACTGCAAGCCGGTGCTCGGCGAAATCACGTACGGCCTCGAGCGCCTCGCGATGTACCTGCAGAAGGTCGAGAACGTGTACGACCTCGTGTGGACCGAATGGGAGGAGCAAGGCCCGAACGGCCCCGAGCTGCGCCGTCTGTCGTACGGCGACGTGTACCACCAGAACGAGGTCGAGCAGTCGACCTACAACTTCGAGCACGCGAACGTCGACCTGCTGTTCACGTTCTTCAACAGCTACGAAGCGGAAGCGAAGAAGATGATCGACGCGCAGCTCGCGCTGCCCGCGTACGAGCTCGTGCTGAAGGCCGGCCACACGTTCAACCTGCTCGACGCGCGCGGCGCGATCTCGGTCACCGAGCGTGCGGCGTACATCGGCCGCATCCGCGCGCTGTCGCGTCTCGTCGCGCAGGCTTACTACGACTCGCGCGAGAAGCTCGGCTTCCCGATGCTCGGCAATCCGCCGGGCGTGCCGGGCCTCACCACCGACGCCCAGGACGCCGCGCAGCCGGCATGGGCGCCGCCGCTGAAGGTCGAACGCAAGATCGATCAGGACTGACGAGACGAGACTTATTCCACACATGACGCACAATCATCCCGCCCCCCTGCTCGTCGAACTGCTGACCGAAGAGCTGCCGCCGAAGGCCCTCGCGCGCCTCGGCGACGCATTCGCCGAAGGTCTCGCGCAACGCCTCGCGGCGCGCGACCTCGTCGACGGCGAACTCGTGTTCGAACGCTACGCGACGCCGCGCCGCCTCGCGGTCGTCGTGCAGAACGTGCGCGCCGTCGCGCCCGAAAAACAGGTCCGCGAAAAGGTCCTGCCCGTGTCGGTCGCACTCGACGCCGAAGGCCGGCCGACCGCCCCGCTCGCGAAGAAGCTCGCGGCGCTCGGCCACCCGAACCTGACGATCGCCGATCTCGAGCGCGCGCAGGACGGCAAGGCCGAAGCGTTCTTCGTCAACTACTCGGCGGCCGGTGCGACACTCGCCGACGGGCTGCAGGCCGCACTCGACGAAACGCTCGAGAAGCTGCCGATCCCGAAGGTCATGACCTACCAGCGCCCGGACGGCTCGGACGTCAAGTTCGTGCGCCCGGTGCATCGCCTGACCGTGCTGCACGACGATCGCGTCGTGCCCGTCACCGCGTTCGGCATCGATGCCGGCGACACGACGCTCGGCCACCGCTTCCTGTCCGACGGCCTCGTTGCGATCCAGCATGCGCACGCGTATGCGGACACGCTGCGCGACAAGGGCCGCGTGATCGCGCACTTCGCCGATCGCCGCGAAACGATCCGCACGCAGCTGAACGAACATGCGAACGGCGATACCGTCGTGATGCCCGAAGCGCTGCTCGACGAGGTAACGTCGCTGGTCGAATGGCCGGTCGTCTATCCGTGCCGCTTCGAGGACGAATTCCTGCAGGTGCCGCAGGAATGCCTGATCCTGACGATGCAGACGAACCAGAAGTATTTCGCGCTGACCGACGTCGCGGGCAAGCTGCGCTCGCGCTTCCTGATCGTGTCGAACATCGACACGAAAACGCCGGGCGAGATCATCGAAGGCAACGAGCGCGTCGTGCGCCCGCGCCTCGCCGACGCGAAGTTCTTCTTCGAGCAGGACAAGAAGAAGCCGCTCGCCGATCGCGTGCCGCTGCTCGCGAACGTCGTCTATCACAACAAGCTCGGTTCCGCGCTCGCGCGCGTCGAGCGCCTCGAGGCGCTGGCCGGCGAGATCGCGCCCGCGATCGGCGCCGATGCCGCGCATGCGAAGCGCGCCGCGCGCCTCGCGAAGGCCGACCTGCTGACCGACATGGTCGGCGAGTTCCCGGAATTGCAGGGCACGATGGGCACGTACTACGCGCGCCATGACGGCGAGCCCGACGACGTCGCGCTCGCGTGCGCCGAGCACTACCAGCCGCGCTTCTCCGGCGACGCGCTGCCGACCACGCCCGTTTCAACCGCGGTCGCGCTCGCCGACAAGCTCGAGACGATCGTCGGCATCTGGGGCATCGGCCTCGCGCCGACCGGCGAGAAGGATCCGTTCGCGCTGCGCCGTCACGCGCTCGGCGTGCTGCGCCTGCTGCTCGAGAAGCAGCTGCCGCTCGATCTCGTGTCGCTGCTGCGCACGGCCCACGCGCGCTTCGCGGGCGTGCCCGGCGTCGCCGAATCGACCGACGCGATCTTCGCGTTCTTCATGGACCGCCTGCGCGGCCTGTTGCGCGAACGCGGCTACTCGGCCGGCGAAGTCGACGCGGTGCTGAGCCTGAACCCGACGCGCGTCGACGATCTCGTCGCGCGCCTCGACGCGGTGCGCGAATTCACGCGTCTCGCGGAAGCCGAAGCGCTCGCGGCTGCGAACAAGCGGATCTCGAACATCCTGAAGAAATCCGAAGGCGGCACGAACGGCGCGGTGCAGCCGACGCTGCTCGTCGAGGCCGCCGAAAAAGCGCTGCACGAACAGCTCGCGGCCGTGACGCCGCACGTGCAGTCGCAGCTCGAAGCGCGTGCGTACACGGGCGCGCTGTCGGCGCTCGCCGCGCTGCGCGCACCGGTCGACACGTTCTTCAACGACGTAATGGTCAACGCGGAAGATCCCGCGCTGCGCGCGAACCGTCTCGCGCTGCTGGCCGCGCTGCACCAGCAGATGAACTGCGTCGCCGACATCTCGAAGCTTGCCGCATAAGGGCCGCACGATGCCGATCAGCCCCAACCGCAAGCTCGTCGTCCTCGACCGGGACGGCGTGATCAACGTCGATTCGGATGCGTTCATCAAGACGCCCGACGAATGGATCGCTCTGCCCGGCAGCTTCGAGGCGATCGCGCGGCTCAATCACGCCGGCTATCGCGTGGTCGTCGCGACCAACCAGTCCGGCATCGGCCGCGGGCTGTTCGACATGGCCGCGCTCAACGCGATGCACCTGAAGATGCATCGCGCGGCGGCCGCGGTCGGCGCGCGCATCGACGCGGTGTTCTTCTGTCCACACGTGTCGGAAGATCACTGCGACTGCCGCAAGCCGAAACCCGGCATGATGCAGATGATCGCCGAGCGCTTCGAGATCGATCCGGCGCACACGCCGGTCGTCGGCGATTCGTTGCGCGACCTGCTGGCCGCCGTCGCGGTCGGCTTCCAGCCGCATCTCGTGCTGACCGGCAAAGGCAAGAAGACGCTCGCCGCGGGCAATCTGCCGGACGGCACGAAGGTGCACGACGACCTGCGCGCATTCGCGCTCGATTTCCTTTCATACGAACACGAGTGATGCGGCCGCCGCGCGCATCCTCCTTACAGCCAGACCCACGCCGATGCGCTTCGTCCGCTCCCTGCTGCTGCTGATCTACTTCATCCTGTACACGGTCCCGTACGCGACCGCGTGCTTCATCGCATTTCCGTTCATGCGTCCCGATGCGCGCTACTGGATGGCGGCCGGCTGGTGCAAGTCGACGTTGTGGGTCGTGCGCTGGCTGAACGGCATCCACTACCGGATCGAAGGGATGGAAAACCTGCCCGACGGCCCGGCCGTGCTGCTGTCGAAGCACCAGTCGGCCTGGGAAACGCTCGCGTTTCCGGCGCTGATGCCGAAGCCGCTCTGCTACGTGTTCAAGCGCGAGCTGCTGTACGTGCCGTTCTTCGGCTGGGCGCTCGGGATGCTGCACATGGTCAACATCAACCGCAAGGAAGGCAAGAACGCGTTCGCGTCGGTGATCCGCCAGGGCAAGAAGCGCCTGTCGGAAGGCGCGTGGATGATCATGTTCCCGGAAGGCACGCGCACGCCGGTCGGCAAGCAAGGCAAGTACAAGACGGGCGGCGCGCGCTTCGCGATCGAAACCGGCACGCCGGTCGTGCCGATCGCGCACAATGCAGGTCATGTGTGGCCGCGCAATTCGTTTACGAAATTTCCGGGTGTCGTCACCGTGTCGATCGGCAAGCCGATTCCGGTCGAAGGCAAGACGCCCGACGTATTGAACTCGCAGGTCGAAGCATGGATCGAAGCGGAAATGCGTCGCATCGATCCCGATGCCTATCGGCAACCGGGCAATGCCGGCGCACGCGATGCCGCGCGCGTGTGAACCACCCGGATTGCAGCCGTTGCGTACGACGAAACGAAGCGAACAGATGAAAAAGCGTCCGCGGCCACGGCCTGCCGTCGTGGCCCTCGATCATCGCCAGATGGACCTGCCGCTCTTCGACGGGCCGGCGGCGGCGTCGCCGGCAGCGTCGGCACCGCCTTCGCAGCCCTCGCCGCCTGAAGCGGCTGCAGCGCCCGCGGTCCCCGCGGCGCCGCTCGATCCGGGCCCCGCCCCCGATCGTTCCCGCATCCGTACGTTCGCCGTCGACAGCCGCGTGCTCGAGTATCGGCTCAAGCGCTCCGCGCGCCGCACGATCGGCTTCACGATCGACGGCAGCGGGCTGTCGATCACCGCGCCGCGCTGGGTCACGCTCGCCGACATCGAAGCGGCGATCGCCGAAAAGCAGCGCTGGATCTTCGCGAAGCTCGCGGAGTGGAAGACCCGCACCGAGCAGCGCGCGCTGCCGCAGATCGACTGGCGCGACGGCGCGCAGCTCCCGTATCTCGGCAAGACGATCACGATCGCGCTCGGCGCGGGCGCCGTCGCGTTCGACGCCGACGCGCAACGGCTGTCGCTGCCGCTGCCCGCGCAGGCCGACATGCAGCAGATCAAGGATCGCGTGCAGGGCTGGCTGCAGGGCGAGGCGAAGCGGATTTTCGGCGAACGCCTCGCGGTCTACGCCGAAAGGCTCGGCGTCACGTATTCGATGTATGCGCTGTCGTCGGCCGCGACACGCTGGGGCAGTTGCTCGAGCGACGGCAAGATCCGGCTGAACTGGCGGCTGATCCATTTCCCGATGTCGATCATCGACTACGTCGTCGCACATGAGCTGTCGCACCTGCGCGAAATGAACCACAGCCCGGCGTTCTGGCAGACCGTCGAATCGATCTTCCCGGAATTCCGCGAGGCGCGGCACACGCTCAAGCACCACCCGCCCGAATTGCTGCCGTCGCTGTAACGCGACCACTCGCACCGGCAATGCAAAACGGGCGATGCGGATCACACCGCATCGCCCGTTTTTTCCTGCCTGCCCGCTGCGTATCGCGTGCGCTGCGGGCCGCTTATCCGGCGCTCAGCGCGCCTTCTTCTGGATGAACTCGATCTTGTAGCCGTCCGGATCCTCGACGAACGCGATCACGGTCGTGCCGTGCTTCATCGGACCCGCTTCGCGCGTGACCTTGCCGCCTTGCGCCTTGATCTTCTCGCAGGCTGCGTACGCATCGTCGACTTCCACCGCCAGATGGCCGAAGCCGTTGCCGAGATCGTAGGACGGCGTCTCCCAGTTGTGGGTCAGCTCGATCACGGTGCCCGTGCTTTCGTCTTCGTAGCCGACGAACGCGAGCGTGAACTTGCCTTCCGGATAATCCTCGCGGCGCAGCAGCTTCATGCCGAGCAATTCGGTGTAGAACTTGATCGAGCGGTCGAGATCGCCGACTCGCAGCATCGTATGCAGCAAACGCATGTGTTGTACTCCTGTGGGGACTTTCCAGAAGCGGAAATTCTACCGGAGTCGCCGAAAATCCGCTGGCCGCGGGCCTCCGCGAGACGTGACAGCCTTTTGGCCGCATGGGTGACGCGACAACTATTGGCTCGCGCGGGAAATAAGAAAAATACGAGGATTAATGGGAAATCCGCGGCACCGACGCAGTGAAAAACGCATCGCATCAGCGGTGCTATTCTGACAAATCCGAACAATATCGAGACAATTAAATATCTCCAAATAAATCATATTGCCATTCGCAGAAACAATAAATTATTATTGCAATCTCATTTTATTCTCACACCGCCATGCAAAACACATATACATATGGGATACACAGCAACCTCACACCTGCAGAACTATTCTTTTTGATCGCAGTCGATAAAACCATGGATGAGTTGGGAGTTAGTGATGCAGCAGGTGTTGCAATGATACTTGCGGGCTCACGGTTTCTCTCAACACGAGGCAAATTCGCGGGTGCAGTAAAAGGGACCTCGGTTGCGTCGAAGGTCTCTCGCTCACTATTGCCCTATGAGATAAAATATCGGATCTTACCTACGTTCACATCACGGACCAGTGTAGCGCGATTACGAGTGAAGTTGACGAACCATATTGGTGTATTCGTCGGCCGCGCGATTCCGGGAGTCGGCTGGGCGATTACTGCCGTCGATGTGGCAATGATCGGGTATAAATCGGTTATGGAATACAACCGACGAGTAAAACGTGAGGATCGACTGTAATGGACGATGCGTGGCCCCAACTTCAGCAATTCATACGGGAAGTACGCGCCGCCGGAGTATTCGGGCTGGACGATGAATTAACTCGCGATATGGATCTGTATCACGATCTCGATTGGGAACCACCCAAAATCGTGAACGTCATACAGATGTGGGGCGATCGATTTCACGTCGACCTCAGCGACTTCAATGTCGCCTACTACGTTCCATCCGCGAGTATGCGAAAGCGTGACGTAGTGCTGGCTGCGTTGAAGTCGCCGTTCAGCGCGAAGGCGCGAGAATCGCTAGGAGGCCGATCGCTCACACTGGGGATGTTGGAAGAAGCAATGAAGCGGGGGCGATGGGAACGGCGTTAACGACGCACCGCCGCCAGCGCCTGCGCCACGCCGACGTATTCGGCCACGCTCACATCCTCCGCGCGCCGTGCGAGATCGAAGCCGAGCCCGTCGAAATCGATCGTCTCGCGATAATCGCCGAGCGTGTTGCGCAGCATCTTGCGGCGCTGCGAGAACGCGGCCGTGACCACTTCGCCGAGCAGGACCGGATCGACGTCCGGCAGTTCGTGCGGCTCGTACGGAATCATCCGCACGATCGCCGAATCGACCTTCGGCGGCGGCTGGAACGATTCCGGCGGCACGTCGAGCATCTTGTCCATCACGTAGCGGTACTGCAGCATCACCGACAGCCGCGAGAACGCCTTCGTGCCCGGCTCCGCGACCATCCGCTCGACGACTTCGTTCTGCAGCATGAAATGCTGGTCGATCACCACGCTCGCGAACGTCATCAGATGGAACAGCAGCGGGCTGGAAATGTTGTACGGCAGGTTGCCGACGATGCGCAGCGACGGCTTGTCGCCGGGCGCCGCGAGCGAGCCGAAGTCGAACGCGAGCGCGTCGCCGGCATGCAGCTCGAGCAGCGCCCCGAAGCGCTGCTGCAGGCGGCCGATCAGGTCGCGGTCGAGCTCGACCGCATGCAGCGGCGACTCCGGTGTCGCGACACGCGCGATCAGCGGCTCGGTCAGCGCGCCGAGGCCGGGGCCGATCTCGACCATTCGCTGACCGCGCGCGGGGCCGATCGTCGCGACGATCGAATCGATCACGCCATGATCGACGAGGAAGTTCTGCCCGAAGCGCTTGCGCGCGAAGTGGCCTTGGTGCTGTCTGCTGTTCGACATCGACTGAGAAAAACGAAAAAAACGACGAATAAGGTCGGGCCTGCGCGCGCGTCAGGACGCGCGGCGATGGCGCGCCATCGTGACTGCCGTATCGAGCGCCGCGACCATGCTGCCCGGATCCGCGCGGCCGGTGCCGGCCAGATCCAGTGCAGTGCCGTGATCGACCGACGTGCGGATGATCGGCAGCCCGAGCGTGATGTTGATGCCCTCGCCGAAGGTCGCATACTTCAGCACGGGCAGCCCCTGATCGTGGAACATCGCGAGCACGCAATCGGCGCCTTCGAGATAGCGCGGCTGGAACAGCGTGTCGGCCGGATACGGGCCGCGCGCGTCGATGCGCTGCGCCTGCGCGCGCGCGAGCGCCGGCGAGATCACGTCGATCTCCTCGCGCCCGAGATAGCCGTTCTCGCCCGCATGCGGGTTCAGGCCCGTCACCAGAATGCGCGGCGCCGCGAGACCGAAGTCGCGCCGCAGGTCGCGATCGACGATTTCAAGCGTGTCGACGAGCCCGTCGATCGTCAGTGCGGCCGATACGTCCTTCAGCGGCAAGTGCGTGGTCGCGAGCGCGACGCGCAGCGGCCGTTCGCCTGTGCCCGCCAGCATCATCACGACGCGCGGCGTGTGCGTACGCTCCGCCAGATATTCGGTATGGCCGGTGAACGGCACACCGGCATCGTTGATCGTGCTCTTCTGCAGCGGCGCGGTGACGATCGCGTCGAACCGCCCGGCCACCGCGCCGTCGATCGCCGCATCGAGCAGCCCGAGCACATAGCGGCCGTTGGCCGCGTCGAGCTTGCCCGCCTGCGCGGGCACGGCGAGCGGATGATGCTCGACCGACACGGGGCCGCCGCCCGACAGCACTGCGCGGTCGGCGCCGATCGCAGCCGCGCGTGCGCCAAGCAGCGCGGCGTCGCCGAGCACGGTGAAATGCGCGCCCGGCCAGCGCCGCGCCGCATCCTGCAATGCCTGCACGGTCAGCTCCGGGCCGACCCCCGCGGGTTCGCCGGTCGTGATCGCGATCTGCAGCGCGGGTGCCGTCATGTGAAGCTCGCTCAGTTCGCCGGCCCGACGCCGCCGATCTTGTACTGCACGTACGACGAATCGCGCAGCTCGCGCAGCCAGTCGGCATAGGCCTGCTCGGCCTTGCGCTGGCCGATCGCCTGGCGCGCGATATCCATCTGCTGCTGCACCGAGCCTTCCGCCTCGCGGCGCTCGAGCACCTGGATCAGGTGGTAGCCGTATTCGGTACGAATCGGCTGGCTGATCTGGCCGTCCTGCAGGTTGTTCATCGCCCGCTCGAATTCCGGCACGGTCTCGCCCGGGCTGATCCAGCCGAGATCGCCGCCCTGCGACGCCGAACCATCCTGCGAGTAGGTGCGCGCGAACTTCGCGAAATCGCCGCCCGCCTCGACCTGCCGGCGGATGTCCTGCAGCTGCTGGCGCGCCTGCCCTTCCGACTTGCCTTCGCCGACGCGCAGCAGGATGTGGCGCACGTGCGTCTGGACGATCTTCGGTGCAGCGGCGGTCGCGCCCTGGCTCTGGCGGCGGTCGACGAGACGCACGATCTCGAAGCCGTCCGGCACGCGGATCAGCGTCGGATTGACCTGGCCCGGACGCAGCTTCGATGCGGCGTCGACGACCTCAGCCGGCAGCGCGCCCGGCGCCTTGAAGCCGAGGTCGCCGCCCTTCTTCGCGTCGTTCGCTTCCGAATTGTTCTTCGCGAGCTTCTCGAAATCGGCGCCCGACGTCGCCTGCTGCAGCAGCGCTTCGGCCTTCTTCTGCGCGGCTTCGATCTCGGCCTGCGGCGCGTTGGTCGGCGCCTTGATGAAGATGTGCTGGAAGCGCAGGTCCTGCTGCTGCGACGCGTTCGGCCCGCGCTGGCTCGCGATGTAGTTCGCGACCTCGGCGTCCGACACGGTGATCTTGCCGTCGACCTCGCGCTCGCGCAGCTTCGACAGCATCAGCTCGGTGCGCGCATCGCTCGTGAACACGCTCCACGGCACGCCTTGCGCGACGATGCGCGCGCGGTACTGGTCGAGCGTCATCCCGTTCGCCTGCGCGAGCCGCTGCAGCGTGGCCTGCACGGTCGCGTCGTCGATACGGATCCCGTCGTCCTTCGCCTTCTGCACCTGGATGCGTTCGAGCACCATCTGGTTCAGCACCTGCGCGCGCAGCTGGTCGGCCGGCGGCACGGGCGCGTTCTGCTGCTGCAGCCGGCGCGAGATCAGGCCGACGCGCTGGTCGAGTTCGCGGCCGGTGATCACGTCGTTGTTGACGACCGCGACGACTTCGTCGGCGAGCTGCGCGCCTTGCGAACCGAGCGCCTGCGCCGCGGCCGGCGCAGCGGCGAGCAGCGCGGCGGACGCGGCGAGGCTGGACACGACTGCCGCGAAACGAAGGGTTTTCTTCATTGCCACTGATACTCCATTGAAATCGTGCTGACCGGTGCAGACAAGGCCGGCGTTACTCGTAGTTGCTGAAGCGGGACATCGGCGGCGGCGGCGGCGGCAACGGCGTGTAGCCCGGCACCCCGGCGCGGAATGCGGACACGAGCCCGTTGTCGACCGTCGACAAGCCCTTGAGCGTCAGTTGCATCATGAAGCGCGTCGACGAGTTCTGCTGCCCCGACGAGTTGATGCCGTTCGCGAACCGCTGCACCCCGACCCCGAGCGCCCAGCAATCCGCGTCGTATTGTAAGCCGAGCAGGCCGTCGACGACCCGGTCGCCGGCCAGGTCGTAGTTGAAGCGGCCGATCGCATACAGGCGGCGCGTGAGCGGCCACTGCGCGGACACCAGGAACTGGTTGATCGGCTGGTTGTCGAGCGTCGTGTTCGCACGCGTATAGCGGTAGCCGACGTTGATCACGCGGCGCTCGCCCGGGCTGAACCCGAAACCGATGCTCGACTTCACGAGCTGGTTGTTGTTCTGGTTGTACTGGAATGCCGTCTCCGACATGAAGCCGGAGCCGAGTTTCAACGCGGCGCCGACGATCAGGTCGGAGTGGCGTGCCTGCACCGCGCTCTGGCCGGAGTTCAGCGTCACGCGTTGATCGGCGAAGTAGTACTGCTGCGCGACCACGAAGCGCGCGCGCTCGTCGCCGGTGCGCGGATCGATGAAGCGCGACGTCAGGCCGGCCGTGATCCGGTTCGCGTCCGCGATCCGGTCGTTGCCGACGAACGTGTTCGGCTGGTAGATCTCCGCGAGGCCGAAGTCCGATTCCGCGGTGTCGAACAGCGGTGCGTTCGACTGGTCGCGATATGGCGTGTACACGTAGTACAGGCGCGGCTCGAGGGTCTGGATGAAGTCCTGGCCGAACAGGCGCACCGAGCGGTCGAAGATCAGGCCCGAGTCGAAGCTCACGGTCGGAATCGACTCGGTGAAGCGCTTCGGGCTGTTCGGCGTGGCCGACGACAGGTAGTTCAGGTCGTACGACGCGAAGTGGTACTGGACCTTTGGCACGGCGAAGTAGCCGGGGCCGTACACGCCATATGCGATGTACGGGTTGAAGACGATCCGGTCGCCTTCGGTCGCATCGGCCGTGGTGATGCGGAACCGCGAATAGTCGGCTTCCGCGCCGAAGTCGAAGCCGCCGACGTTGTACTTCGTGTACTTCACGTTCAACTGCGGCTCGCGGCTGTACGGCGCGATCGACGGCGGCAGCGTCTGCCAGTGCTGGTAGCGCGCGAGCACCGACCACGGGCCGTTGTTGTACGTGAGGCCGGCTTCCTGCTGGTACAGCGTCTGCGTCCCGTTGACGAACTGGTTCGTCGAACCAAGGTCTTCCGGGTACGTGTTGTCCGAGACCTTGTTGTAGTAGACGTAGCCGCCGAAACCGCCGCCGAAGTTCTGCTGGTGCTGCCAGTAGATCGCGTAGCGGTCGCGGTGCGCGAGCCGGTCGTCCGGCAGGTAATTGGCCGTAAACGTGCCGGAATACGACGGCGACAGGTAGCGGAACGTCGCTTCCGTCTGCACGCCGCGCCGCGAGATGATGCGCGGCGTGATCGTCAGGTCGCGGTTCGGCGCGATGTTGAAGTAGTACGGCAGCGACAGCTCGAACCCGTTGTTCGAGTTCATCGAGAACGTCGGCGGCAGCAGGCCGCTGCGGCGCTCGCCCGACAGCGGGAACGTCAGCCACGGGCTCGCGAAGATCGGCACGCCCTGGAAGAACAGCACGCCGTTGCGCGCGGTGCCTTCGTCGGCGCCCGTATCGAAGTCGAAGCGGCTGCCCTTGATGTACCACGCCGGATTCGTCGCGCACTGGCACGCGGTGTAGGTGCCGTTGACGAACACCGAGCGCTCGCTGTCGAGCAGGTCGACGCGCTCCGCGCTGCCGGAACCGCCCGTCACGTTGAAGTGATACTTCGGCGCCGTCATGAAGCCCTGGTTCGCCTCGATCTTCAGATGCGCCTCGGGGCCCGCGAACGACGTGCCGCCGTTGACCACCTTGACCTGGCCGTACGCGTCGGCCATGTCGGTATCCTGATCGTAGTGGATCGCGTCGGCCTTCACGACCGCGTCGCCGCGGCGCAGCTCGGCCGAGCCCTTCGCGGCCAGATCCTGCTCGGCCGTGCCGCTCGTGTGGTCGGCAATCACGAAGGCGGCAGGCTTCGCGCCGTCGTTCAGCGGATGATCCTCGAGCTGCGGCGCGAGGCGCAGGTCCCACGGCGAGTCGAGCGGCTGCGGCTGCGCGGCCGCGCCCGACAGCTGCGCGTACGACACGGCCGGCACGAGGCCGGGCACGGCCAGGAGCGCGAGCGCGAGCCGCCGTTTGCGCGGCGCCCCGTCACCGGGGAAGACATTCGGGAATAGCGGTTTGGGCGGCATCTATCGTTTGGCGAATCGCCCCTTGTCAACCGCACCTGCACGGTACATCCGCGCACGGCGGGCCGCACCGTCGAACCGCGACTGCGGCTCTTCGCAAACCGGGGAGGCGATCGGGCGGGCCGCGCGGCAGGCCACGGGCCTGCACGGCGGAAGCTGACGCGGGGCGCGTCAAAAAAGTCGTGGGGTATTATATGGCAAGACGTTCCCCCCTCCGCCGAGTTTCATGACGCCCCCATCCGCCGCATCCCAGCCCGACGCCCGCCTCGAAGCGCTCACCGCGTGGCTGCGCCCGCTCGCCGAGCGCCACGCCCTCGACCTGTCGACCCTCGCGCCCGCATCGTCGGACGCCAGTTTCCGCCGCTATTTCCGCGTCGCGTCGGCCACGAGCCCCGGCGGCTCGCTGATCGCGGTCGATGCGCCGCCGCCCGAGAAGTGCCGCGAGTTCGTGCAGGTCGCGCAGCTGCTCGCCGCGGCCGGCGACCACGTGCCGGACGTGCTGGCCCACGATTTCGACGCGGGCTTCATGCTCGTGACCGACCTCGGCCGCACGTCGTACATCTCGGTGCTCGATCCGGCCGATCCGGTCGCCGCCCGCCCGCTGATGCGCGACGCGCTCGACGCGCTGATCCGCTTCCAGCTCGCGTCGAAGCCCGACGTGCTGCCGCCGTTCGACGAGGCGTTCCTGCGCCGCGAAATGGAGCTGCTGCCCGAATGGTTCATCGGCCGGCACCTCGGCAAGCCCGTCACCGATGCGATGCGCGGCACGCTCGACCGCACGTTCGCGCTGCTGGTCGCGAGCGCGCACGCTCAGCCGCAGGGCTTCATGCTGCGCGATTTCATGCCGCGCAACCTGATGGTGTGCGAGCCGAACCCCGGCGTGCTCGACTTCCAGGACGCCGTGTACGGGCCGCTGACGTACGACGTCGTGTCGCTGCTGCGCGACGCGTTCATCAGCTGGGACGAGGAGTTCGAGCTCGACTGCTTCGCGTACTACTGGGAAAAGGCGAAGAAGGCCGGCCTGCCGGTCGAACCGGATTTCGGCGAGTTCTACCGCCAGCTCGAATGGATGGGGCTGCAGCGCCACATCAAGATCCTCGGCCTGTTCGCGCGCATCAACTACCGAGACGGCAAGCCCCACTACCTCGCCGACCTGCCGCGCTTCCTCGCCTATGCGCGCAAGGTCGCGCTGCGCTACCGCCCGCTCGTGCCGTTCGCGAAGCTGCTCGACGAGCTCGACGGCAAGGGCGCGCCCGACGTCGGCTATACGTTCTGACCGCCTTCACCGTCTTCACCTTCAGCCGAACATGAGCACTACCCTGACCACGGCGATGATCTTCGCCGCCGGCCGCGGCGAACGGATGCGCCCGCTGACCGACACCCGCCCGAAGCCGCTGCTCGAAGCCGGCGGCAAGCCATTGATCGTCTGGCAGATCGAGGCGCTCGCGCGCGCGGGCATCGGGACGATCGTGATCAACCACGCGTGGCTCGGCGAGCAGCTCGAGGCGACGCTCGGCGACGGCGCGCGCTGGGGCGTGCGGCTCGCGTATTCGGCCGAAGGCGAAGCGCTGGAAACCGCGGGCGGCATCGCGAAGGCGCTGCCGCTAATCGAGCGCGACGGGCAGCCGACGGTGTTCGCCGCGGTGGCCGGCGACGTGTACTGCGGATTCGACTACCGGACGCTCGCCGCGCGCGCCGCGCAGATGGCCGCGCTCGACGCACCCGCGATGCATCTGGTGATGGTGCCGAACCCGCCGTTCCATCCGGCCGGCGATTTCGTGCTGCGCGACGACGGCCGGCTCGCGCTCGCCGGCGCGCCGCGCGTCACGTTCGGCAGCATCGGCGTATACGACACGCGGATGTTCCGCGACATCGAGCCCGGCACGCACCGCGCGCTGTCGCCGTACTTCAAGGCGGCGATCGAAGCCGGCCGCGCGACCGGCGAATTGTATGAAGGCATCTGGGAGAACGTCGGCACGCCCGCGCAGCTCGGCGAGCTCGACGCGCGGCTGCGCGCCGCGGGCTGACCAGAGGCGACCGGCGGCGGCACACGGATCGTGCCGCCGTCGCGCTGCGCGCCCTCGGCATGCAGCACGCCGCCGGCCGTTACGCGGCCTCGGCGGCTTCCCCGCCCGCGGCCGCACGCTGCTGCTGCAGCGCCCACATCTGCGCATACAGCCCGTCCGCACGCACGAGTTCGTCGTGCGTGCCGCGCTCTACGATCCGCCCGTGATCCATCACGAGAATCTGCTGCGCGTGCACGACCGTCGACAGCCGGTGCGCGATCACGAGCGTCGTGCGATGCCGCGCGATCTGGTCCAGCTCGTGCTGGATCGCGCGCTCGGAACGCGAATCAAGCGCCGACGTCGCCTCGTCGAACAGCAATATCGGCGGATCCTTCAACAGCGTGCGTGCGATCGCGACGCGCTGCTTCTCGCCGCCCGACAGCTTCAGCCCGCGCTCGCCGACGGGCGTGTCATAGCCTTTCGGCAGGCTCTCGATGAAATCGTGGATGTGGGCCGCGCGCGCGGCCGCGATCACTTCGTCGCGGCTCGCGCTCGGCCGGCCGTACGCGATGTTGTAGTAGATCGAATCGTTGAACAGCACGGTGTCCTGCGGCACGATCCCGATCGACGCGCGCAGCGAGTCCTGCGTGACGTCGCGAATGTCCTGGCCGTCGATCCGGATCGCGCCGCCCGTCTGCCGGTCGAGGTCGTAGAAGCGGAACAGCAGCCGCGACAGCGTCGACTTGCCCGAACCGCTGTGACCCACCACCGCGGTCGTCGTGCCGGCCTCGATCGTAAACGTCACGTCGTGCAGGATCGGCCGCGACGCGTCGTACGAGAAGTTCACGTGCTCGAAGCGCACTTGCGCGCCCGTCACCGCGAGCGGCCGCGCGCCGGGGAGGTCAGCGACTTCCTTCGCGGCCGACAGCAGCCCGAACATCCGGTCCATGTCGGTCAGGCTCTGCTTCAGCTCGCGATACACGACGCCGAGGAAATTCAGCGGAATGTAAAGCTGCAGCATGAACGTGTTGATGAGCACGAGATCGCCGAGCGTGAGCTTGCCGGCCAGCACGCCCTGCGTCGCGCGCCACAGAATGAACACGAGCCCGGTGCCGATGATCGCCTGCTGGCCGAAATTCAGCACCGACAGAGAGTTCTGCGACCGGATCGCGGCCTTGCGGTAGCGCTTCAGATTCTCGTCGTAGCGCTGCGCTTCCCACTCCTCGTTGCCGAAGTACTTCACCGTCTCGTAATTGATCAGTGAATCGATCGCCCGCGAATTCGCGCGCGAATCCAGCTCGTTCATCGTGCGGCGAAAGTGCGTGCGCCAGTTGGTGACCTTCACGGTGAACACGATGTACGTGACGAGCGCCGCGAACGTCACGTACGCGTAGTACGCGTCGTACTTGACGACGAAGAAGCCCAGCACGAGCCCGACTTCGACGAGCGTCGGCAGGATGCTGTACAGCGAATAGGAGATCAGTTGCTGGATGCCGCGGGTGCCGCGCTCGATGTCGCGCGACATGCCGCCCGTCTGCCGCTCGAGATGGAACCGCAGCGACAGCCCGTGCAGATGCCGGAACACCTGCAGCGCGAGCTGGCGCACCGCGCTCTCGGTGACCTTCGAGAACAGGATCTCGCGCAACTCGGTGAACAGCGACGTCGACAGCCGCACGAGCGCATACGCGACGACCAGCAGCCCGACGCCGCCCGCGAGCACGATCCCGGCCGACTGCTCGGCGCGGCCGAGCGCGGTGAGCTGCTGCACGGCGGACAGGTGATCGACGATGCGCTTCATCACGACCGGCACGCCGAGGTTCGCGACCTTCGCACCGATCAGGCAGCCGAGCGCGAGCGCGACGCGCCATTTGTAGGTGGCGAGGTACGGCAGCAGCGACCGGATGGTCTGCCAGTCGTTGCGAGGCCCGGTCGGAGCCGGCGCGGGCTCGCCGGAAGCGGAATATCGGCGCATGGGGGAAGGATCGGCGGCGGTGCGAAGCGCGTGCTGCGGCGCTCGACTCGCGTGCTTTCTCGTACAATTCGCGAACGTTGTATTGTCGCAGAAGCCGCTACGCGCCGCTGCCGGCGGCCTCGCCGGCCGGGCTGCGCGCGGAGGCGCATTTATTACAGGATGAAAGCCCCGCCATGACCGATTCGACCCTCGAACTCCCGCAGAAGCAGCCCGCGCTGCGCGTCGTCCCGCAACCGCACGACGCGAACGTCCACGGCGACGTGTTCGGCGGCTGGATCATGTCGCAGGTCGACATCGCCGGCTCGATCCCCGCGAGCCAGCGCGCGAACGGCCGCGTCGCGACGGTCGCGGTCAATTCGTTCGTATTCAAGCAGCCGGTATTCGTCGGCGACCTGCTCAGCTTCTACGCGACCATCACGCGCACCGGCAACACGTCGATCACGGTCGACGTCGAGGTATACGCGCAGCGCATGCGCCTGATGGGCGAAGTCGTGAAAGTGACCGAAGCGACGCTCACCTACGTCGCGACCGGCCCCGACCGCAAGCCGCGCCAGCTGCCGCCGCTGTAACCGCGCGCGGCGGCGCTCCCAGGGCTCGTCAGTGCGTGGCCGTCAGCCCGAACTCGCGCATCGCCGGCACGAAGTCGTGATTGAGCGCCGGCTTGCGCGACAGCTTCGTCAGCACGTAGCGCTGGAACGGCGCGAGGCGCTGCCACTGCGCGAGCGTCGGCGCCGGCAGCCCGGCCAGCGCGCTCTGCTGCACGAGCGCGTCCGGCACCGTGTCGGTCGCCCGCCAGCTCGGCTGCTCGTCCGGCTGGAACCACGCCGGTTCGACGTCGGCATGCGTGCGCAGCATTTCGAACAGCGCATGATCGAAATTGGGCTCGATCGCGGTGTCGTCGTCGGCCGGAAAGCGCGCGAGCAGCTTGCGATCCTCGAGCGGCAGCAACTGCCACTGCTCGAGGGAAATCCGCAGGCCGAAGCGGTCGAGATTGAAGCGCACGATCATCGGGATGTACGTCAGGTTTTCCGACGAATCGTGTTCGAAATTGAATAGCAGCGGAGCGTCGCTGAGTCCCATGGTCGTTACCCGAGTGGCGGATGCCGGCGCGGCCGGCCTGCCTGGGTTATTTTAGAACCTCTGCGCGCAAGCGGCGCACGCGATCGCCGCCGCTGCTGCGTCGAATCAACGGGAGTGCTCGTGAATCCGACCGAAACAGAAGAGCCGCGCGGCGCGATCGAGCTGTCCGTGCGGCGCACGCGCGGCGGCGCCGTCGAAACCGCGCACGATTACGTCGGCCAGGAGTGGCCGGTCGCGCTGGTCTTCAACGGCATCTCGCATGCGGTGATGATGTGCACGCCGCGCGATCTCGAAGCATTCGCGGTCGGCTTCGCGATCTCGGAAGGGATCGTCGAGCGCGGCAGCGACATCAAGGACATCGACGTGGTCCTGCACGCCGACGCGCCGCTGCCGCACGCGGAGGTGCATCTCGAAGTCGTCCAGCAGGCGTTCGCCGCGCTGAAGGACCGGCGCCGCGCGCTCGCGGGGCGCACCGGCTGCGGCGTGTGCGGGATCGAAAGCATCGATCTGCTCGATCTCGCGCCCGAGCGCGTGCCCGACACCGGCTTCCTCGCGCGCCTCGCGCCCGACGCGCTCGCGCGCGCCGCTCATGCGCTGCCGGCGCACCAGGCGCTCACGCAACTCACCGGCGGCCTGCACGCGGCCGCGTGGTGCGATGCAACAGGCGCGATCCGGATGGCGTTCGAGGACGTCGGCCGCCACAACGCACTCGACAAGCTGATCGGCTCGCTCGTGCTGTCGCGCGCGGACGCGACCGACGGCTTCGTGTTCCTGTCGAGCCGCGCGAGCTACGAGCTCGTGCGCAAGTCGGCGCGGGTCGGCATTCCGATGGTCGCGACCATTTCCGCGCCGTCGTCGCTCGCGATCGCGATCGCGAAGACGGCCGGCCTGCGGCTCGTCAGCTTCTGCCGCGAGACCGGCCACGTGGATTACGGCACGGCCTGATACCGTCCGTGCCGGCGCGCCGGCGTGTAAGCTTTGACCGCCGGCGCGCCGCGCTGCGTCAGTCGAACTGACGGAAATCCGGCTTGCGCTTCTCGAAGAACGCGGTCATCGCCTCGCGCGCCTCGGGTGCGCGCAACATCGCGGAGAAGTGCGCGGCTTCGTCGGCCATCCGCTCGGCAACCGCCACGCCGCCCGTCTCCTTCAGCAGCGCCTTCGTCACACGCAGCGACGACGCCGGCAGCGCCGCGAGCTTCGCGGCCTGCTTCGCCGCGAACGCGTCGAGCTCGGCTGCCGGCAGCACGCGATTGACGATGCCGATCCGGTGGGCTTCCAGCGCGTCGAACGCTTCGCCGAGCAGCAGCTTTTCGGCAGCGATCTGATGGCCGGCCAGACGCGGCAGCAGCACGCTCGACGCGGCCTCCGGGCACAGCCCGAGCTGCGCGAACGGCAGCGAGAACGTCGCGGTGTCGGCCGCGTACACGAGGTCGCAATGCAGCAGCATCGTCACGCCGACGCCGACCGCGATGCCCGGCACCGCGGCGACGATCGGCTTGCTCGCGGTGCTGATTCGCGCGAGGAACTGGAACACCGGCGCGTTCTCGTCGTTCGGCGGCGCCTTCAGGAAATCCTCGAGATCGTTCCCCGCGCTGAAATTGCCGTCGCCGCCGCGCAGCAGGATCACGCGCGTCGCCTTGTCTTCCTGCGCGTCGGCGAGCGCATCGGCCATCGTCTGGTACATCGCCGCCGTCAGCGCGTTCTTCTTCGCCGGGCGCGCGATCGTGATCGTCATCACGCCATTGGCGCGTTCCACTTGAATGTCGGACACCACCGTCTCCTTGTCTTGCCCCTACCGGAATGAAAAACGGTGCGCGAGCTCGCGGCCCGCGCACCGTCGTCGCGTCCCGCTTACAGGCGTTCGATGATGCCCGCGGCGCCCATGCCGGTGCCGACGCACATCGTGACCATCCCGTACTTCAGGTTGCGGCGGCGCAGCCCGTGCACGACGGTCGCCGCGCGGATCGCGCCGGTCGCGCCGAGCGGGTGGCCGAGCGCGATCGCGCCGCCGACCGGGTTGACCTTCGCCGGGTCGAGGCCGAGATCGCGGATCACCGCCAGCGACTGGGCAGCGAACGCCTCGTTCAGCTCGATCCAGTCGAGATCGTCCTGCTTCAGGCCCGCGGCCTTCAGCGCGGCCGGAATCGCTTCCTTCGGACCGATGCCCATGATTTCCGGCGGCACGCCGCGCACTGCGAAGCTCACGAAGCGCGCGAGCGGCGTCAGGTTGAATTCCTTGAGCACCTTCTCCGACACGACGAGCAGCGCGCCCGCACCGTCCGACGTCTGCGAACTGTTGCCGGCCGTGACCGAGCCCTTGTTCGCGAACACCGTGCGCAGCTTCGCGAGGCCTTCGAGCGACGTATCCGCGCGCGGACCTTCGTCGAGCTTGATCTCGCGCGTCTTCACGTCGATCTCACCGGTCGCGAGGTTCGGGAAGCGCTCGGTGATCGTGTACGCGGCGATCTCGTCGCCGAACTCGCCGGCCTGCTGCGCGGCGAGCGCCTTGCGGTGCGATTCGACCGAGAACGCGTCCTGGTCCTCGCGGCTCACCTTCCACTGCTCGGCGACGCGCTCGGCCGTCAGGCCCATCCCGTACGCGATGCCGAAGTCTTCGCTGCGATCGAAGATGTGCGGCGACATCGACGGCTTGTTGCCCATCATCGGCACCATGCTCATCGATTCGCAGCCGCCCGCGAGCAGCGCGTCCGATTCGCCGACGCGGATGCGGTCGGCCGCCATCGCGAGCGCGGTGATGCCCGACGCGCAGAAGCGGTTGACCGTCACGCCGCCGACCGTCTGCGGCAGGCCCGCGAGCAGCGCGCCCATGCGCGCGACGTTCAGCCCTTGCTCGGCTTCCGGAATCGCGCAGCCGATGATCGCGTCCTCGATCACCTTCGTGTCGAGGCCGGGCACCTGCGCGACCGCCGACTTGATCGCGTGAACCAGCAGCTCGTCCGGGCGCGTGTTCTTGAAGACACCGCGCGGGGCCTTGCCGATCGGGGTGCGGCTGGCGGCGACGATGTATGCGTCTTGCAATTGTTTGCTCATTTGAAGCTCCTTATGCGCTCGCTCAGTTACGCACCGGCTTGCCGGTCTGCAACATGCCCATGATCCGTTCCTGCGTCTTCTGCGTGCCGAGCAGCTCGACGAACGCGCGGCGCTCGAGCGCGAGCAGCCATTCTTCGTCGACGAGGCTGCCGGCTTCGACGTCGCCGCCGCACACGGCTTCGGCGATGCGGCTCGCGATCAGGAAGTCGTGATCGCTGATGAAGCGGCCGTCACGCATGTTGACGAGCTGCGCCTTGATCGTCGCGATCGCCGAGCGGCCTGCGACCGGCACGTCCTTCGCGCGCAGCGGTGCGCGGTAGCCGGTGTCGGCCAGCGCGCGCGCTTCCTTCTTCGCGGTGTCGAGCAGTTCGAACACGTTGAAGACGATCGTGTCGGACGGCTTCAGGTAGCCCATCGCGCGCGCATCGTGCGCGGACGACGAGACCTTCGCCATCGCCGCGTTCTCGAACGACTTCGTGACGAACTTCAGTATGTCGGTGGTCGCGTTCGCAGCCGTGGCCGCTTCCGCCGCGCGCAACGCCGCCTCCTTCAGGCCGCCGCCCGCCGGCACGAGGCCGACGCCCACTTCGACGAGACCGATGTAGCTCTCGACGTGCACGACGCGCTTCGCGCTGTGCAGCATCAGCTCGCAGCCGCCGCCGAGCGCGATGCCCGACACGGCCGCCACCACCGGCACGTTCGCGTACTTCACGCGCAGCATGCCTTCCTGGAACTTCTTCACGAACGGCTCGATGCCTTTCGCGCCGCCCATCATGAACGCGGGCATCGCCTCCTCGAGGTTCGCGCCGGCCGAGAACGGGCCGCCCGGCGTGCCGAGCTTCAGCGACGTCGGCTGCCAGATCACCACGCCCTTGTAGTCCTTCTCCGCGAGTTCGATCGCCTGCACGAGGCCGTCGATCACGCTCGGGCCGATCGTGTTCATCTTCGACTTGAACGACACGATCACGACGTCGTCTTCACCGGCACGATCGTCGACCCATGCGCGCACCGCGTCGGTTTCGAACAGCGTCTTGCCATACGTCTTCGGATCGGCGCCGGCTTCGCCGATGAGCGGCGCGCGGAACACCTGCTTGCCGTACACGGCCAGGTCCGAACGCGGCACGAAGCGCTTCGACGCCGGCGCCCACGAGCCTTCGGCCGTGTGCACGCCGCCCTTCTCGGCGACCGGGCCTTCGAGCACCCACGACGGCAGCGGCACGTTCGCGAGCGCCTTGCCGGCCGCGATGTCTTCCTGCACCCACTCGGCGACCTGCTTCCAGCCGGCGGCCTGCCAGCCTTCGAACGGGCCCTCGTTCCAGCCGAAGCCCCAGCGGATCGCGAGGTCGACATCGCGCGCGTTGTCGGCGATCGATTCGAGATGCACGCCGATGTAGTGGAACACGTCGCGGAAGATCGACCACAGGAACTGCGCATGCGGATGGTTCGTCTCGCGCAGCAGCTTCAGGCGCTCCGCCGGCGGACGCTTCAGGATGCGGCCGACGGTTTCGTCCGCCTTCGCGCCCGAGTCGACATAGGCGCCCGTCTTCGCGTCGAGCACCTTGATCGCCTTGCCTTCCTTCTTGTAGAAGCCACCGCCCGTCTTCTGGCCGAGCGCGCCCTGCTTCACCAGTTCGGCGAGCACGGCAGGCGTCTGATAGACCGGGAAGAACGGATCGTCGGCGAGGTTGTCCTGCATCGTCTTGATCACGTGCGCCATCGTGTCGAGGCCGACCACGTCAGCGGTGCGGAACGTCGCCGACTTCGCGCGGCCGAGGCGGCTGCCCGTCAGGTCGTCGACTTCATCGAAGCGCAGGCCGAATTTCGCGGCCTCGGTGATCACCGCGAGGATCGAGAAGATGCCGACGCGGTTCGCGATGAAGTTCGGCGTGTCCTTCGCACGCACGACGCCCTTGCCGACGACGCTCGTCAGGAAGGTTTCGAGCTGGTCGAGGATCTCGGCACGCGTATGCGCGGTCGGGATCAGCTCGACGAGGTGCATGTAGCGCGGCGGGTTGAAGAAGTGCACGCCGCAGAAGCGCGCCTTCAGCTCGTCCGAGAAACCTTCGGACAGCTTCGTGATCGACAGGCCCGACGTGTTGGTCGCGAAGATCGCATTCGGTGCGATGTGCGGCGCGACCTTCTTGTACAGATCGTGCTTCCAGTCCATCCGCTCGGCGATCGCCTCGATCACGACGTCGCATTCGGCGAGCTTCGCGATGTCGTCTTCGTAGTTCGCCGCTTCGAGGTATTTCGCGTCGTCCTTCACGCCGAACGGCGCGGGCGACAGTTTCTTCAGGTTCTCGATCGCCTTCAGCGCGATCGCGTTTTTCGGGCCTTCCTTGGCCGGCAGGTCGAACAGCAGCACCGGCACGCGTGCGTTGACGAGGTGCGCGGCGATCTGCGCGCCCATCACGCCGGCGCCCAGCACGGCGACCTTGCGAATCAGGAAATTGCTCACGGGATGTCTCCGGATAGTGTCGTGCAGCGCGGCATGTGAGGGCTGCACGGCGAAGTGAGTACCAGGAACCGTTGCGTTCGGGCGGTGCGCGGCGCGCACCGCCCGGACTTGCATCAGAACAGCGATTCGTCGACTTCCATCAGCGTCTTCGACCCGGCGCGCGCGGCGCGGATCGTCGCGGCCGTTTCGGGCAGCAGGCGCGCGAAGTAGAAGCGGGCCGTCGCGAGCTTCGACTTGTAAAACGGGTCGCCCGACGCTTCCTTGTCGAGCGCGATGCGCGCCATCCGCGCCCAGAAGTACGAGAACACCAGGTGGCCGACGGTGCGCAGGTACGGCACGGCGGCCGCGCCGACTTCGTCCGGGTTCTGCATCGCCTTCATGCCGATTTCCATCGTCAGCTTCTGCACCTTTTCACCGATGTCGGCGAGCGGGTTGATGAACTCGGCCATCTCCGGCTTCACGCCTTCGGCTTCCGCGAATTCGGTGACGAGCTTGCCGAACTTCTTCAGCTTCGCGCCCATGTCGCCGAGCACCTTGCGGCCGAGCAGGTCCAGCGACTGGATCGAGTTCGTGCCCTCGTAGATCATGTTGATCCGCGCGTCGCGCACGTACTGCTCCATGCCCCACTCGGAGATGAAGCCATGGCCGCCGTAGATCTGCATCGCGTGGTTGGTCGACTCGAACGCGTTGTCGGTCAGGAATGCCTTGATGATCGGCGTGAGCAGCGCGACGAGGTCGGCCGCCTCCTTGCGCACGGCTTCGTCCGCGTGCGACAGCTCCTTGTCGATCTGCAGCGCGGACCAGTACGTGAACGCGCGCGCGCCTTCCGCATAGGCCTTCTGCGTGAGCAGCATGCGGCGCACGTCCGGGTGCACGATGATCGGATCGGCCGGCTTGTCCGGCGCCTTCGGGCCCGTCAGCGAACGCATCTGCAGGCGTTCCTTCGCGTACGCCAGCGAGTTCTGGTACGCGACTTCCGTGAGGCCGAGGCCCTGCATGCCGACGCCCAGACGCGCGGCGTTCATCATCACGAACATCGCGTTCAAGCCCTTGTTCGGCTCGCCGACCATCCAGCCCTTCGCGTTGTCGAGGTTCATCACGCACGTCGAGTTGCCGTGGATGCCCATCTTGTGTTCGATCGAGCCGCACTTGATGCCATTGCGCTCGCCCGGCTCGCCCGCTGCGTCCGGAATGAACTTCGGCACGATGAACAGCGAGATCCCCTTCGTGCCTTGCGGCGCGTCCGGCAGACGCGCGAGCACGAGGTGGATGATGTTCTTCGACATGTCGTGCTCGCCGCTCGAGATGAAAATCTTCGTGCCGCTGATCGAGTACGAGCCGTCGCCGTTCGGTTCGGCCTTGGTGCGCAGGATGCCGAGGTCGGTGCCGCAGTGCGGCTCGGTCAGACACATCGTGCCCGTCCATTCGCCCGACACGAGCTTCGGCAGGTACTGCTTCTGCAGTTCCGGCGCGCCGTGCGCGTGCAGGCATTCGTACGCGCCGTGCGACAGGCCCGGATACATGGTCCATGCCTGGTTCGCCGAGTTCAGCATTTCATAGAGGGCGTTGTTCACGAACGCCGGCAGCCCCTGGCCGCCGTACTCCGGATCGCAGCCGAGCGCCGGCCAGCCGGCCTCGACGTACTGCTGGTACGCTTCCTTGAAGCCGGTCGGGGTCTTCACGACGCCGTCGCCTTCATACGTGCAGCCTTCGCGGTCGCCGACCTGGTTCAGCGGGAACAGCACCTCGGAGCAGAACTTGCCCGCTTCCTCGAGGACCTGGTTGATCGTGTCGGCGTCGAGGTCCGCATGCTTGGGCATTTGCTTGACTTCGGCTTCGACGTTCAGAAGCTCGTGCAACACGAATTGCATGTCGCGCAGCGGCGCGGCGTACTGTCCCATGACTCTCTCCAAAGGTGGGCAAACGGCTCGAGCTCCTGGCGGGCGGATCACGCGCCGCTAACGGCTCTCGCTCTGATACGAAACGATCGTCTTTTCCAGCGCGGCCCACGTGAGGCGCACGGCATCCGGCGAATGCAGGAAACGTGCGTCGTGATGCAGGCCGAGCGTGAAGCTGTACAACTCGAAGAGCATCAGGTCCGGATCGGTATCCGCACGCAGATGGCCTTCTTCCTTCGCCTGCGAAATGGCGCGCAGCAACGCGGCACGCCAGGCGGTCACGCTCGCGATCAACTGCTCGCGCACGGGGCTGTCAGGCCGGTCGTCGTACTCGACGGCACCGCTGATGTAGATGCAGCCAGTCGTCACCTCCTGGATGCGCTTTTCGATCCAGCGCGCCAGCATCGCCCGCAGGCGCGGCAGACCGCGCGGCTCGCGCAGGCTCGGAAAGAACACCTCGTTCTCGAAACGATGGTGATATTCGCGGACGACCTCGACCTGCAGGTCCTCGCGCGATCCGAAGTGCGCGAACACGCCGCTCTTGCTCATCTGCATGCGCTCGGCCAGCAGGCCGATCGTCAGTCCCTCCAGCCCGTCACGGCTGGCGAGGTCCAAAGCAGCTTCGAGTATCGCGGCACGCGTCTGTTCGCCTTTTCGCATAGCTTTTTCTGTAACCGTTCGGGGGTTCGAATAAAATCGAACGGCCGTACTATTATTGAGTGCGGCCGCTCGCGAAACAAGAAAATTATTAGAAACCGGTGTCTAACCGAGCCGCTATTTTGCGCGATTCCGGCGGGGCCGGAGCGGCTTTTCCGCACGAACGTGCGGACGGATTTTGAAGCGAACGCTTAGTCGTAGCCGCCGACCGTCAGCGCCTTCATCACGATGCGGTACGTGTTGTACGCGAGCCAGTTCAGCATACGCTCGACGCGCGGCCGCGCGGCATAGTGCGCGGCGTCGATTTCGCGCCCCTCGGTGAACGCGGCCGCGATCGCATCGCGCAGCTCGTTCGTGACCGTGTCGTAGCGCACCAGCACCACGTTCGCCTCATTGTTGAGCATCAGGCTCAGCGCGTCCAGATTCGACGAGCCGACCGTCGCCCAGTTGTCGTCGATCACCGCGACCTTGCCATGCAGGATCGTCTTGTCGTATTCCGCGACGCGCACGCCTGCGCGCAGCAGCGCGTGATACAGGAACGGCACGGCCGTATCGAGCGCCGTGAACTCCTTGCGGCCGATGAGGATCCGCACGTCGACGCCGCGGCGCGCGGCGCCGGTCAGCGCACGGCGCAGCTTGCGCCCCGGCATGAAATACGGGTTCGCGAGGAGGATCTGCTGCCGCGCCTGGCCGATCGCGGCGAGATACGCCTTCTCGATCGCGCGGCGGTTCACGACGTTGTCGCGCGCGACGAACGCGACGCTCGGCTCGGTCACGACCCGCAGCGCGCCGGCCTTGATCCAGCGGTGGCTGCGCATCCAGCGCCGGAACATGTCCGGGAACGCGTCACCGCCGTGCAACCCGGCCGCGTACTGCGCATACGGTTTGTGGCCGAACTGGATCCGGTGCCACTGCAGTTCGAACGCGGCGCGCACGTCCGACACCGCGGGCCCGGCCATCTCGACCGCGAAATCCCAGCGCGGAAACGGCAGCGTCGCGCTGCCCTGTGTGTAGTCGTCGACGATGTTGATGCCGCCGCAGAACGCGACCGCATGATCGATCACCGCGAGCTTGCGGTGCGTGCGCGAGAAGCCGAAGCGGCCGAACAGGTAGCGGTTGTAGATGCAGTGCTCGACGCCGGCCTCGGCCCACGTTTCGAACAGCGGCAGGCGCGCGGTGCCGACGCCGTCGGTGATCACGCGCACGCGCACGCCGCGCTGCACTGCGCGGATCAGTGCATCGGACACCGGCCGGCCGGCCGCGTCGTCGCAGAAAATGTAGGTTTCGAGCATCACCTGCTCGCGCGCCGCGTCGATCCGCTCGATCAGCGCCTGGAAGAATTCGGCGCCGGTTTCGCAGAGCCGCACCGTATTGCCCGTCGTGAACGCGAGTCGCGACGCGGAGCCGCGCTCCTGCAGGAACATCTGCCGCAATTGCGCGAAGCGCTTGCGGGCTTCCGCATTCATGCGGACGAGCCGTGCGGCGCCCGCGCGAGCGACACGCGCACGGGCAGTTGCAGGATCGCCTCGGCATTCGACGGCGAGAAGCAGCGCGCGGCCGCCTCGCGGTACGGCAGCCACGCATAGTCGACATGCTCGCGCGGCGACAGCGTCACGTCGACGCGGCGCGGCACGCACAGGCCGAACCAGTGCTCGACGTTGCGCGTGACGCCCGGCGCATAGCGATGCAGGTATTGCGGATAGATCGTGTATTCGATCCGGTGATGCCAGTCGATCAGCGCGCTGGCCGGCACGTCCCGCGTGCCGACCGCGATGCCGGTTTCCTCGGCCACTTCGCGCGCGGCCGTGAGCGCGAGCGGCTCGTCGAGCGTGTCCTTCGATCCGGTCACCGATTGCCAGAAATCGGGCTGATCGGCGCGCTTGATCACCAGCACGTCGAGGTCGGGCGTGTAGATCACGACGAGAACGGATTCGGGGATTTTCGGCGGCTTCGTCATCTTTGTTTCATGCGGCACAGGGCCGTTCGCCGGGCCGGCGCCCGAACGTGCGGCAAGTGCTGCGACTGTACCGCAAAAAACGAAAAAGGCGCACGACGGCGCCTTTTTCGCGGGGCATCGTGCGCGCGTCGCCGCGCACACGATCATGGACAAGCGTTACGCCTTCGGCTGCTCGGGCTGACGCAGACGGATGTGCAGCTCGCGCAGCTGACGCTCGTCGACCGGGCTCGGCGCCTGCGTGAGCAGATCCTGCGCACGCTGCGTCTTCGGGAACGCGATCACGTCGCGGATCGAGTCGGCGCCGGCCATCATCGTGACGATGCGGTCGAGACCGAACGCGATACCGCCGTGCGGCGGCGCGCCGTACTGCAGCGCGTCCAGCAGGAAGCCGAACTTCGCCTGCGCCTCTTCCGCGCCGATCTTCAGCGCGCGGAACACCTTGCTCTGCACTTCCTCGCGGTGGATACGCACCGAGCCGCCGCCGATTTCCCAGCCGTTCAGCACCATGTCGTACGCCTTCGCGAGGCAGCGGCCCGGGTCCGTCTCGAGGTATTCGAGATGCTCGTCCTTCGGGCTCGTGAACGGGTGGTGCGCCGCGACGTAGCGCGCGTCTTCGTCGTCGTATTCGAACATCGGGAAGTCGACGACCCACAGCGGCTTCCAGCCGGCTTCGACGAGGCCGTTCGCCTTGCCGAACTCCGAATGGCCGATCTTCAGGCGCAGTGCGCCGAGGCTGTCGTTGACGACCTTCGCGCGATCGGCCGCGAAGAAGATGATGTCGCCGTCTTCAGCACCGGTGCGCTCGAGGATCGCCGCGATCGATGCGTCGTGCAGGTTCTTGACGATCGGGCTTTGCAGGCCGTCGCGGCCCTTCGCCTTCTCGTTGACCTTGATCCACGCGAGGCCCTTCGCGCCATAGATGCGCACGAATTCCGTGTAGCCGTCGATGTCGCCGCGCGACAGCTCGGCGCCCTTCGGCACGCGCAGCGCCGCGACCCGGCCGTCCTTCGCGTTGGCCGGCGTGCTGAACACCTTGAAGTCGACGTCCTTCATCGCATCGGTCAGCTCGGTGAACTCGAGCTTCACGCGCAGGTCCGGCTTGTCGGAGCCGAAGCGCGCCATCGCTTCCGAGTACGGCATCACCGGGAATTTCGCGTCGAGTTCGACGTCGATCGTCGTCTTGAAGATGTGACGGATCATGTCTTCGAACAGGTCGCGGATTTCCTGCTCGCCGAGGAACGACGTTTCGCAGTCGATCTGCGTGAATTCCGGCTGACGGTCGGCGCGGAGATCCTCGTCGCGGAAGCACTTGGTGATCTGGTAGTAACGGTCGAAGTTCGCGACCATCAGCAGCTGCTTGAACAACTGCGGCGACTGCGGCAGCGCGAAGAACTGGCCCGCGTTCACGCGCGACGGCACGAGGTAGTCGCGCGCGCCTTCCGGCGTGCTCTTCGTCAGCATCGGCGTTTCGATGTCGATGAAGCCCTGCTCGTCGAGGTACTTGCGCGCTTCGATCGCGACGCGGTAGCGCAGGCGCAGGTTGTGCTGCATCTGCGGGCGGCGCAGGTCGAGCACGCGGTGCGTGAGGCGCGTGGTTTCCGACAGGTTGTCGTCGTCGAGCTGGAACGGCGGCGTGATCGACGCGTTCAGCACGTTCAGCTCATGGCACAGCACCTCGATCTTGCCGCTCTTCAGGCCGGCGTTGACCGTGCCTTCCGGACGGTTGCGCACGAGGCCCTTGACCTGCACGCAGAACTCGTTGCGCACACCTTCGGCCGTCGCGAACATTTCCGCGCGATCCGGGTCGCACACCACCTGCACGAGGCCTTCACGATCGCGCAGGTCGATGAAGATCACACCGCCGTGATCGCGGCGGCGCTGCACCCAGCCGCACAGCGACACGGTTTGGCCCAGCAGGTGTTCGGTCACGAGACCGCAGTATTCAGTACGCATCGACATGATGTTTGCTTTCGTTCGGTTTGATCAACGGGCGCCGCAACGCGCGGCCCGGGCGATGATTCTTTACTTACAGCGGCGGCTCGACGGGACGGCGGGCGGGCGCCGGAACCGGCGCCGGAGGCGCCACGACGCCCATCGAGACGATGTACTTCAGCGCGGCATCGACCGACATGTCGAGTTCGATGACTTCGCTCTTCGGCAGCATCAGGAAGAAGCCGGACGTCGGGTTCGGCGTCGTGGGCACGTACACGCTCACGTACTCTTCCGTCAGATGGTTGACCACGTCGCCGCCGGGCGTGCCGGTCAGAAACGCGATCGTATACGAGCCGCGGCGCGGGTATTCGATCAGCAGCGCCTTGCGGAACGCGTTGCCGCTGCTCGACAGCAGCGTGTCCGAGACCTGCTTGACGCTCGTGTAGATCGGCCCGACGACCGGAATGTGACGCACGACCGCGTTCCACCACGTGACGAGCTTCTGGCCGATGAAGTTCTGCGTGGCCAGCCCGACGACGAAGATGAACGCGAGCGTCAGCACCGCGCCGATCCCCGGCAGGTGGAAGCCGAGCATCCGCTCCGGCTGCCACGATTCGGGCAGCAGCAGCAGCGTCTGGTCCATCGTGCCGATGATGAGGCCAAGCACCCACAGCGTGATCGCGAGCGGGACGAGAACCAGCAGGCCGGTCAGAAACACCGTTTTCAGGGTCGTCTTTTTCATCATCTGCCGTCAATGAACCGCGCCCGCAGGCGCGGTGTAAGCGCGGCCCGGCGGGGCCGCGACTGTCAACTGCCGGCGGCGGGCGCCGCAGCCGGGGCCGGCGCGGTGCTCGTCGTCGTGCTTTCGGAACTCGCGGCCGCGGGCGCGGCTGCCGGCGCCGCGGCAGGCGCTGCCGCGCCCGCGTCGCCATTGGCCGCCGCCGGCGCGCTGGTGCCGCCCGAGCCACCGCGGAAATCGGTGACATACCAGCCGGAGCCCTTCAACTGGAAGCCGGCGGCGGTGACTTGCTTGCGAAACGCATCCTTCCCGCATTCGGGGCACTGCGACAGCGGCGCGTCGCTCATCTTCTGGAGCACGTCCTTGGCGAAACCGCACGCTTCGCATCGATAGGCGTAGATCGGCATGATATTTTTCCCGCAGAAACTGGAAACGGCTTGCAAAACCTTGAATTATAGCCGAAACCCCGGCGCGCTCCGGCAACCGCCGCAACGCACGGGCTTCAGCAACGGCGCCACGTAAGCCAGCGCTCGTGCCCTTCGAACACGGCCAGCGAATCGGTCACCGGCAGGTCGTCGATCAGCTCGAAGTGCGGCGCGAGCAACGCATCGAGTTCGGCGCGCTCGATCCCGAACGGCGGCCCCTTCGGCTTCTTCGTCACGAAGAAATAACCGGCCAGCAGCGCACCGGCGGGCAGCAGCTCGGCCATCCGTGCCGCATAGCTGACGCGCAGGCTCGGCGGCAGCGCGCACAGGAACGCGCGCTCGTACACCCACTGCACGTCGAACGGCGGCCGGTACGTGAAGAAGTCGGCCTGCTCGACGACGTCCGCATGCGCGCCAAGCTGCGCCTTCGCGGCGGCCACTGCCTGCGCGGCGAAATCGATCGCGCGCACGGACCAACCGGCCCGCGCGAGCCAGCCGGCCTCCTGCGCGCTGCCGCAACCCGGAATCAGCACCGCGCACGGTTCGCGCCGCTGCGCGAACGCGCGGAATCCGTCCGGCACGCCGCCGAATTCCCACGGCGTCACGCCGCGCGCGAAACGCTCATCCCAGAACGACGCGCTGCCGGGGTCGCGCGTCGCGAAATCGGCAGCGCTCGGTGCGGACGGGTGCTTCGGTTCGGACATCGCGCGGCTCCCGTCGGTCAAGCACCCGACGCGAGCGCGAGCAGCACGCGCGCGACGAGCGCGCCGACGCCGACGGCAAGACCGAAGATCAGCAGCGCCTGCAGCAGCCGGTTGGTCCGCTTCTGCTCGACGAGGATCTGGCGCATCAGCTCGTCGCTCGCGGCGCGCGGCGCGTCGTGGCGCGCGGCCAGCGCGTGGTGGATCAGGCGCGGCAACTGCGGCAGCGTCTTGCTCCACTGCGGCGCCTCGACCTTGAAGCGCTCGTACCAGCCGCGCAGGCCGATCTGCTCGGTCATCCAGCGCTCCAGATACGGCTTCGCGGTCTTCCACAGATCGAGCTCGGGATCGAGCGAGCGGCCGAGCCCTTCGACGTTCAGCATCGTCTTCTGCAGCAACACCAGCTGCGGCTGGATCTCGACGTTGAAGCGGCGCGACGTCGAGAACAGGCGCATCAGCACCTGACCGAGCGAGATGTCCTTCAGCGCACGGTCGAAGTACGGCTCGCACACCGCGCGGATCGCACTCTCGAGCTCCTCGACGCGCGTCTCGGGCGGCACCCAGCCGGACTCGAGATGCAGCGTCGCGACGCGGTGGTAATCACGCTTGAAGAATGCGAGGAAGTTCTGCGCGAGGTAGTTCTTGTCGAAATCCGACAGCGCGCCGACGATCCCGAAATCGAGCGCGATGTAGCGGCCGAACGTCTTGGGATCGAGGCTCACCTGGATGTTGCCCGGGTGCATGTCCGCATGGAAGAACCCGTCGCGGAACACCTGCGTGAAGAAAATCTCGACGCCTTCGCGTGCGAGCTTCTTGATGTCGACCCCGGCGGTGCGCAGCGTCTCGACCTGGCTGATCGGCACGCCGGTCATGCGTTCCATCACGAGCACCTGCGACGTCGAAAAATCCCAGAACATCTCGGGCACGAGCAGCAGATCGAGGCCCGCGAAGTTGCGGCGCAGCTGGCTGCCGTTCGCGGCCTCGCGCATCAGGTCGAGCTCGTCGTGCAGGTACTTGTCGAATTCGGCGACGACCTCGCGCGGCTTCAGGCGGCGGCCGTCGGCCCACATGCGCTCCGTCCACGTCGCGATGTCGCGCATCAGCGCGAGATCGGAGTCGATGACCGGCAGCATGTTCGGGCGCAGCACCTTGACCGCGACCGCCTTGCCCGCGTGCACGCCCTGCTTGAGCTTCGCGAAGTGCACCTGCGCAATCGACGCGCTCGCAACCGGCTCGCGCTCGAACTCGTCGAACAACTCGTCGACCGGCGCGCCGAGCGACTTCTCGATGATCGCGATCGCGACCGCCGAATCGAACGGCGGCACCTGATCCTGCAGCTTCGCGAGTTCGTTCGCGAAATCGACCGACAGCAGGTCGCGGCGCGTCGACAGCACTTGCCCGAATTTCACGAAGATCGGGCCGAGGCTTTCGAGTGCGTGGCGCAGCCGCACCGCCGGCGGCGACGAATAGCGGCGGCCGATCGTCGTGATCCGCAGCAGCAGCTTCACGCGCCGGTCGTCGATGCGCGACAGCATCACCTCGTCGAGGCCGAAGCGAATGACGGTGTAGACAATCTTGATGAAACGGAAAATGCGCATGCCCTGCGGCCCTCAGTGCGCGCCGCGCGGGCCGAAACCCGTGCGCGCGCCGATTTTTTGTTCGAGTCGCTCGACCCGTTTTTCGACCCGCGCAAGCGCATCGCGCGCGCGCGCCAGCTCGGCATCGAAGCCGCCGAGCGCCGTGCGCCGGACGACTTGCGGGTTCTCGTCGAGCCAGTACTCGGCGACGGAATCGAGCACGTTGCGGCCGGTGCGGCGCGCACGCGCGCCGGCGTCGCGTACGACCGTCGCGATCCGGTGCGCGGCCGCGTCGCCCACCAGCTTCGCGAGATCTTCCTCAGGTTCCCAGCGCAGGTGCTCGGCCAGCTTCGCGATCTGCGTCGCGAACTCCGCGTCGCCTTCGATCTTCACGTGCTTCATCACGGCCGCCTGGCCGCCCTGCAGGAATGCCGCGACCGTGTCGCCCGCCAGCGCGATCGACACGTCGACCCGTTGCGCGTCGTGCGCGTCGACCGCGGACAGATAGCCGTCGGGCTGCACGAGCAGTGTCAGCGTGACGGGCGGCACGTCGAGCCGGGCGGTCTTGCCCGCATAGGGGATCAGGCGGTCGCGCGCCCACGATTCGCGTGCGAGCAGGTGATTGACAGCAGCGGCAAAAGGCTTGGCGGCAAAGGTCATCGGGCTGGGAAAGAAAAAACCCGCGCAGGCCGGGCGCCCACGCGGGTTTCTATTGTAACGTCGGATCGTCGGCAGACCGCGGCCAACCGCACACCCGGGCGGCAAGCGGTCGCAGTGCGGCGTCCGTCGCCCGGGCGGCGGACGCGCCGCCCGCCGGTCACGCTCAGTGCGTGTTGATCTGCTGGATACCCGCGAGCAACCAGCCCTGGCTGCCCGACTTCGACAGGTTCCACACCTCGTCGAACGGCGCCGCCGACGCATTCGCCGATTCGCGAATCAACCCGTGGAAGCGCACGCTCGCCGACTGCTCGATGCCGCGATCCTCGATCGCGACCAGTTCCGCGTCGAGCTGCACGACGTCGGTCTGGTTCGCGTCGTTGCCGCGCGAGTCGAGGTCGATCTTGATCTCGGCGAACATTTCGGGCGTCGTGAACTCGCGGATGTCGGCCAGATTGCCCTGGTCCCACGCCGCCTGCAGGCGCACGAAGTAGACCTTCGCGCTGCGCAGGAACGCGTCGGTGTCGAAGCCGGCCGGCACCTGCAGCGGTGCCGCGGCCATCGCGCCGGCCGCGCCCGCGGCTGCCGCGCCGCCGCCGAACACGCTTTGCGCCTCGTTCGCATAGCTGCTGCCGCTGCCCGCGTAGTTGCTGCCGGCGCCCTGCTGGAACGACGGGCTTTGCGAGTAGCCGCCCGACGACGATGCCGCGCCGCCGACCGAGTACGCCGGCTCGTGCGGACGGCGACGGCTCATGAACTTGCGGACCAGCCAGATGCCGATCATCGCGAGCAGCGCGATCACGATCACGTTCGCCATCATGCTCGCGAACGCGCCGCCGAGGCCGAAGTGCGACAGCAGCGCCGCGATGCCGAGACCGGCCGCGAGACCGGCGATCGGCCCGAGCCAGCGCGAGCGGTTCGGCTGCGCGGCGGGCGCCGGCGCGGCCGGATTCGGGCGCTGCGCCTGCGACGGCGCGGCCTGCTGCATCGGCTGCTGCGCCGGCGGCGTGGCCTGACGCTGCGTGACGGTCGAGCTCTGGCGGCCGATGCTGCGTCCGCCGCCCATGCGCTTCGCTTCGGCGTCGAGCGATGCGAACGTGCCGGCCGTGAGCAGGCCGACCATCAGCAGCGTGCCGACCCGTCGAGCCCACGGCTTCGACGGCTTGCTACGGTTGAACAACGAACGCGATTCGGACATCAGCTTCTCCAGATGTAAGGCGAATGTATGGAAAGAACCCCTTAGTACTTGGTTCCAAGGTGTAAAGCTACCACGCCACCTGACAAATTGTAATATTTGACGGCATCGAGGCCTGCTTGTTCCATCATCGTCTTCAGCGTGTCCTGATCGGGGTGCATCCGGATAGATTCAGCAAGATACCGATAACTTTCAGCATCTTTCGCGAACTTGTCGCCAAGCCACGGTAATACTTTGAAAGAATACAGATCGTACGCTTTTTTCAGCGGATCCCAGACTTTCGAGAATTCCAGCACCATCACGCGGCCGCCGGGCTTCGCGACGCGGCGCATCTCGGCCAGCGCCGCGTCCTTGTGCGTCATGTTGCGCAGCCCGAACGCGACTGTCACCACATCGAAGTAGTTGTCCGGAAACGGAATTTTTTCGGCGTCGCAGAGGAGCGACGGCGTCACGATGCCCTTGTCGAGCAGCCGGTCGCGGCCGACGCGCAGCATCGACTCGTTGATGTCGGTGTGCCAGACTTCGCCGGTCGGGCCGGCCGCCTTCGCGAACGCCTTGGTCAGGTCGCCGGTGCCGGCCGCGATGTCGAGCACCTTGAAGCCCGTGCGCACGTTCGCCTGCGCGATCGTGAACGCCTTCCACGCGCGGTGCATGCCGGCCGACATCAGGTCGTTCATCAGATCGTAGTTGCTCGCGACCGAATGAAACACGCCCGCCACTTTCTTCGCTTTTTCGGTTTCCTCGACGCTTTCGAAGCCGAAGTGGGTTTTGCTCATCGCGTTGATCCTCAGTAAATGGCAAGACGGCGCCGAGCGGGCGCCGTCGATTTCAGTGGCAGTGGCCGTGCGGCGCGGGGGCCGCCTGCATCGGCGCGTCGCGCTCGACGCCCGCCGCCTTCAGTTTGTCGAAATACTCGCGCCACAGCGCGTCCTGCCGCGTCGCCAGTTCGTACAGCAGATCCCACGAGTAGATGCCGGTCGAATGGCCGTCCGAGAACGTCGGCTGCAGCGCGTAGTTGCCGACGCCCTCGAGCGCGGTGATCGTCACTTCGCGCTTGCCGGTCTGCAGCGTCTCCTGACCGGGCCCGTGGCCGCGCACCTCGGCCGACGGAGAATAGACGCGCATCAGCTCGAACGGAATCCGGTAATTCTCGCCGTTCGGATACTGCAATTCGAGCACGCGCGACACCGCGTGCACGACGACGCCGGACGGAATCGGCGTCGTGGAAGTCAAACCGCTCATGGCTGCCTCGAATCGGTCGTTCGTTGAATTTCCTCGCGCACCGCATTGTGCAGCAGCGAGGCCTGCGCCGCGCGCGAGCGCAGCAGCGCCTCGGACACGCTGCGCTGGCGCGGCGCCCACACGGGCTGCGGAAAATGGGCGTCGTTCGAGAAGCGCGGGATCACGTGCCAATGCACGTGCGGCACCATGTTGCCGAGGCTCGCGAGATTCACCTTGTTCGGCTGCATCACGCGGCGCACCGCCCGCTCCACCGCGTACACCACGCGCATCAGATGTGCCCGCTCGGGCTCGCCGAGATCCGAGAACTCGGCCACGTGCGCGCCCCAGATCACCCGGCAGAAGCCCGGGTAGTCGTGCTCGCCCGTCGCAAGGACGACGCGCAGCACGTCGTCCTGCCAGAGCACGTCGCCGCCGTCTTCACGGCAAAACACGCATTCCATCGTCGCTCCCATGTGCACGGGCGCCGGCGCATCAGCGCCAGCGCCCGCTCTCGTCCAGTGCCCGGCCGGGCGGTCGTCATGCCCGCATTAGACCAGCACGCGCTCGATCCCGCCATTGTTCGCGTGTGCGACATAGTCGGCCATCCAGTTCTCGCCGAGCACCTGGCGCGCGATTTCGACCACGATGTAGTCGGCCTCGAGGTTCGCGTCCTCGTTGTAGCGCGACAGGCCCTGCAGGCACGACGGGCAGCTCGTCAGGATCTTCACGTCCGGGCCGTTCGCGCTCGCGGCGGCCGGCGCCGGCGCGTCGCCGGCCACGACCGGGATGCTGCGCAGCTTCGCTGCGCCCTTGCGGATTTCCTCTTCCTTGCGGAAGCGGACCTGCGTCGAGATGTCGGGGCGCGTGACCGCGAGCGTGCCCGATTCGCCGCAGCAGCGCTCGTTCTTCTCGATCTTGTAGCCGTCCTTCTCCGCGCCCATCAGCTCGTTGACGAGCTTGACCGGGTCCATCGTCTTGATCGGCGTGTGGCACGGGTCGTGATACATGTAGCGTGTGCCCGTCACGCCGTCGAGCTTCATCCCCTTCTCGAGCAGGAACTCGTGGATGTCGATGATCCGGCAGCCCGGGAAGATCTTGTCGAATTCATATCCGGCGAGCTGGTCGTAGCAGGTGCCGCACGACACGACCACCGTCTTGATGTCGAGGTAGTTCAGCGTGTTCGCGACCCGATGGAACAGCACGCGGTTGTCGGTGACGATCTTCTCGGCCTTGTCGTACTGGCCCGAGCCGCGCTGCGGATAGCCGCAGCACAGATAGCCCGGCGGCAGCACGGTCTGCACGCCCGCTTCCCACAGCATCGCCTGCGTGGCCAGCCCGACCTGCGAGAACAGGCGCTCGGAGCCGCAGCCCGGGAAGTAGAACACCGCCTCCGAATCGACGGTCGTCGACTTCGGGTTGCGGATGATCGGCACGATCTTGTTGTCCTCGATGTCGAGCAGCGCGCGCGCCGTCTTCTTCGGCAGGTTGCCCGGCATCTTCTTGTTGACGAAGTGAATCACCTGCTCGACCGCGGGCGGCTTGCCGGTCGTCGCGGGCGGATGCTGCGTCTGCTTCGTCACGACCTTCTTCAGCATGTCGTTCGCGAAGCGCTGAACCTTGTAGCCGACGCCCATCATCACGCTGCGCGCGGCGTTGATAGTCTGCGGGTTGGTCGCGTTCAGGAAGAACATCCCCGCCGCATTGCCGGCGTTGAATTTCTTCTTGCCCATCTTGCGCAACAGGTTGCGCATGTTCATCGTCACGTCGCCGAAGTCGATCTTCACCGGGCACGGCGTCGCGCACTTGTGGCACACCGTGCAGTGGTCGGCCACGTCGTTGAACTCGTCCCAGTGCTTGATCGACACGCCGCGGCGCGTCTGCTCCTCGTACAGGAACGCCTCGACCAGCAGCGACGTCGCGAGAATCTTGTTGCGCGGGCTGTACAGCAGGTTCGCGCGCGGCACGTGGGTCGCGCACACCGGCTTGCACTTGCCGCAGCGCAGGCAGTCCTTCACCGAATCGGCGATCGCCCCGATATCGGACTGCTGCATGATCAGCGACTCGTAGCCCATCAGCCCGAAGCTCGGCGTGTACGCGTTGCGCAGGTCGGCGCCGTCGAGCAGCTTGCCCTTGTTGAAGCGGCCGTTCGGGTCGACGCGCTGCTTGTACGCGCGGAATTCGGCGATCTCGTCGTCGGTCAGGAACTCGAGCTTCGTGATGCCGATCCCGTGTTCGCCGGAGATCACGCCGTCGAGCGAGCGCGCGAGCGTCATGATGCGCGCGACCGCCGCGTGCGCGTCCTGCAGCATCTCGTAGTTGTCGGAGTTGACCGGGATGTTGGTGTGGACGTTGCCGTCGCCCGCGTGCATGTGCAGCGCGACGAACACGCGGCCGCGCAGCACGCGCTTGTGGATCGCCTGCGCTTCGTCGAGGATCGGCTTGAACGCGCCGCCGTTGAAGATCGCGCGCAATTCCGCGCGGATCTCCTGCTTCCACGAGATGCGGACCGTGCGATCCTGCGTGACGTGGAACACGGTCGCGCCCGGCTGCTCGTCCGCGCGATCGGCGAACTTCTCGGCGAGCGCCTCGTAGCCGAGCTGCACGAGATAGTGCTGCGCCTCGCGCAGCGGCTGGTCGAGCCGGTCGCGCACGAATTCCCACCGTGCGCGCACGCGCTTGAGCAGCTCCAGCGCCTGCTGCACGCGGTCTTCCAGCAGCTCCGCGCTCGGGATCTCGTTCGCGTCGTCGGTCTTGCCGAGCGGCAGGTTGCCGCCGCGGAAGAACGCTTCGAGCGCGTCGACCAGCTGCAGCTTGTTCTTCAGCGAGAGCTCGATGTTGATCCGCTCGATGCCGTCGGTGTACTCGCCCATCCGGTTCAGCGGGATCACGACGTCCTCGTTGATCTTGAACGCATTCGTGTGCTTCGCGATCGCGGCCGTGCGGCTGCGGTCGAGCCAGAAGCGCTTGCGCGCCTCCGCGCTGACCGCGACGAAGCCTTCGCCGCTCTTGCCGTTCGCCATCCGGATCACTTCGGATGTCGCCTGCGCGACCGCATCGGCGTCGTCGCCGACGATGTCGCCGATCAGCACCATTTTCGGGAATGCGTTGCGCTTGCTCTTGGTCGCGTAGCCGACCGCGCGCAGGTAACGCTCGTCGAGGTGCTCGAGGCCGGCAAGGATCGCGCCGCCCTGCTTCGACGTCTCGAACAGGTAGTCCTTGATTTCGACGATGCTCGGGATCGCCTCGCGGGCCTGGCCGAAGAATTCGAGGCAGACGGTGCGCGTGTGCGCGGGCATCTTGTGCAGCACCCAGCGCGCGGACGTGATGAGCCCGTCGCAGCCTTCCTTCTGCACGCCCGGCAGGCCGGCGAGGAACTTGTCGGTCACGTCCTTGCCGAGGCCTTCCTTGCGGAAGCGGCGGCCTTCGATCTCGAGCATTTCCGTCTTCAGCAGCTTCTCGCCCGGCGCGTATGCGCCGTCGAACCACTTCAGCTCGAAACGCGCGACGTCGACGTCGTGGATCTTGCCCTGGTTGTGCTCGTGGCGCGTGACTTCGAGCCAGTTGCCGTCCGGGTCGACCATCCGCCACCAGGCCAGGTTGTCGAGCGCGGTGCCCCACAGCACGGCCTTCTTGCCGCCCGCGTTCATCGCGACGTTGCCGCCGATGCACGACGCGTCGAGCGACGTCGGATCGACCGCGAACACGTAGCCGGCCGCCTCCGCCGCCTCGGTCACGCGGCGCGTCACGACGCCCGCGCCGGAGAAGATCGTCGGCACCTTGTGCGCGACGCCCGGCAGTTCGGTCAGCTCGACCGCGCCGAGCTGCTCGAGCTTCTCGGTGTTGATCACCGCGGAGAACGGCGTGAGCGGCACCGCGCCGCCCGTGTAGCCGGTGCCGCCGCCGCGCGGGATCACCGTCAGGCCGAGCTCGAAGCACGCCTTGATCAGCGCGGCGATCTCGGCTTCGGTATCGGGGGTCAGCACGACGAACGGGTATTCGACGCGCCAGTCGGTCGCGTCGGTCACGTGCGACACGCGCGACAGCCCGTCGAAGCGGATGTTGTCCTTCTGCGTGCAGCGGCCGAGCGCCTTCGTCGCACGGCGGCGCAGGTCGGCCATCTTGTCGAATTCGTCTGCGAATTCGTCGACCGCGCGCTGCGCGGCGGCCTCGAGCATCTCGACGCGCCCCGCGCGTTCGCGGCCGGCGTCGTCGTGGTGCTCGGTCAGGTCGGCGCGGCGGCGCTTGCCGATCTCGGTCAGGCGGTGGTTCAGCGCCTCGATCAACAGCGCGCGACGCTTCGGGTTGTCGAGCAGGTCGTCCTGCAGGTACGGGTTGCGGCGCACGACCCAGATGTCGCCGAGCACTTCATACAGCATCCGTGCCGAGCGGCCCGTGCGGCGTTCCGCGCGCAGCTCGTCGAGCACCGACCATGCGTCGGCGCCGAGCAGGCGGATCACGATCTCGCGATCGGAGAACGACGTGTAGTTGTAGGGAATCTCGCGCAGGCGGGGCGCGGGGTCGGCGGCGACGGCGGCGGCCGCGCCATGCGGATCGAAAACTTGTGGTGCGTTCATGTTCGGACGACTCGGAGGGCCGATACACCGTGCACGGGCGTCGGCAAGCGCGTGGGCGCAATCTTGGGGAAATCTGTTCTCGTGCCAGGCGGGCGACTATCTCGCATGGGGCCGGAGCGGGCGGGGACTCACCGTTCCTGGCCGGCAGGGCCTGGCGGCACTCGGAGCCATCAGCACGATCGCGCGCGGCGCGCATGCCGTTCCGCCGCCGGGCTGGCTGCGCGCGGCGACGGCTTCAACGGAGCGATCCGAGGGTGCCTCTGCATCTTCCGATCCTTGATCCAAAACGGAATTCTAACCCATGATCGGCCCATGCGTGGGACGCCGGACAGGTCGTGGGGCTTTCGCCGCAACCCGCGCCACGCCTGGCTCGGCGCGGTTTCGCGCCGGCATTCGCCGTCCGTCCGGTCGGTAACTATGCGGTTAAACCGGTAAAAGGGGCTGCGCCGTGTGACCGACGCCCTCGCCGCGCGGGTTGCCGGCGGCGCGCCCGGCATGCGGCTTGCGTGCGGACGGACCCTTGGCGCTATCATTGATCCTTTACCGTCTGCTTCCGCACCGCACGCGAGCGCCCATGGCATCCCACGATTACCTGAAGAAAATCCTCACCGCGCGCGTCTACGACGTCGCGCTCGAGACGGAACTCGAACCCGCCCGCAACCTGTCGGCCCGGCTGCGCAACCCCGTGTACCTGAAGCGCGAGGACAACCAGCCGGTGTTCTCGTTCAAGCTGCGCGGCGCGTACAACAAGATGGCGCACATTCCGGCCGACGCGCTCGCGCGCGGCGTGATCACCGCGTCGGCCGGCAACCACGCGCAGGGCGTCGCGTTCTCGGCGGCGCGGATGGGCATCAAGGCCGTGATCGTCGTGCCCGTCACGACGCCGCAGGTGAAGGTCGACGCGGTGCGCGCGCACGGCGGCCCGAGCGCCGAGGTGATCCAGGCGGGCGAATCGTACAGCGATGCGTACGCGCATGCGGTGAAGGTGCAGGCCGAGCGCGACCTCACGTTCGTCCATCCGTTCGACGATCCGTACGTGATCGCGGGCCAGGGCACGATCGCGATGGAAATCCTGCGCCAGCACCAGGGGCCGATTCACGCGATCTTCGTGCCGATCGGCGGCGGCGGCCTCGCGGCCGGCGTGGCCGCGTACGTGAAGGCGGTGCGCCCCGAGATCAAGGTGTTCGGCGTGCAGGCCGAGGATTCGTGCGCGATGGCGCAGTCGCTGCAAAAGGGCGAGCGCGTCGAGCTGCCCGAAGTCGGCCTGTTCGCGGACGGCACGGCCGTGAAGCTCGTCGGCGAGGAAACCTTCCGGCTCTGCCGCGAATTCCTCGACGGCGTCGTGACGGTCGACACCGACGCGCTGTGCGCGGCGATCAAGGACGTGTTCCAGGACACGCGCAGCGTGCTCGAACCGTCGGGCGCGCTCGCGGTCGCGGGCGCGAAGCGCTATGCGGAACGCGAAGGGATCGAAAACCAGACGCTCGTCGCGGTCACGTCGGGCGCGAACATGAACTTCGACCGGATGCGTTTCGTCGCGGAACGGGCCGAAGTCGGCGAGGCGCGCGAAGCCGTGTTCGCGGTCACGATCCCGGAGGAGCGCGGCAGCTTCAAGCGCTTCTGCTCGCTCGTCGGCGACCGCAACGTGACCGAGTTCAACTACCGGATCGCCGACGAGAAGTCCGCGCACATCTTCGTCGGCGTGCAGATCAAGCGGCGCGGCGAATCGGCCGAGATCGCCGCGAACTTCGAGTCGCACGGCTTCAAGACCGTCGACCTCACGCACGACGAGCTGTCGAAGGAGCACATCCGCTACATGGTGGGCGGCCGTTCGCCGCTCGCGCACGACGAACGGCTGTTCCGCTTCGAGTTCCCGGAGCGGCCGGGCGCGCTGATGAAGTTCCTGTCGTCGATGGCGCCGGACTGGAACATCAGCCTGTTCCACTACCGCAACCAGGGCGCGGACTACAGCTCGATCCTCGTCGGGTTGCAGGTGCCGCAGGCCGATCATGCCGAGTTCGAACGCTTCCTCGCGGCGCTCGGCTATCCGTATGTCGAAGAGAGCGCCAATCCGGCGTACCGCCTCTTCCTGTCGTAAAGGCTTCGTCCCATGAATCCCGAACATTCCCCGCTCGGCAAGGCCACCGTCTACGCGGCGCAGTACGATGCGTCGCTGCTGTTCCCGATCCCGCGCGCGGGCGCGCGCGAGCAGCTCGGCATCACGTCGGCGCTGCCGTTCTTCGGCACCGACATCTGGAACGCGTACGAGCTGTCGTGGCTCAACGCGCGCGGCAAGCCGCAGCTCGCGATCGCGACGTTCTACGTGCCGGCCGAATCGCCGAACATCGTCGAATCGAAGTCGTTCAAGCTGTATCTCGGCTCGTTCGCGCAATCGAAGTTCGACTCGGTCGACGCGGTGCGCGACGTGCTCAAGCGCGACGTGTCGGCCGCGTGCGGCGCGAGCGTGTCGGTGCAGCTCGTGTCGCCGCACGATTTCGGCAAGCTCGAGATGGAAGAGCTCGACGGGCTGTCGCTCGATCGGCTCGATCTCGACACCGACGTGTACGAACCCGATCCGTCGCTGCTGTCGGCCGCCGACGCCGAAATCGAAGCGCCGGTCGAGGAAACGCTCGTGTCCGACCTGCTGCGCTCGAACTGCCCGGTGACCGGCCAGCCCGACTGGGGCAGCGTGCAGATCCATTACGTGGGCCCGCAGATCGATCATGCGGGGCTGCTGCGCTACATCATCTCGTTCCGCAATCACACGGGCTTTCACGAGCAGTGCGTCGAGCGGATCTTCCTCGACATCCTGCATGCGTGCAAACCGGTGAAGCTCGCGGTGTATGCGCGGTATACGCGCCGCGGCGGGCTCGATATCAATCCGTTCCGCACCAACTACAACCAGCCGATGCCGGACAACGCGCGGACGGCGCGGCAGTGAATGAGTGTGTTGGCGGGTATGTCGAGGCCGCCAACACCGCCTGCTTGCGGAAGGCGCGCCTCTCTAATTCGGTGCGAATACGTCGGCTCGGCACTTCGGACAATACAGGTAGATTGTTCGACCATCGTGCAGGGAAATGAAGCCTCGCCTTGCCTGGTCTATCCTCCATTTCGCCGCGACGCCACCCGCTAGACGCGCTTCGCCTTCGGCATAGCAACGCGCGGCGTCCAAGTCATGGCTGTATGCCCGTTCCGTTACGCGGCCCGCACGCTTGAAAAACGCGCTGACATCCGCACGCCGAAGAACGAACGTACGACACATATCCGCCGTTTCGTCCCCGCTGATGTCGGCCGACCACGCACCGTTCTTCACGATATCGACTGACGCCGGCACAACAGGTGGTACCTCGCCGCCAGGCGATACCCTGCTGGACAGCGTGTCCGCCACCGCACCGTGGTTGAGCACGAGTGCCGACATCAAAACTGCGATCCGATTCACCATTGCACCCTAGCCGCCTCCGCCCGGTTCTTCCGCGATACTACCGGGTGACGAAAAACCTCTGTCATCGGAACACCCAGCGTTACCGAAAGGGAGTGGATGAGCCATCGCAACGAATCATTCTGAGCCTCGGGCGCCGCGACGTAGCTTCGTCGATCAGGGTTGGGCTCATTGAGCGGCAGAGCTTCACCGACCAGTTCCACCCCGATGCTGTCTGTATTGGAAGGGTAACGGTCCGGGACCGCCTTGCGCATCTCCCGCCGGTCTTCCCCGACGGGTCAAAACGACGAAGTTGCTCCAGTTCGACGGGCGTGCAACGCATTTCGGCAACACAGCGCGCCTTGATTCGACCAACATGCCAAGTCTGCTTCTTCAAAGATGCGGTCTGATAAATCGTTGTCACACAATGCAAAGTTTCGGTGCCGCGCATACCTACTTCAATCGAAGTGTATTTGAACGCCCCCCGCCCCTCCACTCGCCCTCGCATCAACTTCGCCAAATGCAACAAGGCCGGTGCACGTCAATGCACCGGCCGTGTTGTACAGCTTCCACCCCCGCCGCGTTACTTCGCCGGCGCCTTGTAAGCGATGCAATCGACCTCGACCTTGCAGTCGATCACCATGCTCGACTGCACGCAGGCCCGCGCCGGCGGGTTCTCGCCGAAGTAGGAAATGAACACCTTGTTGAACGACGCGAAATCGCGCGCGTCGTCGAGCCACACGCCGCAGCGCACGACGTGCTCGAGGCCGTAGCCGGCTTCCTTCAGGATCGCGATCACGTTCTCGATCGCCTGCTTCGACTGCGTGACGATCCCGCCTTCGACGACCTCGCCGTTCACCATCGGCGTCTGCCCCGACACGTACAGCCAGCCGTCGGCCTCGACCGCACGTGCAAACGGCATCACCTGGCCGCCGGTGCCCTTCGCTTCGCCTACGCCATATCGCTTCATCGTTTCACTCCTTGTTGGTCGACCGGCCTCGGCGCGCAAGCGCCGGCGCCAGTCCCATGCAACGCACGGTTGCGGATGCGCGCGCCGGCATGGCGCACGCGGCAAATCAAATCAGGACCGCGCTCAGAACGCGGCGTCGGCACTCGCCGGCACGCGTTCGCCGCGCGCGACGAAACCGCCCGCGCGCTCGCCGGTCGCCTGCCCGTTCTCATAGGTCAGCACGCCGTTCACCCACACCGCGTCGATCCCGTGCGCGGGCTGCTGCGGCTTCTCGAACGTCGCCGCATCGAGCACGCGCGCCGGATCGAACAGCACGAGATCCGCGTGATAACCGACGTGCACTTCGCCGCGCTTCGCGATCCCGTAGCGGCGCGCGGACAGCGACGTCATCTTGCGGATCGCTTCCTCGAGCGGCAGCAGGTTCGTGTCGCGCACGTAATGGCCGAGCACGCGCGGGAACGCGCCCCACAGCCGCGGATGCGGGAGCGGATCGTTCGGCAGGCCGTCCGAGCCGACCATCGTCGCCGGGTGCGACAGGATCCGCCGCACGTCGTCCTCGGACATGTTGTGGTACACGGCGCCGGCCGGGCGAATCCGCTGCGCGGCCTCCTGCTCGGTCACGCCCCAGTCGGCGGCGATCGCCTTCAGCAGCTTGCCGGCGACTTCCGGATGCGGCTCCGACCACGTGATCGTGATGTCGATGTCGCCCGTCACCTGCTTCAGGTCGAGCGTCGACGAGCTACGGCTGTACGGATAGCAGTCGCAGCCGACCGGCTGGTAGCGGCGCGCGCCTTCGAGCGACGCGAGCACCTCGGTGCTGCGCCCCCAGTTCGACGGGCCCGCGCACTTCAGGTGCGAGATCACGACCGGCACCTGCGCGTGACGGCCGACGCGGTAGGCCTCGTCCATCGCGTCGAGGATCGCGTCGAACTCGGTACGCATGTGCGTCGTGTACAGCGCACCGGCATTCGCGAGCGGCTCGGCGAGCGCCATCACTTCCTCGGCCGGCGCCGCGAACGCGGACCCGTACGCGAGGCCCGACGACAACCCGAGCGCGCCGTTCGCGAGCGCCTCCTCGAGCTGCGCGCGCATCCCGGCGATCTCGCCGTCGGTGGCCGCGCGGTCGAGGCGGTCCATCTGGTTGTTGCGCAGCGCGGTGTGGCCGACGAGCGCCGCGACGTTCACGGCCGGGCGCGCGTCGTTGACGGCCGCGACATAGGCGGCGAAGGTCGGATAGCGGAACGCGTCGCGATCGCCGAGCAGGTTCATCGGGTCGGGCGGATCGCCGGCGAGCGTCACCGGCGACGCGCTGATCCCGCAGTTGCCGACGATCACGGTCGTCACGCCCTGCGAGATCTTCGGCAGCATCTGCGGCGCACGGACCACGTGCGTGTCGTCGTGCGTGTGCACGTCGACGAAGCCCGGCGCGAGCGCGCGGCCGTCCGCATCGACGACGGTCTCGGCAAGCCAGTTCGACAGGTTGCCGATCGCCGCGATCACGCCGTTGCGGATCGCGACGTCGCGCGTGACGGGCGGCGCGCCGGTGCCGTCGTACAGCTGCGCGCCGACGATCAGCGTATCGGCGGCTTCGGGATGCGAATGCATGGTCAGTCTCCTACCGGTTGACGGTCTCCGCCGCCGCGGTGCGCATCGAGCGCATGCTTGATGCGGCGCAGCGATTCTCGGCCCGCATCGCCGAGCCGCAGCGCGACTCCGGTGACGAGCACGTCGATCGCCATCATCATCGCGTAGCGCGATGTCGACGGCTTGTAAATGAAATCGGTTTCGAACGCGACGACCGGAATCAGATGGTCGGCGAGCGTCGCGAGCGGCGACGCCGGCGCGGTGATCGCGATCAGCGTCGCGCCATAGCGCTTCGCGAGGCGGCAGCTTTCGAGCAGCTCGGGCACGCGCCCGCTCACCGACAAAGCGACGACCACGGCGTCGCGCGACAGCGTCGCCGACACCATCCGCTGCAGCAGGCTGTCCTGATAGCTCGCGACCGGCCGGCCGAAGCGCACGAGCCGGAAGCGCAGTTCGTCGGCGAGCGCGGTCGAGCCGCCGCCCTGCCCGTATACGTAGATCATCTTCGCGCCCGCGAGCAGATCGGCGGCCGCGTCGAACGACGTATTGCGCAGCAACTGGTGGTTGTGCGCGAGCGCGACGCGAATCTCGTCGTAGACGACCGATGCGGCGCTCGCGTCTTCGCCGGGATGCTCGCCGGATGGCGCGAGAAAGCGCTGGCCGACGGCCGCGGCCTGCGCGACGAGCAACTTCAGTTCGCGCACGTCGCGGCAGCCGACGGCCTTCGCGAAACGCGTGACGGTCGCGACGCTGACTTCCGCGTCGCGCGCGAGCGTGCCGATGCTCGCATGCGCGGCACGCGCGAGATCGGCGAGGATGAACGCGGCGACCTTGCGCTCGGCTTCGCGCAGCTCCGGCGCACATTCGGCGATCCGCGCGACGATGTCGAGGACCGGCTGGGCGGCCGGCGCGGACGGCGGATCGGCTGCGAACGGAGCGGACGGAGTCACGGGCGTATTCATCTGCGGAAAAGGGTGCGAAGCCTGATGTTACTAAATAACATCACCGCGCAGATGCTACTTTCTGTACCATCTGCATGTCAACTTCAATGCAATGCATAGTGATGATGGAGCGGGATGACATGAAAGTTACAAACTATCAGGAACCGACAATCAATCCGTTGGGCAAGGGCCTCGGCAACGTGCCGAGCGCGAGCGTGCCGCTCGACGACGCAGGCCGCCTCGAATGGAACCTGCTCGCGGAAGACGTGAGCCTGCCGGCTGCCGTACTGTATGCGGATCGCATCGAACACAATCTGAACTGGATGCAGGCGTTCGTCCAGCAGTACGGCGTGCAGTTCGCGCCGCACGGCAAGACGACGATGGCGCCGCAACTGTTCCGCCGCCAGCTCGCCGCGGGCGCATGGGGCATCACGCTCGCGACCGCGCACCAGACGCAGGCCGCGTATCACGGCGGCGTGCGGCGCGTGCTGCTCGCGAACCAGTTGGTCGGCCGCCACAACATGACGATCATCGCCGGGCTGCTGTCCGATCCCGACTTCGAATTCTTCTGCCTCGTCGATTCGGCCGACGGCGTCGACCAGCTCGGCCGCTTCTTCGGCGACGCGAAAAAGACGCTGAACGTGCTCATCGAACTGGGCGTGCCGGGCGGCCGCGCGGGCGTGCGCGATGCCGCGCAACGCCAGGCCGTGCTCGACGCGATCGCACGCTATCCGGACACGCTGAAGCTGGCCGGCATCGAACTCTACGAAGGCGTGCTGAAGGAGGACGGCGAGATCCGCGCGTTCCTGCAAGATGCCGTCGCGCTCACGCGCGAGCTCGCGGAAGCCGGCCGTTTCGCGCGCACGCCGGCGATCCTGTCGGGTGCCGGCTCGGCGTGGTACGACGTGGTCGCCGAGGAATTCGCGAAGGCGTCCGATGCGGGCTTCGCGGAAGTCGTGCTGCGTCCGGGCTGCTACCTGACGCACGACGTCGGCATCTACAAGAAAGCGCAGACGGACGTGTTCGCGCGCAACCCGATCGCGCGCCGGATGGGCGAAGGCTTGCTGCCGGCGCTGCAGCTGTGGGCGTACGTGCAGTCGGTGCCGGAAGCCGACCGCGCGATCATCGCGCTCGGCAAGCGCGACGCGGCGTTCGACGCGGGGCTGCCGGAGCCGGCGCGCCACTTCCGTCCGGGCCGCGACGCCGCGCCGCGCGACGTCGCCGCGAGCGAAGGCTGGGCCGTCACCGGGATGATGGACCAGCACGCGTACCTGCAGATCCCGCCCGGCGCGGACGTGAAGGTGGGCGACATGGTCGCTTTCGACATCTCGCACCCGTGCCTGACGTTCGACAAGTGGCGCCAGCTGCTCGTCCTCGATCCGCAGTTCCGCGTGACGGAAGTCGTCGAGACGTTCTTCTGACGCATCGCACAGGTGCCTGACCGCCCCGCGGCCGCGCGGGGCGGTCGTCACGCGCGCTTCAATCTGCCGGAGTACACTGCGCTTTCGTCCTCGGAGCCGCTTCGCCGCCGTTGCTCCCGTCTGCCGTACACGGCGCGAACGGACCCTCAACGCTGTTCAATGGAGAAAGCCATGGCCGCGAAGAAGATCCTGTTCCTGACCGGCGATTTCGCCGAAGACTACGAAACGATGGTGCCGTTCCAGGCGCTGCAGGCCGTCGGCCACCACGTCGACGCGGTCTGCCCGGGCAAGCGCGCGGGCGACAAGGTCAAGACCGCGATCCACGATTTCGAAGGCGATCAGACCTACACCGAAAAACCGGGCCACAACTTCACGCTGAACGCGACGTTCGACGACGTCGACGTATCGGGCTACGACGCGCTCGCGATCGCGGGCGGCCGCGCGCCCGAATACCTGCGCCTCGATCCGAAGGTGATCGCGCTGGTGCGCGCGTTCGCGGAAGCCGGCAAGCCGATCGCCGCGATCTGTCACGCGGCGCAGCTGCTCGCGGCCGCCGACGTGATCCGCGGCAAGCGCATCTCGGCCTACCCGGCCTGCGCGCCCGAAGTGAAGCTCGCCGGCGGCGAATATGCGGATGTTCCGGTCGACGCGGCCGTGACCGACGCGCCGTTCGTCACCGCGCCCGCGTGGCCCGCGCATCCGGCATGGCTCGCGCAGTTCCTCGCGCTGCTGGGCACGCGCATCGAGCTGTGAACGGCGCTCGCACGAATTGAAATGATGTGAAGTGAAACGCCGGCCGGCGGCGGGTGCGTTCGCGCACTCGCGTTCGCCAGCGCGGGTTGCGACCGGCCGGCAGAGTGCCCCGCCGTCGCGCGCTGCCGTCTTCAGTGCGGCGCCGGCGCCGAGCCGACGTCCGCGATCCGCGATTCCAGCATTGCCAGCGCGCCCGACAGCGCGGTCAGCACGTCGTCCGGCAATTGCGCCATCGTCTGATCGATGAACGCCTTGCGGCGCGGCAGGCACGCTTCGAACGCGGCGCGGCCGTCCGCGGTCAGCGTGACGTTGGTCACGCGGTTGTCGCGCGCATCGGACGCGCGCTCGATCCAGCCGAGCGCGTCGAGCGACTTCAGCTGGCGCGTGAGCGCGCCCGGATCGATGCGCAGCACCTCGACGAGCTTCTTCTGCGACGCATGCCCGCCCATCGCGTTCAGCGCGACCATGATCCGCCAGCGCGGCATCGGCTGCCCGACGTGCGTTTCGAATGCGGTCATGAACGCGCGATACGTGCGGCCGAATTGCTGCAAGATCGCGACGCGGTCCTGTTCTTCCATGCGCTCAGTTCTGTTCGTTCAATCGGTCAATCGGCCGCGACATGCGGTTCGATCCTGCGCCGCAGCGCGATCGGCGGCACGCGGCGGCACTGCCACACCGACACCACGGCGACGACGGCCGCCATCGCGACACCGACGTGGATCGCGCCGACCAGCGATTCGCGGGCCGCTTCCAGCAGCAGCGCGCCATTATGCCCGGCGCGCGTCAGCTCCGCGACGAGACCGCCCTGCGCGGCGCGATCGATCAGGATCTGCGGATCGGCGAGCCGCGCATGCCATTGCAGCGCGTGGTCGCCCGACAGCGCATCGCGCACGCCGCTCGAATACAGCTGGTTGACGAGCGTGCCGGTCAGCGCGGTGCCGATCATCCCGCCGACCATCCGCAGCGACTGCAGCAGCGCGGTCGCGATGCCGAGATGCTGGCGGCCGGCCGTCTGCTGCGCGAACACGGTGAGGTTCGGCAGCACGAAGCCGAGCCCGATGCCGCCGGCGACCATCAACGCCATCAGCACCCAGCTCGGCGTGGCGTGCGTCGCCACGACGATCCCCGCGCATGCGATCGCGAACAACACGAAGCCGACGTGCAGCATCGCGTTCGGATTGCGGATGCGCGTGACGACGCGGCCGTTCATGATGCTGCCGATCGTGATGAACACGACGAGCGGCGTGATCACGAGCCCGGCCTCCTTCGGCGACATCCCGAAGCCGCCCTGGAACAGCAGCGGCGCGTAGAACAGCAGCGAGAACATCGAGAAGCCGGCGAGGATCGCGAGCACGAACAGCGCGGACAGCGCACGGTTGCCGAACATGTCGAACGGGAGAATCGGCTGCGCTGCGCGCTTTTCCCAGTGCCACAGGCCGATGCCGGCACCGGCCGCGACGATCAGCAGCAGCGACGCCCAGCTCGTCGCGCCATACTTCGGCAGCCATTCGACGAACAGTTGCAGCGCGCCGAGCGAGACCGCGATCAGCAGCGCGCCGGGCCAGTCGAGCCGCATCTTGCGGTCGTGCTCGACGTGCCGCAGGTGCGGCAGGTAGCGCCACACGAAGAACAGCGACAGGATGCCGATCGGCAGGTTCACGTAGAACACCGAGCGCCAGCCGAACGACTGCGTGAGGAACCCGCCGAGCGACGGCCCGATCGCGTTCGCGATGCCGAAGGCCGAACTCATCAGCACCTGCCAGCGCAACCGCACGACGGAGTCGGGGAACAGGTCCGGAATGCAGGCGAACGCGGTGCCGACCAGCATCCCGCCGCCGATCCCCTGCAGGCCGCGCGCGAGCACCAGATACAGCATGTCGTTGGCCATTCCGCACAGCACCGACGCGCCGGTGAACACGACGATCGACGCGATGACGAACGGCTTTCTGCCGTAGTAGTCGCCGAGGCGGCCGAAGATCGGCACGGTGATCACGGAACTGAGCAGGTACGAGGTGGCGACCCACGCGTACAGGTCGAAACCACGGAGTTCGGCGACGATGGTCGGCAACGCGGTGCCGACGACGGTCTGATCGAACGCGACCAGCATGGTGACGAACGAGATTCCGATCATCGCGAGCAGCGATTCGCGGAACGGCAGAAGTTGCCCGCTCGAATGGTGGGCGGCAGTATGGACGGCCATTTTTTGTTGACGCAACTTTTGACGAGTCAAATAATCTCAAAATTCTAGCACGCCGGAGTAATCTAGGCCGGAGGGGTTCGGGCCCGCTCCCCCGCCGCCAAGGAGAAAGATGGAACCGATTTCGATCATGCCCGCGACGACGCTGTCGCCGGAAGACCAGGATGCGCTGCGGCGCGCGAAACAGGTGCTGGAAAGCCCGTCGCTGACGATGAAGCTCACGGGCGTACTGGGCGCGCCGGTCGAGAAGATGATCGCGCGGCTGCCCGATTTCGCGACCGGCAAGATCAACGACGCGACGCAGCTCGCGTTGCGCAAGTGCCTGAACATCGCGCTGCGCACGCTCGGCAAGCCGCAGACGCCCGATGCGGAACCGGAGAAGCCGAGCAACCTGCTGCACAAGCTCGCGGTCGCGACCACCGGCGCCGCGGGCGGCGCATTCGGCTTCCTCGCGCTGCCGGTCGAACTGCCGGTGACGACCACGCTGATCTTCCGCTCGGTGTGCGACATCGCGCGCAGCGAGGGCGAGGATCTCGGTTCGGTCGATACGCAGCTGCAATGCCTGGCCGTGCTCGGAATGGGCGGCGCCGCGGACAAGCAGGACGAGGACGCCGATCTCGGCTATTTCGTGCTGCGTGGCGCGCTCGCGCAGGCGATTTCGAAGGCGTCGTCGGACATCACGGCGAAAGGAATCACCGCGCACGGCTCGGCGGCGGTGTTCAAGCTCGTGCAGACGGTCGCGTCACGCTTCTCGGTGCAGGTGACCGAGCAGATGGCCGCGAAGTCGATCCCCGCGATCGGCGCGGTGCTCGGCGCGACCGTCAACACGCTGTTCATCGACCACTTCCAGCAGATGGCGCACGGCCACTTCACCGTGCGCCGGCTGGAGCGCAAGTACGGCTCGGTGGCCGTGAAGGCCGCGTATCAGGCGATCGACGGCTCGTCCGCGCGCTGAACCGCCCGCTCGACCGCAACGCGGCGCAGGAATGCGGCCGCACGGTCGAGCGCGTCGCGCGACTCCGGCACCATCGGCGTGTACAGCTGCCACACGTGCGGCATGTCGGGCCACACCTCGAACTCGACCGGCACGCCGGCCGCCTTCGCGTTGTCGGCGACGCCCCGCGCATCGTCGAGCAGCACCTCGGTGCTGCCGGCCTGGATGAACAGCGGCGGCAGCCCGGCGAGATCCGCATAGAGCGGCGACGCGTACGGATGCGTCGCCGGCGCATCGCCCAGATACAGCTTCGCCGCCTTCGGCAACGCGGCCGCCGAGAACATCGGGTCGCGGCCGTCGTTGCTGCGCATCGTGCCGCCGGTACCGGCGAGATCGGTCCACGGCGAAAACAGGATCGCGCCCGCCGGCAGCGGCTCGCCGCGATCGCGCAGCGCGACGAGCGTCGCGAGCGCGAGGCCGCCGCCCGCCGAATCGCCGCCGAACACGATCGACTCCGGCGGCGTGCCGAGCGCGAGCAGTTGGCGGTACGCGGCCAGCGCGTCGTCGAGCGCGGCCGGGAAGCGGTTTTCGGGGGCGAGCCGGTAGTCGAGCGAGAACGAACGCACGCCCGCGCGCCGGGTCAGCCGGAACACGAGCGGCCGATGGGTTTTCGTCGAACAGAAGTAGTAGCCGCCGCCGTGGAAATACAGCAGCATGCGGCCGGGCCCGCGAGACGCGACCGCGTCGGCGCGCTCGAGCCATTCGCCGCGCAGCGGCGCGTCGCCGGGTGCGTAGCATTCACGCAGCCGGTAGCCCGACGGCGCGCGGCGCGGGATATACATTCTGAGCTCGGTGAAGCGCCGCGCGCGGGCAGGATCGAGCACCGGACGCATGGTCTCGGGACGAAACTGCCAGCGCAGCAGCCAGCACGCGAACTTGCTTTGCCAACTCATCGGACACACTCCGTCATCGCGGTGTGACGATGGTACGTGCGATCGCCGCCGCGCCGCTCGACGGGAGCCTCTATATCAAACGGCAAACGCGCGCGGGCGCCGGCTCGGCGGCGTCAGTTCGCCGGCATCATCTGGCCGCGAATCTCGCCAGCCGGATGTTCCTTCGTGTGCACGTTGAAATACCACTTGCCGCCCATCAGGTCGGTCACTTGCGCGTCGGTCAGCTCCTTCTCGCCCTTGATGGGGCTCGCGAGCTGGTCCTTCGGAATCGGCACCTGCACGCCCGCGTTCTGGCCGACCGGCGCGGGCCCGTGGAAGTGCGCGGCGGTCGCCGGGCCGGTGAGGTGATCGTAAGTCACCGTCCACCGCAGCATGCGGGTGGCCGTGTCGTACGTGGCATCGACCGTGCCGGAGCCTTTCGTCGCGGTGGGCGGCACCTCGCTCGACGGCTGGAGGCTGGCGGACAGGCGCACCGTTTCGGCGGCGGCGCTGCCGGCAGCCAGGACGCCCGCGAGCAACGCAACCTGGAGCAAACGCAGCTTCGGCATGAATCCTCCTTGTACGACGTGGTACGCCGCCCGGCCGGGGGGCGCTTCATGATGGTAGTCGATTGCCGCCGATCCGGCAGCACCTGCGCGGCGCGCGAGCGTGCCGGAACCTGGAAGAGACCTTTTCACCGCAAGCGCTGAATCCGCACGCGGCCTTTCGCTACACTTCATCTCACAGTTGCTTGTTTCCTTCGTCCGAAGGATTCTGCGAGTATTCACGCGGCCGCCCGGCCGCGTTTTTTTTGCCGGCGTCGCGCCGCCGCCGGCGTCACCATGCGAATTCGTTACCGCGAATCACCCAGCATCGTGAATCGATTTTTCGGGACCGGCCGGCGTGCGGCGCCACGATGCGCGATGAGCAATGTCACGATGCGTAACAGGTTGTTGTGCGAACCCGCGTCGACATCGGCGGGCCCGCACGGGAAAATGGCCGCGTGTTGTCGTGACTGGAAAGCGAACCGTGCCGGCCCGCCTCCCGATGCCCTCCCCACTCCGCCCCGTCCGTGTTCGCCCGCTGCTGGCGAGCCTCTGCTCCGTTGCCGCGCTTTACGGCGCCCCCGCCGACGCGCAGGAGTTCTCGCTGTTGGCCGGCTCGCTGTGGGGCGGCGGCAACCGCACGTATGCGTGGGCGTTCGACTATCAGGAAGGTCTGAGCGCGCATACCGCTCTCGGCTTCACGTGGTACAACGAGGGCCACATTCCGAATCACCACCGCGACGGCCAGGCCGTGCAGTTCTGGGGCCGCGTGCCGCTCGAGAACCGCCGCTTCGTGCTGTCGGCCGGCGTGGGCCCGTATCGCTACTTCGATACCGTACCGGCCGTCGAGGGCCGCGGCTACTCGAACGCGCACGGCTGGGGCGTGCTGATGAGCGTGCGCGCCGCGTATTACACGTCGCATCGCTGGATTGCGCAGCTCCAGCTCAATCGCGCGCACGTGTTCAGCGGGCCGGACACGACGTCGGTGATGTTCGGCGTCGGCTACCAGCTCGACGCCCCCGACACGCCGGGCCCGCGCGATGCCGCGCTGCCGCGCACGCGCAAGGTCACGAACAACGAAGTGACCGCGATGCTCGGCGAAACGATCCTGAACAGCCGCTCGTCGCCGTCGACGCTCGGCGGCAGCCTCGAATACCGGCGCGGCCTCACGCGCTCGATCGACTGGACCGCGACGTGGCTGTACGAAGGCGCGAAACAGGGAATCCGCCGCAACGGCGTCGCATCCGAGCTGTGGCTCACGCGCGCGTTCCTGAACGACAAGGTCACGCTGTCGGCCGGCGCGGGCGCGTATCTCACGGTCGACCAGCGCAACCGCGAAGGGCAGCCCGGGCCCGGCGACGGCCGCCTGTCCGGCATCGTGTCGATCTCGGCCAGCTATCGGCTCTCCGATCGCTGGCTCACCCGCATCACGTGGAACCGCGTGGTCACGCGCTACGACCGCGACACCGACGTGATCCAGGCCGGCCTCGGCTATCGCTTCTAGCCGGCGCGCGGCGGTCGCGCGTCACGCGCGATAACCGGGATCGATGCGATCGACGATGCGCTGCAACGCGTCGAACGCGTCCTGCCCCGCGCCATGCTTCGGATCGAAATTCAGCGAATCGCGCACGCAGCCGTCGAGCACCGACGGCGCGATCGGCAACGCGTCGCCGATCGCATGCGTTGCGACCTGCACCTCGCACGCGCGATTGAGCAGCCACATCAGCGAGAACGTCTGCGCGAGCGTCGCGCCGATCGTCACCGGCCCGTGGTTGCGCAGCAGCAGCACGGGCCGCCCGCCGGCGCTGGCGACGATGCGCCGCCCTTCGTCGAGATGCACGGTAATGCCCTCGAAGTCGTGATACGCGACCTTTCCGTACAGTTGCGCCGAGTAGAAGTTCGAGAACGACAGCCCGTCGCGCGAACAGCACACGGCCATCGTCGGCGTCGTGTGCACGTGCATCACGCAGTGCGCGTCCGGCAGCGCCGCGTGGATCGCGCTGTGGAACGTGAAGCCCGCCGGGTTGATCGGCCAGTCGGAATGGCCGATCACGTTGCCGTCGATGTCGATCTTCACGAGGTTCGATGCGCAGACTTCGCGGTAATGGAGCCCGAACGGATTGATCAGGAAATGGCCGTCCTCGCCCGGCACGCGCAGCGAGATATGGTTGTAGATCAACTCGGTCCAGCCGAGATGGTCGAAGATCCGGTACGCGGCCGCGAGCTGCACGCGCGCCTGCCATTCGGCTTCGGAGAAACGGGCGGGCCGCGTAAACGGCTGGTTCGGTACACGTTGCATGGGGCACTCCGGTTGCGGGCGGGCGCGCCCGCATGAGCGGCGGCGCACCGCGTCCATCGTCGGCTGGCGCCGGACTCGCGCATGGCCTGCATCGCGCGTTCGGCGCGGCGTTCGGCAGGGTTCCGACCCGCATTGCGCGCGCCGTCCGCCGGTGCCGTCACGATACGCATATCGTTGCGCATGCAACCATATCATCTTTGCCCGCGCACCGGTATCGCGGGTTTTGCCGGAGCCGTTCGCGCCCTTACAGCTGGTCGTCGACCGGCAGCAGCGTGAACAGGCCCGTCATCACGTTGCGCAGCAGCCCCGCATGCGGATCGACGTGGTAGGTGGTCGTCTGACCGCCGTCGGTACCCGTCCATTCGAGCGCCGGCGCGCTGCCGGCCGTCTGCTTCGCGAGCGTCACGCGGTAGCTTTCGTCGGGCTGCGTCACGCGCGCGAAGATCGCCGCGGCCTGCTGCGCGAGCACCGGGCTGTGGATCACGAGCGCGAGCTCGGTGTTCAGGTGCGCGGAGCGCGGGTCGAGGTTCAGCGAGCCGATCACGAGGATTTGCCGGTCGATCACGTACGCCTTCGTATGCAGGCTCGCACGCGAGCGCGAGCCGAACAGGCGTGCCGGCCGCTGGTCCGGCTGCGACTTGAATTCGTACAGCTCGATGCCGCGCTGCAGCAGCGGGATGCGGTACGGCGCATAGCCGGCCTGCACCGCGACCGCGTCGGTCGCGGCGAGCGAATTCGTGACGATCGCGACGCGCACGCCGCGCGCGGCCGTGTCGCCGAGGATCTTCACGCCGGCGTCGTGCGGCACGAAATACGGCGAAAACGCGAGGAATTCCTTGCGCGCGCCGCGCGTCAGATCGGCCAGCCGCTGCATCGGCGGGCTCACGTACGTGCCCGTCGGCCGCGCGATCTTGTCCGGCGTATCGACCTTGAATTCGGCCGGCGCCCACACGAGTTCGAGCTCGTCGCGCGCAATCTGCCGCGCAAGCGGCGTCGCGTTCAGCGGCTTCGCGTTGTACGGATCGGCGTTCTTGCGCCAGTGCTCGCGCAGCTCGTCGCGCATCGCGTCGAGATCCTTCGGATCGAACTTCTGATGATTGAGCACGCGCAGCGGGTAGCTGCTCGCGCTCGCCCAGTAGTCGTCGAAGCTCTTCGAGATGTCGTGCGTCACGGGCCCGGCCGAGAGCACGTCGAGATCGCGGAACTGCAGCGTCGGGCTCGCGCTGAAGTATTCGTCGCCGAGGTTGCGGCCGCCGACGATCGCGAGCTGGTTGTCGGCGATCATCGCCTTGTTGTGCATCCGGCGCGTGAAGCTGTCGATCCGCGTGAAGAAGTTGGCCGTGCGCTCGACCATCCCGCGCTGCGACGCGCCGAACGGATTGAACACGCGGATCTCGATGTTCTGATGCGTATTCAGCGCGGCCATCACGCGGTCGATGTCGTCGAAGTTCAGGTCGTCGACCAGCATTCGCACGCGCACGCCGCGATCGGCCGCGTACAGCGCCGCGGCGAGCAGCAGCTTGCCCGTCGTATCCTCGGTCGCGATGTAGTACTGCATGTCGAGCGTCTTCGTCGCCGCACGCGCGAGCGCGATGCGCATCTGCAACGCGGTCGCGCCGTCGGCCAGCAGCCGGAATCCGGACTGCCCCGGATGCGCGGCCTCCTGCGCGGCCAGCGCGTCGCGCAGCGGCGTCGCGGTATCGGCCGACAGCGCGTGGGACACGGGACGATCGAGCGACGTGGCGGGCGGGTGCGTCGCGCAGGCGACGAGCGGCAGCAACGCGCACACGACGAGTGCGCGGGCCGGGCGGCACACGGCGCGCCACGACAGCGCGGCCGGTGCGCGCCGGATCAAAGACGTGAGCACGGAGGCTTCCTCGACAATCGGATCAATGGGCACGTAAGCGCCGCGGCGCGCGGCTGACGGGCAGTTCCGGCCGATTCTAGTGGCCGCCCGACGAACCGGTCAATCGCTCGGCTCGCACAGGCGCCGCCGCGCCGCGCCAGCGGGCGCCGCGCACGCCGGCGCGTGATGCGCGCCCGGCTGCCGCGCGGGCCAGCGGCAATCGTGGTCCGACCAATTTCACGATAGCTGACCGCTTCGCTCGAAATGGCTGCGCACGTAGTCGATATGGGTCTGCATCGCGGTGCGCGCCTCCTCAGGCCGGTGCGCGCAGATCGCGTCGCAGACCACGCGGTGCTGCTGCAACAGCAGCTCGGACGCCTGCTCGTCGCACGTCGTCATCCCCGCGACGTTGATCGAAATGTGCTCGCGCAGCATCCCGATCACGCTCGTATGCAGATGCAGGAACATCGTGTTGTGCGACGCGCGCGCGATCGCTTCGTGCAGCTTCGCGTCGGTCGACGCCTCGACGGCCGCATCGTCGTTCGCGTGCGCGGTTTCGAGCTCGCGCAGCAGCGCGCGGATCCGGCGCCGGTCGTTCGCATCGGCGCGCAGCGCGGCGAAATATGCGGTCGCGCCTTCGAGCACGCGGCGGAATTCGAGGATGTCGTCGCGCAGCGCCGGGTGGTCGGCGACCAGCTGCCCCCACGGCGACGCGATGCCCGCGCGCAACTGGTCCGTCGCGTACACGCCCGCGCCGCGCCGGCTCTGCAGCAGCCCGCGCGCGACGAGGCGCTGCGTCGCCTCGCGCACCGTGTTGCGCGCGACGCCGTACTGCTGCGCGAGCACGCGCTCGGCCGGCAGCCGCGCGCCGGCCGGCCACGTGCCGTCGAGCAGCGCCGTCTCGATCTTGCGCATCACCACTTCCGTCCGGCCCCGTGCCGCCATCGCCGCCATCGTCGTGTCTCCATCCGAATGCTGTCCGCGCCGATTGGCCCAACCAATTTGAGCTGCGGCGCCGTCGCGGGAATTATGCAGCGAAATCGTCGTCCCGCCTTCATGCCGGGCGGCGCATCTGGAGCGAGACATGAACGAAAGGCACTACCCCGCCGCCCCCGCGCACGTGTATCTGTTCGCGACCTGCCTGGTCGACCTGTTCGTCCCCGAAGCCGGGCTCGACGCGGTGCGCCTGCTCGAACGCGAAGGGCTGACCGTCCACTATCCGCGCGGCCAGAGTTGCTGCGGGCAGCCGGCGTACAGCAGCGGCAATCCCGACGAAGCGCGTCGCGTCGCGGCCGCGCAGCTCGACCTGTTCGCCGGCGCGTGGCCGGTGATCGTGCCGTCGGGCTCGTGCGCGGGCATGATCCGGCACCATTGGCCGGCGCTGTTCGCGGACGATCCGGTGCACGGCCCGAAAGCCCGCGCGATCGCGGAGCGCACGTACGAGCTCGCCGAATTCCTCGTCAACGTGCTCGACATGCGGCTCGACCGCGCCGCCGCGAACCCCGGGCCCGACGAGCGCGTGGTCCTGCACACGTCGTGCGCGGCGCGCCGCGAGATGGGCACGCGCGTGCACGGCGTCGCGCTCGTCGACGCGCTGCCGGGTGTCACGCGCATCGAGCACGAACGCGAATCCGAATGCTGCGGCTTCGGCGGCACGTTCTCGCTGAAACATCCCGACATCTCCGGCGCGATGGTGCGCGACAAGGTCGCGTCCGCCTGCGCGACCGGCTGCGACCGGCTCGTGTCGGCCGACTGCGGTTGCCTGCTGAACATCGGCCACGCGGCGGCCAAGGCCGGCACGGCGCTGCCCGTCGAGCATCTCGCGAGCTTCCTGTGGCGCCGCACGGCCGGTGCCGGCTCGCTGCGCGGAGACTCGCAATGAGCGCCCGCGACGCGATCCTCGCGCGGCTGCGCGCCGCCGCACCGGGCGTCGCGACGAACGCCGCGCGTGCGCTCGATGCACGCATCGGCATGCACTACGCGGCGCGGCGCGCGCCGGTCGTCCCCGCCCGTCATGCGCTCGCGCAGGCGATGCAGGCCGCGCTCGCCGCGTCGCATGCCGACGTGTGGTGCGCGAGCGCCGACGCATGGCCCGCGCAGCTTGCCGCGCGTCTGGCGGACGCCGGCGTGCGCCGCCTGCTGCTCGACCCGGCCCGCGCCGAGTCCGCGGCGCTCGCGCGGGCGCTGCCCGATGCCGTCGCGCCGGTGCCGTTCGACCGCCCGATCGACGCATGGAAAAGCGAACTGTTCGACACGATCGACGCGGGCTTCACCGTCGCACGCTCGGGCATCGCGGCGACCGGCACCGTCGTGCTCGCGCCCGATGCGGGCACGCCGCGCACGGTGTCGCTGGTGCCCCCGCTACACGTCGCACTCGTGCATGCGAGCACGCTGCATGCGGACCTGCACGCGGCCATGCAGGCGGAGCGCTGGCACGCCGGCATGCCGACCAACGTCGTGCTGGTGTCGGGTCCGTCGAAGACGTCCGATATCCAGCAGACGCTGGCTTACGGCGCGCACGGCCCGCGCCATCTGTGGGTCGTGATCGTCACCGAATCGGCCGGCGGATCGGCCGGCAATACCGACGAAAGCGACGAAACCGACGCCCCGGCCGCAACCGCTTGCCAGGATCTGCCGCGATGAGCGACCAACCACTGCGATTCGTCGCCCCCGGCGACTTCAAGGCCCGCGCGCGCGCGGCGCTCGACGATCCCGCGCTGCGCCGCAGCTTCCGCGGCGCGATGGACTTCCTGCAACACAAGCGCGCGACCCAGTTCCCCGACGACATCGAGCTGCAGCAGCTGCGCGATCTCGGCGAAGCGGTGCGACAGCATGCGCTCGCGCAACTGCCCGCGCTGCTCGAGCGGCTGGAGGCGAAGCTCACCGCGGCCGGCGTGCACGTGCACTGGGCCGAGACGGCCGCCGACGCGAACGCGATCGTGCTCGGCATCGCGCAGGCGAAAAAGGCGCGCCGCGTGATCAAGGGCAAGTCGATGGCGAGCGAGGAAATCGAGCTGAATCATTACCTCGCCGAGCACGGCGTCGACTGCATCGAGTCCGACATGGGCGAGTTCATCGTGCAGCTCGCGGGCGAGAAGCCGTCGCACATCGTGATGCCGGCGATCCACAAGACGCGCGGCGACATCGCCGAGCTGTTCGAGGAACACATCGAGAACGCGCGCTACACGGAAGACGTCGACGAGCTGATTCAGACCGGCCGGCGCGCACTGCGCCGCGCGTTCGCGGACGCGGACATTGGCCTGTCCGGCGTGAACTTCGCGGCGGCCGACACGGGCACGCTGTGGCTCGTCGAGAACGAGGGCAACGGCCGGCTGTCGACGACGGTGCCCGACACGCACGTCGCGATCATGGGGATCGAGAAGGTCGTCGACAAACTCGAGCACGTCGTGCCGCTGTCGAGCCTGCTCACGCGCTCGGCCACCGGCCAGGCGATCACGACCTACTTCAACCTGATCTCGGGCCCGCGCCGCGACGGCGAACGCGACGGCCCGCGCGAACTGCATCTCGTGCTGCTCGACAACGGCCGCACGCAGGCTTACGCGGACGAACAGCTGCGCGCGACGCTGCAGTGCATCCGCTGCGGCGCGTGCATGAACCACTGCCCCGTCTATACGCGGATCGGCGGCCACGCATACGGAACGACCTACCCCGGCCCGATCGGCAAGATCATCTCGCCGCACCTGCTCGGGCTCGATGCGACGGCCGATCTGCCGACCGCGTCGACGCTGTGCGGCGCATGCGGCGACGTATGTCCGGTCCGCATTCCGATTCCGCAACTGCTCGTGCGGCTGCGCACCGAGGCGAACCGCGCGCCCGACGAACCCGTCGCGCATCCGCTGCGCGGCCAGGGCGCGAACTACACCGTTGCGGAAGACCTCGTGTGGCGCTTCTGGTCGGGCGCGTTCGCGCATCCGCGCGCGTATCGCGCGTTCCGCTGGGCCGCGACGCGGCTGCGCACGCTCACGCCAGCGAAACAGATGGGCTGGACCCGGCATCGCACGCCGCTCGAACCGGCGCCGCGCAGCCTCGCCGACCTGTTGCGCGCACGCGGCCAGCCCGAATAGACCATCCGTTTTTCAGACCCGTACCGATAGCAATCCATGGAGGAGACACCCATGCAGGTTTGGCATCAGATCTACACGCCGCTCGGCAGCCTCGGGCTGTCGGCGTTCGTCGCCGCGATTCCGATCATCTTCTTTTTCGTCGCGCTCGCCGCATTGCGGATGAAGGGGCACGTCGCCGCCGCGATCACGCTGCTGCTGGCGCTCGGCGTCGCGATCGTCGCGTACGGGATGCCCGTGCCGCACGCGCTCGCGGCGGCCGGCTTCGGCTTCGCGTACGGACTGTGGCCGATCGCGTGGATCATCGTCGCGGCGGTGTTCCTGTACAAGATCGTCGTGAAGACCGGCCAATTCGACGTCATCCGCGCGTCGGTGCTGTCGATCACGGACGACCAGCGGCTGCAGATGCTGCTGATCGGCTTTTCGTTCGGCGCGTTCCTCGAAGGCGCGGCCGGTTTCGGCGCGCCCGTCGCGATCACGGCCGCGCTGCTCGTCGGCCTCGGCTTCAAGCCGCTGCATGCGGCGGGATTGTGTCTGATTGCAAACACCGCGCCGGTCGCGTTCGGCGCGATGGGCATTCCGATCATCGTCGCCGGGCAGGTGACGGGCATCGACGCGTTCCACATCGGCGCGATGGCCGGCCGCCAGCTGCCGCTGCTGTCGCTCGCGGTGCCGTTCTGGCTCGTGTTCATGATGGACGGGCTGCGCGGCGTGCGGCAGACGTGGCCGGCCGCGCTCGTCGCCGGCGGCAGCTTCGCGATCACGCAGTACTTCACGTCGAACCACATCGGGCCCGAGCTGCCGGACATCACGTCGTCGCTCGTCAGCCTCGTCGCGCTCGCCGCGTTCCTGAAAGTCTGGCAGCCGAGCAGCGCGACGCAGACGGCAGGCGGGATCGTCGTGTCCGGCGGCGGTGCGGCGCTCGCGGGGTTCGGCGCGGGCGGCAACGGGCCGGGCACGAGCCGCCAGGCGTCGCCGTACACGCTCGCGCAAACCGTGCGCGCGTGGTCGCCGTTCCTGATCCTGACGGCCGTCGTCACCGTGTGGAGCATCGCGCCGTTCAAGGCGCTGTTCGCCGCGCACGGCGCGCTCGCGCCGACCGTGCTGAAGTTCCACGTGGCCGGGCTCGATCAGCTGGTCGTGAAGACCGCGCCGATCGCCGCGACGCCGAAGGCGCTCGACGCGGTGTTGAAGCTCGATCTCGTGTCGGCGGTCGGCAGCGCGATCCTCGTGACCGCGCTGATCTCGATCGCCTTGCTGCGGATGAAGCCGCGCGACGCGGTCGTCACGTTCGGCGAGACACTGAAGGAGCTCACGCGCCCGATCCTGTCGATCGGCCTCGTGCTCGCATTCGCGTTCGTCGCCAACTATTCGGGGATGTCGTCGACGCTCGCGCTGATGCTCGCCGCGACCGGCGCCGCGTTCCCGTTCTTCTCGCCGTTCCTCGGCTGGCTCGGCGTGTTCCTGACCGGTTCCGACACGTCGTCGAACGCGCTGTTCTGCTCGCTGCAGCAGGCAACCGCGCACCAGCTCGGCGTGCCGGAGACGCTCGCAGTTGCCGCGAACACGACGGGCGGCGTGACCGCGAAGATGATCTCGCCGCAGTCGATCGCGGTCGCATGCGCGGCGACGGGCCTCGTCGGCAAGGAGTCGGATCTGTTCCGCTTCACGGTCCGCCACAGCCTGCTGTTCGCGGTGATCGTCGGTTCGATCACGCTGGTGCAGGCATACGTGCTGCCGGGGATGGTGCCGTAAGCGGCCGGTGCGAGCGCGTGTTCGGGCGCCTTTCCGGCTGCCCTTCCGGCCGCAGAAAGAACGAAACCCCCACGCCCGCGAGAGCGTGGGGGTTTCCGCTTCGACATCGTCATCGCGGGGCACCCGATCATCCCGGCGCCCCGCCCGGCGATCAGCTGCCCTTGGCGATGCGATCCTGGATGTGCTGCGCACGGCTCGTCGACGACGGGTGCGAGCTCATCATCGAGCTCTTGCCGCCGTCGAGCTGCGCGAGCTTCTGGAACGCGGTGACGAGGCCCTTCTGGTTCATGTTCTTCTGCTTCATCAGGTCGAACGAGTAGTCGTCGGCCGCGCTTTCCTGCGTCTGCGAGAACTGCGCGTTGATGAACTTCTCGGTGATGTCGCCGAGCTGCGAGCTCGTCAGCGCCGCGACGCCCGGCGAAGCCGCGCCGGCGGCGGTACGCGCCGCGCTCACCGCGTAGGCGGTCTGCATCGCCTTCTTCGAGTGACCGAGTGCGACGTGGCCCATTTCATGGCCGATCACGCCGCGCAGTTCGTCGTCGTTCATCATGTCCATCAGGCCGCTGTACACGCGCACGCAGCCGTTGCCCATCGCCCACGCGTTGACGTCCTTGGTCAGGTAGACCTTGTAGTTGATCTTCTGGCCGTTCAGCGTCATGTCGCCGAAGCCCTTCATCACCTTCGTCAGGCGCTTCGCATACGCGCTGTTCGGCGCGGCGATCTTCGATTCGGCGTCGCTCGCCTTGCACGAGTCGTTCGACAGTGCCGCGATGTCGCTGTCCGACAGCGTCGCCGCCTTGAACAGATTGGTCCCCGCCGACGTGAGGCTGTTCGCGTCGAGATTCTGCACGCCGCCGCATGCGCTCAACAGGAACGCCATGCCACACGCTGCCGCCGCTTTCTTGATATGCATCCCGGATCCCTCGGTAGTTAGTATTTGGGAGCGGCGATTTTGCATAATCCGGCAGAAAATTACCAGATGTTTACATCGAATGACAGGTCGATTACTGACCGAGCCGCAACGAACGTTGCAATTGTTGCGAGCATTGTTGACGAAGCCGTGATCAATCGCCGTGGCCGGGCGACCGGCTGAGCGTCGAACGCGACCGGCGCGCGAGCCGCCGCGCGGCCAGCATCGGCAGCCGCACGACGAAACCGGCGAAGAGCCGCAGGTGCATCCACACGAGCAGCGCGTTGTCACGGCCATAGTGGAAATGCGACACGCCGCCCTCGTGCGCGCGGAAGTAGCGCACCGGCGCCTCGATCCGTATCGGCCGCACGCCGGCCCAGCAGAGCCGGACCGCCGCTTCCGGGTCGAAGTCGAAACCGCGCATCCACGGCTGCCGATGCATGATCGCCGCGAGCGGCGCGATCGGATACACGCGAAAGCCGTACAGCGAATCGCCGATCCCGGCCCACAGCGTCTCGAGGTCGGCCCAGCCGTTCGACAGCCGCCGCCCCTGCACGCGCAGCCGCGGCGCGCTTTCGTCGAATTTCGGCAGGCCGAGCACCATCGCGTCCGGCATCGCCTGCGACGCGGCCATGAATTCGGGAATCAGGCCGGCCGGATGCTGGCCGTCGGAATCCATCGTCAGCACGTGCGTGAAGCCGGCGGCCGCCGCCGCGTCGAGCCCGGCGAGCACCGCGGCGCCCTTGCCGCGATTCTCCGGCAGCACGATCACACGCAAGCCGGGATCGCGTTCGGCCATCGCCAGCAGCCGCTCGGCGCTGCCGTCGGTGCTGCCGTCGACGACGACCCACACCGGATTCCACTGCGCGCGGGCGTTGCGCACGGTCGTGTCGACCTTGGCGCCGGGGTTGTAGCTCGGGATCAGCACGAGATGGGTGGACGAGGCGTGCAGCTTGGACATGGGAACGGCCGATGGCGAAGACGATGATCCTGACAAAAGTGTATGACCTGCGGGAGAGCGCCGACAGGCTTCGGCGCCGCCGCCTGCAGGCGGCGGCGGTTCGCGCAGCGCCAGGCCCGCGCGCTTCACGACAGCTGCTCCAGCGGATGGCCCGCGCTCGCTTCGATCTCGACCAGCAGATCGTCGCGCGCACGTGCGCGGCCGCCCGCACCGATCAGCGCCATCTGCACCGGCGCAAGCGGCACGCGCGGCGCGGCGCCGATCAGCATGTTCGCCAGCGCATCGGCCGCCGAATCCGCGCCGGCCGCACCGATGCACACGGCGCCGAGCGCGCCGGGAAACAGCTGGTCGAATGCGTCGCCGCGTCGTTGCGCGTCGCGCAGCAGCGCGGCGAGCCGCGCATGATCGATCTGGACGAGCCTCAGCGCACGGTTGCCGCCGTCCGCCGCGCGCCCGATGCGCATGTGCGACGCGGCGCGCGCGACCGCGGCCGTCGCGGGCGACACGGCGCACGCTCGCCGTTCGGCGTCGACTGGATGCACTGACACTTCGATTTCCTCACTATGCTGCGCAGACTCGCGGCACCGCGCCGCGCTGCACGACGTCGCGCCGCGTCACGCGGACGCTGCACGCATCGTCGTCATGCAAGCCCGCCGTTGACGGACAGCACTTGCCCCGTCACATAGGCGGCCGCATCGGATACCAGATACGCGACCATCGCCGCGACTTCATCGGGCCGGCCTGGGCGCTGCGCCGGCACGAGCTGCTTGATCCGTTCGGCCGGAAACGCGTGCTCGGCCATCGGCGATTCGATGATGCCCGGCGCGACCGCGTTCACGGTGATGCCGCGCGACGCGAGCTCCAGCGACAGCGACTTGGTCGCGCCGATGAGCCCCGCCTTCGCGGCCGCGTAATTGACCTGCCCGCGGTTGCCGGTCACGCCGGCGACCGACGCGATGTTGACGATCCGGCCGCGGCGCGCGCGGATCATCGGCAGCAACAGCGGCTGCGTGACGTTGAAAAAGCCGTCGAGCGTCACGTCGATCACGCTGTGCCACTGCCGGCGCGACATGCCGTCCATCGGCGCGTCGTCGTGAATGCCCGCGTTGTTGACGAGGATCTGCACCGGCGCGCCGTCCATCAGCGGCGCGAGCGCGGCGAGCGTCGCGTCGGCATCGGTCACGTCGAACGCGATCGGATGCGCGCTGCCGCCCGCGTCGACGATCCGCCGCGCGACGGCTTGCGCGTGCGCGAGATTCCGGTTCGCGTGCACCCACACTTCGTGGCCGGCCTGCACGAGCGCCGCGCAGATCGCCTGCCCGAGTGCGCCGCTGCCGCCGGTTACGAGCGCCCGCATCGAATGGTTCCGTTCATCGCATTTCACCTCGCTCGGCGCGGCCGCGTGCCGTCCCTGACTGCCGCCGCGCGCATCGACCCGTTGCCTGCCGCGCCGCGCGTACACGCCGCGCCGTCACTTCGTGCGATGCGCGGCGACGTATGCGGCAAGCGCGCCGAGCGTCGCGAAGATCTTTTGGTTGTCCGGATTGTCCGAGCGCAGCTCGAAGCCGTACTTCCTGGAGATCAGCAGCGCGATTTCGAGGATGTCGATGGAGTCGAGCCCGAAGCCCTCGCCATACAGCGGAGTGCCGGCCGTCACCGTATCGAGCGGGACGTCTTCGAGATTCAGTTCGCCGATGATCAGCGCGGCGAGCTCTTGTTCCAGTGCGTTCATCATGCTTGGGGCAGGCGGCGCGGCGCAGCGGGAAGCGCGCGGAAAAGGGCAACAGTCTTGCCTGCCCGGCCCCTGCGGCGCGCGCGAGCGAATCTCCGTCCCTTCGGCGTCTGCCGGCGTCCCCGCCTGCGTGATTGGGGGTCGCTTGTAAAAGTTACGCGGATTCTAGACGATGGGTATGGGGGCGTATACCGCGAATGGTTACAGACTGAAGGGCCTGCGCCGCAACGGGTTTCGAGCCCCGATCGCACGAGACGCTTGAGCCGCTTCGGATGGGAATGAATCGCCGCCGCGAAAGCGTCAGTGCGCCGCCATACATTCGGTTACAAAACCCGGCCGCGCCTGCCTCGTACCGCCACGCCGCGGCCCTAAAATGTGCGGGCACGACAGCCGGCCCGGACATGCGTCCCGGCCGCCATTCATATGATGTTTGACGGCCCGACCGACGCGTCCGGCCACGATCCGCTCCGATGTTTCCAGCAGCCATGCCGCGTCCGTTCGTTCGCCCCGCTTCGGTCAACCCACCGCCCGTCCGCCGCCGTGCCGCGGCCGCCGGCGGCCATGCGCGCCCGTGCGTGCACCTGCGTCGCGCGCCGGGAGCGTCGCGATGAGCACGCCGCTCGGCATCGCGCGCGGCG
>NZ_CABVPL010000037.1 GCF_902499045.1 Burkholderia latens | reverse complement strand
GACGCGTGCCGTGCGCGCGGCCGCGAGCGCCGCTTCGCACGGCCGCGCTACCCGGCGGCGAGCGCGGCCGCCGACGGCTGCGCCGCATTCGGTCGCCGCTGCATCGCCTTCTAGCCGGCGCGTGCCGGCGCGAGATGCTGCGCAGTGGCGGTTGCGCACCGGATTGAACGATTTTCCGCCCCGTGCGCGGGGCATGAAGGAGACACGATGAATGCTGCGCACCCGCGCGCTCCGGCCACCGGCGACGAAGTGGCCGGCGTTCGCATTCCGCGCACGCCCGTTGCGGCAGAGGCGACCGATGCGGTTCGCGCGTCGCTGCCTGCCGCGCTTGCCGATCATGCGGCCCGGGTGTTCGTGTTCGCGTCGCTCGCCGCGCGGCGTGCGGGCGACACGTGCGATGCCGACGCGCTGTACGTCGCCGCGATGTACGCGAACATGGGCCTCAGCCACGCGTACTGCCGTTCGACCCAACGCTACGAACTCGACGGCGCGGATGCCGCGCACGCGCTGCTGCTGCGGCATCGCCGGTCGCGGCGCATGCGCGACGACGTCTGGCATGCGATTGCGTTGCATACGACGCCGGCGGTGGCCGCTCGCGCGTCGCCGCTCGCTCGCGCGCTGGCTTGCGCGGTGTCGACGGATCTGATGGCGACCGATTTCGACGCATACACGGCCGATGAGCGCGCCGCGCTGCTGGCTGCGTACCCGCGCGGCAGCGGCTTTCGCGAAACGTTCCTCGCGACGGTCGCGCGCGGCGTCGAGCATCGGCCGCTGTCGACGTTCGGCACATGGAGTGCGGACGTGCTCGAACGCGCGGACCCGGATTTCCATCGGCCGAACTTCTGCGGGCGCGTGCTCGGCGCGCGGTGGACCGACGCGTGATCGCGCCGCGCGGGCGTGCGGCGGGCGGCGTGCGGCAGCGCGACCAGTAGCACGACCGGCCGCGCGACCGGCAGCGCAAGTGCCAGCACAACGCGCCGCGCAATCCGCGGTATCGCGACGCGGCGCCGCACGTACCGCTCGTTGCGCGATACGAGCACGGCTCACGCGTGCGCCTGCGCCGCGTCGTGCCGCGCATAGTCGACGTAGCCTGCGCGATCGCCGCCATACCAGCCGACGGTTTTCGGCTCCGCGAGCGGCGCGCGGATCGCGATGCGTTCCACGAGGTCCGGATTCGCGATATACGCGCGCGCAAACGCGACGAGGTCGGCGTCGCCTGCGTCGATCAGCGCGTTCGCCGCGTCCGGCGAGATGCCGCCGTTGACGATCAGCGTGCCGTGGAACGACTGCCGTGCATGCTCGACGATGCGCGGCAAATCGGGCTCGCCGCTCCAGCCGTTGGTGTCGGCCGCGTGCAGATAGGCGACGCCCGCTTCGTCGAGCATCCGGCCGACGTACGCATACGTCGCGTCCGGATCGGCGTCGCGCACGTTGTTGTACTTCGCGTACGGCGAGATTCGCACGCCGACGCGCGCGAGCGGCATCACGCCGCCGACCGCATCGACGATTTCCTCCAGAAAGCGCGCGCGATTCGCGACCGAGCCGCCGTAACGATCGTCGCGGCGGTTCAGCGTCGACGACAGGAACTGGTGCGGCAGATAGCCGTTGGCCGCGTGGATCTCGACGCCGTCGAAACCTGCCGCCATCGCGCGCTCGGCCGCGCGGCGGAATTCTTCGACGGTCGCGACGACTTCATCGGTCGTCATCGCGCGCGACGGCGTCGCGTGAATCTTCGTGTAGTAGCCGTTCTGCAGTTGCGCCCACACCTGCAGTTGTTCGAGGTCGTCGTTCACGCCGGACGGCGACAGCGGCGCGGCGCCGCCGAGCAGCGTCAGCGAGCTGACGCGTCCGCCATGCCACAGCTGCGCGAAAATGCGTCCGCCTTGCGCGTGGACGGCATCGGTGACGATCTTCCACGCGTCCGCCTGCGCATCGTCGACGAGCCCCGGCGTCAGCTCGAACGCGGCGGATGCGGCGCTGACGTTGGTCGCCTCGGTCACGATCAGGCCGGCCGACGCGCGCTGCGCGTAATACTCGGCCATCAGTTCGGTGGGCAGGCCGCGCGACGGTGCGCGCGAGCGCGTCATCGGCCCCATCACGACGCGGTTCGGCAGCGCGAGGCCGCGCAGGTCGTAGGCACTGAGCAGGGAAGACATGGTGGACTCCTTTCGTTGACGTGGAGCGGGGCGGTAACGCGCCCCGCGAACGAACCGGTTCGACGGGTGAAATCGAGCGGGTTCAGCCGATCGCGTGACGTTGCGCGTGCGGCCGGCCGACCAGCAGGTAGTGGGCGAGCGCGACGACCGGGAATGCGCCGGCCACCGTCGCGACGAGCGGCCAGCCGCCATGCTCGTACAGCGGGCTCGCGAGCGCGGAGCCGATGGCGCCGCCGACGAAGATGCTCGTCATGTACAACGCGTTGAGCCGGTTGCGGCTCGCCGCGTGCAGCGCGTAGATCTCGCGCTGGCCGAGCACCATGTTCATCTGCACCGCGAAGTCGAGCACGATCCCGGTGACGACGAGCCCGTAAAGGCCCGCGCCGTGCACGAACCCCACCGCATACGACAGCGCGCCGGCGACGAGCGCGATCAGCGTCGCGCGCACCGTGTGGCCGGCATCGGCGAGCCGGCCGGCCACCGGCGCCGACGTCGCGCCGATCGCACCGACCAGCGCGAACAGGCCGATCGCCGATTGCGACAGTCCATAGTGACGCGTGAGCTCGACCGGCACCGCGGTCCAGAACAGGCTGAACGACGCGAACATCAGGCCCTGGTAGAGCGCGCGGTGGCGCAACACCGGCATCGTGCGAACCAGCTGCAGCAGCGAGCCGATCAGTTCGAAATAGGTCGCGCGATGGTCGGGCTGGCGCGACGGAATCGTCAGCGCGAGCACGGCCGTCACGAGCGTCATCAGCACGGCGGCGGCCGCGAACACGAAGCGCCAGCCGAACGCGTCGGCCACGACGCTCGACAGCGGGCGCGCGAGCAGGATGCCGAGCAACAGCCCGCTCATGATCGTGCCGACGACGCGGCCGCGCGAATGATCGGGCGCGAGGTGCGCGGCGAGCGGCACGAGAATCTGCACGGCCACCGAGCTGAAGCCGATCAGCAGCGAAATCGCGAGAAAGAGCCCGGGCGTGCGCACGAGCGCCGCCGCCGCGAGGCTCGCGATCGACACGACGGCCGTCACGATCATCAGCTTGCGATTCTCGAGCAGGTCGCCGAGCGGCACGATGAAGAACAGGCCGAGCGCATAGCCGATCTGCGTCAACGACACGATCAGGCTCGCCGTGCCGCCCGACATGTGCAGGCCCGGCGCAATGAGCTCGATGATCGGTTGCGCGTAGTACAGGTTCGCGACGATCGCGCCGCAGCTGAAGGCGAACAGCAGGATCAGCCCCTGCGTGAGTTTGGTGCCGTGCGCGGGCGGCGCGAGCGGCGTGGAATCTGCTGACATGGTCGGCTCCTGGAGAAGAGGGAAGTCGGACACCGTCGCCGCGCCGGCATTGCGTTCGCCCGGGCGCGTGACGGTGCACCGCGTTGCCGTCAATACTATTGATCAACCGATAAAATCGGAAGCGAGCCGCCGCGCAATCCAGCGTTGCGCGGCACGCAAAGGTGCCGCGTGCGTTCAGCCGCGCTTGCCTTGCAACGTCGGAATCTGCTCGAACAGGCCCGCGAGCCAGTCGACGAACACCTTGAGCTTGACGGGCACGTGGCGATTCGGCGGATACAGCACCGAGATCGGCCGCGCCGGCGCGTTGAAGTCCGTCAGCACTTCGCGCAGCCGGCCCGATTTCAAGTAGGGCTCGACCAGATACAGCGACGTCTTGATCAGTCCGATCCCGGCGACGCCGCATTCGATGTAGTTGTCCGCATCGTTGACGGCGACCGTGCCGCACATCTGCACGATGCGCGGCTCCCCGTCGACGACGTAGTCCCACACGCGCGGCCGCCCGGTATCGGCCGAGATGTGGCTGACCGCGACGTGCTGCGCGAGATCGTCGACCGTCTCCGGCTCGCCGAACCGCGCGAAATATGCGGGCGATCCGCACGTGCAGGTGGTCAGGCTGCCGATCCGCTTCGCGATCATCCCGGAGTCGTCGAGCGCGCCGATGCGCACCACGCAATCGACGCCTTCGCCGACGAGGTCGATCTGCCGGTCGGTCACGCCGAGCTCGATCATGATCCCCGGATGGGCGTCGAGGAACGCCGGCAGCGCGGGCACCACGACCTGCTTCGCCATCGCCGGCGGCAGGTTCACCTTCAGCCGCCCGCGCGGCACGTTGCGGGCCTGCGACACCGATGCCTCCATGTCGTCGATCTCGCGCAGCACCGCGACGGAGCGTTCGTAGTACGCCTGACCGTCCTCCGTCAGCGAGATGCGGCGCGTCGTGCGGTTCAGCAGCCGGCAGCCGAGATGCTGTTCGAGCGCGCTCAGCAGCGCGGACACGCGCGGTGTCGTGAGGCCGGTCGTGTCCGACGCGCGCGTGAAGCTGCCGGTTTCGACGATGCGCGTGAACACGCGCATCGAAAGCAAGGTATCCATCGTCGGGAAAGCTCCAGCCTGTCGGGTTGCGGCGCCGGCGTATGCCGGCGCGCGCTTGTCGGGCAGCAAGTATCGAGTATCAAATGTCGGGTGTCGAGTAGCGGGGCCGAGCGAACCGCTATGCGTCGATGCGCTTTCTCAGTGCGTCGCCGGCGAACGGCATTTCACGCATGCGCTGGCCGGTCGCGTCGAAGATCGCGTTGGCCAGCGCGCCCGCGGTCGGCCCCATCGACGCCTCGGCCGCGCCGAGAAACGGCGCGCCGGGGCGATTGACCAGATGGACCTTCACGCTCTGCGGCGCGGCCGAGAAGCGCAGGATCGGATAGCTGCTCCAGTCGAAGCTGCGAATCCGCTCGGTGTCGTATTTCAGCGCCTCGTACAGCGTCCAGCTCGCGGCCTGCACGATGCCGCCCTCGATCTGGTTGCGGATGCCGTCCGGCGACACGACCTGGCCGGCGTCGACGGCCGCTTCCGCATGCTCGAGCGTCACGTGGCCGGTTTCCGGCACGACCGATACCTCGACCGCGAGCGCGACGTACGCCATCAGGTTCTTGTACTTGCCGAACGCGAAGCCGACGCCGCGGTTGCGCGCACGCGGCGGCCGCGGCCAGCCGAAGCGCGCCGCCGCGAGCTGGATCACCTGCCGCGCGCGATGGTCTTCCATGTGGCGCAGCCGGAATTCGACCGGATCGACGCCGGCCGCGTGCGCGAGCTCGTCCATGAAGCTTTCGATCGCCCAGACGTTGGTGTGCGCGCCGAGCGAGCGCATCGCGGACGTCTGCAGCGGCATCGTCGGCGAGAAGTTGTTGACGATGTGCTGGTTCGGCAGCGCATACAGCGGGATCGCGTTGCGGTCGGCGCCGCCTTCGGGTTGCAGCATCGGCGTCGACGGCGCGGGCACGAACGGCGGCTCCAGCATCCGCGCGGGCAGCAGCCGGCCGGCGTTGACGATCCGTTCGTTGTGCGAGCTGCTCCACAACGCGTAGTTCCAGTCGACGATGCGGCCGCCCGCATCGAGCGATGCGCTGACCTCCGTCACCATCGCGGGCGTGAAGTGATCCCACGTGTGTTCCTGTTCGCGCATCCACTGCACGCGAATCGGCTTGCCCGGTATCGCGGCGGCGATCAGCGCCGCATGCGCGGCCGCGTCGTCCGCCCCGTTGTGGCCGTAGCAGCCGGACCCTTCGGTGTGAATGCAGCGCACGCTCGCCTTCGGCATCGACAGCATCTCGGCGAGCGCGTCGCGCAGCGGATAGACGCCCTGCGAGTGCGTCCACACGGTCATCGTCCCGTTCTCCAGATGCGCGACCGAACACGACGGCCCGATCGACCCGTGCAGCAGATAGTTCTTCAGGAACGTCGCGTTCAGCGTTTTCACGGCCGGCGCGGCGGCCGCATGCGTGTTCGCGATCTCGATGCGCTGCGTCGCGATCCGCTTCAGATCCGCGTGCACGGTGCCGCGCTCGGGCAGCTTGCGGCCCGGCGACCAGCGGCAGCCGGCGGCGAGCGCGCGCTGTGCGACCACTGCCTGCCACTCGCCCTGCGCGACCACCGCGAGCATGCTGCCGTTGCGCACGATCCGCACGACGCCGGGCAGCTTCAGGATCGCGGCCTCGTCGAACGACAGCAGCTTCGCGTCATACACCGGCGGCATCACGACGCGCGCGTGCAGCATGCCGGGCAGCTGCATGTCCTGCACGTAGCTGACGCCGCCCGTCACCTTGTTCGGGATGTCGACGCGCGGCAGCGACGTGCCGATCACCGAGAACGTCGCCGGGTTCTTCAGCGGCGACGTCGGCGCCGCATTGCGGTGCAGGTCGACCGTGCGGATCGCGTCGCCGTAGGTCATCGTGCGGCCGTCGGGCGCCTTGATCACCGCGTCGGCGGTCGTCAGCGTGCGCGGATCGACGCCGAAGCGCTTCGCGGCGCCTTCCACCAGCAGCGCGCGCACCTGCGCGGCCGCATTCAGCAGCGCGGAGCCGCTGTCGGCCATCGTGTGGCTGCCGGCGGTCAAGCCCTCGTCGGGCGACGCGCCGGTGTCGGCCGTCAGGAACGTGATCAGCGACGGCTTCATGTCGAGTTCTTCGGCGGCCACCTGCAGCAGCGCGGTGCGCACGCCGGTGCCGAGCTCGACCTTGCCGGTAAACACCGTGACCTTACCGTCCGGCGCGATCTTGATCCACGCGTCGAGCAGCGGATTGGTCTTCAGGCTGCCGGCGAGCGCCTGCGTGGCCTTCGCCACGTGCACGGCCGCGCCTTCGTCGGCGATCACGAGCTGCGCGGCCGCGCGCGACGCAGGCGCGAGACTGAACGCGACGAACAGCGCGCCGGAGACGATGAAGTGCCGGCGGCCTTCGTCGATGTCGTCGTGGGAATTCATCACAGTGCCTTGCTGATCGTGACGGGAGCGGAAGCGGGTTCCGGCGCCGGGAGCCCGGCGACGGAGCGCACGGCCGCGAGAATCCGCATGTGCGTGCCGCAGCGGCACAGGTTCGGTTCCATGTGCGTGCGCAGTTCGTGTTCGGTCGGTTGCGGATTGCGCTCGAGCAGCGCCTGCGCGCGCATGATCATCCCGGCGATGCAGTATCCGCACTGCGCGGCCTGATGCTCGATGAACGCGCGCTGCAGCGGGCCCGGATGCTCGGCGCTGCCGAGACTCTCGATCGTGCGCACGTTGCGCGCGCCGACCGCGGCCACCGGCATCAGGCACGAGAACGTCGGCTTGCCGTCGACGATCACCGTGCAGGCGCCGCATTGTCCGAGGCCGCAGCCGAACTTCGCGCCATGCAGGTGCAGGTCGTTGCGCAGCGCGTACAGCAGCGGCGTGGACGGATCGATGTCCAGCGCGTGCCGCACGCCGTTGACGGTGAGGGTGATCATCGTGCGGAATCCTCTTTTCTGAGCTTCGCGGCCAGCGCGTCGACGCCCGACCATGCGGGACGATCGGTATAGGTCTCGCGAACGTACGCGGCGAGATCGGCGATCTGCGCGTCGTCGTACTGGTCGATGAACGACGGCATGTAGTTCAGCGTGTCCTCGCCATGCCAGCCGATGCCGTTGAACATCATCTGGATCGCGTTGCGCGGCGTGGCCGCGTTGACCGCCGTGCTGAACGCAAGCGTCGGCCGCTCGCCGATCGACTGCATCGGCGCGGCCGGCCCGTGACACTGCGCGCACGACGCCTGGAACAGCACCGCGCCGCGCTGCGCGGCCGGCGTCGTCGCGGCGCGTTCGACCGGATTCGCGGCCGCACGCGCGTTCGCCGGCTTCTGGATCGACAGGATGTACGCGGCGATCGCGTCGACGTCCTCCTCCGGCACCGTCGCGAGGTCGCGCGTGACCGGCAGCATCGGCCCGGCCGCCGCGCCGTGCTCGCTCGCGCGGCCGGTGCGCAGGTACGTGACGAGCTGCGCCTGGGTCCAGGGCCGCGTGGCCTGCGCGAGCGTATTGAGCGGCGGCGCTTCCCAGCCGTCGACGATCCCGCCGTCGAATGCGCGGCCGCGTTGCTCGCCGCCGATCGCATTCAGCGGCGAGTGGCACGACGCGCAGTGGCCGAGCCCGTCGACGAGCATTTTTCCGCGATTCCATTGCGCGGACTGCGCGGGATCCGGCCGATACGCGCCTTCTTGCAGGAACAGCACGTTCCAGAACGCCACGAGCGGCCGGAAGTTCAGCGGGAACATCAGGTCGTTGGCGGGCGTCGTCGCGCGAACCGGCGTGCGCGTCATCAGGTACGCATAGGCCGCGGCGATGTCGTTGTCCGACATCCGCGTGAAGTGAACGTACGGAAACGCCGGGTAGAGCGGCTGACCGTTGCGCCCGATGCCGGTGCGCAGCGCCCGCGCGAATGCGTCGCGCGACCAGCGGCCGATGCCGGTGTCCGGATCCGGCGTGATGTTGGTCGCATAGATCGTGCCGAACGGCGTCGCGAGCGGCAGGCCGCCCGCGAACGGCTTGCCGTCCTTCGCGGTGTGGCACACGATGCAGTCGCCGAGCGCGACGACCCGCGCGCCGGCGCGCACCAGCTGCGGATCGAACGACGCGGCGGCGGGCGGATCGATCGGCGCGATCGCGGGCCGGACCGTGATCCCGATCGCGACCGCGAGGCCCGCGACCGCGGCGCCGGCCACGCCGAACCAGAGTCGTTTGTGCTTCATGTGCGCTCCACGCGAAGCGGTGCGCCGCACGTTGCGCGATGCGCGTGCCGGCCGTCCCGCGTCGGCCGGCACGGGCGTGAACGCGTTGCAGCGTGGTGGTGATGGGCAACAGGATTCAAGTCGTCACTCCGGCAATCGAAATGGCGCACAGGCGCCTGGCCCGTGCGCTCGCTCATGCAGCCAGTCTACGCAGACGTCGGCGTCATTTCCTGAAGCGGGGCTGAAACGTTCTGAACGGCGTCCGGCCCCGACGCGGTTGCGCGCGGCACGCATGCGCTAGATCCGCAGCAGCCGGCCGGCATTGCCGCCGAGCACCATCGCGCGCTGGTCGGCGGGGAGGTTCAACCGATCCAGGAAACGCACCGGCTGCTCGTAGCCCATGTCGAAACAATAGTCGCTGCCGAGCACGAGGCGGTCGATACCGACGTTCTCGATCAGGAAGTTCAGCACCGGCGCCGAATGGGACACCGTGTCGTAGCTGAAGCGCCGCAGATAGCTGCTCGGCTTTTGCGCGAGCCGGCGCGTTTCCGGCCGCACGGTCCAGCCTGCGTCGAGGCGGCCGGCGACGATCGGCAGCGCGCCGCCCGCATGCGGCAGCGTGAAGTGCAACGCCGGGTGACGATCGAGCACGCCGCCGAGGATCAGGTGCGAACCTGCGATCGCCGTATCGAACGGGTTGCCGAGCAGGTTGCTCAAGTAGAAATCGCCGAGGCGCGCGCCGCCGACGGTTTGCTGCGGATGCAGGAACACCGGCAGCCCGAGCTGCTCGATGCGCGAGAACACCGGCGCGAACCGCGGATCGTCGAGGTCGCGGTTGTCGATGTTCGTGCCCATGTATACGCCGCGCACGCCCGGCAGCGCCGACGCGCGCTCGAGCTCGTCGATCGCGTCGGTCGCATCGAGCATCGGCAGCGTCGCGAGGACGACGAAGCGCGCCGGATGCCGCTGATGCACGCGCGACGCGGCCGTATTCCATGTGCGCGCGAGTTTCGCGTTGAACGGCCGGTCGCCCCAGTACGCCATCGGCACGCTCAGCGACAGCGCCTGCACGTCGACGCCGGAAGCATCCATGTCGTTGAGCCGCGCATCGACGTCGATGAATTTCATCGGCAGCGGCCCGAGGCCGCCGGCCGGCGTGCGGAACGTGAACGTCGTGTCGTCGCACGCGAATGCGCCGCCGAACCGCTTGCCTTCGCCGCCGACCAGATCGCAGAAGCTTTCCGGGTAGTAGTGCGAGTGGATGTCGATCGCGCGCGGGCGGCGGGCAGCGAGCGCCGCCGACGCGGACGGATCGCCCGATGCGGGCGACGCCGGCGATGCGTAAGCCGGTTGCGCTGCCGACGCCGTGCGTCCGGTAACGGCCGAGCCCGCGAGCGCGGCGAATGCGCCGAGCACGCGGCGCCGCGCGGGGGACATGCAGCAGGAACAGGTCATCGGATCGTCTCCAGGTCGTGATTGTCGTGTTCGCGCGCGCCATGGCGCGGCAGGATGCCGAGCTCGCATTCGACGAGCTGCGTGTCGAACAGCGCGCGTTCGCGCCGCGCGCGGGCCGAGCCGTCGGTGATCGACACCGCGACGATCGCGACTAACGCCGCGGCCATCGAGAACAGCGCCGGATATTCGTACGGATAGAGCGCGCGCGCGTGGCCCAGCACCTGGACCCAGACGGTCGGGCTCAGCACGGTAAGCGTGACCGCGGTGACGAGGCCGACCGTGCCGCCGGCCACCGCGCCGCGCGTCGTCAGGCCGCGCCAGTAGATCGAGAGCAGCAGCACCGGGAAGTTCGAGCTGGCCGCGATCGAGAACGTCAGGCTGACGATGAACGCGATGTTCTGCTTCTCGAACGCGATGCCGAGCACGATCGCGAGCACGCCGAGCACCAGCGTCGTCGCGCGTGCGACGCGCATTTCGTCGCGATCGGTCGCGCGGCCGCGGCGCAGCACGTTCGCGTAAAGGTCGTGCGAGATCGCGGACGAGCCGGCGAGCGTCAGCCCGGCGACCACCGCGAGAATCGTCGAGAACGCGACCGCGCAGATGAACCCCAGAAACAGGTTGCCGCCGACCGCATGCGCGAGGTGGATCGCGACCATGTTCGCGCCGCCGGCGACCGCGCCCGATGCGTCGTGATACCGCGGGTCCGGGGCGACGAGCGCGATCGTGCCGAAGCCGATCACGATGATCAGCGCATAGCCGACGCCGACGATGCCGGTCGCATGAAGAATGCTCTTGCGCGCCGCGCCGACGTCGCGAACCGTGAAGAACCGCATCAGGATATGCGGCAGGCCGGCCGTGCCGAAGATCAGCGCGAGGCCGAGCGACACCGCGGACACCGGGTCGGACACGAGGCCGCCCGGCCGCATGATCGCCGCGTGCTGCGGATGGACGCGTTGCGCCTGGGCGAACAACGCGTCGAGGCTGAAGCCGAAGCGGCTCAGCACCATGAGCGCCATGAACGCCGCGCCGGCGAGCAGCAGCACCGCCTTGACGATCTGGATCCACGTGGTTGCCAGCATGCCGCCGAAGAACACGTAGATCACCATCAGCACGCCGACGATCACCACCGCGACCGTATAGTTCAGCCCGAACAGCAGCCCGACGAGCTTGCCGGCGCCGACCATCTGCGACACCAGATAGAGCAGCACGATCACGATCGAGCTCGACGCGGCGAACGCGCGGATCGGCCGTTGTTGCAGCCGGTACGACACGACGTCGGCGAACGTGTACTTGCCGAGATTGCGCAACGGCTCCGCGATCAGGAACAGGATGATCGGCCAGCTCGCGAGAAAGCCGACCGAATAGATCAACCCGTCGTAGCCGCTCGTGAACACGAGCGCCGAGATGCCGAGCAGCGACGCGGCCGACATGTAGTCGCCCGCGATTGCCCAGCCGTTCTGGAACGCGGTGATGCGGCCGCCGGCCGCGTAGTGATCGGCGACGCTGTGGTTCTGGCGGGCCGCCCAGCGCGTGATGACGAGCGTCGACGCGACGAACAGCACGAACATGCCGATGGCGACCGGATTGTGCGCGTGCGCGAGCGGCGCGGCGCCGGCCGCGCACGCCGCCGCCGCGGCCGACGCGATGGCCGCGGCCAGGATGACGGAAACGATGCGCTTCATTGACCGCCTCCGTCGCGAAGCGACGCGACGCGCGCGTCGTGCACCGAATTCGCACGCCATACGTACAGCGCGACGAGCGCGAACGTCGCGACGAACATGCCGAAGCCGGCAGGAATCCCCCACGTGGTCGGGCGGCCCGGCACGATCGGCCGGCCGAGCCATGCCGGCGAGAACGCCAGCGACAGGATGAACGCGAAATAGAGCGCGAGCATGACGGCGGTCAGCGACCACGCGAATCGCCTCCTGCGCGTGACGAGGTGGCGCAAGCGCGTATCGCGCAGCAGCGGATGCGCGGCCGCGGCGCGCGCGTCGGGGTCGAGATCGGGGGCGCGGCCGGCGGCGGCCGTAATCGAGCGGTTCACGGTGTCTCCTTGTCGGTATCGGATAGGGCGCGATGCGGCGGGCGCGGCACGTCGTGCACGCGCGCGCCGGCGTTCAGAATCGGGGCGGCACGGCGGTTTCCCGCATCACGACTTCCGGCGTCCGGTAGCGCTCGGCCATCGCGCGTTCGGTGTCGTCTTTCAGTTGCGCCTGCATGTATGCGCCGAGATGGCGCGCGTGCTGGACGATCGCGGCGCCGAATGCGGTGCGCGCGTCGCTGTATGCGTGCAGCGCGTCGACCGGATCGGTGTGCGCGGCCAGCGCGCCGACGAGCGCCATCGCGTCGCCGGCCGCCTTCGTGACGCCCATCCCGCAATGCGGCCGTGCGACGAACGCGGCGTCGCCGAGCAGCGCGACGCGGCCGAACGCCATGCGCGGCACCTCGAGGTCGTAGATCGGCTGGAACAGCGGCTGCGCGGCGCGCGACACGACTTCCGCGAACTGCGGCGCGAGCAATGCATGCGCGGCGTCTTCCATGTCGTCGAGCACGTCGCGGCGGATCAGCGTCGGCGGAATGCCGGCCGGCCACAGCTTGCCGGTCGCGTCGGTGAGCAGGTTCGGCAGCTCGGTGTCCTCGCGGGTCGCGCGATACCAGACGAAGTTGTAGCGGCGCTCGCCGGGCTTCGTGCTGTTGTGCCGACCGGCGACCGGATAGCCGAGGATCTGCTCGTGCGGCGGCAGGCCGAACGCGAACCGGTCGAACAGCGCCGCATGCGTGCGATCGGACAGTTCGCGCTCGTCGACGAGCCCCCGCCACGCGACATAGCCCGCGTACTGCAGCCGTGCGTCCGGCAGCAATCGCTCGCGGATCGCCGAACGGAAGCCGTCGGCCGCGACGACGAGATCGGCGTGCACGACCGACCCGTCGGCCAGCGTGAGCGTCGCGCGTTCGGGGCCGTCGGCCACGTCGGCGACGACCGCGCCCGCGTGATGGTGCTGGTCGGGCAGCGCAGCACGCAGCACGTGGTACATCTTGCTCCATGCGGTGAGCGTCTGCGGCAGTGGCCGCTCGGACGCGAGCGAGCCGTCCTGCGCGAGCGTCACGCGCGATTCGACGTTCACGCCGATCGATGCGTCGATGCGCACGCCGGCCGCGCGCAGCACGTCGAACAACTCCGGATGCGTGACGATGCCGGCGCCGCGGCCGGACAGCGCATCGGGCACGCGTTCGAACACGTCCACGTCCCAGCCGTTGCGCAGCAGCAGGTTCGCGGCGAACAGCCCGCCCAGCGAGCCGCCGACGATGGCGGCCTTGCGATTCGTCGAAAGGGTGTTCATGTCACGCTCCATTGGCAGCAGTGGCCGCCGCGGCCGTGCGCGGCGTCTCGAGGCCGGCGACCTCGGCGGCCGGGTAGTTCAGTTCGATCGTCACGCCCGACGGATCCTCGATGAAGACCTGATGCAGGCCGAGGCTCGGCACGGTGCGGTCGCGCCATGCGATGCCCTCGGCACGCAGCGTGCGCCACATCGCTTCGACGCCGGTCGCGACGAACGCGATGTGGTCGACGGTGCCGGTGCCCGACGCCGGCACGGCCCTGTCGCCGAGATACGCTGCCAGCCCGTGCGGATCGGCCGGGTCGATGCCGATCAGGTGGACGGTGCCGTAGTCGGCTTCGTCGTCGCCGGCGTAGAGCCACGCGCCCGGAAAGTCGAACGGCGGACGGTAGCCGCGCTTGAAACCGAGTACGCGTTCATAGAAGCCGCACGATCTTTCGAGATCGGGCGTACGGATCGAATAGTGAGCAAGTCGCGAGACAGGCATGGCGGACCTCTTGTTTATCGAAGGATAAGTTATCGTTCGATAAATTCTAGGCGGAAAAACGGCGCAGCGTAAAGCCGCGATCGAGCCGTGTTAACCCTTGGTCATGAACCGGGGACGCATCGCGTGCGGACCGGCGCCGATCGCGCCGGCCGGCGCGTCAGGACGGGAGTTCGCCGGCCACGACTTCGTCCGCATAGCACCAGACCCAGCGCTCGCCGGGTTCGATCGATCTGGCGAGCGGGTGTCCGGTTTCGCCGAAATGCCGGCTCGCGTGCCGATTCGGCGACGAATCGCAGCAGCCGACATGTCCGCAGGTCATGCACATCCGCAAATGCACCCAGCGGCTGCCGGATTTCACGCATTCTCCGCAGGTGTCCTTGTCGGTGTGCAGCACGCGCGCTTGGCCGAGATGCGTACAGGCGTTGGTCATCGTGGGCTCCGGTGCCGGCGCGGGAGCAATGCTTGCGGCGCGGCCGGCGCGATGCCGCAAGCGGGACGGATAGGCGGCATTGTGCGGCGTCGCGGCGCGGCAGCGCCTTAATTGTTATGAAATCGCGCGTGCGGCGCCTGCATGCAGCGTAGAGTCGCGGGTGCGTCCGGACGCATGGCGACGGCCGGACCGCATCCGCCATCGACATTCCCGGGAGGCGCTCATGGTTCAGTCGCAGCACGTGCGGATCATCGGCCTGCCGCACAGCAAGGACGCGTACGAGATCCGCGATTTCCTGCAGCGGCGCATGGTCGCGTACGACTGGTGCGCGTTGACATCCGACGCCGACTGCGCACGCGAGCTCGGAATCGCGCCGCTGCGCGACGTTCGGCTGCCGGTCGTGATCTTTCCGGACGGCTCGCGCCTGTACCAGCCGACGCTTGCCGAGATCGCCGAGCGGCTCGGCTGGGTCGCGACGCCGCGTTTCGTCGAATACGACGTGTCGATCTATGGCGCGGGTCCGGCCGGACTGTCGGCGGCCGTCTATGCGGCGTCCGAGGGGCTGCGCGCGGTGGTGATCGAGCGCGGAGCGGTGGGCGGGCAGGCCGGCACGAGTTCGCTGATCGAGAATTACATGGGGTTTCCCGACGGCATTCCGGGCGCGGAACTCGCGGAACGTGCGCGCGAGCAGGCGATGAAGTTCGGCGTCGAGCTGCTGACGATGCGCGAAGGCGTGCATGCGACGTTCGTCGACGGCAAGATCCGCGTCGAACTCGCCGACGGCTCGATTCTGGTCGCCCGCTCCAACATCTGCGCGACCGGCATCGAATACCGGAGCCTCGGGCTGCCGGACGAGCCGGCGTTTCTGAATGCGGGGCTGTTTTACGGCGCCGGGTCGAGCGAAGCGCCGATGTGCGCGGGCGAGCACGTCTTCATCGTCGGCGGCGGCAATTCGGCCGGGCAGGCCGCGATGAATTTCTCGCGGCATGCGCGCGAGGTGACGATGCTCGTGCGCGGCGCGTCGCTCGCCGACACGTTGTCGCGCTATCTGATCGACCGGATCGAGCGCACGCCGAACATCACCGTCCGGTATCGGTCGACGGTCGGCGCGCTGTACGGCGACGGCTGGCTCGATGCGATCGAGCTGCACTCGGAAGACGGCACGCGCGAGCGCGTGCCGGCCACGCGACTGTTCGTGTGCATCGGCGGCGCGCCGAATACGGACTGGGCGAAGGACACCGACATCATCCGCAATCCGGGCGGCTACCTCGTGACCGGCAGCGACCTGTACGACTGCCCGGCGTTCGAGCGCGTATGGCCGCTCGAGCGCCGCCCGTACTACCTCGAAACGAGCGTGCCGGGATCGTTCGCGGCCGGCGACGTCAGGTCGGGCTCGGTCAAGCGCGTCGCGTCGGCAGTCGGAGAAGGCGCGATGGCCGTGACTTTCGTGCACCGGTTTCTCGGCGAGGACGCGCACCGGCTCACGGCGGCGTGACGCGCGCGCGTCCTGAACGTTCCGATTTCTGCCGTCATCTGGCGTCACCTGGCGTCATTTGGCGTCATCTGGCGTCGGCCTGCGTCGGCGGTGTCCACCCGCCGCCCAACGCGCGCACGAGACTGACCGTCGCGACGGCCAGCGCCTGCCGGCTGTGAATCAGCTGGCGTCGTGCATTCAGTGCGTCGCGATCGGCGTCGATGACTTCGAGGTAGCTGACGTAACCGTGCGCGTAGCGGCTCAGCGACAATCGCGCGGCCGCGTCCGTCGCGCGCGCCGCGTTGTCGTAGCGCAGGATCCGCTCCTTTTGCGCGGCGATGTCGTTGAGCGCATCCTGCACGTCGCGTAACGCGGCGATCGCGGCCGCGCGGTAGTTCGCATCGGCGACGTCCATCCCGGCGCGCGCGGCGGCCACCGCGGCATCGCGCTTGCCGCCGTCGAGCAGCGTCAGCGCGACGTTCGCGCCGAGGCTCCACAGCGAGCTGTTGCGGTCGAGAAACGTGCGCAGGTCGCGGGTCGCGAAGCCGCCGTCGGCGGTCAACGTCAGGCTCGGCAACCACGCGGTGCGCGCGATGCCGAGCTCGAGCGACGCCGCGTCGGCGCGCCGAGCGGCCGCGAACACGTCCGGGCGTTGCGCGAGCAGCGCCGACGGCAATCCGGCCGGCACATCCGGCACGCGCAAGGGCCCGGCGCGCGTATCGATGTCGAACTCGGTCGGCGACACGCCAGTCAGCACCGCGATCGCATCGACGAGGTTCTCGCGCAGCCGGCGGCTCTCCGCGAGATCGGCATGCGCGGTATCGAGATCGGCCGATGCGCGCAGCGCGTCGAGGTCGCTCGCCGCGCCGGCCCGCACGCGGGCGGCGATCACGTCCAGCGCGGTGCGCCGCAGCCCGATCGCGCGCGTGAGCGTCGCGAGATCGTCGTCGACGTAACGCAGCGTCAGGTAATCGGCCGCGACTTCGCTCGCGATTCGAACGCGCATCGCATCGCGGTCGGCCGCGGCCTGCAGCACGTTCTGCGCGCCGATGTCCGCATCGCCGCGCAACCGGCCCCAGAGATCGACCTCGTAGCTCGCGGTGACGGGAACCGACCAGTTGTGCATCGTGCGCTTCGGCAGTGCGTTGTCGACCGTGCCGGACACGCGCGAGCGGCTGAACGACGGATCGATGCGCACCACCGGCGCAAGCGCCGCGTCCCGCACGCCGAGCAGCGCCTGCGCCTGGGCGACGCGTGCGGCGGCCGCGCGAATATCGAGGTTGTGCGCGAGCGCGGCGTCGACGAGGATGCCCAGCTGCGGGTCGCCGAACCACGCGGGCCACGTGTCGAGCGACGGCGCACGAGCGTCGGCCGACGGTGCGGCATGGCGAAATCGGTCTCCGCCGGCCGGCACCGGCGCGAGCGGCTGCGGCGCGATCGAGCAGGCGGCCAGCATGCCGGCGGCGAGCAACGCGAATGCGAGCTTCATCGCGAATCGCCGCCGCGCTGCAGCGTGACGACGACCGACAGCCCGGGCCGGATGCGCGGCTCCGACGCGGCCGGGCCGTCGAGCAGAATCTTCACGGGCACGCGCTGCGTGACTTTCGTGAAATTGCCGGTCGCGTTGTCGGGCGGCAGCAGCGCGAACTGCGCGCCCGTTGCCGGCGACAGGCTGTCGATGCGGCCGGTGAACGCGCGCTGCGGCAGCGCATCGAAGTGCAATTGCACGGCGTCGCCGGCGCGCACGTGACGAAGCTGCGTCTCGCGGAAATTGGCGACGATCCACGGATGCGGCTCGACCAGCGTGAGCAGCGCCTGGCCGGGCGCGACGTGCTCGCCCGTCTCGACGGTCTTCTTGCCGACGTAGCCGTCCGACGGCGCAACGACCGTCGTGTAGCCGAGTTGCAGCAGCGCGTCGTGCAGCTCCGCATCGTTCTGGCTCGACGCGGCGTCCGCGGCCAGCGCGGCGGCGAGGGCGCTGCGCCGTTGCGCGTCGGCCGCCGCGACGCGTGCGCGCGCGGACTTGCGCGCGGCATCGGCCGCATCGAACTCCTGCTTCGACAGGCCGCGCGGCGTCTCGCGGGTCAGTTCACGTGCGCGCGCGTAGTCGAGCTCGGCCTTGTCGGCATCGGCGTGCGCCAACACGAGCGTCGCGTCGGCCTGCTCGATCAGCGCGCGGGCGCGGCTCGCATCGGCGCGCGCCTGCGCGACGCGTGCGCGCTGCGCGGCGACGCGCACGTCGAAATCGCGCCGGTCGATTTGCACGAGCGGGTCGCCGGCATGCACGAACTGGTTGTCGTCGACGAGCACACGCTCGACCGTGCCGGCCACGCGCGGCGAGATCACGTGCAGGTGGCCGGTCACGTACGCATCGTCGGTGCCGCGATCGCGCGCATCGAACTCGTACACGAGCAGCGCGACGAGCAGCAGCGCGAGCACCGCGATTGCCGCGATGGCCGGCCGGCGCGAGCGTGCCGGCGCGGCGGGCGGCGGCGCCTGCGAAGCAGCCGGCGTATCGGAAGAAGGCGAAGTCATGGTCGGTGAGCTCCAACGTACGGGCAGGATTCTACGCACCGCGTTATGCTTGCGCCAACTCGACAGGGGAGCGCCGCTCGACGATGAACACCACGTTCGCCACCGGTAGTGCAACGCCCGCGCCGGCGCTCGGGCCGGCGTCGGACATTCCGACGTTTCGGTCGATCGCCGCGATCGCGGCCGTGCTGCTCGGCGCGGTCATCGCGACGCTGACGTCGCGCATCACGTCGCTCGGGCTCGCCGACGTGCGCGGCGCGCTCGGCGTCGGCGTCGACGAAGGCGCGTGGATCAACACCGCGTTTACCGCGTCGCAGATGTTCATCGGGCCGCTCGCGATCGCCGCGGCGTTCATGTTCGGCACACGCCGCGTGCTCGTCGCGGGTGCCGTCGTGTTTCTCGGCGCCGAAAGCGTGCTGCCGCTTTGCACGCAATTCGGCGCGTTCATCGTGTTCCAGGCGATCGCGGGGCTCGCGTCCGGCGTGTTCGTGCCGCTGACGGTCGGCTTCGTCGTTCGCACGCTGCCGCCGCGGCTGATTCCGTTCGGCATCGCCGCGTATGCGATGAATCTGGAGATGTCGCTGAACCTGTCGGCCACGCTCGAAGGCTGGTACAGCGAGCACCTGAGCTGGCGCTGGCTGTTCTGGCAGAACGCGGTGCTGACCGTGCCGTTCATCGCGTGCCTGATGCTGTCGCTCGCCGACGAGCCGGTCAAGCGCTTCGCGTCCGGCATCGATGCGCGCGGCATGCTGCTCGGCGCGGGCGGATTCGCGTGCCTGTGCATCGCGCTCGACCAGGGCGAGCGGCTGTTCTGGCTGCAGTCGCCGCTGATCGTCGTGCTGCTCGCCGCCGGCATCGTGATGGTTGCCGCGTTCCTGATCCACGAGCTCGCATCGGCGCGTGCGGGCCTCGATCTCGGCTACCTCGCGCGGCCGAACGTCGCGCTGCTGATCGTGCTCGTCGCGCTCGTGCGCTTCACGGTGCTCAACACGAGCTTCATCCCGTCGCTGTTCCTCGCCAGCACGTACGGCCTTCGGCCACTGCAGATCGGCGACACGCTGCGCTGGATCGCGATACCGCAGCTGCTGTTCGCGCCGTGTGTCGCGCTGCTGCTGCAGCGCGCCGATCCGCGCCGGCTGATCGTGGCCGGCTTCGTGATGGTGGCGATCGCGTTCGCGCTCGGGTCGCATCTGACGTCGGCGTGGGCCGAACCCGACTTCATTCCGTCGCAGCTGCTGCAGGCGCTCGGCCAGACGATGGCGCTGACGTCCGTCATCTTCTTCTTCGGCAAGCACGTCACGGCCGAACATGCGCTGACGTTCGGAGCCGTCGTGCAGACGACGCGCCTGCTGAGCGGGCAGCTCGGCACGACGTCGATCGCGGTGATTCAGCGGATCAGGGAGGGTACCCATTCGAATCTCGTCGGTCTGCATGTGTCGCTGTCGGATCCGGAAACGCTCGAGCGGCTGCGGGCCGGCGCGGCGTCGCTGGTCGCGCACGGCGCCACGCTCGCGACCGGCAACCAGGCCGCCTACGCGCTCGTCGACCGCGCGGTGCGCGTGCAGGCGACCACGCTCGCGCTGGCCGACAATTTCCGCGTCGCGATGGCTTTCGCGATCGCCGGCGCACTGATCGGCATCCTGCTGCGCCCGGTGCGGACGTCGTGACCGCGGCACCGTGCGGCTGAAATTTTCTGAAAAATCCTGAACGGCACGCCTGCCGCGGCGGCATGCTCGCCACGGCAGACGGCCCGCGTACGTGTGCTTGCGTGCGCTTACGCCTGCAGGAACGCGAGCAGCTCGGCGTTGATGCGATCGGCGTTCACGACGCACATGCCGTGCGATCCGCCTTCGATCACCTTCAGCACCGCGTGCTTGACGATCTTCGACGACAGCCGGGCCGAATCGTCGATCGGCACGATCTGGTCGTCGTCGCCATGCAGCACGAGCGTCGGCACGTCGATCTTCTTGAGATCGTCCGTGTAGTCGACTTCGGAAAATTCCTTCACGCACAGATACTGGCCGTGGATACCGCCCATCATCCCCTGCGACCAGAATGCGTCGATCGTGCCCTGCGACGGCTTCGCGTTCGGCCGGTTGAAACCGAAGAACGGCACCGCGAGATCCTTGTAGAACTGCGAACGGTTTTCCGCGACGTTCTTGCGGATGCCGTCGAACACGTCCATCGGCAGGCCGCCGGGATTGGTCGGCGACTTCACCATCTGCGGCGGCACCGCGCCGATCAGCACGGCCTTCGACACGCGCTTCGTGCCGTGGCGGCCGATGTAGCGCGCGACTTCGCCGCCGCCGGTCGAGTGGCCGACGAGCGTCGCTTCGCGCACGTCGAGCGCGTCGAGCAGCGCGGCGAGATCGTCCGCGTACGTGTTCATGTCGTTGCCGTGCGACGGCTGGCTCGAACGGCCGTGGCCGCGACGGTCGTGTGCGATCACGCGATAGCCGTGCTGCACGAGGAACAGCATCTGCGCGTCCCATGCGTCCGCGCACAGCGGCCAGCCGTGCGAGAACACGACCGGGCGGCCGCTGCCCCAGTCCTTGAAGTAGATCTGCGTGCCGTCTTTCGTGGTGATCGTGTTCATCGTGTGGGCTCCTGGGTGGGCTGAAGAGGCGCTGCGCGAAGGCGTGCCGGCCGCGGCCGCCATCGCGGGCAGGGCGGCTGCCGCGACGGTCGTCGCGCCCGCCAGCAACATGTCGCGGCGGCGGGGCGACGATACGGCGTCGGTGGGTTCGGAATGCATCTGGACTCCTGGAACGAGCGGCGCAACCTGGCCGCGCGGGATGGTGGATCGGTGACGATCGGCCGCGGCCATCCCGCCCGCGGCCGGTCCGCTTGCGTCGTCGCGCGCACGGTCGTGCAGCGCGGACGAGCGAATGCCGTCGGGAGCGTATCGCGGTGCGGTGCGTGCCGTACTGAAATCCGGCTGAATTTTCTTGAACGCGGCCGCGCCGCGCGGTGGCAATTGCCGCACTGCAGAAAAATTAAGCGCGCGACCGGGACTCTTCAGCGAACGGCGACTATCGTCAGCATCGGGTCACTCGCAACGCGTTTCGTGCCGCGCGCGCGGAACCGAGACCGCATACACCGCCCGTCACTTGCCTGGATATGCCGCCATGGACGCCTTCAATCGTTGGGAGCACATGATCACGTCGCTCAGGCCGTCGCCCGCCGCGAGCGTCCGAATGATGCCGATGCCGCGCGAGCGGACGGCGGACGGCTCGCGCCGCGCGCATGCGGACGATGCGCCGACGCCTTCGAGCGGCGACATGCGCCGGCGCAGCGCGATCGTCGCCGTGGAGCGGCAGACCGATTCGTCGATGCTGGTGTCGTGGAGCGATGCGACGCGCTGCCGCTACGACGAGCAGCGCTGGATCAGCGCGAAGGCGCGCGGGCCGGGGCGCTGCGCGCTGACCGGACAGCGGATTCGGGCGGGCGACCCTATTTACAAGCCGCAGTGGCGCGGCGCGAAACGTCCGGCCAACTGCCGGGAAATGATCCTCGCCGACGCGCTCGAGCGGTTCGTGAGCCGGCACGCAGCCGCGTGATATCGCGCGATGCAGCCGAACGACGCGGCGATTCATTCAGCGGTTCTGCCGAAGCCGATAAATGGCATCGCGCATTACTCTGTGCGACGCATTGCATTGTATTCGTCGGATATATCAAAACGAGAATTCAGATACGAATGCACCATTTGCGCAGGGTGCCCGCGCACGCGCGCCGCTTTTCGGTGCATGAGCCCGCTGGAACTCCGCACTCCACTGCCGCGCTTTTCGTCATTTCAAAAAATTCGAGCGTTTCATTCTGATAATTTGAATCATTCGGCCATGCAAATACCGTAGCATTGAGCGAAACCGGCGGCCGGCTCAAAACGGCGCGCCGTTGAATGTCACCAACAAGAAATTCCCATGATCCGGATTGGAACACTTCACGTTTTTCTCGACAGACGTGAAATACGTTCGAACGGCAAGCTGCTGCGGGTCGGCAGCCGCGCATTCGAAATTCTCGAGCTGTTGATTCGGGCGAACGGTGCGCTGGTATCGAAAGACGAAATCATGCAGCGCGTGTGGCCGCACACCGTGGTGGAAGAAAACAACCTGCAGGTGCACATCGCTTCGCTGCGCAAGGCGCTGGCAGGCGACCGGAACCTGATCGTGACGGTGCCCGGGCGCGGCTATCGGCTCGTGGCCGGCCAGCACGAGGACGACGCACCGGTGCGCCCTGCGATGTCGCGGCCGTCCGTTGCGCCGGGCGCGCTGTTCGGCCGCGAACAGACGGTCGCCGACGTGCTCGCGGCGCTGCAGACCGCGCGCATCGTGACGCTGGTCGGCGCGGGCGGCATCGGCAAGACGCGGGTCGCGATCGAGGCGGCCGCACGCGCGGACGCGCGCTTTCCGGAAGGCACGGTGTTCGTGTCGCTTGCGACGGTCGCGTGTCCGCGCTTCGTGCCCGACGCGCTCGCCGGTGCATTCGGCATCGCGCAGCCGACCGGCTCGCTGACGCTCGAAACGGTGCTCGCCAGCGTCGCGCGCCGCCGGATGCTGCTCGTGCTCGACAATTGCGAGCACCTGCTCGACGCCGCCGCGCAAATCGCGAGCGCGCTCACCGATGCGGACGACGGGCTGTGCGTGCTCGCGACGAGCCGTGAATCGCTGCGCATCCACGGCGAGCGCGTATGCCCGGTGCCGCCGCTCGACGTGCCGGACGAAGGCGCGGGCGGCGGCGACGCGATGAGCGCGAGCGCCGTGCAGTTGTTCGCGGCGCGCGCCCGCGCGGCCGATCCGCGCTTTCCGCTCGATCCGCGCAGCCTGTCGCTGATGGCGTCGGTCTGCCGCCGCCTCGACGGCCTGCCGCTCGCGATCGAGCTCGCCGCGGCCCGTGCCGCCGTGCTCGGCATCGACGTGCTGGCCGCGCATCTCGACGATCACTTCCGGCTGCTGACCGGTGGCTTTCGCACCGCGCTCCCGCGTCATCAGACGCTGCAGGCGATGTACGACTGGAGCTATCGGCTGCTCGGCGATGCCGAGCGCCTGTTGTTGCGCTGGCTCGGCGTGTTCCGCGACGGCTTCTCGATCGAGGCCGTGCGAGCGGTCGTCGGTCCGAATGGACTCGCCGGCGCCGATCTGCTCGAGACGATCGCGGGCCTCGTCGCGAAATCGCTGGTGATTCTCGAGACTTCGCAGGGCGCACCGCGCTACCGGCTGTTGACGACCACGCGCGCGTACGCGCGCCAGCAACTCGACAGTCACGGCGACAGCGCGGCCGCCGCCCGTGCGCACGCGAACTACTTCCTCGCGTTGTTCCGGCAAGCGCCGCACGGCCGCGCGAAGCCCGGCAGCGAGCCCGCCGGCGCGACGCGGCTCGATGCGGTTCGGCGCGAGCTCGGCAACCTGCGTGCCGCGCTCGATTGGGCGTTCTCGCCGCATGGCGATGCGGCGCTCGGCATCGCGCTCGCGGCCGTCGCGGTGCCTTGCCTGTTCGACCTGTCGCTCGTCGACGAATGCCGCGAACGTGCGCACGTGGCGCTCGATGCGATGCGCGATGCGGATGCGGACGCCATGGCGGTGTCCACCGACGCGCGCGTGCGATTGCTCGCCGCGTACGCGGCGGCGCTCGCGCATACGGCCGGATCGACGCAGGCGGCGCATGACGCATGGTCGGAAGTGCACGCGCTCGGACTCGATGCGGCCGAGACTGAAGCGCCGTCGGGCGATGCCTGACGGCGGGCCGGCGCCACGCAGTCCGTGCTTCAGAACGTTTCAGCGCCGATACAGGACGCCGGCGCCCGGCGCGCGTAGATTGCCTGAACGGACGGTGCGGACGGTGCCGGCGCGCGCGTGCCGCCTCTGCACCGGACGGCCTCGCGCGCGCCACTGAATGCCGGCGCACGCGTCACCGCGCATCCCGCTCAACCGACGAACTGCCGCATGAAACCTGCCCACCCCGACCTTTCCAGCCACGCGACCGACCTCGGCCTGCTGTTTCTGCGTGTTTCAGCCAGCGTGCTGCTGATCGTGGTCCACGGCTTGCCGAAGGTCCTGCATTACGCGTCCGAAGCCGCCGCGATCGAGGATCCGTTCCATCTCGGCCGCACGCTGTCGATCCTGTTCGCGATCTTCGCCGAAGTCGTGTGTCCGGTCTTCATGATCGTCGGCGTGTACCCGAGGCTCGCCGCGCTGCCGGTGATGATCGTCACGCTCGTCGCGCTGGTGTTCGTCCATCCGGACTGGCCGCTGCGCGATGCGCAGTTCGCGTGGATGCTGCTGATTCTATTCGGCACGATCGCGATCGCGGGTGCCGGCCGCTACGCGCTGCCGAGCATCGTGCGCCGGCGCGCGTAGCGCTTCGGCGGCGCGCACGCATGATTCCGTCACCAGCGACGACCCGGCCGTCACGCTGCCTTCGCCTTCGCTCCGATATGCGGATACTCTGCGACCCGGCAGGCTACGGTGCGCCGCGCGTGCTCGCCGGCACGCGTCTTCATGCGACCGTCGATGCGATCACTGCGATGACCGTCCGTCAACCGCACAGCGAAGACTCGTTGACGGTGATCCGCAGGAAACCGGAACCAGCAGGCTGATGTGCGAGGCGATCAGCCCTGTCGTGACAGGGGAACGGATGATGATTCGGCCGGCGAAGAAAGCGCACGCATCGTTCGGCCTGATCGCGTGGCTCGAGAAGGAAATGAGCGCCTGCACGATTCGATCGGCCGACGCGCGTCCGCTCGCGCCGCGCTGCCGGCGATGAGCGAGCCGGCCGGCAGCAGCGGGGACGCAAGCCGGCGGCACGCAGTTCGCGCCGCCGGCAGCGGAGATCAGTGACCTTCGCTCGCGCCGAACATCGTCTTCGCGTACGTGATGCCGAGGCCGTAAGCGCCGCCGTGCTGCGCGGCGGTCTTCGTCGTCTGTGCGTACGTTTCGGTGCGCGCCCAGTCGCGTTGCAGTTCGAGCAGGTATTGCAGCGACGTCATCGGACGCGCGCCGGCCTGGATCATGCGCTGCATCGCGCGTTCATGCGCCTCGTCGGACACGTCGCCGCACGCGTCGGCGATCACGTAGACTTCGAAGCCCTGATCGATCGCGGACAGCGACGGGCCGACGATGCACACCGACGTCCACAACCCGGCCAGCACGATCTTGTCCTTGCCGATCGCATTCACGCGCTCGGCGATGCGCGGATCTTCCCACGTATTCATCGACGTGCGGTCGATCAGCTTTTCGTCGGGGAACACCGACGTGATTTCCTCGTACATCGGGCCGGAGAAGGTCTTCTCGGCGACCGTCGTGAGGATCGTCGGCACGTTGAATTCCTTCGCGGCCTTCGACACGAGCGCCGTGTTGTTGCGCAGCAGGTTCGGATCGATCGACTTCGTCGCGAACGACATCTGCGACTGGAAGTCGATCATGATCAGCGTGTGGTTGGTCGGGTCGATGAGGGTCTTGCCGGGTTGGGCTTTCGCGATGGGCATTGCAATTCTCCATGGATTCGGCGGCGTCGGAAGATCGACGCGCCGGTGTTGGGCCATGCCGGCAGCAGGCAGGCATGGCCGGGCAGGGTGCGCGCCCGTGCCGGCGCGGCGTTGGCCGCGCCGATGGGCGCACATCGGACGCGCGGCGCCGGCACTCGGCACCACGCGCCCCGATTCAGGCAGGGCGCGGCTGAGCGCCGCGGATCAGAACGCGAAGCAACTGCAGCCGAGTGCGCCCCAGAAACCCTTGTCGTCGCTCACGGGCACGTCGTGGCGCCAGGCCGCGAGATGGCCGTGACCGTGCACGCCGCACTGATTCGCACAACTGTCGATGCACGCGCGCGCGGTCGCGACGGGGCGGTAGCGGCTGTAGCCGCCGAATTCGGCGACCGGCGACCACTCGGGGCTGACCGGCAGCGACGGCGGCGCAAGCGGCGCAAACTCATCGTCCGCGTGCACGACCTTGCCGTTGACCACCGTGAGCACCGACGACAGGTATTTGATCTGCGGCTCGTCGACGGTGAAATAGTCGTCGGTGAGCACCGCGAAGTCCGCGTACTGGCCCGGCACGAGCGCGCCCTTGCGGTCGTCCTCGCTCGAGAACCACGCACTGCCGACGGTATAGCGGCGCAACGCTTCCATCCGGTCGAGCCGGTTGCGTTCGCCGTACAGCGCGGTGCCGCCGACGGTGCGCCCCGACACCATCCAGTACAGCGAGACGAACGGGTTGTAGCTCGCGACGCGCGTCGCGTCGGTACCCGCGCCGACGGGCAGGCCCGCAGCCAGCATCGCGCGGATCGGCGGCGTGCGCGTGGCCGCGTCCGCGCCGTAGCGCGCGATGAAGTACTCGCCCTGGAACGCCATCCGGTGCTGCACCGCGATGCCGCCGCCGAGCGCCGCGATGCGCGCGATGTTGGCGTCCGAGATCGTCTCGCAGTGGTCGAAGAACCAGCGCAGCCCGTTGAACGGAATCTCGCGGTTCACCGCTTCGAACACGTTCAGGAAGCGGCTGATCGATTCGTCGTACGTCGCATGCAGCCGGAACGGCCAGCGGTTCTGCACGAGCAGCCGGACGACCGCGGTCAGCTCCGCCTCGAGCGAATCGGGCAGATCGGGGCGCGGTTCCAGGAAATCCTCGAAGTCGGCGGCCGAGAACACCAGCATTTCGCCCGCGCCGTTCACGCGCAGGAATTCGTCGCCGTCGCCGGGCTTCGTCATCTTCACCCACTTCGCGAAGTCCTCGATCTCCTGCTTCGCATTCTGCGTGAACAGGTTGTACGCGATGCGCATCGTCAGTTCGCCGCGCTTCGCGAGATCCATGATCACCGCATAGTCGTCGGGATAGGCCTGGAAACCGCCGCCTGCATCGATCGCGCTCGTCACGCCGAGACGGTTCAGTTCGCGCATGAAATGCCGCGTCGAATTCATCTGATCGTCGTAGCCGAGCTTCGGGCCCTTCGCGAGCGTCGCGTACAGGATCCCGGCATTCGGCCGAGCGACCAGCATGCCGGTCGGATTGCCGTGGCGGTCGCGCTGGATCTCGCCGCCCGGCGGGTTCGGCGTGTCTTTCGTGTAGCCGACCGCGCGCAGCGCGGCGCCGTTGAGCAGCGCGCTGTCGTACAGATGCAGGATGAACACCGGCGTATCGGGCGCGATCGCGTTGATCTCGTCGAGAGTCGGCAGGCGCCGTTCGGCAAACTGCAGTTCGTTCCAGCCGCCGACCACACGGACCCACTGCGGCGCGGGCGTGCGCTGCACCTGCCGGCGCAGCATGTCGAGCGCGTCGGCGAGCGACGGCACGCCGTCCCAGCGCAGCTCCATGTTGAAGTTCAGGCCGCCGCGGATCACGTGCAGGTGCGAGTCGTTCAGGCCCGGGATCACCGTGCGGCCGTTCAGGTCGATGCGCGGCGTATTGCCGCCCGCATGACGCATCACCTGATGGTCGTTGCCGGCCGCGAGCACGCGGCCGTCCTTGACCGCGAGCGCGGTGACGAACGACCGCTGGTCGTCCTGCGTGGCAATCTTGCCGTTGAAGAAGATCGTGTCTGCAATCGGCACGTCGTTCGGCTGGGCTGTCATCTGGCGTTCCCCGTAAGGCACTCGCGCGGCGAGTCGTGAAGGCGTGCCGGCTCGCTGTCGCGTGCCGGCGTCGTATCGCTACGGTAGGGGACGCGCGGATTAAAGTCCTGAGCGGCGGCTTAAACGATCTGAAAGGTGCGTGCCGAAGCTGTCGCGCGGGCGTGCGCACGGCGGCCGCCGACCGGTGCGAGGCGGGACTTCAGGCGGGGAACGGGTGTGTCGTCAGCGTGCGCGGTGCGCGGACGGCGCGCGCTCAGGCAGGCTTCGTGAAGCAATCGACCAGATCGGGGCGGTCGAGTTGCTCGACCCACCAGTGGAGTGCGCGGCCGGCCTCGTCGCTGCGCCATGCGAGATAGCAGTGCGTGGTGTCGCGCATGCCGGTCACTTGCCGGGCGACGAGCTTGCCGTCGGCGATCGCGCGTGCGGCGATGCATTCGGGCAGCGTGCCGACCGCCAGCCCTTCGCATTGCGCGTCGAGCTTGGCCGCGAGCGTCGGCACCGCGAGATACGGCTGGCCCGCATCGACCGCAACCGATTGCGGCTGCAGTTCACGCGACGTATCGCTGATCACCGCGCCGCGATACTGGACGACCGACGCCATCGACAGCGGCTCGGGCAGCGCCGCGAGCGGATGGCGCGGCGCGACCGCGAACACGTGTTTCAGCGAGCCGATCGGCCGCGCGATGATGTTCGGCAGTTCGGGCGGCTCGCCCGCGGCGCCGACGACGAGATCCGCGCGGCGCGAGATCAGCGCGTCCCACGTGCCGCCGAGCACTTCGGTCGACAGCCGCAACCGCGTGTCCATCTCGAGCGCATAGAACCGGTGCACGAACGGCCACAATGCATCGAACGGCAGGATCTCGTCGATACAGATGCGCACCTCGGTTTCCCAGCCTTCCTGCGCGCGTTGCGCCTTGAACTCCAGTTGTTCGGCCGCACGCAGCAGCCGCCGGCCTTCCTCGACGACGACGCGGCCCGCATGCGTGAGCTTCGCGCGCCGTCCGCTGCGATCGAACAGCACCACGCCGAGATCGCTTTCCAGCTTTTGGACCAGATAGGTGAGGGCGGACGGAACGCGGTGCAGCAGTTCCGCGGCTTCGGCGAACGTTCCGGTCCGGTCGATCGCATCCAGGGCTTCGAGCGCTTCGAATGACAGCTTCATCGCAAGATCAGAGAGAGGACGGCTGGCGCATCATATCAGTGCCCGAGAAACACGGGCGCGCGTCATTGCGATTTGCTGGAGCGGAATCGGCCAGCGCGACGCGCGCAGCGCAAGCGCGTTCACCTGCCCGGCCGACGTCGCCCCGCGATAGAGCCGAATGCGTCGATCGCGCCGTTGAAAGACGGATCACGCGGATACGGCGAACGATCGGTCCAGTTCTGCGCGGTTTTACCGATACGCCACGGCGCGAAGATGACGCCGTTCGCCGAGCCGATCGCGTCGCCCCTTTTAACATGCCGATAAATGCGCGAAACGTTGGCGATTGATACGTTGGCGAGATATGATCGTCGCCGGTTTTTCGGCCGTCAACTTGTCAGGTGTGCAGAGAGATGGATTCCCACTATTTCATACGGTTGTCATACGACGGATGACGTAGACCGGGATTCCATCGCGCGTCTCAGGCCAATGTCGTGTCCGAGCACGCAGACGGCCTGGCGTAGTGCGCTTCTCCGGCACGATCGCCGCGTCGAGCACGAACGGCATTGTCGGCGCGGCCGGTGCGGCACCTCGGTCCGTGAAGCTGCGCGGTGAATCGCCCTGTGCACACGGCGCCGGAATCGCACCCGGCCGAATTTTTAAAGACCGCGCGGCGTTCGGCCGATATCATTCAGGCGCCCGAAAACGACGCAATCGATCGGCGCGCACCGAAGCCGTGCGCGACCGGCCGCAAGACCGCCGAACCCGGCATGGAGCAAGACCGGGCACGCGGCACGAAGTACGAGGCACGAACGCAGCACGACGGAGAGTATCGAAACGATGAGGATGGCAACAGGTTCGGTGCGACGCGCAATCGCGTTCGCGGCCGGGGGAACGTTGTGCGTGGCGACCGCCGGCGGCGCACACGCACAGGCATCGAATGCGGCGTCGGCGCCGCGCTCCGATGCGTCGGCGCTGCTGCCGAAGATCGACGTGGCCGGCCACGCCAGCCGCGCGTCGCTGGGCCTCGTCGGATTACGCACCGCGACCGCGACGAAGACCGATACGCCGATCGCCGAAATCCCGCAAACGACCAACATCGTGACCGCGCAGCAGATCGAGATGACCGGCGCGACCGACCTGAATCAGGCGTTGCGCTACGTGCCGGGTTTCGCGACGTTCGGCGCCGACAGCCGGACCGACTGGTATGCGGCGTTGCGCGGCTTCACGCCGACACTGTATGTCGACGGCGTGGCGGCGCCGAACGCGGCCGTCATCGCGAACTGGCGCGTCGATCCGTACACGATCGACTCGATCGCGGTGCTGCGCGGCCCGACGTCGGTGCTGTACGGCGCGGGAGAGCCGGGCGCGATCGTCGATGCGCATACGAAGCTCGCGGACGGCGAGCGTGTTCGCGAAGCCGGCGTGCAGATCGGCAACCACGCGCGCAAGGAGACGCTGCTCGACATCGGCGACGCGCTCGACCCGGACGGCACGTATGCGTACCGCTTCGTCGGCGTCGCGCGCGACGGCAACGCGTGGACCGGCCCGAACGCCGACCGGCGTGTCGCGCTCGCGCCGTCGTTCCGCTGGCGGCCGACGGCCGATACGTCGCTGACGCTATCTGCCTCGTTCCTGCAGGACCATGGCGACATATCGTCGAACTACCTGCCGGCGTCGGGCACGGTATTGCCGAACCCGAACGGGCGTCTGTCGCAGGACATCTACATGGGCGACCCGGCGTTCAACGACTATCGGAAGAAGCAATGGTCGCTCGGCTATGCGCTCGACCAGCGCGTGAGTTCGATCTGGACGCTGCACCAGGACGTGCGCTGGTCGCACCTGTCGCTCGACGATGCGACCGTGTTCGGCAACGGGCTCGTACCCGGCAGCACGACGAACATGCGGCGCACCGCGGGGCTGTTCCAGCTGAACTACAGCCGCCTCGACGTCGACAATCGCGCGCAGGCGCGCTTCGCCATCGGGCCGCTCGAACACACGCTGCTGTTCGGCCTGCAGTTCGACCGGCAGACGACGACCAACAGCGTGTGGCTCGCGCTCGCGCCGTCGCTGAACCTGTATCGCCCGATCTATCGTCCGGTGACGGCCGCGATCTTTTCGGGGCCGGCGTCGCTCGGACACATCGATCAGTACACGGCGATGAATACGCTCGGCGCATACGCGCAGGACCAGATCCGCTGGAATCGCTGGACGCTGACGCTCGGCGGCCGCGAGGACCGCGTGAACGCGCGCTACGACGACCGGGCCGCCGGCGCCGGCACGCAGCAGGACGTCAGCGCGTTTTCCGGTCGCATCGGACTCGCTTATCAGGGCGACGCAGGGTGGTCGCCGTACGTCAGCTACTCGACGTCGTTCGATCCGGTGATCGGCGTGCGCATGTACGGCGGCGGTCTGCCGCAGCCGACGCGCGGCAGGCAGATCGAGGCCGGGCTGCGCTGGCAGCCGCCGGGCCGCAACCTGATGCTCACCGCGGCCGCGTACCGGATCGATCAGACCAACGTCGTGACGCCGGCGCCGTCGAATCTCGACCCGACCGGCACGTCGTCGGTGCAGACGGGCAAGGTGCGTTCGCGCGGCATCGAATTGAGCGCCGTCGGGAAAGTGACGCGCGGTCTGTCGATCGTCGCGTCGTACGTCTATCAGGACGTCAAGAACGTACAGGCGAACGATGCGTCGCTGAACAACTGGCCGGTGGCCGTGCCGCTGCCGCGGCAGATGGCATCGCTATGGGCGGACTGGTCCTGGCACACGGGCGCGCTGTCGGGCGTCGGGATCGGCGCGGGCGTGCGCTACCAGAGCGCATTGGCCGGCGCGCCGGACAACGGGCTGACCGTGCCGAGCGTCACGCTGTACGACCTGGCGATGCACTACGACGTGCGTCATTGGCGGTTCGCGCTGAACGTCGCGAATCTGTTCGACCGGCGCTACGTCAGCGGCTGCCAGTCGTACACCGTATGCGTGTTCGGCAACGAGCGGACCGTGCTGGCGAGCGCGAAATACAACTGGTAAACGTGCGGTCGTGCGTGCCACGCAGCGGATGACTACGCGCCGCGCTGCGGCTTCCCGGCGGAAGAACGCACGGCCGCGTGCCGTTGTCGCCGCCATTCGGTCGGCGTGATACCGAAGCATTCGCGGAACGCGGTGGCGAAGTTGGCCGCCGTGGAAAAGCCGATCTCCTTCGCGATGCTCGCGATGCTGAGCGACGTCGAAGCCAGCAGATCCTGCGCGATCCGCAGGCGCTCGCGCCTCAAGTACTCGAACACGGTTTGCCCGAGGTTGTCGCGAAACGCGCGCGACAACCGCTTCTCGTGCGTGCCGACCGCGCGCGCGAGCTGCTCGACCGTCGGCGGATCGTCCAGCGAACGCGACAGATGGCGAATCGCCGCGCGCACGATGATGTCGTCGTCGGTTCCGGACGCGAACGGCCCGCGCGCATCTTCAACATCGGCCGGCAACGGGCGCTTCGTCCGCTTCAACTGCACGCGAATGCGTGCGACGACTTCGGCCGGCTCGAACGGCTTCACGACATAGTCGACGCCGCCGATGTCGAGCCCCTCGATCCGCTCGTGCAGTTCGCCGGCCACCGTCAGGAAAATCACGGGGATCACGCTCGTCAGCGGATCGGCGGCCAGCCGCCGGCATGCGGTGAAGCCGTCCATGCGCGGCATGCGCACGTCCATCAGGATCACGTCGGGCACGAGCGCCTGCGCACGCTCGCACGCCTGCATGCCGTCGAATGCGACGCTGATCCGGCAACCCGTGCCGCGCAGGATGTCGATCAACAGGCGCAACTGCTCGGGCTGGTCGTCGACGATCAGGATGTGGGCGTCGCTCAATGCGGACAATGCGGAGCTCGGTGGAGGCATCGTGCACCTGTTCGGGAAAGGATGCGGGCAGTGTTCCAGCGCGGACACGATTCCGGTTCAGGAAAAGTATCGGAAGCCGCAACACGACCTCGCGAAAGCGCATGGCACGCTCGCATCGACGAGCGGATGTCGCCGGACTGCACGGCGGGCAGCGGCGGCGGAATACCGGCGTTCGTCGTTCTGATCGCCGGCCGTAGAGGTGCGGATGATCGCCGGACCGGAGTCGATGCGAGCGGGAATTGTAGGGCGATATTTTGATCAATGCCATATGACGAGCCACTATTCTCCAATTCCTGTTTTCACGACGCGGCGTTAATTTCGCCACTGCCCATGCGCCGCGTGCCCGCGATGCCATGATCCATTCTTAAAATATTTTTAAATCGCTGCAAACGGCAATCCGCCGCGGCAAAGTTTTTATCCTGCCGAGAAAACATTTTTATGGAGTGGACGTGTGGTAAATCGTTTGCGAATTCGGGTAATTTTGCGCAAGTGTTTGAAAATATTGGAATTCACAATCTATAAAGAATGCCACCTTCTCTAAGCCTGAGGCGTGTCTCATAATTCGCCCGAACTTTGGATGACGAGCGGATCAGTCAGATGAGGTGCGCGGCTCACGTGGCGGACGTTGCGTGATTCGAGTCCGGGGCATCGATTGATGCAGGTGTGATCCGGTATTCGAGGCGCGAAAAATTTCAGGCGTGTCGCCGCCCAGGCAAATTGAAACGTGCGGTGGCAAATCAGTCCGTTCAGTGACAAATGATGAAATAAGAAAGACGGGGTTGGTCGCGATTAGCGCGACATCGAATTCGGAATACTCAGGATGACGGATTGAATCGCGAGATTCAGCCGGGGGCGAACTCGTCCTTGCACATCAATCTGTATTCCTAATGTGTTGATCGAATGATCGGAACGGGCCGGCAATCATGCCGGCTGCCCGATGGACGCGTGCGTCCTGTCGACATGGGCGGTGGCCTCGCATCGCACGCGGCGCGACGGAATCGCGGCGAACGAGCAGCACGTTGCGCACCGAAGTCGAAGTTGGAGTCGAAGCTGAAGCTGTGAATAAACGTAAGTAGTCCGTATTCAAACCAAACGCAAAAAACGGAGCATAAGAAAATGAAGAGGAACCAGATTTCGGCGCTCGTCGCCGCCATGTTCGCAGGTGCAGGTGTGCTGGTCGCTGGGGCCGCACATGCGGACAACTTCGTCGATCGCGGCAACCCGGACAACGCGCTGAACGGGCAGTGCATCGACGGGACCAACCCCGCCTGCATCGCGACGAAGAACGGCACGTTCGTCGCGACCAGCACGACGAATTACACGTCCGGCACGAACGCGAAGGCGAGCTCCAGCGGCATCGCGATCGGCGACCAGTCGAACGCGGGCAGCCAGAGCGGCGGCAGCAGTGGCGGCGGGATAGCGATCGGCGTCGGTGCGCAAGCGCTCGCGAACTCGTCGACGGCGATCGGCACGGTCGCGCTTGCGCAAGGCAATACGGCGCTCGCGATGGGCCGCCAGTCGGCCGCGATCGGCGATTTCTCGATGGCGCTCGGCAACGTCGCGGACGCGCATGGCACCAGCTCGATCGCACTCGGTCACTCGGCACTCGCGAGCGGCGACCGGTCGATCGCGATCGGCGGCGCGAATCCGACCAAGAGCGACGGCGTATCGAACGGTGCGTCGTATGACGCGGCGACGCAGACGCGCGCCGGCGGCACGCAATCCGTCGCGATCGGCGCCGGTGCGCAGACGAACGACAACAACCAGGTCGCGATCGGCTCGGGCAGCGTCGGTGCGAACAACGGCGGCACGCCGGTGTTCGGCGGCACTGCGGCGCCGGTCGGCGGCGCGGTCTCGTTCGGTTCGATGGGCCACGAGCGGCAGATCAAGAACGTCGCGGCCGGTGCGGCCGATACGGACGCGGTGAACGTCCAGCAGCTGAAGAATGTCAACAGCACGCTGAGCACCGGCATCTCGAACGTCGACGCACGCGTGACGTCGGTCGGCAATACGCTGTCGACGTCGATCGCGAACGTCGACCAGCGCGTGACGAACGTCGGCAACAGCCTCAGCACGAGCATCGTCACCGCGACGCAGAACGTCGTCAAATACACCGACGGCACGCATGCCGCGATCGCGCTCGACGGCGCGGGCGGCACGACCATCGGCGGTATCGCGGCCGGCGTCGCCGATACGGACGCGGTCAACGTCGGGCAACTGAAAGGCAGCGTCGCACCGCTGCAGACGTCGCTGTCGACGGCCGCCGCGAACATCGCGAACCTGCAGAACAACGTGACGGGCATCAACGCGTCGCTGAGCACGGCCGCATCGGACATCGGCGCGCTGCAGGCGGCCGATGCGCGCAACGTGAAGTACGACGGCGCGAGCGGCTTCGACTCGGTCACGTTCGCCGGCCCGAACGGCACGACGTTGCACAACGTCGCGGACGGTGTGGCCGCGCACGATGCGGTGAACGTCGGTCAACTGGGCAGCGGGCTCGCATCGCTCAGTACGAGCGTGACCAATAGCGTCAACACGACAATCGGCAATCTGAGCACGTCGATCGCGAACCAGATCGGCAATGCGACGAAGAACGCGGTGCAGTACGACGACGATACGCATGCCGGCGTCACGCTCGGCGGCCAGAGCGCAGCGGCGCCGGTCGGCCTCCACAACGTCGCGGACGGCGTGGCCGCGCATGACGCGGTGAACGTCGGCCAGCTGGGCAAGGCCACCGACACGCTGAACCAGTCGATCGCCAACGTCGGCAACAGCGTGACGAAGCTCGGCGACCAGGTGACGGCGAACACCGGCAACATCGCCGCGCTGCAGCAGGACGCGCTGCAATGGAACGCGAACCTCGGCGCGTACGACGCGAGCCACGGCGGCAACGGTCCGCAACGCATCGGCAATCTCGCGGCCGGCCGGAACGGCACCGACGCGGTCAACGTCGACCAGCTGAACGCGGCGATTCACGACGGCACGAGCCAGCTCGACGCGCTCGCCGTGAAGTACGACGACGCGAGCAAGCGCCAGGTTTCGCTCGGCGCGGGCAACGGCGGGGCGCCGGTGCGCGTGACCAACGTCGCGGAAGGCAACGTCGCGGCCGGCAGCACGGACGCGGTGAACGGCGCGCAATTGCGCAGCACGATCGACGGGACGGCGGCCGCGTTCGGCGGCGGCGCGACGGCGAAGGCCGATGGCTCGATCACGGCGCCGTCGTACAAGATCGGCGGCGATTCGTTCAGCAACGTCGGCGACGCGCTGACGAACCTCGACGGCCGCGTCGGCAGCAACACGACGACGCTCCAGAACCACGAGACGCGTATCGGCAACGCCGAAACCAACATTGCGGTCAATACGAACGCGATCGCGGGGCTGCAGAAGGATGCGCTGCAGTTCGACCCGACGCTCGGCGCATATAGCGCCGCACGCGGCGGTGCGCCGACGAAAGTGACCAGCGTCGCCGACGGCAACGTCGCGGCCGGCAGCACGGATGCGGTGAACGGCGGCCAGCTGTACGGCGTGAAGTCGGACCTCGAGCAGCAGATCACGCAGGTGTCGAACCAGACGGGCGAGGCCGTGAAGAACGTCGTCAAGTACGACGTCGACGGCAACGGCAACCGGTTGAATTCGGTGTCGCTGATCGGCGGCAACCCGAACGCGGCGGTCGTGCTGAAGAACGTCGCGGCCGGCACGGACGACACGGATGCGGTGAACGTGAAGCAGCTGAAGTCGGTGCAGTCGAACCTCGACCAGCTCGGCGCGCTTGCGGTGCAGTACGACGACGCGTCGAAGGGATCGATCACGCTCGGCGGCGCGGGCGGCACGCGTATCACCAACGTGAAGGCCGGCACGCTCAGCGCGGCCAGCACGGACGCCGTGAACGGCTCGCAGCTGTACGCGACGAACCAGCAGGTGGCAAAGAACACGACCGATATCGCGGACCTGCAGGGCAACGTGACGAACATCGCGAACGGCAAGGCGGGGCTCGTGCAGCAGCAGGACGCGAATGGCGCGATCACGGTCGGCAAGGACTCGGGCGGCACCAGCGTGAGCTTCTCCGGCACGTCAGGCGACCGCGTGCTGACCGGTGTCGCGGCCGGCGTGAACGCCAACGACGCGGTCAACATGGCGCAATTCAACGATGCGCTGAAAACGGCGGCGGCGAACGACAAGGTCCGCGCGGCGGCAACCGATGCGAACACGACGTGGATCGCGCGTGCCGATGCGGGTGCGATCGGCTCGACGGCGACAGCAACCGGCAAGAACGCGGTGGCGGTCGGGCAGGGCTCGGTGGCCGATCGCGACAATTCGTTCTCGGTCGGCGCGAAAGGCAGCGAGCGGCAGATCACGAACGTCGCGGCCGGCACGGCGCCGACGGATGCGGTCAACGTGCAGCAGCTGAACGACAACATCAATGCGGCGTCGACCCAGGCGAAGGGCTACACCGACCAGCGGATCGGGCAGGTGTACAACTCGTTCAACGATCTGAAGAAGGACATGTACGGCGGCGTCGCGTCGGCGATGGCGGTGGCCGGCTTGCCGCAGCCGACGGGCGCGGGGCGCTCGATGGTGTCCGCGGCGACGTCGAACTATCACGGCCAGCAAGGGTTCGCCGCCGGGTATTCGTACGTGACGGAGAGCAACCGCTGGGTCGTCAAGGCGTCGGTGACCGGTAATACGCGGTCGGACTTCGGCGCGGTGGTGGGTGCCGGCTACCAGTTCTGACGTCCGCCGGACAGCGTTGAAGGAACGCAAGCGCCGGACCTGCAGTGATGACCGGCGCTTCCGTTACGTGCGTGGCCCGAGGTCGCAAGTCGACCTTGGGCCGTTTCGTTTTGCATGAAGACGCGGATCGCTGTCGCGTGTCGCCCGCACCCGAGCGGCCGTGCAACGCGGTGGCGTTGCCCGGCTCAGTTCCGTTTGACGTAGCGATCCGACACGACCGAGCGCCGCTGAATCCACGCAAGCCCCAGCTCGAGCGCGTGATTGTACGCTTCGCGCGTATCGGCGAAATCCCCGTCGACGCCGAGCGTGCGCGTTTCGCCGTCGCGACCGGTCACGATTGCCGCCGCCGAGTAGCGGCCCGTTTCCGTGTCGGTGACGACGGCCCGGACCTCGTATCCGCCATGTTCGATGATCTTGTCCGTTTGCATCTGGCACCTCCTGCAGCGAGTTGCGAAATGTTGCGCATGCGCGCATGCGTCGCGCGCTTCGCGGCCGGCCCGTGCAGCACGAACCGTACCGTCCGCATGTACGCCGAGAGGCGCGGGCGCCACCGCGGACGCGGCGCGCCCGCCGCTCATGCGGCGAGCCGCAGCCCGGCCGCCCCGCGACGCTTGCCGGACCTGTGCCGCCGCTGTTCACCCGTCTTTTTCGCGCGCCGGGCGGTGCCGTCTCCCGCGAGGAGCGAAACCGACACTGGCGGCGTGGCGTAAAAGAACGACACGTGACGAAGCACGGGTGTGTGCGTTGCTGTTCGTCGCCGCGGGCGCTTCAGGCGCCCGGCTCCACCGACCGTGTGCGCGTCGCGCAACGCGGCGCCGTCGCCGCTGTCATGCAGCGTGACGTCGTTCGCCGCGGCGCGGCCAGCTTCGCGCGGCGGTTGGTTCCAGGCATCCGTGCGACGCGTGCGCCGGACGCGGCGAACGCGAAGCGCGTGTAGAACGGCCGCGCGCTCGCCGCGCTCGCGGCCCGGTGCGGGCCTGCGCCGACGAGAAACGCCCGCACGCGGTTGACGACGCGGCGCGAGCCGGATCTGGGCCGAGTGCGCGAAACGCTTCCAGCGCATCCGTTCACCCCGCCGTCACCTGGATACGTCGCGGCTTCGCCTCTTCGCGGCGCGGAATCTTCAGCTTCAGCACGCCGTCGCGCAGCTGTGCGTCGATGCGCGACACGTCGAAATCCGCGCTGAGCGTGAATGCGCGCGAGAAGTGCGGGTGACGCACTTCGCCGTGCTGTAGGCGCAGACCGGACGGGGTCGGGACCACCGCCTCCGCTTCGATGCTGAGACTGCCGTCGTGCACGCGTACGTCGAGCTTGTCGCGCGGCACGCCCGGCAGGTCGGCATACAACGTGATGCCGTGCGCGTCCTCGACGATGTCGACCGGCGGCGCGATACGCGTACGCTGGGCGTCGCGCTGGGCCGGTTCGCTGTTGGTCACGGCCGTTTGCGTGTCGGCCGGACGCGTCGTCAATTCAGTGGTGTCACTCATGATGTCCTCCGTCATGCGTTCGTGACGTTGCGCGAGTTACTGCACGGTAATCGCGCGTGGCTTCGATGCTTCGGACTTGCCGACGCTGATCGTCAGGCAGCCATTCGTATAACGTGCCTCGATCTTGTCGGGGTCCGCCTGCTGCGGCAGCTCGACCACGCGGCGGAACGTGCCCATGAACCGTTCGTTCGCATAGACGCGCCGCTCGCCGTCGGCCGCGTCGTCGTCCGGCGACACGCGCTCGCCGCTGATCGTCAGCAGCCCGCGATCGACCGAGATGTCGATTTTCGCGGGATCGAGCCCCGGCGCGAATGCGACGATCTCGATCGTGTCGTCGGTGCTGCCGATGTTGACCGGTGGGAATGCGCCCGGGCGCGGCGCGCGCAGGCTGACTGGAAAGCCGGTAAACATGCCGGCCATCTGCCGTTGCAGGCGGTCGAATTCCGCCAGCAGATCGGAGGGGAAGAACAGATCGCTCATGACTCGCTCCTGGTTGCACCTCCTGCGGAGGACGAGCCGGACCACGCGCTCCAGTTCGTCGATCCGCGGGAGGCCGCTGACAAACAAATCGAAACACGCAGCGCGGAAAGCCGCGACTGCCTTGAGCGATACATAAAATAGGACGCGCCGGATGAATTTCAAGGGGGCGGCGCGCAGCAAAACGCGGGGTTCAACGCGGGTGCTTGACGTCTTCATCACGCGCGCGGCCGGGTGTTTGCTTCGACCCTGTCGACCCGCGGTCGCCTGGTGCGGGCGCGCCGGCGCTCCGTCCGGAGTCGTGATCGAGGTCGTGCTGCACCGGATCGCAAATCAGCTCGAACCCGCGCGTCGATAGGCGGCCCCGGCCGCCCGCCGCGCATCGGAAGCGACCGCGGCGCCGGGGCCGCCCGATGCGGGCAGAAGGCGGAATTTGCAACGACTCCAGAAAAGACACGGCATCGCATGCGGCCGGGATCGCACCGTCGCGCCGCGCCGTTTCCGGCCGCTCAGCGGGCCGGGCCGGACGGAGGCTTCACTTCGGACAGGTCGTCCTCTCGAACCTCGGCCTGGCGCACGGTGGTGCCGTCGTCGCCGGTTTCGGAAATATCGGTTTCGAACGTCGACTGCCCGTCGTCGGGTTTCTCGGCGGGCTTCTTGTCATCCGTCTGTTTGCCTGGTTGCTGCTGTTGACTGGTCATCTTGCTCTCCTGATCGCAACGTCGGATGTTGCGCATCTTCCAGGAGAGCAAGCCGCGGGCCGCGTGCGCGTCCAGCTCGATCGAGCCCGCAGAACGATTTCGAGCCCACCGCGTGCAGCGCCGGCGTTACACGTCAGAATCATTTTCCGTCGATATCCGGCCCGCGCGCCGCGCCCGGGCGCGCGTCGGCGCGACGCCGTGCCGCACGAAACGGCATCACACCGTCCCGCGACACGGCCCTGCCTGCCGCCCCCCATTGGGCCACCGCGCACGCCGTATCGGCGCTGCAACATTTTCCGCGCGAATTTCCCGCGCCGGCCGCTTGCCCCGGCCGGCCGCCGTCCCGGTAACGGCGCCGACACCGATTGGCATGGTGTTCGCTTGATCCGATGCGGTGAAACCGATCGTTGCCGCGCGTTCTCGAAGTCGGACGAATCGATGCGCATGCGTGTCGGCCGAGCCCGATACGCGGCACGTTCGCTCCCCGCCGCCCGCCGACGGCGCGACACGGCGCGGATGCCGCCGCGCGATCACGATGCTCGGATCGCGCCAGCAGCACCGTGTTGCGCATCGGCAGTCATTCCCCTTCGACGGGAGAACAAAAATGTTGGCCAAGTCAATCCGGATCCTGCGAGGCTTTCTGATCGTCTTCTCCGTTTGCCTGATGACGTTCGCGCCCGGACGGGCGAACGCGCTGTCGAACCAATTGCTGTTGCTGCTGCCCGACAACTTCACGCTGCCTGACCCGCGTGTGTCCGCGTGGCTCGACTCGGCGGCGGAGGAGGGGCTGCAGATCTCGCTGATCAGCGACACGCAGTTCAAGCAGGGCGGCACGTCGCTGCAGCAGTATCAGGGGCTCATCCTGCCCGACCAGGTGCATACCGTCGCCGACGATGCGCTCGTGACCGCCATCCAGACCTACGCGCTGAACGGCGGGCGCGTGATGCTCGTCTATGACTTCGGCGTACTGAATGCGGCGGGCTTTTATCCGGCCGGGCAATCGCGATTCAGCTCGATGGCCGGCGTGAACTACGTGCTTTACGATACGCTCGGCGGAAGCATGATCGGCCTCGGCCCGGTGACCGGAATGGGCAGCACGTTGCGTGCGCTGCAAATCCCGCCCGGGAAGTCCATGGCATGGACGGGCACCACGACGACCGCCACGGCGCTGGCCGCCACCGCGTCGGCGACTTCGTCCGGCTCGACGGCGATTCAGCCGCTCTTCCTGCACCCGAGCACGTCGAATCCGGGCGGGCTTTCCGGTTACAACCATCAGGCTTATTTCACGTACAAATCGGACAACGGGCGCATCACGGGCGCGCCGCTGAATCTCGGGCATGTATGGAAGGGCGCGAAGGTCAAATCCGGAACGTATTCGCCGGCGTCGACGATGTGGTCGTCGGCGTCGACGGCGGTAACTGGCGCGATGTCGTTCGCCACCGCATCGCCGGCCACGACGACCGACGTGCTCGAAGGCATCTCCGGGTACGTATACGGCTTCCTCACTTATCCGAGCTACGTCACGCAAGGCACGTACACCGGCACGACGCTGCTGACGTCGCCGAACTTCGGTCTCGTCGCCGGTTATCAGACGTACGGAAACGGCGGTGTGTTGTTCGTGAACCTGCCGCTCGCGTATCTCGACGGCCAAACCGACGGGATGCCGATTCACGGGTTCCTGCGTTACTTCACGACCAACATCCTGTCGATGCCGCACCTGTCGCTGCAGCCGCGCGCGCAGGCGGGGATGGTCCTGAACTGGCACTTCTGCGCGGAAGACCAGATCCAGCCGGCGCAGTATCTGAAGAATTACGGCATCTGGAACAGCGGCCCGTACTCGATCGTGATGACGGCCGGCCCGGACGACGTGACGATCGGCGACGGCCTCGGCATCAATCTGACGAAAAACACGCAGGCGAAGCAGCTGGTCACGTTCCTGCTGAGGCGCGGACACAACGTCGGCAGTCATGGCGGCTGGGCGCACGACTACTGGGGGGCGAACGCGAGCGAAACGAACGCGAGCACGTTCACGCAGTATCTGGTGCTGAACCACAATGCGGTCCAGTCGGTGACGGGCAAGCCGGACGTCGAATGGGCGGCGCCCGAAGGCAATACGCCGACGTGGTCGGTGACCTGGCTGGAATCGAACGGTTATTCGGGCTACTACTTCACCGGCCATACCGGTAATGCGCAAACCCGCGCGTATCGCAACGGCTCGCTGCTGAATCCCGGCATCTGGGCGTTTCCCGTGATGCCGTTCGGCAAGTACGCGACGTTCGAGGAGTTCCAGGAGTTCGCGGTGCCGACCGCGGACGTGCAGAACTGGTATCTGTCGCTGATGGATTTCGTCGTCGCGAATCGCACGAGCCGGCTGATCTACATGCATCCGTTGGGCGCGTCCTGGTATCCGAACGTCGTCACGACCTTCCTGAGTCATGCCGCGTCGCTCGCGGCGTCCGGCCAGTTCAAGTGGTTCACGATGGATCAGCTCACGCAGTTCGACCGGCGCCGTCTGCTCGTGAACTGGACGGCCACCGACACCGGCACCGGGTGGACGTTCAGCGCGACGCATCCGACGAGTCTCCAGGACATGACATGGCTGTTGCCGAGGAGCGCGTACCAGCAGCCGAGCGTGAAAAGCGGGAGCGCGACGGTCTTGAGCACCGATCCGGTCAACTGGATCGTCATCGCGGGCACGGGCAAGTCGCTGTCGTTCACGAGCGCGAAGATGCACTGACGCGCGCCGGCACGTTTGCGGGCGGGGGAACACCATGAAGCAGGCATCGTTTGCGCGCGTGCTGCGCATGTTGATCGTGTCGGCGAGCGTCGCGCTCGCGTGCGGCATGTCGTTCGCGCAATCCGCGTCGCGCGCGCCGCGCGGGTTTGCACGGCCGCCGCTCCATCTGCACGGCGCCGCGAAACGGAGTCCGGTCGGCCTGTCGCCGCAGCAGATCCGCCGTTTCTACGGGTTCGACACCTTGCCAGCGCGCGGCTATGGCGGCGATGATCAGATCATCGCGATCGTCGATGCGTACGACAATCCGAACGTCGAAGCGGATTTGCGCTTGTTCAGCAGAACGTTCGGTCTGCCGTCGTGCGCGTCGCCGCGCTGCTTCACGAAGGTCTACGCGACCGCCGACAAGCGGCCGCCGCCGCCCGACGCATTGTGGGCGCTCGAGAGTTCGCTCGACGTGCAGTGGGCGCACGCGATCGCACCGAACGCGCGGATCGTGCTGGTCGAAGCCGCATCGAGTTCGCTCGACGATCTGATGAGCGCGGTCGCGCTCGCGACGCGGGCGGCGCCCGCCGGGGTCGGCGCGAAGATCGTGTCGATCAGTTGGGGCAGCGCCGAATTCCTGGCCGAAACGCAATTCGACGGACAGTTGGCCAGCGCGAACGGCGTGTCGTTCGTCGCCGCGTCCGGCGACGGCGGCAACGGCATCGACTATCCGGCCGCGTCGCCTTACGTGCTGAGCGTCGGCGGCACGTCGATCGCGCTCGATGCGAGCGGCGCCTATGCCGGCGAAACGGCGTGGGCCGGCAGCGGCGGCGGGCAGAGCGCCGTCGAGCCCGAGCCGGCGTATCAGTCGAGCTTCGGGATGCCCTCCGACACGCTCGGGCTGCGCGGCGTGCCCGACGTCGCCTACGATGCCGACCCGGCGTCCGGCTTCGCGGTCTACGATTCGTACGGCTATGCGGGGCAGAGCGGCTGGTTCGTCGTCGGCGGCACGAGCGCGGGCGCACCGCAATGGTCTGCATTGATCGCGATCGCGAACAGCTTGCGCATCGCGGGCGGCAAGACGACGCTGAACGCCGTGAGCGCGATTCAGACCGTGCTGTACGGGCTTGCATCGAACGCATACGCGGCGACCTTCCGCGACATCGTGGGCGGCTCGAACGGCGCGTGCGGCACGCTCTGCAACGCGGCGGCCGGATACGATTACGTGACGGGTCTCGGGCGCCCGATGGCCGCCAATCTTGTCCAGGCACTGATTGCCGCACCTTGATGCGGGCACGGCCGCAGCGGAGCCGAGGCTGGCTCCAAGCCGCGACGCCTCCTATAATCGCCAGCAGCTTGCCCGCGAAATTGCAGTGACCAAGGTGAGGAGTGCAAATGGGACAGTGCCGTCGCATTTATTCACGCTTCATCGTCACGAGCTCGATCGCCGGTCTGGCAATACTTGCCGGCTCGGGCCACGCGCATGCCGACGGCAATGCGTCGAACTTACCGATCGACTTCAAGCCATCGGAAAGAACGCTCGACGCGTATGCGGTATTTGGCGACGGACGTTCGACCGACGGTGGCGACATGCACTGGCGCGCGTACGAAGTCGGCTTCGGCGACGTCCTGAACGATTACCTGTCGGTCTACCTCGCATATGTGAACGAGGGACATCCGCTCGATCACCACCGTGACGGCTTCGCCGCGCTGGGCTCGTTTCGCTGGCCCGTCGGCAATCGCGTCGCGCTCGAATTGTCGGCCGGGCCGTATTTCAGCATGGACACCACGCACGTCGACAACCAGGTGCGTAACGACAAGCGATGGGGCGTGCGGGCGTCGGCGGCGGTGCGGTATTACGTCGTGCCCAATCGTTTCTTCCTGAAGCTGCAGTACAACCATGTCCAGATGTTCGGCGGATTCAATTCCGACGCGGTGCTGTTCGGCATCGGCTCGGATTTCGGCGGCGATCCCGGCCGGGCGTTGTCGGACGGCAAGACGCAGGTGAGCGTGTGGGCCGGGACGTCGCAGACCAACCGCCCGCAGGTGCCGATCGAAAAGGGGTACATGGTCGAAGTCAAGCGGCCGCTCGGCAATGCGTGGGCCTATTCGGCAAGTTTCATCTACGAAGGCAACAATGGCATCGCCGGCCGGCGAGGTGTCGCAGCGCAGTTCTGGTACGTCGCGCCGATCACGAGCAAATGGACGCTGTCGGCGGGCGTCGGTCCGTATCTGTCGCATGACCGCGACGAGGCCTCGAGCAGGACAAGACTCAATGCGCTGCTCAGTGCGCAGGTGACGTATCAGGTCACGAACGATTGGGCGGCGAGCTTGCGCTTCAATCGCGTCGCGACGCGCAACGACAAGGACCAGGACATGTTCATGGTCGGCGTGGCGCGGAATTTCTAGCGGTTCGCCGGTTTCGATTTCGTCATATCGAAGCCGGGCTGCCGTCGCGGAACGTCCCGTGCAGCGGCGCGATCTGCCCGCCGCATGCAAATATTTTCGCGTCGAGCAGGCAGCCGAGGCCGTGGACGCCGATCAGCATGCGCCACGTCATGTTCTTCCATCCCATATCCGCCCGCGCCGAGAGGCGTGGGCCGCCGGCCACGGGCGCATGCGCTTCGTGTCCTTGCAGCCGGGACGAATTCGGCCCGCGCCGCGCGACCCGCACGGCCGTCACGCGGGGCGCGCCGCGACACCGCGCGCTATCGCGTCCGCGTCAAGCGCATCCGCTTCGTATTCGGCAACGGCTCGTGCTGCAGCGGGCCTTTGACGAGTTCGCTCATCGCGTCGCGAATCCAGCGGTTGGCCGGCTCGTGATGAAAGCGCGGATGCCAGTGCAGATGAAGCTCGTACGTGGGCGCGGGGAAGGGCAGCGGCAACAGCTTGACGTTCACGAACTCCGCGAAACGCCGCCCGACGGCCTGCGGCACCGCCGCAATCATGTCCGAGCCGGCGACGACGAACGGCACGCCGATAAAGCGGGGCACACTGAAGCGTACGTTGACGCGAATCCCGAGGCGCTCGTGCGTGCGAGCGAGCACGTCCTGCTCGCGGCCTTCGGGATGCACGAGCACATGCTGCGCGGCGCGGTACTGTTCGAGCGACAGCGTGTCGCCGATTTCCGGATGGTCGTCGCGCGCGATACACAGATACGAATGCCGGTACAGCGCCTTGCGCTTCAGCGATTCGCTGTTCAGGCCCGGAAAGTAGCCGATCGCGACGTCGACGTCGCCGCTCGCCAGCCCTTCCTCCAGCTCCGGCATGCTCAGCGCGACGGTCTTGATGCTCACGTGCGGCGCGGTCTTGTCGAGATAGCTTTGCAAGCGCGGCAGAAACACCATTTCGCCGATGTCGGACATGCACAGCACGAAGTTTCGCGACGACTCGGCGGGGCGGAACTCGGGCATCGGCAGGATTTCGGTCTGCACCAGATCCAGTAGCCGCGCGACCGGATCGCCGAGCGCCTGCGCGCGCGGGGTCGGCTCCATGCCGTGGCCGGTCCGCACGAACAGCGGATCCTCGAACAGCTCGCGCAGCTTCGATAACGCGTAGCTCATCGCCGGCTGGCTGAGCCCGATGCTTACGCCCGCCTGTGTCACATGGCGCTTTTTCAGCAGCGCATCGAACACTTTCAGCAGATTCAAGTCGACCTGACGAATATCCATGGTTTGGATGATACCTATCGACATTACATAATTGACGGATTTTATCGCGCTTCCTAACATGGTTTCCACAACAAAGGAGTGAGACACCATGTCCGATGGACGCAAGCCGCAACGCCCGTTGCGCAGCAATTTCCCGCGCGGTTCCTACCTCGGCGCGGTGCGCGCCGCCCAGTGGCGCAATCTCGGCATCAGCGAGGAGGACCTCGACAAGCCGAAGATCGCCATCGTCAATTCGTCGTCCGAACTCGCCACCTGCTTCAGCCATCTCGACGGCATCGCCGTGCAACTCAAACAGGCGATCCGCGCCGCGGGCGCGCTGCCGTTCGAGATCCGCACCGCGGCGCCCAGCGACTTCATCACCGGCGCGGGCGCCCGTGGCGCGTACATGCTGGCCGCGCGCGATCTCGTCACGAACGACATCGAAGTAGCCGTCGAGGGCGCGCAGCTCGACGGCATGGTGTGCCTCGCGTCGTGCGACAAGACCGTGCCGGGCCAGTTGATGGCCGCCGCGCGGCTGAATATCCCGAGCATCGTCGTCGCGTGCGGCTATCAGCCGAGCGGCGAATATCGCGGCGAGCACGTGGATATCGAGGACGTGTTCGTCGGCGCGATGCATGCGCTGACCGGCAAATTGCCCGTCGAGGACCTGATCGGCATGAGCCAGAACGCGATTCGCGGCCCCGGCGTGTGCTCGGGCCTCGGCACCGCGAACTCGATGCACATGGTCAGCGAGGCGCTCGGCATGTCGTTGCCCGGCAGCACGCCGGTCGCCGCCAACAGCGACAGGATGTTCGCGTTCGTGCGCGACGCCGGCGCGCGCATCGTCGAGATGGTGCGCGACGACCTGAAGCCGCGCGACATCCTCACGCGCGGCGCGTTCGCGAATGCGGTGAAGACGGTGCTCGCGGTCGGCGGCTCGATCAATACGGTCAAGCACTTGCAGGCGATCGCGGCCGAGGGCCAGCTCGACGTCGACGTGTATGCGCTGTTCGAGCAATTCGCCGCGCACATCCCGGTGCTGACCGGCGTGCGCCCGGTCGGCTCGCACACGATCGAGCAACTGGAGGCGGCCGGCGGCGGGCGCGGCGTGATGAAGCGGCTCGAAGCGTGGCTCGACGTCGATGCGCTGACGGTGACCGGGCGCACCGTGAAGGACAACCTGGCCGATGCGACGATCGCCGACGACGACGTGATCCGCCCGCCGCAGCGCCCGTTCGCGAACCATCCGGCCATCGTACTGGTGCGCGGCAACCTCGCGCCGCAGGCGGGCATCGTCAAATTCGGCATCTCGCCGACCAAGCAACGCGCGTTCACCGGCGAAGCGATCTGCTTCTCGACTTCCGACGATGCGATCGCCGCGATCAAGGACGGCCGCGTGCGGCCGGGCAAGGTCGTCGTGATGCGCGGCGCGGGCGTGTGCGGCGGCCCGGCGATGGGCGGCGGCGCGTCGCGCGTGGTGTTCGCGATCGACGGCGCGGGCCTGTCCGAGCAGGTCGCGATGCTCACCGACGGGCATCTGTCGGGGCTCGTCTGCAAGGGGCTGGTGGTCGCGGAAGTATCTCCGGAAGCCGCGACCGGCGGGCCGCTCGCGTTCGTCGAGGACGGCGACACGATCGAAATCGACCTGGACCGGCGCGTGTGCGACCTGAGGGTCGACGAAGCCGAGCTGGCGCGCCGCTGCGCGGCGTGGCAGCGTCCGGCGCCGGTCAACGACACCGGCTGGCTGAAAATCTACCGCGCGACGGTCGGCACGATGCCGCAAGGCGCGGTGCTCGGCGCGGACCGGCCGGCGCGGGAGCGTTGACATGAGCGGCGAAACCGTAATCGACATCGGCACGGTGATCGAGCGCCACCAGACCGCCCGCTTCGGCGTGCTGTTGATCGTCGCGATGGGCGTGATGATGATGACCGAGGGCTACGACCTTGCCGCGATGGCGTTCGCGGCGCCGGCGCTCAGCCGCGCGTGGCACCTCGAACATGGCGTGCTCGGCCCGGTGTTCGGCGCATTCGTATTCGGCACGATGATCGGCGCGTTCGTGCTCGGCTATCTCGGCGACGTGATCGGCCGCAAACGCATGATCGTGATCGGCAGCGTCGTGCTCGCGGGCTTCACGCTCGCCGCGTCGCGCGCGACCGGCCTCGAACAGCTGCTCGTGCTGCGCTTTCTGGCCGGGATCGGCATCGGCGGCGTGGTGCCGAACGCGATCGCGTACACGACGGAGTTCGCGCCGAAGCGCTGGCGCGCGACGTGGGTCACGCTGATGTACAGCGGCTACACGATCGGCAGCAGCGTGGGCGGTCTCGTGTCGGCGTGGTTCGTGCCGAAGTTCGGCTGGCAGGTGGTGTTCGTGATCGGCGGCATCGCGCCGCTCGTGTCGGCCGCGATGTTGTGGTTCGCGGTGCCGGAGTCGATCCGCTTCCTGACGCTCAAGGGCCGTCATGCCGACGTCGCGCGCATCGTCGCGCGGATCGCGCCGGGTTTTGCCGTCGCGCCGCATGCGCGCTTCGTGATCGGCGGCGCTTCGCCGGGGCACGCACACGACAGCGGCCGCGACGGCTCGCTGCGGCTGCTGTTCGCGGGCCGGCTGCGCGCGCTGACGCCCGTTTTGTGGGCCGTCTACATCGCGAACTCGATGGCGCTGTTTTTTCTCAGCAGCTGGCTGCCCGTGCTGATCGAAAGCGTGGGGCTCGCACCGCGCGAGGCGGCGCTCGTGTCGACGATGTTCCAGCTTGGCGGCACGCTCGGCGGGCTCGCGCTGATGCGCTTCGTCGACACGCGCGGCGCCATCATCATCACCGTGCTGCCGCTCGTCGGCACGCCACTCGTCGCGCTGCTCGGCACCGGACTGCCCGGCCCGATCCTGATCGCGGCGGTGTTTCTGACCGGCTTCACGGTGGTCGGCACGCAGTTTGGCCTGAACGCGGTCGCGGCACTCGTCTATCCGACCGCACTGCGGGCGAAAGGCACCGGCGCGGCGGTCGGCATCCAGAAGATCGGCGCGATCGCCGGGCCGATGATCGGCGGGATGCTGATGTCCGCGCATCTGCCGGTCGAGCAGATGTTCTTCCTCGGCGCGGTGCCGGTCGCGTTCGTCGCGCTGCTCGCATTCGCGCTCGGCCGCCTGCATCGTCGCGGCGACGATGCCGCGCCGGATAACGCTCAAACAGGAGCAGCCCATGTCGCTTGAAGTCGTTCCCATTGACGCCGCGCGTCCGGATTTCGTCGGTCTCGCGAGCGGCATCGATCTGACGGCGCCCGTTTCCGAACCGCTCGCATCCGCGATCGACGCGGCGATGAACCGCTACGCGGTGCTGGTGTTCCGCGGTCAGCCGCTCACGCAGGACCAGCAGCTCACGTTCGCGCGCGCCCTCGGACCGCTCGATCTGGGCTTCAAGCGCGTAGCGCGCCCGCATGCGCGGCTCGCATACCAGGAGCTCGCGGACATCTCGAACGTGGACGAATCCGGACAGATCGCGGACCGCGCTCACCGGCGCATCGTCGGCAATCTCGCGAACCAGCTGTGGCACAGCGACAGTTCGTTCCAGCAGCCGGCGGCGCGCTATTCGATGCTGCATGCGGTGATCGTGCCGGAGTGGGGCGGCGAGACCGAGTTCGCGGACATGCGCGCCGCGTGGGATGCGCTCGACCCTCGCGAGCAGCGCGAACTCGAAGGGCTCGAAGCGGAGCACTACGCGCTGCACTCGCGATTTCTGCTCGGCGACACCGACTACGACGACGAGCAGCGCAACGCGCTGCCGCCGGTGCGCTGGCCCCTGGTGCGCGAGCACGCCGGGTCGGGGCGCCGGCATCTGTTCATCGGCGCGCACGCGACGCATGTCGTCGGTCGCACGCTGGCCGAAGGCCGCGTGATGCTGATGGATCTGCTCGAACATGCGACCGCCCGCCGTTTCGTGTATTCGCATCGCTGGCTGCCCGGCGATCTCGTGATCTGGGACAACCGCTGCACGTTGCACCGCGGCCGCCGTCACGATCTGTCGGTGCGCCGCGAGCTGCGGCGCGCGACGACGATCGACGTCGACCGGCACGCGGCGGCGCAGGCGGAGCCACTCGAACCTGCACAGGGGGCACACTGAATGCAGTTGAACGACGACGAACGGGCGATGCTCGACGGCCGCGACGGCGCGGCCGTGCAGCGCGCGATGGATCTGCTGGTGCGCTACGGCGAAGCGCTCGGCGCATCCCGCCTGGTGGACACCAACAACGTATGCGGCACGGTCGGCGCGACGATGCCATTCCTGCGCGATTACGCGGCAAAGCACGGCGGCCTCGACGCGGTGTTTTCCGAATTCAATCTCGACAGCCCCGAGGTGGTCGAGGTGCCGAAGGCGAAGGTCTTCAGCAGCCATCTGCAGCAGGGGCTCGATCCGCAGCATGCGCAGCGTCAGGGCATCGACGGCGAGATCGTGAAGCTGTACCGCCAGGGCGAGGCGTTCACGGGGCGGCTCGGCATCCAGCCGCTCAACACCTGCGCGCCGTACCTGACCGGCAACGTGCCGGTGCGCGGCGAGCACTGCGCGTGGATGGAGTCGTCGGCGGTGATCTACATCAACGCGGTGCTCGGCGCGCGCACCAATGCCGAAGGGCGCGAGAGTACCGGCGCCGCGATGCTGACGGGCAAGATTCCGTACTGGGGGCTGCACCTCGACGAAAACCGCGGCGGCACGCATCTGATCGAACTCGACGTCGACGTGGAGACGGTGCAGGACTGGGGGCTGCTCGGCTATTACGTCGGCGAACTCGTGCAGGACCGCATTCCGGTGATCGACGGGCTACGCGGCGTGCCGAACCTGCCGAAGCTCAAGCACTTCGGCGCGGCCGCGGCGTCGTCGGGCGGCGTCGAGATGTACCACATCGTCGGCCAGACGCCGGAAGCGCGCACGCGCGACGAAGCGTTTCGCGGCCGCAAGCCGCTCGAGACGATCCGCTACGGCGCGGCCGAGCGGCGCATCGCGTACGAGCGCGTCAACACCACCGCGAAGGATACGCAAGTCGACTTCGTGATGCTTGGCTGCCCGCACTATTCGATCGAGCAGATCTGGGAGGTTTGCCAGTTGCTCGACGGCCGCCGCATCGGCGCCAACACGGAACTGTGGATCTTCACCGCGCGCGCGACGCGCCAGCTCGCGGACCAGGCCGGCTATACGAAGCTGATCGAGGATGCAGGCGGGGTGCTGATGACCGACACGTGTTCGGCGATCGGTCGCGTGATGCCCAAGGGCACGCGCGTCGTCGCGCTCGATTCGGCGAAGCAGGCGCACTACCTGCCGGCGATCATGGGCGTGCAGGCGTGGTTCGGCACCACGGCCGACTGTATCGAGGCCGCGGTGAGCGGCCGCTGGAGCGGAGGGCTGGCCGGATGAGCACGAATCACGACATGACGGGCAAGGCCGGCGCGCCGGTCGTGCTGCGCGGACGCAAGGTGGTCGGCGGCTGCGTCGAGGGCGAGGCGCTCGTCACGCGCGATCGCATCTCCGGCTGGGGCGGCATCGATCCGCGCACCGGCACGATCATCGAGACGCGTCACGAACTGCGCGGCCAGAGCTTCGCGAACAAGGTGCTGGTGTTTCCCGGCGCGAAGGGTTCGTCCGGATGGTCGAGCCAGTTCCATATCGCGCGGATCGCCGGCACCGCGCCGGCCGCGATGCTGTTCAACGAAATGACCACGAAGATCGCGCTCGGCGCGGTGGTGAGCCACGCGCCGTCGCTGACCGACTTCGACATCGATCCGCTCGACGTGATCGAAACGGGCGACTGGGTGCGCGTCGATGCCGAGCACGGCGTCGTCGAGGTGCTCAAACGCGGCCGCGCGTGATTCCGGCGACCAGGCTCGCTCGCGCGGCATCGCCATGGTTTTTCAAGGAGAAAATGTTTTGAAGACTGGTACTCGTATCGTCCGCCGCGACGGCCGGCCGACGGGCTGGAAACTCGACGCCGACGTGTGCATCGTCGGCGCGGGCATCGCCGGCACCTCGGCCGCGCTCGAAGCGGCCGCGCTGGGCCGCAAGGTCGTGCTGGTGGACAGCCTGCCCGCGCTCGGCGGTCAGGCGGTCAACTCGATCATCGGCACGTTCTGCGGGCTGTTCTCGAACGGGCCGAAGCGCTTCCAGGTGACGCACGGCATCGCGGACGGCATCTTGCGCGACCTCGGCGAGAAGGGCGCGCTGCACTACAAGGAAGGGCCGCTGACGACTGTCGTGCTGTACGACGAAGTCGCGCTCGCGCGCTGGATCGAGCAGAAGATTCTCGACGCAGGCGTCACGGTCGTGCTCGGCGCCGTGTTGCGCGACGCGGTGCGCGAAGGGCGGCGCGTGCGCGAGCTCGACGTCGCGACACGCTACGGCGACGTGCGCATCGCGGCCGACGGCTTCGTCGACGCGAGCGGCGATGCGGCGCTCACGTGGCTGGCGGGATTCGACTGCCAGGAGCCGGAAACGCCGATCCGCGGCACGCAGATGATCGTGCTCGAGAACCTCGACGAGACCGATCTGCCGACGCCGCCCGCATTTCGCGAGCGCGTCGAGGAAAAGGCGCACGCATACGGGCTGGAGCGCAAGGACGGCCTCGTGTTCTATTTCCGTGGCCGCAACATCGGCATTGCGAACATGACGCACATCGAGACGCCGCTCGAACCGATGGCGGCGTCGCGCACCGCGCTCGTCGGCCGCGACCAGGCGGACCGCGCGTTCGAATTCCTGCGCGGCGAGTATCCGCACATCTATCGCAACGCGCGCATCCGCAGCTACGGGTTGCCCGGCATCCGGCAGACGCGCTGGATCGTCGGCACCCAGCAGTTGCGCTCGACAGACGTGGTCGCCGCCACGAAGTTTCCGGACGCGGTCGCGCGCACGTCGTGGCCGATCGAATTGCACGATCGCGACGAAGGCTATGAATGGAAGCCGTTCGGCGACGACCATCTGCATACCGTGCCGTTCGGCAGCCTCGTCGTGAAGGATGCGGACAACCTGCTCGCGGTCGGCCGCTGCATCGACGCGGACGCGACCGCACTGTCGAGCGTGCGGGTGATGGGTCCGTGCATCGCGATGGGCGCCGCGGCCGCGCACGCGTTCGATCTCGCGGATGGCGGCAGCGTCCACGACATCGATCGCGGCATGCTGCGCGAGCGGCTCGCCGACAACGTCGATCGGATCGACCCGCCGCATCTGGAGGGCTGACGCAACACCCGCCGGCGGCGCGGCGATACTAAAGAGGTGCATCGGGCGCTCCATGAGGAGGCTCGCGACCAGCACCCGCTGCCGCGCCGGCCAGAGACGAAACGACGGAACGCGCGACGCGCCGGGATTTTGCCCGGCCGCGGACGCGCAACCTGTGGAGGAGACGATGATTCAATCCTTGCCCGATGCGCGCACGGTGGACGTGTCGCGTCTGATCGACGAACAGAGAATCGGCCGCTTCGCGATCCTGCTGATCGCATCGACATGGCTCGTGATGCTGACCGACGGCTACGAGCTGAGTGCGCTGGCGTTCGCCGCGCCTTCGCTGATTCGCGCATGGCACATCGAGCGCAGCGTGCTCGGCCCGGTGTTCGGTGCGAACATCTTCGGCATCATGATCGGCTCGATCCTGTTCGGCTATATCGGCGACCGGATCGGGCGCAAGCGCGCGATCCTGCTCGGTGCGTTCTGGTACGGGCTCGTCACGCTCGTGACCGCGTGCGCGTCGAGCGTCGATCACCTGCTGTGGCTGCGCTTCGCCGCCGGCATCGGCATCGGCGGCGCGGTGCCGAACGCGTTCGTGCTCGTGTCGGAATTCGCGCCGAAGCGGCTGCGTGCCACCTGGGTCACGCTGATGTTTACCGGCTATACGCTCGGCGCGGGTTTCGGCGGCGGCGTTGCCGTGTGGCTCGTGCCGCATTTTGGCTGGCCCGCGGTATTCGTGGTCGGCGGGGTCGCGCCGCTCGCGGTGGCCGCCGCGCTGTCGTTCGTGATGCCGGAGTCGCTGCGCTATCAGGTGCTGAAGGGCTGGCCCCGCGATGGTATAGCAGCGACCGCCGCGCGCGTGCGGCCCGAACTCGCGTTGCCGCCGGATGCGCGCTTCGTCGTGACCGACGAGCGCCGCGTCGCGAAGTTCTCGCCGCGCACGCTGTTCGCCGGCCGCCTGCGCTACGTGACGACCGCGCTGTGGCTCGCGTACGTCGCGAATTCGATGGCGCTGTTCTTCCTGCAGAACTGGCTGCCGGTGCTGATCGAGGCGACCGGCGTCGCCGCGCACCGCGCCGCGCTGATGACGACGCTGTTCTCGGTCGGCGGCACGCTCGGCGGCCTGGTGCTGATGCGCTTCATCGACCGCCACGGCGTGCGGCTCGTCACCTGTCTGCCGCTCGTCGGCTTTCCGCTCGTCGCGGCGCTCGGCATGAACCTCGGCTCCGCTTGGCTCACGGCCGCGGTGTTCGGCGTCGGCTTTTGCGTCGCGGGCACGCAGGCCGGCCTCAATGCCGTCGCATCGATCGTCTATCCGACCAGCTTCCGCTCCAAAGGCACCGGCACCGCGATCGGCGTCGCGAAGATCGGCTCGATCTCGGGCCCGATGATCGGCGGGATGCTGCTCGCCGCGCATGTGCCGGTGCGCGAGCTGTTCCAGGTCGCGGCGCTGCCGGTCGTCACCGTCGCGGTGCTGATGTTCATGCTCGGTCGCATGTACCGGCCGGGCGACACGCACGACGACGGGCTCGCCGAGTGCGATCCCGCAAGCGCGGAGGCGCCGCTGCCTGCTGCGGAGCGCTAGGAACGGCCGCAGCGGCGGGGCCCGGCGGGCGCGCCGCTGCGCGCGGTCGCGCATGATCGCGAGAGCGATGCATGCGGCGCGTTCGCGCCCGGCGCTCGTTCCCGCCGCGTTCTATCCGCATCACCTCACTACCTCGAAACCGGAGAAGCACAATGAAAACGGCAGTCTGCACTGCTGCGGCGGCTTGCGCCCTCGCGGCGCCGCTCTCGGTCCACGCGCAAAGCTCGGTCACGCTGTACGGCATCATCGATACGGGCATCGCGTGGACGAATACGGTCGCGTCGTCGATCAGGGCGCAGGGCGCCTCGCGCTGGTCGATGGCGACGGGCTGGGGCAGCGGCGACCGCGTCGGCTTCCTCGGACGCGAGGATCTCGGCGGCGGCCTTTCCGCGGTGTTCCAGCTCGAAGCGGGCTTCAGCGGACTGAACGGCACGTCGTCGCAGGGCGGCCGGCTGTTCGGGCGGCAGGCGTACGTCGGCTTGTCGAGCAAGCAGTACGGCAAGCTGACGCTCGGCCGCCAGTACGACTACACGTTCGACTACGTCGCACCGTTGATGGCGTGGCTTCAGTTCGGCAGCATCTACGGCGCGCACATCGGCGACGTCGACGACAGCTTCCAGACGTTTCGGCTGAACAACAGCGTCAAGTACGAAGCGAGTCCGCTTGCGGGACTGAAGCTCGGCGCGCTCTATGCGTTCAGCAACCAGGCGGGCGGCGGCGCCGGCCAGGGCTTCGGCAACAACCGCGCGTACGGCTTCGGCCTGGATTACCTGCGCGGCCCGCTGCATGTGGTCGCAAGCTACCTGCAGCTGAACAATCCGTCGGCGGGGATTGCGTCGTCGGGAAATAATCCGAACGGCGCGATCGGCGACGAGTACAGCGGTTCGACGAGCATCTTCTATAACGCGGGCTTCGTCGAGCGCCAGCGCATTTCGGCACTGGGCGCCGGCTATTCGTTCGGCGCGGCAGCGGTGAATCTGGTCGTCACCGACACGCGGCTCGATTATCGCGGCGGTCAAAGCCTGCGCGTCGACAACTACGAGATCAACGGACGCTACAACTTCACACCGGTGCTGATTGCGGGTGTCGGCTACATCTTCACCGATGGCCATGGGTATACCGGCAGCGGTGCGACCGCGTTCGCGACCGGCGACCGGCCCAGATGGCATCAGGTGGATGCGGGCATCACGTATCTGCTGTCGAAGCGCACCGATCTGCATATGTCGATGGTCTATCAGCGGCGGGCCGGCGATGCGAGCACCGTCGCGATCAACTTCTTCGGACCGGCCGGGGCGGGGCGCAGCAGCCAGATCGCGGTGCTTGCGGGGCTGCGGCATCGTTTCTAGCATTGCGAATGCCGTGCGGTGAGGCCGCGCCTTGCCGAACCGGACGGCATCATCACGACGATCCGTAAACGGATCGTCGTGCATGACATCGCGCCGGTGCAACGCGTTACGCGTCCTTCAACCAGGGCATTTCGACGGGCGACACGACCAGTTGCCGGAATTCGCGTTTCAGATCGAAGATAAATCCGACCAGGATCATGGAGTCGGCGTAAGGAATCGGAAAGACCTGCGGATTTTCCGGGGTACGCAGCGGGCGCTCGGGTGTGTCCGCCGTCGCCGCAGCGTTTTCGCGAACGCTTTCCAGGTCGTCTGCCATGGCCGGCCCACCCAGTTTCAGCACACGACTACGCAGGTCGCTGAAGGGTTCGATGCGCGCGGCGTCTTCGTGGTATTCGGGCACTTCATAAACGAACCAGGACATTGTCGTCTCCCATGAGAAGGGGCGAAATTCTAACGCTACGCGAGAATCCGCCGAAAATCGACCATGGCCGTGCGATGGCGTCGGTCGCTGCGGGCGCTCACACGGGCGATTTCGAACAAGACCGGATCGAAAGCGTTACCTTGCTCAGGACGGTGAGCCGCTTTTCGGCACGACTGAACCGGAACTTGCAGGGCTATGCCGCGGCGGCGGGGTTTTGCTTGCTACCAGACTTTTGGGCTAGCGCGACCCACGCAGCGTTGGCCGTTGTAGTTTGCGGCGGAATCCAATTTCTTGCACCGGAGTTGGTTGATGCCGGTAGCAGCGGTCACCAGGCGGCGCGTTGGCCACCGAGGGCAGATTATGCTGCGCGACCCCATGGAGGTCGTCGACAAGAGCGGTGTGCACCGGGGCGGAATATCTTGGCGTCGAATGAACGCCCGACCCATGCATTCTCCTCGGAGATACGGCGCCCGCCCTTGCCAATAATGACCGCAATTTCGCGCTCGTAGCCGAGCCGGCGGGACTCCGCCGGTCGCGAGATGTCCCGGCCATGAGCAACTTGGGAGTCTGCGGTGCGCGTGAAGATCACAGGCGATTCGGTGATCTCCTTGCGGGTTTTCCGCATGTGCTCGTCTTAATTCAGTCCGATGCAGACGTTCTCGCTCAAATATCCGGCAGATCGCACAGCGGTACCGACGACAACGGCACCGCGCCCTCGGCCGTAATCAGTACCTGCTCCTCGAGCTTGACGCCCTCAATCCCGTCCTTTTCGCCAATGAAGCTCTCGACCGAGACCACCATGTTCTCCTCGAACACCCCGTCGTAACCCCATTCCTCGAAGTCGACCGCATAGGCCACGCTCGGGAACTCGTCCACCAACCCGCAGCCGTGCACCATCATCATGTAGCGGTTATGGACGTACTGCGACGGTACCGCCCAGCTTTTCTCGGCGAACTCGCGAAAGGTCACGCCCGGACGCAACAGCGCGCAATTGTTGCGCGATCTGATCGCGGGCACGGCCGAACAGCGTACGTTGCGCGGCGGAAGGCGCCTTGCCGGGACACACGAAGCTGCGTGAAATATCGGAGAGATACCCGCCCGGCCCGACCATGTCGGTGTCGAAGCCGACGATATCGCCGGCGAGGATCTCGCGATTCGTGGCATCGCGGAACCAAGGGTTGGTGCGCGGCCCGGAGCTGAGCAGCCGCGCCTCGCTCCATTCGCCGCCGTGTGCGGTATTGGTGTCCTGCAACACGCTCCAGAGCTGGTTCTCGGTGATGCCGGGGCGCAATGCCTCGCGCATCCTCGATACGCCGAGGTCACACACGCCCATCGAAATGAGGTGTTGCTCGATTTCCTGAGGGCCCTTGATCATGCGTGCCATCTCGGTTAACGGTTGCGCGTCGTGCAAGGACAGGCCCTCCGCGCGCAGCCATTCCGCGCCCCATGGGTCGCACTTGTCGAGCGCGAGCCGGCGGTTGCCGGCGCCGTGCTGTCGCACCACGTCCGCGGTACTACGGGCCCAGTCGCGTGCTTTCTCGTCCACGCGCGGGCCGGCGAGAAAGAAGTTCCACGGGATGGTCGGCCGGATCTCGTCGATCGTCTCGATACCTTCGCTGTTGTGCCGGCTGGTGGCGAAGTCGAACAGAATCACGGGGCCGTCCGTGGCGACGAACACGTAACGACTCGGCGAGTGCATCACCCAGACGCCGAGACTGTTGGTGTCGGTTGCGTAACGGATGTTGATCGGGTCGGCCAGCAGCATCCCGGCGTAGTCGTGCCGCTTCAGTTGCGCACGCAATCGCTCGAGTCGATAGGCGCGCAGCGCGGGGCGGTCGAGTGCCTCGAACGCCTCGATCAGCCCGGCGTCGACGGAACTGGCGCGATGTCCTAGCGAGAGCGGGTCCTGCCGGAACTGGCAGCGTTCGCTCGCGGCGGCCTTCGATGCACCCGAGTCATCAGTGAAGCGGCGGTTCATTCGATTACCTGTCAGTGAGGGGGAGGGGGACCGACGACGCGAAACCGGGAATCGGTGGCGTCACTTCGATCTGAATTGATTAGTGATACAGATAAATAGGAGCGCGGTTTTGCGACGCCCTTCGTCGGGGCGGGCCAACGTCGTCCGGCCCCGTGGCACCAGTATCGTTCGCGGCCCGTCCCCGCGTAAACGCAAGGAAAAAATATCCGCCTGTTAATGGAAAGTGAACGTGTGCGGCCGGCGCGTCAGGCGGCCATCTGCTGGACAAAGGAGCCCTTGACCCACGACACCACGGCCTCGGTGGCCGGAGTGCCGGACGAGTTGCGCGCAACCGTCAGATGGAAGCCGTGGCAACGCACCGGATCGGTCCGGATGGGCTGCACGAGCAGCCGGCTGGCGAGAAAGCGGCTCATCAGTGGCGGTCCGATCAGCGCGAAGCCTTGCCCGTCCAGCGCGGCCTGGACCAGGTTGGTATAAGTGTTGACGGTGATGTTCGGCTTGGTTCCGTCCATGCTGACGCCATGGTTGGTAAACCAGGTGGACCAGCGTGTGAGGCGATCGTACGGCCCTTCGAGGTGGATCAGCGGATGCCCGAGCAGGTCGGCGGGAGCGAGCGGCGTGTCGTGGTCGACCAGATAGGTGGCCGAGCAGGTGGGCGCGATGGTCTGCGAGGTCAGCAGGATCGAGTCCTCGGCGGGCGGCGCGGAACTGTAGGTCACCGCGAGATCCACGTCCTTCTCGCCCAGATACGGCAGGTCCGACACAATGAAGCGCAGCTCGATGTCGGGGTATTGCGCGCGGAAACTGCCGAAGTTCGGCAGCAGCCAGTAGGTCACGAAGCCGGCGGTCGCGCTGATCGTGACGATGTTGTTCGCCGGCCGCGAACTGATCTCGATGGTGGCTTGCCCGACCTGCCGCAGCGCGGACGAGATGGCCGTGTGATACCGCACTCCGCTGTCGGTCAACCGGATGGTGCGGTCGGCACGGTCGAACAGTTGCACGCCGAGGAAATTCTCGAGCGCCTGGATCTGCTGGCTGACCGCCACGCGCGACACGTTCAGTTCGACGGCCGCCCGCGAGAAACTCAGATGACGGCCGGCTGCCTCGAACACGATCAAGCTGTTCGGTGGCGGCAGCGTCGCTTTCAATGAACTCATGTATCAGGTCTCCTGTCCACACGCGGCTTAGCGACGCATTGGCACGACTGTATCGTGCCGCTCGGCAGCGTGCTCGCGCGCGTCGCCGCAGAAGGCGCGGATTTGTGCCTGTCGGCGCTCCTGGCCGGGTGTCAGGCCGAAGGTCTTGCGGTAGGCGGAAGTGAACGCCGAAAGCGACTGGAATCCACACGCTACCGCAATATCGGTCAGCAACATGGCGCTTTGCTGCAGGAACTGGCGAGCCCGACGCAGGCGTAACAGCCGATAGTGCTGCATCACCGGCTGCCCCACCGCCGACCTGAACAGGCGCAGCAGCCTGCGCTCGCGCACGCCGGCACGCTGCGCCAACGCCACGAGCGATAGGGGCGTCTCGATGTGCGCTTCCATCAATTGAAGCACGCCGGCGAGCAGCCGGCTGGTGGAGCCGTAGCCGGCGGCCGGTTGCAGCGCGCCGGGATGCCGAACCCGGTCCACCGCCAGATAGCTCGCGATGCGCTGCACGAACGCATCGCCCGTCGACAGGCCGACGACGTACAGCATCATCTCGAGCGGCGCCACGCCGCCCGCGCAGGTGATGCGATCGCGGTCGATGCGGAAGATACTGCGCTCGAACGTGACGTCGATGAAGCTTTCGGCTTGCGCGTGCAGGTATTCCCAGTGGATCACGCAGGTGTGGCCGGCCAGCAGGCCGGCCTTGGCCAGCACGTACGTGCCGGTGCAGATACTGCCGAGCAGCGCACCGGCATGCGCGAACTGGCGCACCCGTTGCAGATGTGCCGGCGTGGTGGCGCGCTGCACCTCGTTGCCGGCGCAGACGAACACGATATCGGCCGGGCCGGGCGTTTCCGGCGCATCGGCTGACAGCATCAGGCCGTTGCTCGCCTGTACGGGCTGCCCGTCCACGCTGATCAGGGACCAGCGGTACAGGGGCCTGCCGCTTAACTGGTTCGCGGTCCGCAATACTTCGAGCGCGTTAACGAACGCGATCATGCTGAAATTCGGCACCAGCAGAAACACGAAATGCGAGGCGCCGGCGATCCTCGCCAGCGTTTTGTCGGCCGGCACCGGCGCTTGCGGTGCGAGCGGGAGCAGGGCGGCATGATCGGACGGTATCCGGTGGGTAACGGGACGCGCGGCTACGGCCGAATCACGGCCTTCACTTCGAGATAGGCCTCGAACCCGGCTTCACCGCATTCCCGGCCGTTGCCGGACTGCTTGAAGCCGCCGAACGGGGCGCACGAATCCCAGGGCGGCGTGTTGATTTCCACCTGGCCCACGCGCAGCCGCGCGGCAGCCTCCGAGGCCGCCGTCGCATCGCCTTGCACATAAGCGGCCAACCCGTAGGGGGTATCGTTGGCGATCTCGATCGCCTCGTCGACGGTGTCGTAGGCGATCAGCGATACGATCGGCGCGAAGATTTCTTCCCTGGCGATGCGCATGTCCGGCGTGACCTGCGCCACGACCGTCGGCGCGATGAAATAGCCGGTGTCGACGCCGGCCGGCAGGCCGAGGCCGCCCGTCACGACGATGGCGCCTTCCTGCTCGGCCGACGCGAGTAGCGCGCGTGCCCGCTCGAACTGGATCTGGTTGACCACCGGCCCGAGCGTGGTGCCCTCGTCGAACACGTCGCCGCAACGCAGCGTTTCGGCGGTAGCCTTGGCGCGCGCCACCGCTTGTTCGTATTGCGGCCGGTGTATCAGCATGCGCCCCGGCGCCGTGCACGACTGCCCGGCGTTGCGATACGCGGCGCGCACGCCGGCGGCCACCGCCGTGTCGATGTCGGCACCGGGCAGGATCAGGTTGGCCGAGTTGCCGCCCAGCTCCTGGTGGACGCGCTTCACTGTGTCGGCCGCGGCCCGGGCCACCTGGATGCCGGCACGGGTCGAGCCGGTGAAGGACACCATTTCCAGATCCGGGTGCTCGGCGATCGCGGCACCGACGGTGGCGCCGTCGCCGTTGACGAGGTTGAACGCGCCGGGGGGCAGGTCGGCGTCGTGCAGCAGCTCGGCCAGGTAGAGCGCGCTCAGCGGCGAGTATTCGCTGGGCTTGAGCACGACGGTGCAGCCCACCGCGAGTGCCGGGATCAGCTTCGTGACGATCTGCAATATCGGGAAATTCCACGGCGTGATCAGGCCGCACACGCCCACGGGTTCCATTACGAGGGTGGTCCTGCCGCGCGTCTTTTCGAACTCGAATCGCTCGAGGATCTCGATGCCGTTCTGGATATGCGCCAGCGAGCCCGCCACTTGCGCCTGCCGCGAGAAGCTGATCGGCGTGCCCATTTCGAGCGTCATGCGCCGCGCGAACTCCTCGCTGCGCTCGATGAACAGCGTTTCGATACGCCGGAGCATGGCGAGTCGCGTACTGACCGACGAGGTGGAGAATGACGGGAACCGGCGTCTGGCCGCCGCGACGGCGGCGTTCACGTCCTCGCGCGTGCCCATCGCGATCTCGCCGACGGGCGCCAGGGTCGCCGGATTGATCACGGCGCGCCGCGCCGGATGCGTGGCGGGAACGAATTGGCCGTCGATGTAGAAGTGGTCGAGGTATCGCACGATAGTCCTTGAATTGAGTGGCAACGGGAAGCGGCGCGCGCGGGTTCAGGCCGCCGTGGTCGGAAGGCCGGCGGTCTCGGGCACGCTCGGTTGCAGTTGTCCGCGCACCTGCGGCGGCACGATGGCTCGCACCACGTCGCGCATCGCGCACTGACCGACTACCGCGCCGCCGCGGGTCACCGCGAAGCTCCGGTCGAGATCGCCTTGCGACTTCGCCAGCGCGGCCTCGAGCGTGTCGCCTTCGTCGAGCGTGTCGCCGGCCCGGTACAACTCGGATGCCGACGGCCTCATCACCGAGCCCACCTTCAGCACGCGCGCGCGGTTGATGTCGTTGACGAATCGCTGGATGTAGTCGTCCTTCGGCTGCAGTACGATACTTTCCGGGCTGCCTTGCTGCACGACCTTGCCGTCCTTGAGGATCACGATGTGATCGGCGATCTTGAGCGCCTCCTCGAGATCGTGCGTGATGAACACGATGGTCTTGTTCAATTCCCGCTGCAGCTCGATCAGCAGGTCCTGCATGTCGGCACGGGTCAGCGGGTCGAGCGCCGAGAACGCCTCGTCCATCAGCAGCACCTCGGCGTCCGAAGTCAGCGCCCGCGCGATCCCGACCCGTTGCTGCATGCCGCCCGACAGCTGGTGCGGGTAGCGGCCTTCGAAGCCCGACAGGCCAAGGCGCGCGATCCATCGACGTGCCTCCTGCTGCACGGCCGGCCTGGCCTGGCCGCATACCTTTTTCGCGAGGCCGACGTTGTCGAGCACGGTCAGGTGCGGCATCAGCGCGAAGTTCTGGAACACCATCGACACGTTCAAGCGGCGGAACTCCAGCAATGCGCGCCCTGACAGCCGGGTGATGTCGCGCCCGTCCACGAGGATCTCGCCGGCGGTCGGCACGATCAGGCCGTTGAGATGGCGGATCAGCGTCGACTTGCCTGAGCCCGACAGGCCCATCACTACCGTGATCGCACCGGCACGCATGTCGACGTTGATGTCGTGCAGTCCGATCACGTGGCCATGCTTGTCGAGCAGTTCTGCCTTGCTGATACCGTTCATCACGAGCGGCATCATCGACTTGGCCTCGGGGCCAAACACCTTGTAGCACTGGCGCACGGCGATCTTGATGTCCTGGCTCACTGCTGGCCTCCTTGTTTGTGGACGGCGAGACGCGACATCGATACCTTGGTGACGCGATCGAACAGGATCGCGAGCAGCACGATCGACAGCCCGGCCAGCAGACCCACGCCGAGCTCAAGATTGTTGATGCCGCGCAGCACCAGCACGCCGAGTCCCGGCGCCGATACCAGCGAGGCGATCACGACCATCGACAGCGACATCATGATGGTCTGGTTCACGCCGGCCATGATGCTGGGTAGCGCCAGTGGCAGCTCCACGCCCACCAGCTTCTGAAGCCAGCTCATGCCGAACGCGGAGGCCGCCTCGCCGACAGTGCCGTCCACCTGGCGGATGCCGAGATCGGTGAGCCGGATCATCGGCACGATCGCGTAGAGGATGATCGCGATTCCGTAAAGCTTCGGGTCGGTCACGCTGAACAGGAAGATCAGCGGGATCAGATAGACGAACGAAGGCAGCGTCTGCAGCATGTCGAGCACCGGCAGCATGCTGCTCTTGAGGCGGTCGCTCTTCGACATCGCGATACCTGCCGGGATGCCCAGCACGACGCAGATCAGCGTGCAGGTCAACACGATCGCCGTGGTCTGCAGTGCGTAGTGCAGATAGTCGACCAGCCCGAGGCAGAAGAGCAGGGCGGCCGTCATCGCGGTCACCTTCTTCGAACGCGACAGGCCGTACGTGATGGCCAGCAGCGCCAGCGTGGCCAGCCACCACGGCACGATCTCGACCATGTGCAGCGAGAGCTGCAGCATCCACGACAACGGCTGGGTGAGCGGGTCCAGTACCAGCTTCAGGCCGTGGCGGATGTGCAGGAAGCCCTGCTCGATGCCGGTGGTCAGGTCGCGGGTGCGGGGGATGGCCGCGCAGTCCGCATTCAGCGCGTCGAGCGACGGAAACGGGAAGTTCCATCCGCTGCCCTGGTTCGACGACGAAGCGGCGGACTTCGACAGCAACTGCGCGAGGGAGACCGGCCCCGACTGGGCATGGGCATCGCACCATGGCCGCAGGCCGATCGAGTCAAAAAATGCGTTATCGATGTTCATGGATGTCAGTCCTCGCGTCCGGGGCCGCTCGGGTCATGGATGCATTGCGTTCGGGCAGGGCGCGAAAACGATGCATCGGCCTCCGGGTACGCCTGCCTGCCCGGAGCCGATGGGGTGCCTTACTTGATGACGGAGCTGACCTTGGCCAGCGCGGCGGGCGACACCCAACCCTTCCACTGGTCTTTATAGTGCGTCAAAAAATAGGCGGCGGTTTCATCGGCCGTGGCCTTGTTCGTCTCCTGCCAGGACAGCAGCTGGCTCATCAGCGTATTCGAGAACGACACGCGGCTCATCAGGGCCGCGATGTCCGGATGCGCGTCGCGGAACGGCTTCGACATGGTGGTCAGCACGGGGGCACGAGGCCAGCCCGTCTTTCCCGGCGTCGGGCAGTCCAGGCGCGCGTTGCACTTGGCGATGGCCGGTACCACGGGGCCCATGTCCACGCTGACCATCGGATACTTGCCGAGCAGCGCGGTCGGCGCCCAGTAGTAGCCGAACCACGGCTTCTTGTCCTTGTAGGCGGCCGCCAGCGAGGCCGCGAGCGTTTCGCCGGAGCCGAAGCTGACCACCTTGATGCCGTGTTTCTCCAGTTCGAAGGCCTTGATCAGGTTGTTGTTCGATACCGTCGAGCCCCAGCCGGGCGGGCCGTTGTCGAACTGGCCGCCGACCAGTTCCGGATGCGCAAGGATGCCGTCGAGGGTCTTCAGTTCAGGATGCTGGTCCACCAGATACTTGGGCACCCACCACCCATCCTGGCCGCCGTCGGCGATCACGTTGGCGAGCGACACGATCTTTCCCTGCTTTTCCAGCGTGTAATACACGTCGGCCACCGCCGGCCAGACTTCGGTGAGGATGTCGGGCTTGCCGGTTTCGGACAGCGAGGTCAGCGCCGGCACCGTCGAGGTCGGCACCTTCTGCACCTTGCAGCCGTAGCCCTGTTCCATCAGGAAGCTCGACACGGCCGTGACGATGGCGGCGGATGACCAGTTCATTTCCGTGATCGTCACCGAGCCGCATTCCGCCGCCATGGCAGGGGTGGCGATCGGGCCGATCAGGAGGGCTGCAGCGAGAATTGCGAGTCGTGATTTCATGACACTGAATCTCCAACAAAGGCTGAGTGGACAGGAACGGCAAAACAACGAGGCTCGAGCCTCCTTACGTCTGCTGCACGGCGTCGACAGCCGTTGCGGCTCGATGTGCGGCGAGAATCATGTCGGCGCCCTTCTCGCCGATCACGAGGCTGATAGCATTGAGATTGCCGCTCGGAATCTGCGGGATGATCGAGGAATCGACCACGCGCAGGCGGTCCACGCCGATCACTTTCAGCTCCGGCGTGACCACCGCATCGGCATCGATCCCCATCTTGCAAGTGCCGCACGGGTGGAAGCTGCCGCCGGCGTTCTCGCGCAAGTAGGCGAGCCATTCGTCGTCCGTCTGCACGTCGTCACCGGGCTTGCACTCGCCGGTCACATAGGGCGCGAACGCGCGCGAGCGCAGCGCCGCGCGTGCGATGCGGGCCCCGGCGATCAGCGTTTCGCGATCGTAGGCGTCGGCGAGCATGTTGAACTGGATGCTCGGCGGCGCGAGCGGATCCGACGATTTCAGTTTCACCTCGCCTCGGCTGCGCGAATTGTTCACGTTGGGCTGCAGGTTGATCGCGGCCTCGGGCTCCATGCGGATGCCTTGGTCGGTGTAGCTCGAGGAAAACGCGCCGAAGTGATACTGGATGTCGGGATAGGCGAGCTCGGGCCGCGTGCGGATCAGGCCGACGCCGCTGTACGAAAAGGTGGCTTGGCCGGAGCGCGACAGCAGGAAGCGCGTGCCGTACTTGAGCATGCCGAGCGCGTTGAATTCCTGGTTGGCGGTGCGCACGTTTACATAGGCCTTGACCTGGCAGGCCGGATGCTCCTGCAGATTGCGGCCCACCGCGCGGTTCTCGACGATCACCGGAATGCCGGCCAAGTTCAGCTGGTCAGCCGGGCCGACGCCCGAATGCATCAGGATCTTCGGCGAATTGATGGCGCTCGCGCTGACGATGACCTCGCCGCGACAGCGTTCTACGCGGCGCGCGCCGCCGAGATCGAATTCGACGCCGACCGCCGTGCGGTTCTCGATCAGCACGCGCCGCACCAGCGCGCCGGTCAGCACGCACAGATTGGGGCGGCGCCTGGCCGGATCGAGATAGCCTCGCGCCGCGCTCCAGCGCAGGCCACGATGCTGGGTCGAGTGCAGGATGGCCACGCCCTCGGTCGGCTCGGCATTGAAGTCGACGTTCTTCGGGTAGCCGAGTTCTTCCATCGCGTCGAGGAATACACGCGTGAGAGGCGGCACGCCGCGGATCTCGCTGATCACGATCGCGCCGGCCGTTCCGTAGGTGTTGCTGACGCCGTCCCGATTGCATTCCACCTTGCGGAAGTAAGGCAGCAGTTCGTCGTACGACCAGCCGGTATTGCCGAGCGCGGCCCAATGATCGTAGTCGCCGCGATTGCCGCGCACGTACCAGGTCGCATTGATCGAGCTCGACCCGCCGAGCACCTTGCCGCGCGGCACGATCTCGGTGCGATCGTTGCGCGTGGGGTCGGGCTCGGTCGGAAACATCCAGTCGGTTTCCGGATCGTTCATGGCCTTCATCGCCAGGGCCGGAATCTTGATGGCAAAGCGGTTGTCGCTGCCGCCAGCCTCCAGCAGCAGCACCCTGTGGCGAGGATCCGCACTGAGGCGATTCGCCAGTACGCATCCCGCCGACCCTGCACCGATGATGATGAAATCCCAGCTCATTGTTTCGTGCCCTCTCCAACCTGTACGGGTGCCTGGCAATCGCGCGGCGGACCGAAAACCGGAAGACGCGTGCCTGGCCGCGTGCGCGGGCGGGGGATGCCCGTCCGCGCCCGGCGCGTCACGCCTGGCGCGCGGCAGCCGGCTGGCCGCGCGTGCGTTCCACCAGCCGCGTCAGCGTGCGCATCAGCACGGCGATATCGCCGGCCGACACGCCGTCGAGCTGCGCATCCTCGAACGCGATCCAGCGCGCGCGGATCGACTGGCGCAAGGCCAGCCCCGCGTCGGTCAGCCGTACGCCGCCGTCGGCGGCGCGGATCAACAGCGCCTTCTGGGTCAGCCAGGTCACGGCGTCCTCGACGTCGCGCTGGCCGAGATAGGTCTGGCGGGCGACGTCGCCCACCTTGATGCCGGGGCTCGCGTGAACACTGGCCAGCACGCGTGCCACCGCGATGCTCACGCCTTCGGCGCGGCGATGTTCATCGAAAGCTTCGGACAGCGCATGGTGCGTGTCGAAGATGAGTTGCAGCAGGTTGTTGCCGGACGGCCCAGTGCCCGCGTTGGCGATTTCGGCCGAATCGCCCGGCACCTCCGGCGGCTCGCTGGCGATGCAGTACTGACCCTGACTGAAGATGAGCGGCACGCCTTCGAAGCGTGTGAGCCGCGTGACCCGGCCGATCAGCAGCAGGTGGTCGCCGCCGTCGTGGCGGGCGTGCACGTCGCATTCGAAATGGGCGAGGCAGCCGTCCAGCAGCGGCGAGCCGAACGGGTCCGGGTGCCACGCCACGTCCGCGAACTTGTCCTCGATCTTGCTGGAGAAATGGCGCGACAACTCGATCTGTTCAGATGACAGGATGTTGACCGCGAAATGCTCGCAGTTCGAGAATACCGGGAAGCTGCGCGATTTCCGGTCGATCGACCACAGCAGCAGCGGCGGATCCAGTGACAGCGATGAGAACGAGTTGACGGTGACCGCCGACCGGCGCTCGCCGTCCGCGGTCGTGACGATGGCGATGCCGGTGCCGTACTGGCTCAGGCCGCGGCGGAACAGGCGCGGATCGTCGGCAGGGTTGCCCTGTTCGATCGGCACGCGCGCGCGCTGCGTGGAAGATTCGGAGATGCGCATGATCGGTTTGACAGTCTCAAGAGAGTTTCACGAAATCCGGCGTTCCCTGCATGTCAGGCATAGAGGCTGCGCGGTTCCGGCAACCCGAGGTTCTGGCGCAACGTGGTTCCTTCGTATTCCGTACGGAACCGTCCACGCCGGCGCAGTTCGGGCAGCACCTGATCGGCGAAGTCGTGCAGTGCGTGCGGAAGGTGGGTCGGCGCGATATTGAAACCGTCGGCGGCCTTGCCGTCGATCCAGGCTTCCATTGCGTCGGCGACGTCGTTCGCGGTGCCGATCACGGTCAGATGCTCCTGCGACATCGCGACTCGCTTGTACAGTTGCCGGATCGTCAGGCCTTCGCGCTGCGCCGTCTCGTAGTACATGCTCGCGCTGCTGCGCAGTCCGACGTCTTCGAGCGGCGGGGGCGGCACGGGGCCGTCCAGGTCCATGTGCGACAGGTCGCCGAACGAGCGTTTCAGGATCGACAGGCCGACCAGCGGATCGATCAGCTCCTGAAGCATTGCGTATTTCTCCTGCGCCTCGTCGCGCGTGCGGCCGACGATCGGTGTCAGGCCGACCATCATCAGCAGTTCGTCCTCGCTGCGGTCGAGGGCCGGCAGGCGATCCTTGACCGACGCGTAGTATTTCTGCGCGGCTGCCATGCTCTGCTGGGCGGCGAACACGATGTCGCAGTGTTTCGCGGCGATCTGCTGGCCGACCTCGGAGGTTCCGGCCTGCACCAGGATCGGCCGCCCCTGCGGCGAGCGGCGCACGCTCAGCGGGCCGCGCACCGAGAAGTGCTTGCCCGTATGACCGAGCACGTGCAGCTTCGACTCGTCGTAGAACACACTCGATTCCTTGTCGTGCACGAAGGCATCGGCGTCCCAGCTGTCCCACAGCCCGGTCACCACGTCGACGAATTCCGCCGCGCGCTCGTAACGGGTGTCGTAGTCGAGATGCTTGGCGCGGTTGAAATTCCACGCTTCCTGCTCGGACCAGGACGTCACCACGTTCCAGCCGGCGCGCCCGCCGCTGATCTGGTCCAGTGAACCGTATTTGCGTGCGATGTGGTACGGCTCGTTGTAGGTGGTGGACGCCGTCGCGACCAGGCCGATCTGTCGCGTCTGGCTGGCGAGGGCGGACAGCAGGGTGAGCGGCTCGAGCTCGACGTTGTGGCTCGAGCGGCACAGCGAGCCCTTCGGCACGTCGTCGTAGCGCACGCCGATGCCATCCGCGAGGAACAGCAGGTCGAACTTGTTGCGCTCAGCGAGCTTCGCGATGTCCAGATACAAATTGAACTGCGACGCAGCATCGGCCTGCAGCTCCGGGTGGCGCCACGCGCCGAGGTGGTATCCCATGTACCTGATCGACAGGCCAAGTTTCATCTGCTTCTTGCTCATCGGATCCTCTGCATTTCCGTATCCATCGCGACAGGCGCGAGGTGTGCCCCGGCTGTCAGGTAGGTTGGCCGGACTGCTCGGCCACCAGCGTGCTCCGTGCCGTTTCAGTTGCGCTTCGGCAGTAAGTGAAACTGATCATATCGACGCGGCCATGGCCGGTAAACGCAGGAAAATAATATCGGAACGTAAAGTTTTTCTTAACTTAGGGTTTGCGAGATTTGGTCAGCGGAAACTCGCTGCACGACCTTTTGCCAAAAGGCGTCGCGTCGCACGGGCCTCGGGCGATCCTGGAACCGCGGCACGCTGGACACCGTCGCGTTCCGTGCAAAAAGTCGGAGGTTGATGGGGTAATCCTTGCGCGAACGTATGGACCGAACGCGGTAGCGACTTCAGATCTTCGCTGCTACATGCAAACTCCGATCTCCGCGGGGTGCTCATGAGCGCTCATGCAGGGGGAATCGGTGGTCATCAGATGCTCGGCGGTGTCCCGATCCTGTGCAATCCGATTGCCCGCGGTGAGTCCGCTCGTGTCGCGTCGCGGACATTCGAGTAGCACGTCGCAGGCGGGCCATGACCGGCAAAGGCAACGTCGCCTTCGCGACGCAGACGAACGACGCACGGCTGGTCGATTCGCGTGATACCAATTTTTCCTCGGCGCCGTCCGCCCCACGCTGATGGAAACGGCTCCGGCGGCGCAGGCACGCGGCTCGGCATCGAAGCCTCACTTTAGGGCGACGCCCATACTTCGGTTGCCTGTTAACCCAGCCTTATCACGTGCTCTTTTTTTTTCTGCGTTTACGACCGCACGTGGACGAAGCAAGATTCGTCTTGCCACCTCAAGTCTACGCAGCGCACTCGCTTAAGGATCTGGCTCCGTCAACTGACAGCCGGAGCCCGGGAGCATTGAATATCAGGATGCCAAAATGAATATGGATCGGATTGAAGACGCGCGTGAAGCGATGGCGCGAGGCTCGATCGTCGTTGTCGTAGACGATGAGGATCGGGAAAACGAGGGGGATCTCATCTTGGCTGCCGAGCATGCAACGCCCGAGGCAATCGCGTTCATGGTGCGATATACGAGCGGTATGCTCTGCGTCGCCCTCGCGGGTGAGCGCCTTGACGAACTCGAGCTTCCTCTGATGGTAGAACGCAACACTGATTCGATGAAGACCGCGTACACCATAACCGTCGACTACCGCCATGGGACGACGACCGGCATCTCTGCCGCCGACCGTGCGGCGACGATACGCGCGTTGGTCGACGAACGGGCCACTGCGGGCGACTTCAGTCGGCCTGGGCATGTGTTCCCGCTACGTGCGGTGCCAGGTGGTGTATTGCATCGGCAGGGACACACAGAGGCCGCGGTTGACCTGGCTCGGCTCGCAGGCCTCAGGCCCGGCGCTGTACTGGCGGAGGTGGTCAATGACAATGGAACCATGGCGCGCAGGCCGGAACTGCAGGCATTTGCGAGGCTGCACGGCTTACCGATCGTCTCCATTGCTGACCTCGTCACATACCGGAGCAGGAAGACGAACGTCAGGCACGAATCCGCAACCGTCTTTTCGACGATTCCTTGTACTTTTCTCGCATAAATACAAGCAAAGCGTCGCGGCCGACAACCCCATTCCGTCGTAATTATTTGGGGGCGCAAGACGAGGCCTTGCCAGGCGTGAACGCGCCTACTCGGAAAAGGCATGGAAATCAAAGGCGCCCCGGGTCGCCTCCGGTAGGAGGATCCGACTACGGACGTGATAGCGGCCGGCGGAGTTCGTAACGGCCGCGGACGTGCATGGACGGCACGCCAGCAGTCAAAAACACGACATTAGGATATGGCTGCCACACCCTAATGTCATACCCGGATTCAGACGTCGTAGCGCCAGCTAAATACAGATGTCGCATGTTTCATCGGTCTTTCCATCCTTTA
>NZ_CABVPL010000036.1 GCF_902499045.1 Burkholderia latens | reverse complement strand
CAGCATGCGCCGAAACCCTCGAACTACGACATTTCAACTTTGCTCAGATGCGACATTACAACTTTGCTCTTACATCATTCAGGTCGATAATAATGATTATGTCAAATAATGAATTTGGCCGAGAACACCGCTGCAGCCGACGAAATCGCGAGCCCGCAATGTCCTCGACGGCGCCCTCGGACGCCGTCGCCATCCACAGCAAGCCCCGCGCACCGACGCAATCAGGAAACCCACATCCCCTGCATCTTGTGCGAGAAATGCGCGCGCTCGGCCGTCTCCATCAGCGTCAGGAATTCGTCCTGCATCATGTGGATCAGCGCCTCGTGGTCGCCGGCCTCGAAATACACTTCCGGCTGCTGCGCGAGCTGTTCCTCGAGGAAGGTCTTCATCCCGTACGCCATGCACACCGGCGGCAACGCGCCCATGTCGCAATCCTTGAACAGCTCGCGCAATTCGATTTCCTTGGCGAGCACGAGATGACGGCCGGTCTTGACCCAAAGGTCCGACAGCCGCACCGCGTGCGACGTCGGCAGCACAGCGGCGACGTAGCCTTCGTCGTCCTCGAGGAGCACGGTTTTCGCGAGACGATCACCGGGAATATGCGCGGCGGCGGCCGTCTCCATACTCGTATGGCTATAGGGGTGGTACACGACTTCGTACCGCGATGACTTCTGGCGCAGGCAATCCTGCAGGGTGGCTGATACAGGCATGGCACACCTCGTCTGGGCGAATCGGGCGGACAAAGTCCACTCCGGATTCGTTCAGCATAGGTCGCATTGCGGCTGATGGAAATACCGGCTCGCAGCGCCCGCCGGCCATTCGGCGCCGGCCCTTCAACGAACATGCAACCGCCCTCGCCGGCATGTGGAATCCGGCCCGACCACGCTCGCCAACCCGCCTTTCCTGAAGACAAAACGAGCGATGCGTGTTCCACGCGATGGCGCAAAAACAATGCGACGGCGATTCTGCGTCAGACCGTTAGTTGCGTTTAAAAGAAGGGCGACGGAAGCCTCCTACACCGGTTTCCACCGGCGCGACGAACCACGTTTCGGGCACGCTGTTGCACACCGCGCCGACAAAGGCCAAATCGCGCCCTATACTGAGCCCAAACCCAGACCATCCGTCCGCCATCCACGGCGGCCGGCTCGAGGAGCGAGCGACCATGCACTACCAGTTGATCTACGAACTCGTCGACGATTACCTGACCCGGCGCGAACAATACCGCGCCCAGCATCTCGCGCTCGCGCAGGCCGCGACCGAGCGCGGTGAACTCGTGCTCGCCGGTGCGCTGTCGGACCCGGCCGATCAGGCCGTACTCGTGTTCGAAGGCGATTCGCCGGAAGCGGCCGAATCGTTCGCGCGCGCCGATCCGTACGTGCAGAACGGCCTCGTGAAATCGTGGCGCGTGCGGCCGTGGCGCGTCGTGGTCGGCAAACACGCGCCGCGTCCCGTGTGAAGCCCGACTACAGCCACCCTGCCCGCTTGAAACGCCACCACAGCGCGAGATCGGCAACGGCCATCACCGCGATGCAGCCGTAGAACCCGTATTTCAGGTGCAGTTCGGGCATGTTCGCGAAGTTCATCCCGTAGATGCCGGCGATCATCGTCGGAATCGCGAACAGCGCGGCGAACGAACCGAGCCGCTTCGTCACCTCGTTCTCCGCGAGCGAAATCATCCCCAGGTTCACCTGGATCGCGGTCACGACCATCTCGCGCCGCCCTTCGATCGTCTTCACGATCCGCTGCAGATGGTCGTACACGTCGCGGAAGTAGGCCGCCATCCCGCTGCAGACTTGCGGCACACGCCCGCCGGTGAGCTTCGCGAGCGGCTCCATCAGCGGCGCCGTATGCTGGTACAGCAGCACGAGCCGGCGTTTCAGCGAATAGAGATCCTCGATGATCGCGCGCGACGACGCCGGCGTGGCTTTCGCGAAGATGCGATCCTCGAGTTCCTCGAGTTCGGCCCCGAGCGTTTCGAGGATCGGGAAATACCGGTCGACGACCTGGTCCATCAACGCGTAGAACACGAACGCCGAGCCCTCCCTCAGCAGATGCGGCTCCCGCTCGCAACGCTTGCGCACGTCGCGAAAATCGTGCTCGGTATGGTTGCGGATCGACAGCACGTAATTCGGGCCGACGAACACGTTCAATTCGCCGACCTTGAATTCGTCGTCCTCGTCGAGTTCGACCGTATGCAGCACCGCGAACAGCGAATCGCCGTATTCCTCGATCTTCGGCCGCTGATGGCCCTTGCGGGCATCCTCGAGCGCCAACTCGTGCAACCCGAATTCCTCGCCCATCAGATCGATTTCCTCGGGCGTCGGATCCTTCAGCGCGACCCATACGAAGCATTCGGGCTTCGACACGTAATCGCTGATGGCCTCGATGTCGATATCGGCCAGCTTGCGGCCGTCCTGGTAAGCAGCACAGTTGATCAGCATGTTGTCCACGATGTTGCGGTTTGCACATCAGTTTACCGGTTTGCTGCCCGGACGGCCCGGCTTGCGCGGCACACCGATATTGGTCATGATCGGGCTGCGTGCGCCGCAGCACGCGCCCCGGGGCGCTCGACACGCTCGCCGGGCGTGCATTGCGCACCGCACAACGACCGCGGCCCAACCGTCAAGGAGACAAACCTATGTGGTATTTCTCGTGGTTACTCGGCATTGGCGTGGCGCTCGGCTTCGGCATCATCAACGCGATGTGGCTGGAGGCGGAAGTGTTCTCGCGCGGCGACGAGCACGGCGACGCGTCGCGTACGGCCACCGGGAGCCGGTATTCGTGACACACCTGGTGTTTTTCTGCGGTCATGCCGGCACCGGCAAGACCACGCTCGCGAAGCGGCTGATCGGGCCGCTGATGCGCGCGACCGGCGAGGCCTTCTGCCTGCTCGACAAGGACACGCTGTACGGCCGCTACAGCGCGGCCGCGATGGGCGCCCTCACTTCCGATCCGAACGATCGCGACAGCCCGCTCTATCTGAAGCACCTGCGCGACCCCGAATACCAGGGTCTGCTGGATACCGCTCGCGAAAACCTTGCTCTGGGCATCGGCGTGCTCGTGGTGGGCCCGCTGTCGCGCGAAGTGCGTGACCGGCGCATTCTCGATCGCGCATGGCTCGGCATCGGACCGGACGTCACGTTGACGGTCGTGTGGGTCCATACGGCGGAAGACGTCGCGCACCAGCGGATCATCGCGCGCGGCAATCCGAACGATGCGTACAAGCTCGCGCACTGGGACGAGTACCGCCAACGCCGTTTCGTGCCGACCGGCCACGAATGCGACGGCATCGTGATGTTCGACAACACCGCGCCGTCCGACGCCGACATCGATGCGCTGCTGTACCGCATCGCACCGCCGGCACCGGCCGCGCCGCAGGCGACGATCGTCCCGCCGCTGCCGGCCTGACCCTCGTCCCCTGCCCGGCTCCCGTTCGCTTCGCCGCGCCCCAAAAAACAACGCCGGAAGCGCTGTTGCGCTCCCGGCGTCGCACGGCCCTCGTGCCGTCGATCCATCAGGCGACTTCGTGCACGCGCTCCATCGTGCCGCCTTCGTACAGCTTGCCGAAGCGGTTCGCGAGGAACGCCTTCAGCGACACTTTCTCCTGCGGGATGAAACCGCTCTGCGGCAGCTTCTTTTCGCGGAACAGATCCAGCACCGCGCACATCGCGCCGGCCGTCGTGATCTGGATCGCGCTCATGTGCATCCCGCATACGTCCTTCGCGAAGATCTTGCGCGTGAACACGTCCTGCACCAGCTGGCCGTCCTTCACGCCCGTCACCGTGACGAACACGAGCACGACGTCCTGCTTCGTCGACGGCACCGCGCGGCGCATGATCGACTTCAGCGTGTCGCGGTCGCTGGACAAGCGGAGGTCTTCCAGCAGGAACTGCACGAGTTCGCGGTGGCCCGGATAGCGGACCGACTTGTAGTCGAGCGTCTCGACCTTGCCCGACAGCGTCTCGCACAGCGTGCCCAGGCCGCCCGACGTATTGAATGCCTCGTATTCGGTGCCGTCGAGCGAGAAATGCTCGAGGCCTTCGAGCGGCTGCACCCACTGCTTGCGGCCGTCGCGGATCGCTTCGCACGGCTGACAGTATTCGTTGATCAGGCCGTCGACGCTCCACGTCAGGTTGTACTTCAGCGCGTTGGTCGGATATTCGGGCAGCGCGCCGACGCGCATCTTCACGTCGCGCACTTCGCTGAAACCGTTCACGAGCTCGTGCGCGGCGATGCCGATGAAGCCCGGCGCGAGGCCGCATTGCGGCATGAACGCACGGTCCGAACCGTCGGCCAGTTCGCGGATCGCGTGGGTCGCGCGCACGTCTTCGGTCAGGTCGAAGTAATGGACGCCGGCAGCCTTCGCCGCCGCGGCGACGTTGACGGCGAGGTAATACGGCAGCGCGTTGACGAGCGCATCGAAGCCCTTCACGGCTTCGCGGATCGCATTGGCGTCGGCCGAATCGACACGCTGCGTCGCGATGCCTTCGCGCGACAGCTTGGCGAGCGCATCCGCATCGCGGTCGAACGCGACGACTTCGTAGTCGCCCGTTTCACGCAGCATGTGAGCAATGGTGTGGCCGATCAGACCTGCGCCGACGATGGCGATTTTCATGCGCTTATCTCCTGATGATGGGTTTGGTGTTGGTGTACGGCGTTGAGCCATGAACACAGTTTAGGGACGCTCAAAATCAGTTCCAAGACGAAGAATGATGCGAAATGTCCGGTTAAATCGACGAAATGACGACACATTTCGTCACAACGACCAAATCATCTAAAAATCATGCAAATGACGCGTCGCAAACGGGCCGCTGCGAACGCGTGGGGATGGGCGGAAAGGAGCGGGAAAAGCGACACGGGGGCCCGCGAAAGAATCGGGGCGCACGCTACGACGAGCAGCCGGCGCAACGACGCACGCGCGACGCTGCACGAGGCAACGGTACGCGCTTCGGCGAGCGTCAATGGAAGGCAGGAACGGAAAAACCGGCGCGATGAATCCAACTGCGCGGCGGGATCACGGCGTCACGCGCGACACCGTCTGCGCCGCGTCACCCGCCGATCGTGCCGCGATCGATCTTGCGCGACAAGATGATCGACGTCGTCGTGCGCTCGACGCCTTCGAGCGTGCCGATCTGATCGAGCAGATCGTTGAGCCGCTCCGGCGAATCCGCACGCAGCCACGCGACATAGTCGTATTCGCCGCTCACCGCGCACAGCAGCTGCACTTCGGGCATCCGGTCGAGCTTGCGCAGCACGTCCTTGCCGAACTTCGGCGTGAGGATGATGCCGACGTATGCGTAGATGCTCGCATCGAGCACGTCCTGCCCGAGCCGTACGCTGTACCCGGCGATCACGTTCGTGCGCTCGAGCCGCGCGATGCGCGCGACGACCGTCGTGCGCGCGACGTCGAGCTGCCGCGCGAGATCGGCGACGCTTGCGCGCGCATCGGCTTGCAGCAGTGCGACGAGTTGCCGGTCGAGGTCGTCGAGTTGGTCGAGGCGAGGTGGACGCATGAGGCTGGGCCGGCGTGCAGCGCGCCGGCGAAATGGAACGTGACGCGATGATAGCGCCGAACGCCGGTGCGCCCAAACGGCATCGCGCGCCGTCACGCGCTACGCGTTCGCGCCGCCCGCCTCGTTCCCGCGCAATGACCGGCGAGCGGCCGGACGCGCGTTGCGTTCCCCCGCCCGTCATGCCCGTTTCAATTTCGATTCGTATCGGATGTAAGCAAGTGTCGCTTTCACTGCTGCGCCGCATGCGACGTGCTACTAATAACGGCGACGCGAGATGCGCGCTCGCGGCAGTCGCCGCCGCGCCCGCTCGCACGACATCACCCCGGAGAGCCCATCATGAAGAAAATCTCGCTCACCCTTGCGATGCTCGCCGTGACAGCCGGCGCATTCGCGCAAACGCAGACGCCTGCGCCGGCAACGGCGCCGGCGCAGGCCGCGTCGGCGCCGAGCGCCGAACAGCGCGCCGCGCGCCATGAAGCGCGCATCGAGCAGCGCATCAAGTACCTGCACGACCAGTTGAAGATCACGTCGGCGCAGGAGCCGCAATGGAAGACGTTCGCCGACACGATGCGCGCGAACGGCGACACGATGGGCCGCCTCTATCGCGAACGGATGGAAAGCCGCAACGTGTCCGCCGTCGACGACATGAAGCAGTACGCGGAACTCGCGCAGGCGAACGCGGACGGCGCGAAGAAGCTCGCCGACGCGTTCGCGCCGCTGTACGACAGCTTCCCGGCGGACCAGAAGGCGCTGGCCGACACGACGTTCCGCAGCTGGCTGCACCACGGCGGCGAACGCCGCGGCAAGGGCAACGCGAAAAAGGACGGCAAGGCGGCACCCGCACCGGCCGCAAGCGCACCCGCGCAACCCTGACGTCCGCCACGCCGGCGCCACGCTGCCCGCACGGGCGAAACGTCGCCGCGCATCCCGCGGGCATTCGGCGCGTCACACGGCGCGCCGAATTCGGGATAAGCTCCCGGCTTTTCCCGCACATCCGCCGCCATGCTCGAACTCAAGCACCTTGATCTGCGTACCGACCCGCAAGCCCGTCGCGTCGTGAAGGACGAAACCGTCACGGTCGCCTTCGCGGATGCCGACGGCGAACTGATGAGCCTCGAAGGTCCGAACCGCTATGTCGCGGGCGACGCGCTCATCACCGGCTCGACCGGCGATCGCTGGGTCGTGTCGCGGGAGCGTTTCGACGCGAAGTACCTGCCCGCCGATCCGGCGCTCGCGCACGGCACGCCGGGCGCATACCGGAACCGGCCGGCCGTCGTGCTTGCTCGCCGGATGGACGCGCCCTTCACGATCGCGCGCTCGGAAAACGGCGACACGCTGCGCGGCGTCGCCGGCGACTGGGTGATGCAATATGCGCCCGGCGACTATGGCGTCGTGCAGGCGCAGCGCTTCGCGCAGGTTTATCGCGACGCGTAAGCGCACCGCGTGACATGCGCTGCGCCTGCATCGCGCCGGCGCGCGCCGACGTTACCGTTCAAGCAAAGTCTTCGTCGAGTTCGAGTTCCGCGTCGCGCTCGACGGCCTCGCCCGCCGCGTGCCGCTCCTCGAGCGATCCCAGCATGGCTTCGGTATACGCGTGCAGCACCGCATGGCTGCGAGCGCGCTGCATCGGCCGCAGCGCCAGATAGCGCGCGAGCGCGGCCGGCACGATCCGGATGTCGAGCGTCATCCGCTTCGGCGTCGCGCCGAAACGCATCGCGAGCCACTGCACGGACAGGAACCGCCCGCGTTCGTCGCTGCTTTCCGTGAAGCGCGTCTGCTCCGGAAAGAGATCGCAAATCACGCGCGCGAGCGCGTCGAACTCCGCGCTCCGGCATTCGATCAGATAGTCGTCCATTCGGTCGCTCCGTCAGGCCGCCGCACGCGGCGACCGGCACGTCTTCACCAGCACGGCGACCAGGATCGCGGCCAGCACGAAATACACGGCTTCGAGCGCACCCGCCGGCAGCACGCGCACCTGATACGACAACGCCGGCGCGGCCGCGAGCGCATGCAGCACGATCGCAAGCGGGAGCACGGCCGCGCGGCCGGCACGCACGCCGCGCCAGACGAGCACGGACAGCGCCAACTGCACGACGAACGCCGCGCAGCGCTCGATCAGCAACAGCAGGATCGACTGCGCCGACAGCGTCGCCAGCATCACGTGCAGCCGCACGACCGTATCGCCCGGCAGGTCCGCGAGCTGTGCCTCGAGCTGCCCGCGGCTCGCGAGCCACGCGAGATATGACCACTGGCCCCACACGAGCACGCCGACGAACCACGCTTCGGCGCCCGCATGACCGATCCCGTAGCCGATGCCGCGGCCGTCGCCGGCCGGCGCGCCGTAGCGGCGCTTCAGGAAACGCATTCCGAGATAACGGCCGACCTCCTCGAACACGGCGGTCGCGAGCGCGCTGTACGCGACGAACGCGAGCGGCTGCGTGAGCCAGCCGCCGGCGGGCGTCTGGCTCAGCACGAGGCCATGGAATGCGCGTTCGACGATCATCGCGAACAGCGTGAAGGCGGCGACGCCGACGATCGTGTCGCGGCGGTCGAGCGCAAGCGGCTTGCGCAGGATACGGAAGAGAACGAACGGCAGTAGCGCGATGATCAGCGTGGCGGCGATCAGCACCGCCAGCGTGACGGGGGCGACAGTCATGTATTTCCTTGGTTCGAAGCAGCGCACGTGACGCGCCGCGTGCCCCGAATGATACTCAGCTTGCGGTCGACGCGCGCGCGATCAGCTCGCCCGACAGCATCGCGACGCGCACGTCGCCGGCCGCGCCGTCGATGCGCTCGTGCACGAATTCGACGGCCTTGTAGCCGATTTCGTAGGTCGGCTGGCGGATCGTCGTGATCCCGATCAGCTCGGCCCACTCCGGATCGTCGATCGACAGCAGCGCGGCCTTGTCCTGCCACGCGGCGCCGAACCGCGCGCGCAGGTGGCGCGCGATCGCGAGCGCGACCGGCGCGTTCGCGGCGAACAGCGCCGCGCGCACGCCGCGCCGCATCGCACCGTCGACGCGCACGTCGAGATCAGCCAGCGCTGCGGCGGCCGCGGCAGGCTCGTCGAGGTCCAGCACGATCGTCGGCGGCACCGGCAGCCCGCGCGCGTCGAGCGCCGCGCGGAACGCGGCCTCGCGCAGGCGCCGCGAACTGACGCGCTCGAACGGCTGCACGACGAAATGAATCGCATCGAAGCCGCGCGCGACGAGGTGCGTAAGCGCCGTCTCGATCGCGTCGGTGTTGTCGAGCCCGACCAGGTCGGCCTCGAAGCCTTCGACCGTCCGGTCGACCAGCACGGCCGGGATGCCGGCGCCGCGCAGCGGCCGCAGCACGTCTTCGTCGGCGCCGAGCGCGTTGACGATCAGCCCTTCGACGCGATAGGTCGTGAGCAGCTGCAGGAAGCGCCGCTCCATCTCGAGCTCGTTCGCCGCGTGGCAGATCAGCGGCATGTAGCCGAGCGCGTGGCACGCGGCCTCGACGCCCTGCAGCACTTCGACGGTATACGGATTGGTCAGGTCGGCCGCGAGCATCCCGAGCAACCGGTTGCGGCCGCGCTTCAGCCCGCGCGCCATCTGGTTCGGCCGGTAGTTGAGGCGCGCGATCGCCGTCTCGATCCGCTGGCGCAGATCGGCGGACAGCACGTGCGTCTCGCCGTTCAGATAGCGCGAAACGCTGGTCTTGCCCGTGCCGGCTTCGCGGGCGACGTCGCTGATCGTCGCCGGGCGCTGCGTGGAAGGTTGCGAATCGCTCAAGTCGTGCCTCGCGACGTACGATCCGCGCCGCTTCGTGCGCGGACGGACCATTGTTGTTGGATACCAAAGCCACCCGGCGAACACCGCCGGCCCCATGCTTCGCGGCCGATCGGCGCCGGGGCGCTCACCCCGGCCGCCTGAAACGAACGGCGTCGGCCGCACCCGCCGCCGGCCCCCGAGCCGGCATCGGCGCCCGTCGCCGGACGCCGCCGCCCGCACGGCCGGGCTCGTCGATACGACGAGCGGGCGATCATAACGCAGCCCGCGCTCCCGCACCAAGACCATCGACTCTAACGGCGTCGCCGGTCGTTCGCGCCCGTTCGCGGCCCGCCGCCGCTTACGCGAGCGCGAGCGCGTCGGGATTGACCAGGTTCGTGCGCAGCGTGCCGGCGAGCGCGCCGATCAGGTTTTCCGCGGCGCAGCGCGCCATCGCGTGGCGCGTCTCGTGCGTCGCCGAGCCGATATGCGGCAGCGCGACGACGTTGCTCATCCGCAGCAGCGGCGAATCGGCCGAAAGCGGCTCCTTCTCGAACACGTCGAGGCCCGCGCCGCGGATCGTGCCCGCGCGCAGCGCATCGATCAGCGCGGCCTCGTCGACCACGGGCCCGCGCGACGCATTGATCAGGATCGCGCCGCGCTTCATCTTCGCGAATTCGGCCGCGCCGATCAGGTGATGCGTTTCCGGCGACAGCGGCACCTGCAGGCACACGAAATCCGACTGCGCGAGCAGTTCGTCGAGCGTCACGCGGCGCGCGCCGTACTGCGTTTCGGCTTCCGCGTGCGCGGAACGGTTCGTGTACAGCACCTGCATCCTGAAGCCGAGCGCCGCGCGGCGCGCGACCGCGCCGCCGATCCGCCCGAGCCCGACGATGCCGAGCGTCTTGCCCTGCACGTCCGTGCCGTAAAGATCCGGGCCGATGCTGCGATGCCAGTGGCCTGCCTTCACCCACTCCGCCAGCTCGACCACGCGCCGCGCGGACGCGAGGATCAGCGAGAACACGGTGTCGGCCGTCGATTCGGTCAGCACGTCGGGCGTATGCGCGAGCACGATGCCGCGCCGCGTGAGATCCGCGACGTCGAAGTTGTCGTAGCCGACCGAGATCGTCGACCACGCCTTCAGCCGCGGTGCGCGATCGAGCATCTGCGGCGTGATCTTCAGGCTCGCGCCGATCGCGCCGTCGGCGTCGCCGAGCGCATCGGCGAGCGCGTCGGCGCCGTCGGCCTGCACGACTTCGGCGTGCTCGCGCAGATACGCGAGGACGTCATCGGGCAGCGGCTTGTACGCGACGATACGAGGCTTCATCGTTTTCATTTTCCTTGCAGCGGCGTCGCGAGCGCGTGCGCATCGCGCGCCTGGGGTTTGACGGACAGCGTGAGGATCACCGCGGCGACGAGCGCGGCGCTCATGAACGCATACGACGCGAGCGGCGAGCCGGTCGCCCCGTTCAGGTAGCCGACGAAATACGAGCCGACGAACGAGCCCAGCGCGCCCATGCTGTTGATCAGCGCCATCGCGCCGCCGGCGACGTTTCTCGGCAGCAGCTCCGGCACGATCGCGAAGAACGGGCCGTACGGTGCGTACATCGCGGCGCCCGCGACGACCAGCAGCGCGTACGAGATCCAGAAATGCGACGAGCCGAGCGCATACGACGCGGCGAACGCGCCCGCGCCGACCAGCAGGAACGGCCACACGAAGCCGCGGCGCGAGCCGACCTTGTCGGACGCCCACGACGCGGCCAGCATCGCGATCGTCGCCGCGAGATACGGCAGCGCCGACAGCCAGCCGGTCGCGACCATCCCGAGCTCGGAGCCGTTCTTGACGATCGACGGCAGCCACAGCACGAAGCCGTACACGCCGATGCTCCAGCAGAAGTACTGCGCGCACAGCTTGATCACGGCCGGCGAACGGAACGCCTCGCCGTAGTTGCGCACCGGCTTGATCGCCGCCTGTTCGGCCGCGAGCGCGGCGTCGAGATCGCGCTTTTCCTGTGCGTTGAGCCACGGCGAATCGGCCGGCTTGTCCTGCACGAGGAACCACCAGCACACGGCCCAGATGATGGCCGGCACGCCTTCGGCGATGAACATGTGGCGCCAGCCGAATTCGTGCACGAGATAGCCCGACACGATCGACATCCACAGCACCGTGACCGGGTTGCCGAGAATCAGGAACGTGTTCGCGCGCGAGCGTTCGTTCTTCGTGAACCAGTTGCTGATGTAGATCAGCATCGCCGGCATCACGGCCGCCTCGACCACGCCGAGCACGAAGCGGATCGCCATCAGCGACGGGATGTTCGTGACCACGCCGGTGAGCGCCGCGCACGCGCCCCACAGCACGAGGCTCGCGAACACGAGCTTCTTGACGCTGCGGCGCTCCGCGTAGATCGCGCCCGGAATCTGGAAGAAGAAGTAGCCGAGGAAGAACAGCGCGCCGATCAGCGACGACAGGCCCTTGCTGATGCCGAGGTCCTGGTTGATGCCGGCCGCGGCTGCGAACCCGTAATTCGCGCGATCGAGATAAGCGAGGCTGTAGGTGATGAACACGATCGGCATGATCGTCCACCAGCGTCGGGCTGCGAGATTGGCTGCCATCTGAGTGTCTCCTTGGGTGATCGGAGTGGGCGGGTCAAACGCCCGGCTCCGCTCCCGTCCTTTGGGAATTGGCCGGCGTCGGCGCGGCTGCGCCGTGTCCGGCCTCATGCAAAACCGTGCACGAAGCACGCAACAGTCCGCGGATTGTGCCGTGTCCGGCCTCTCATTGCGCGGAGACGATTTCCTCTAAGCGATCGGCGCGATTGCTGACGTTTTCGAGCCGATCGAGTGCTGCCCGGGTCGGCAGGCCTTCCGAATCGCCGATCACCTGGATCGCGAGCGCGCCGATGCGATTGCCGCGCGCGACGGCCTGCTCGATCGGCTTGCCTTCCAGCAGCGCGCTGACCACGCCGACCGCGAAGCCGTCGCCGGCGCCGACCGTGTCGACCACGTTCGCGACGCGCTCGCCGGCCACCGTGCCGTCGCGGCCGTCGGCCGTGCGGAAGTAAGCGCCGTCGGCGCCCAGCTTGATCACGACGCCGCGCGCGCCCTGGGCCAGGTAGAAGCCCGCGATGTCGGCCGGCGTGTCGTGCCCGGTGAGCTGCTGCCCTTCGGCGAGGCCCGGCAGCACCCAGTCGGCGAGCGTCGCGAGCGCGTTCAGCGTCTTCGCCATCACGTCGGCGGACGGCCACAGCGTCGGGCGCAGGTTCGGATCGAACGAGATCGTCTTGCCGGCCGCGCGCATCTCGCGTGCGAGCTTGAATGCGAGCTCGCACGACGTCGCGGAGATCGCCGGCGCGACGCCGGTCAGATGCAGATGACGGGCGCCAAGCACGTAGCCGGGCATGAAGTCGTCGCACGACAGGTAGCTCGCGGCCGAGCCTTTGCGGAAATATTCGACGGTCGGGTCGCTGCCGTCGTCGTTGCGCGACTTCAGTTGAAAGCCGGTCGGATAGCGCGGATCGACGGTCACGCACGATGCGTCGATGCCTTCGCGCGCGAGCGTGTCGAGCACGTAGCGGCCGAACGAATCGCGGCCGACCCGGCTCATCCAGCCGACCCTGAAGCCGAGCCGCGACAGGCCGATCGCGACGTTCAGGTCCGCGCCCGCGATCCGTTTCGTGAATTGCGCGGCGTGCGCGAGGTGGCCGGGCTCGGCGGCGACGAACATCGCCATCGCTTCGCCGTAGGTCACGACATCGAGTGCTGCTTTCATGAATGAACTCCTCCGTATCCTTCCGGCATCACGCGGCGGCGAGCCATGCCACGCGCCGGCCGGCATCGCCGGCGAGATCGGCCGCATCGAACGGGAACTCGATCCCGCGCGGCGCCGCTTGCGGCAACACCGCGAGCACGCCCGTGACGAGCGGGTCGCCTGCCGCCGGCGCCACCGCGAAACGGCGCGCGCCGTCGCCGACGACTGCCTTGCAATGAATGTATTCCACGTGCGGCGCCAGCGCGTGCGCGCACGCGAGCGGCGCTTCGCCCGGCCACTGCCAGTTGCCGATGTCGAACGTCATGCCCAGCGCATCAGGCGTGCCGGCCGCGGCGAGCGCGGCGAACAGCCCGCGAAACTGCGCGAGCGCGCCGCCGACCGGCAGCTGGCCATTCTCCACCACCACGCGGGCACGCGCGCCGCGCGACAGCGCGACGATTTCCGCCGCATACGCTTCGCCCGCGAACCCGCCGAGCTGAAACTTCACGAAGCGCGCGCCGAGCGCGTCCGCTTCGGCGAGCGTGCCGCGCAGCGCGCCCGTGTCGAGCGCGCCGGTTTGCGTATACAGCGTCGCCGGCGTCGAATAGACCGACCACAAGCCCTGCGCGCCGATTTCGGCGCCGAGCGCGGCCAGCGCGCCGGGCGTCGCGTCGTCGTCCGACGCGAACAGCTCGCGCCGCACCTCGAAGCCGCTCGCACCGGATGCGGCCGCGGTCGCGATGAATGCCCGATGGCCCTGCTGGCGCACGCGGTCCATTCCGAATGCGCTCGCCACGATCACGATGTCTGCCATTTCCGCCCTTTTTTACCGGAATGGAACCGGTTCCATTTGCTTGAGACGGATGGTGCGCTTCGCGTCTGGCGCACGCCATAGAGAAAATCCCTAAGAACTGCCGCCGCCCCGCGCGCGCTCGTTGGCGCGAATGGGATTTTCCTGTGCGGCGCGCCGGCCGCCTATTTCGGGTCGTGCGCGAGGCTCATCTCGAGGAACTGCGCAGCCACGCGCGACGGCGCGGCGCCGTGCGGCACCAGGATCGAGAAATGACGCGTCAGCGGCTCGGGCGCCAGCGAGCGCGGCACGAGCGCGTCATCCTCATGACGTAGCGACATCGCGGACACAAAGCCGACGCCCATCCCTGCGCGCACGGCCTCCTTCACCGCTTCGACGCCCGCGATCTCGAGCGCGACGCGCATCTGCGTGCCGCCGTGCGCGAACGCGCGTTCGACGAGTTGCCGCACGCCGGAGCCCTCCTCGCGCAGTACGACCGGATGCGCGGCGAGTGCGTCGAGCGTGACGCCCGCGTCGTGATCGGGGGCCGCAAGCGGATGCCCGGCCGGCACGACCGCGACGATCTCGTCCTCGTGCCACGCATGCACGGCGGTGCCGGGCGGCAGCGCCTCGCCCGGCGGCCCTTCGATCATCGCGATGTCGAGCGACGCCAGCGCGGCGACCACGTCGGCCGTGTTGCCGCTCATCGTCTGGATCGCGACCCGCGGCGCGCGCGGCTGGAACGCCGCGATCAGGTAAGGCAGCAGGTAGCTCGCCGGCGTCGTGCTCGCGCCGATCCGCAGCGTGCCGGCGTCGAGGCCACGCACCGCGTCGCGGAACGCACGAGCCTGCGCGAACGCGTCGCGCTGCGCGTTCGCGTACTGCGCGAGCTGTTCGCCGACCGGCGTCAGCCGGATGCCGCGCCCGTCGCGCTGGTACAGCGGCTCGCCGAACTCGTCCTGCAGCAGACGCAGCTGGCCCGACACGGCCGGCTGCGACAGGTGCAGCGCGACGGCCGCGCGGCTGATGTTCAGGTGCTCGGCGACAGCCGCGAAGGTTATCAGTTGATCCGGGGTCATGGCGATGAATTATCGGCTTTCCGGATAGTTTATGTCACAAATCACAATTTCTCATATCGATATATCGAAATTAGGATTAAGCCCATCGCAACCTGTTCAATCACGGTGCCCCATGTCTACTGCCCCGAGCCCTCATCTCAGTCACGCCGCGCCGTCGATGCGCGGCCAGTTGAACGGTGTGCTGTTCGTCGCGCTGTTCGCCGCCGCCGTCACCAGTCTGTCGGCGCTGCCGGCGATCGCCGCGCTCGGGCTGTCGCCGCTGATCGTCGGCATCGTCGCCGGCGCGCTGTACGGCAATGCGCTGCGCGACGGCATGCCCGCGAGCTGGGCGGCCGGCGTGAACTTTTCCGCGCGCAAGCTGCTGCGCATCGCCGTCGCGTTCTTCGGGCTGCGCGTGAGCCTGCAGGAAATCGCGCAGGTCGGCCTGCCGGGCCTGACGGTCTCGGTGCTGGTCGTCGTCAGCACGCTCGCGATCGGCACGTGGGTCGGCATGAAGGTGATGAAGCTCGATCGCGACGCGGCGCTGCTGACCGCCGCCGGCAGCGCGATCTGCGGCGCGGCCGCCGTGCTCGCGTTCGAATCGACGCTGCAGTCGAAGCCGCACCAGAGCGCGATGGCCGTGGGCAGCGTCGTGCTGTTCGGCACGCTGTCGATGTTCCTTTACCCGTTCGCGTATCACGCCGGTCTGCTGAACCTCGACCCGGCCGGCCTCGGCCTGTTCTTCGGCGGCACGATCCATGAGGTCGCGCAGGTGGTCGGCGCGGCAAGCGACATCAGCCCGGAAGTCACGCACGTGGCGACCATCGTGAAGATGACCCGCGTGATGCTGCTGGTGCCGGTGCTGCTGACGCTCGGCTGGTGGCTCGCCCGCTCGGCCCGCGCCGGCGCTGATGGTGCGGACGGCGCGCACGCCCGGCGCAAGGTCGCCGTGCCGTGGTTCGCACTCGGCTTCCTCGGCTTCGTGATCGTGAATTCGCTGAACGTGCTGCCCGCCGACGTCACGCATACGTTGAACGGGCTCGACACTTTCGCGCTGACGATGGCGATGACCGCGCTCGGCATCGAGACGCGCGTCGCGCAGATCCGCGAGGCCGGCCCGCGCGCACTGATCACCGGCCTGATCCTGTACGTATGGCTGATCGCCGGCGGTTACGCGATCACCTGGGCCGTGCAGCACTGGCTTGGCTGAGCCGCGCGTCCGCGCCGCGACACGCGCCGCGCCCGACGGGAAGGTCCCGCGGGCGCGGCGCAGTGCTATGCTTCGCGTCGTTTTCCTTCGTCCCCTTCACCATCCACTTTCAGCCGTGCTCTCGTTCCTGCTGAAGCTGCGCACTCGCGCCCAGACGCTGTTCCGCCTGTCGGATGCCCATACGATGCTGATCTGGTCGGCGATCGTCGGCGTCGGCGGCGCGTTCGCCACCATGACGTTCCGCGAAGGCATCGACCTGATGCAGCGGCTGATCTCGGGGCACAGCGGCAGCTTCGTGCAGATGGCGAGAAGCCTGCCGTGGTACGTGCGCTTCTGGATGCCGGCCGCGGGCGGCTTCCTCGCCGGCTGCGTGCTGCTGCTCGCGACGCGCGGCGACCGTAAATCCGGCAACATCGACTACATGGAGGCCGTCGCGCTCGGCGACGGCGTCGTGCCGGTCCGGCAAAGCCTGTGGCGCAGCGTGTCGTCGCTACTGACGATCGGCAGCGGCGGCTCGATCGGCCGCGAAGGCCCGATGGTGCAGCTCGCGGCGCTCACCGCGTCGCTGGTCGGCCGCTTCGTGCACTTCGACCCGCCGCGGCTGCGCCTGCTCGTCGCGTGCGGCGCGGCCGCCGGTATCACGTCTGCGTACAACGCGCCGATCGCCGGCGCGTTCTTCGTGTCCGAAATCGTGCTCGGCACGATCGCGATGGAGAGCTTCGGGCCGATGGTCGTCGCGTCCGTCGTCGCAAACATCGTGATGCGCGAATTCGCCGGCTACCGGCCGCCGTACGAAATGCCGGTGTTTCCGGCCGTGACGGGCGCCGAGGTGCTGCTGTTCGTCGTGCTGGGCGCGCTGTGCGGCGTGCTCGCGCCGCAGTTCCTGCACCTGCTCGATGCGTCGAAGAACCACTTCAAGCGGCTGCCCGTGCCGCTGCCGGCGCGGCTCGCGCTCGGCGGCCTCGTGGTCGGCGTGATCTCCGTGTGGATTCCGGACGTGTGGGGCAACGGGTACAGCGTCGTGAACGGGATCCTGCATGCGCCGTGGACCTGGCAGGCGCTCGTCGCGGTCCTGGTGTTCAAGGTCGTCGCGACCGCCGCGACGGCCGGCTCGGGCGCGGTCGGCGGCGTGTTCACGCCGACGCTGTTCGTCGGCGCGGTGTTCGGCTCGCTGTTCGGGCTTGCGATGAACGCGCTGTGGCCGGGCCACACGTCCGCGTACTTCGCGTATGCGATGGTCGGCATGGGCGCGTTCATGGCCGGCGCCACGCAGGCGCCGCTGATGGCGATCCTGATGATCTTCGAGATGACCCTCAGCTATCAGGTCGTGCTGCCGCTGCTGGTGTCGTGCGTGTTCGCGTATTTCACCGCGCGCGCGACCGGCACGACGTCGATGTACGAAATCACGCTGCGCCATCTGCAGGACGCGCAGGAGCGGCTGCGGCTGCGCACCACGCAGATGCGCGAGCTGATCCAGCCCGCGCAGACGGTCGTGCCGCTCACCGCGAGCGTCGCCGACATGACGCGCGTGTTCCTCGAATATCCGGTGAAGTATCTGTACGTGACCGACGACGCGGGGCGCTTCCGCGGCGCGGTGGCGTTGAAGGACATTACGTCCGATCTGCTCGACAAGCGCGACACGGCCGACAAGACGGCCGCGCACTACGCGCATACGCCGTTTCCGCTGCTCACGCCCGACATGCCGCTCGCGACCGCGCTCGAACGCTTCATGGCGTTCCAGGGCGAACGGCTGCCGGTGATCGAAAGCGAAGCGGAGCCGACGCTCGCGGGCGTCGTCTACAAGACGTCGCTGCTGGACGCGTACCGGCGGATGACCGGCGAGCGCTGACCGGCGGCCGCGCGGCCGGCCGCCGCTCCGCTCTCTTTCCGTTTCGCCCCTCCGCCACCGTCGTCAGCCGGCGCCGCATCGTTGCGGCGGCCGGCTGCGGATCCCTCTTCCGCGCGGATACGCACATCCACCAGCAGCACTCGCTTCCCGATATTCGAAGATTCATTTTTCCGCGTGCGTTCCGGCGGATGAAAAAACCTCGCCAGAAAAATCAAAACTCCACACTTTCATTTCATTAAAATCAATAGAGACGACTGCCTAGAAAATCAAAAATAAATCACCTATCGTTCACCTTCGCAGCTTTTAAAAAAATAAATTTGTGGACCGAAAATACAGTCCACATCAAAAAAAACGATCAAATCGAAACCGCTACGAGGGAAAAAATGGAAACCTGTTCCAGCCGTTCGACCCGGCTCGCGATCTATGTGATCCCGGGCCAGGGGGATAGTCCGTCCGGTGCGTTGAAATCGCTCCATGCGCGAAGTCGCGCGGCGCGCGAATGCATCGACGGGACGCTCGACGCGATCGAGGCGACATTGTGCGACGAGCCGTACGATTTCGATCCTCGACTGCTGCGCAACGTGCTGCTCGGCGACGCATCGGCTGCCGTCCCCGTCGGCATTCCGCAATTGGCGGCGTTCGCGACGGCGATCTGCGTGCACCGGTTTCTCGAGAGACAGAACGTGCGGCTCGCCGCGATCATCGGCCAGAGCCTCGGCGAAATCGCGTCGCTCGTGTGCGCGGGCGTATGGTCGGTATCCGACGGCGTGCGGGCCGTCCTCGCACTGAATGCAGCGTTCCAGCCCTTTGCCGGCCGCGGCGGCATGACGGTCGTCGCCGCGTCGCAAGCCGAAACGCTGGCGCTGCTGGACGAGGCCGCGCACGAGCAGCTCGTGCTCGCGTGCGTGAATGCCCCGCGGCAGACAGTCGTCAGCGGCCCGCACACCGCGCTCGACACCCTGGCCGCGTTCGCGAGCCGCCGTGGCCTCAAGTTGCACGCGCTGCCGATTCCGTATCCGGCCCATCATCCGGCGCTGTGGACGGCCGCGGACCGATTCCACGACGAGATCGCGCAACTGCCGCGCAGTCGTTTCCAGGTGCCGGTCTATTCGGCCGTCGCGTGCCGTCGCTATGCCGATACCGACGACCTGCCCCGAGCGTTGGCGGACTGTTTCACCAAGCCGTATCACATGCCGGCCGTACTCGAGCACAGCCGGCCCGCCCAGGATTCGATTTATATCGACCTGAGCATGACGGGCATCATGACGCGCAGTATTAAAGCCGCGCTGCCGGACGCGCTTACATATTCGCCGACTCGTGAAACCGATTCCTGGCCATTTGATTCGAATCACGCGGAGACTCTGCAATGAATGCATATCAAATCGAAAATGGCGGAATCTCGGGCGCATCAGTTTCCCGCCCCATTATCGCGCCCGAAATCGACGAAATACGCGATGCGCTTTCCGGCCTCACGAAACCGGACCATCGGCGGCTGCTGATCCAGCTGCTGTCGAGCGCCGATTTCGACAAACCGCTCGACCGGCACTCGGTCGACCTGCATCGCTCGACCTACGATCGCCTCGCCGCGCTGGCCCGCCGGTTGCCGGCCGCGGCCGGCGACCTGTCCGATCCATCGCTGATGTCCGCGATCGCCGAATGGACGGCCGTCAACGATCCGTCGTTGTGCATTGCCGCGCTGATCCACTACGGGCTCTGCATCGGCTCGCTCGTCGAACTGGGCAAAGGCAACGACCGCGCACAGGCATATGCGCGCGAGCTTGCAGCTGGCCGCAAGGTCGGCGCGTTCATGATCACCGAAATCGGCGGTGGCAACAGCCAGCTCGCAACCCGCACCGAAGCGCGCTTCGATGCGGCCACCCGGACCTTCGTCCTGCATACGCCGGATGACGGCGCACTGAAGTTCACCAACGTCGGCGTCAACGATCTCGACAAGCTCGGCATCGTCTGCGCGCGCGTGATCGTCGACGCGCGCGACTGCGGCGTTTTCGCATTCGCGCTCGACCTGTCGACTCGCGACGGCCCGCTGCCGGGCGTGCGGCTGTCGGCGCCCGCCGAAATCCCGCTGGTGCCGTTCGATTACGGCCTCGCTGGCTTCGATCGCGTGCGCGTTCCGTTCGACGCGTGGCTGTCCGACGGCGCGTCGATCGACGCCGACGGGCGATTCCACGATCCGCTCGGCGATCCCAACGGCCGGCTCGTGCGTACGCTGACTGCGCCGGAAAACGTCTGGGCCATGGGTGCGATCGGGCTGGCTGCCGTATCGCGCACCTGCGTCGCCCAGGCGTTGCGCTACTCGACACATCGCTCGAGCATGGCGCGCATCGCGCCCGAAACGTCGCTGATCCGCTACAGCACGCAGCAGCGCGCGTTGTTGCGCGCGCTCGCGACATCATACGTGATGACCTGTTTCGCCAACGAAGCATCGCGCGAATGGGCGCACGCGCTGCATCGCCGCGCGCAGCCGGACCGCACGGCCGGGACGTTCATGATGTGGGCCCCGTGGAGCTCGACCAACCGCAAGCTTGCGCTCGTCAAGGCGCTGACGGCCTGGGCCGCCGAGGAAGTGGCGGCCGAATGCCGGCTGCGTTGCGGGGTGGCCGGCGATCTTCTCGTGAACCGGTATCTCGACTATCAGGGGCTCGGCCATGTCTTCAACGACGCAGGCGGCAACAACTTCCTGATTTTGCTCGACACCGCCCGCACGCTGGTCGCGGCGCCGGCTGCATCTGCTGTGGCCGATGACGTGGGAAGCGGCTGGCCGGAGGCGGCGCGCGATGCCATCGCGGCACTGCGCGCGTACGAACGGCGGCTGATCCGCTCGCTCGCCGACCATGTCGACGCGCGCACGGCCAGCGGCGTCGATCCGCTCGATGTCTGGAACCCGCTGTTGCCGGACGCGCGCGATGCGGCGCAAGCGTACGGGCTGAATCTTGCGCTGAATGCCGCGCTGGCCGCGGCCGATGCGGTCGACGGCGAGCCGGCGCGCACGCTGCTGCGCGATCTCGTCGCGCTGTTCGCCATCGATCGTGCGCAGCGGCACGGCGGCTGGCTGATCAGCGAAGGCGTGTTGGAGGCGTCGCGTTATCGGCAGCTCGACGCCGCAACCGATGCGCTATGCGCGCGCCTCGTCCCGCACGTCGACACGTTCGTCGAAGCGTTCGGACATCCGCATCCGGTCGTCCGGTCGCCGATCTCGGATCCGGCACGCGACTATGCCACGTCGCTGGCCCGGACACTGCGCGTGCCGCCTGCGCACGCGCACTGAACGCCGGATGCCGCGCGCAGCGGCCCTGGCAACGCGCGCGCTGGCGGCTCACTCCGGCGCGCGCCCCAGCACGACTCGCGCGAAGAAACCCGCGAGCACCGCATCGGCCGCGTCGGCCGACACGTGCTGCGGATCGGCCGTGTAGTACGACTGCACGCCGTCGCACAGACACATCAGCCCGAACGCGAGCGTGTCGGCCGGCAGCAGCAGCGGCGTGCCTGCGCGCTCGGCAAAGCGCTGGATGAATTCGGCCATCTGCAGCCGCTTCGCGTGCAGGAACTGGTTGAAGCGCACACGGAACTTCGCGTCGCGTGCCGCCTGCAGCTTCGCCTCGCCCCACAGCAGCGAGTATTCGTCGTCGCGAAACAGCGTCCGGTAGTACGCGAGCGCCATCGACTCCATCTGCTCGCGCGGGCCGCCTTCCTCGAAGATCGCCTCGAAATCGGCGCGCACCGAATCATGGTCGCGCTCGAGCAGTTCGAGCAGCAGTTCCGACTTGCTGCGGAAATTCGAGTAGAACGCGCCACGCGTATAGCCGGCCGCCGCCGCGATGTCCTCGACGCTCGCCGCGACATAGCCTTTCTTCAGAAAAATCCGGTGCGCGGCATTCAGCAGACGTTCGCGCGTCTGGTCCCTGCTCTGCTCGCGAGTTAAGCGCTGTGGTTTCATGGCGCGCAGTCTAGCACCAACTTCCTTTCAGATTCATCTTTGCATTCAGATACAGGTGTGTATTAGAATCCAGCCCAGTTTCCGAATGACCTCGTTCGGCTGACCGTGCGCGCCCCGCGGGCGCCACTCGTGGCAAGCGCGCCGCGCTTGCCGGCTTCGTTCTGCTCTCACCTGCTCTGGGGGTTTCGTGAATCGCTCCGGTTCCCGCGCCGTGCTGCTGGTCGGCACCGCGCTCGTCCTCGCCGCCTGTCATCCGAAGGAAGCCGCGCCGCCCGCGCCGCGCCCGGTCGTCGCGCTGCCCGCGCACGCCGACGGTGCCGCTGCCGCGACCACGCTGCCCGGCGAGATCCAGCCGCGCTATGCAACGCCGCTGTCGTTCCGTATCGCGGGCAAGATCGTCGAGCGCAAGGTGCGGCTCGGCGATACGGTCAAGGCCGGCCAGGTCGTCGCGCTGCTCGATCCGTCCGACGCCGAGAAGAACGCCGCCAGCGCGCAGGCGCAGTTCGATGCCGCGTCGCACAGCCTCGCGTTCGCGAAGCAGCAGCTCGACCGCGATCGCGCGCAGGCGCGCGAAAACCTGATCGCGGCCGCGCAGCTCGAACAGACCGAAAACAGCTACACGTCGGCGCTCGCGCAGCGCAACCAGGCGCAGCAGCAGCTCGCGCTCGCGAAGAACCAGCTCCGCTACGCGACGCTCGTCGCCGATCACGCGGGCACCATCACCGCCGAACAGGCCGACACCGGCCAGAACGTGTCGGCCGGCCAGCCCGTCTATCAGCTCGCATGGTCCGGCGACGTCGACGTCGTCAGCGACGTGCCCGAAGCCGCGCTCGCGTCGCTCAAGCCCGGCCACGCGGCGAGCGTCACGCTGCCGTCGCTGCCGGGCCGCCAGTTCGCGGCGAAGGTGCGCGAGATCGCGCCGGCTGCCGATCCGCAGAGCCGCACCTGGCGCGTGCGGCTCACGCTCGCCGCGCCCGACCCGGCCGTGCGGCTCGGGATGACCGCGAACGTCGCGTTCGACGGCGCGCCGGCGGCTGGCGACGCGCCGGGCATCACGCTGCCCGCGACCGCGCTGTTCCACGACGGCCCGCATCCGGCCGTGTGGGTCGTGCGTACGAAGGACGACACGCTGGAACTGCGCCGCGTCGACGTCGCGCGCTTCAGCGAGCGCACCGTCATCGTGTCGCGCGGGCTGCAGCCCGGCGAGCGCGTCGTGCTGCAAGGCGTGCATACGGTCAGCGCGGGCGAGAAGGTGCGCGTGGTTGCACCGCTGCATCCGGAGGATTTCGCGTCATGACCGGCCCCCGCGAAGAAGGCCGGTTCAATCTGTCGGCATGGGCGCTGCGCCATCAGGCGCTGGTCGTCTACCTGATCGCGCTCGCGACGCTTGCGGGCATCCTCGCGTACACGCGGCTTGCGCAATCCGAAGACCCGCCGTTCACGTTCCGCGTGATGGTGATCCGCACGTTCTGGCCCGGCGCGACCGCGCGGCAGGTGCAGGAACAGGTGACGGACCGGATCGGCCGCAAGCTGCAGGAAACGCCGGCCATCGACTTCCTGCGCAGCTATTCACGCCCCGGCGAATCGCTGATCTTCTTCACGATGAAGGATTCGGCGCCCGTGAAGGACGTGCCGGAAACCTGGTACCAGATCCGCAAGAAGGTGGGCGACATCGGCTATACGCTGCCGCCCGGCGTGCAGGGCCCGTTCTTCAACGACGAATTCGGCGACGTCTACACCAACATCTGGACGCTCGAAGGCGACGGCTTCACACCCGCGCAGCTGCACGACTACGCGGACCAGCTGCGCACGGTGCTGCTGCGCGTGCCGGGCGTCGGCAAGGTCGACTATTTCGGCGACCCCGACCAGCGGATCTTCATCGAGGTGAACAACGCGCAGCTCACGCGGCTCGGCATCTCGCCGCAGCAGCTCGGGCGGGCGATCAACGCGCAGAACGACATCTCGTCGGCCGGCGTGCTGACGACCGCCGACGATCGCGTGTTCGTGCGGCCGAGCGGCCAGTTCGACAACGTCGCCGCGATCGCCGACACGCTGATCCGCATCAACGGCCGCACGTTCCGGCTCGGCGATCTCGCAACCGTGAAACGCGGCTACGACGATCCTCAAGTGACGCAGATGCGCGCGAACGGGCACGCGGTGCTCGGCATCGGCGTGACGATGCAGCCGGGCGGCGACGTGATCCGGCTCGGCAAGGCGCTCGATGCCGAATCGAAGACGTTGCAGGCGCAGCTGCCGGCCGGCCTGAAGCTGACCGAGGTGTCGAGCATGCCGCACGCGGTGTCGCATTCGGTCGACGACTTCCTCGAAGCCGTCGCCGAAGCGGTCGCGATCGTGCTCGTCGTGAGCCTCGTGTCGCTGGGCCTGCGCACCGGGATGGTCGTCGTGATCTCGATTCCGGTCGTGCTCGCCGTCACCGCGCTGTTCATGTACCTGTTCGACATCGGACTGCACAAGGTGTCGCTCGGCACGCTCGTGCTCGCGCTCGGGCTGCTCGTCGACGACGCGATCATCGCGGTCGAGATGATGGCCGTGAAGCTCGAACAGGGCTACAGCCGCGCGCGCGCCGCCGCGTTCGCGTACACGAGCACCGCGTTCCCGATGCTCACGGGCACGCTCGTCACGGTGTCGGGCTTCCTGCCGATCGCGCTCGCGAAATCGAGCACCGGCGAGTACACGCGCTCGATCTTCGAAGTGTCGGCGATCGCGCTGATCGCCTCGTGGTTCGCGGCCGTCGTGCTGATCCCGCTGCTCGGCTATCACCTGCTGCCCGAGCGCAAGAAGCATGCGCACGAAGCGCACCTGCCGGACGACCACGAGCACGACATCTACGACACGCGCTTCTACACGCGGCTGCGCGGCTGGATCGACTGGTGCATCGAGCGGCGCTTCGTCGTGCTGCTGATCACCGGCGCGCTCTTCGTCGTCGCGCTGCTGGGCTTCACGCTCGTGCCGCAGCAGTTCTTCCCGAGCTCCGATCGGCCCGAGCTGCTGGTCGACCTGCGGCTGCCGGAAGGCGCATCGTTCGCGGCGACGCTGCGCGAGACCGAACGCCTGGAGAAGGTGCTCGACAAGCGGCCGGAGATCGATCATTCGGTGAACTTCGTCGGCAGCGGCGCGCCGCGCTTCTACTTGCCGCTCGACCAGCAGCTGCAGCTGCCGAACTTCGCGCAGTTCGTCGTCACCGCGAAATCGGTCGAGGATCGCGAGAAGCTGGCGACCTGGCTCGAAACCACGCTGCGCGACCAGTTCCCGGCCGTGCGCTGGCGGCTGTCGCGGCTCGAAAACGGGCCGCCGGTCGGCTATCCGGTGCAGTTCCGCGTGAGCGGCGACGACATCGCGCAGGTGCGCTCGATCGCCGAGCAAGTCGCGGCGACGATGCGCGGCGACGCGCGCACGGTCAACGTGCAGTTCGACTGGGACGAACCGGCCGAGCGCTCGGTGCGCTTCGAGCTCGACCAGAAGAAGGCGCGCGAGCTGAACGTGACGTCGCAGGACGTGTCGAGCTTCCTCGCGATGACGCTGTCCGGCACGACCGTCACGCAATACCGCGAACGCGACAAGCTGATCGCGGTCGACCTGCGCGCGCCGCGCCCCGATCGCGTCGATCCGGCGAAGCTCGCGGGCCTCGCGCTGCCGACGCCGAACGGCCCGGTGCCGCTCGGCTCGCTCGGCCGCTTCACGCCGACGCTCGAATACGGCGTCGTGTGGGAGCGCGACCGCCAGCCGACGATCACCGTGCAGTCCGACGTGCGCGCCGGCGCGCAGGGCATCGACGTCACGCATGCGATCGACGGCAAGCTGAACACGTTGCGTGCGCAACTGCCGGTCGGCTATCAGGTCAACATCGGCGGGTCGGTCGAGGAAAGCGCGAAGGCGCAGAGCTCGATCAACGCGCAGATGCCACTGATGGCGATCGCCGTGTTCACGCTGCTGATGATCCAGCTGCAAAGCTTCTCGCGCGTGCTGATGGTCGTGCTGACCGCGCCGCTCGGGCTGATCGGCGTGGTCGGCGCGCTGCTGCTGTTCGGCCAGCCGTTCGGCTTCGTCGCGATGCTCGGCGTGATCGCGATGTTCGGGATCATCATGCGCAACTCGGTGATTCTCGTCGACCAGATCGAGCAGGACATCGCGGCCGGACACGGACGCTTCGATGCGATCGTCGGCGCGACCGTGCGGCGCTTCCGCCCGATCACGCTGACCGCCGCGGCCGCCGTGCTCGCGCTGATCCCGCTGTTGCGCTCGAACTTCTTCGGGCCGATGGCGACCGCGCTGATGGGTGGGATCACGAGCGCGACCGTGCTGACGCTGTTTTACCTGCCCGCGCTGTACGCCGCGTGGTTCCGCGTGAAGCGCGACGAACGCGACCCGCACGACGGCCCGCCGCCAGGCGGCAGCACGCCGGCCGCGCCGTCGGGAGCCTGACCATGAATCGATCGATGACTTTGAAAACGAAAACCGTGCGGGCGCTCGCAGTGGCGAGCCTCGCCGGCCCGCTCGCGGGCTGCGCATGGTTTGCGCCGAGCGGCGAGCCGCCCGCGATGCCGTCGCCCGCGCACTACGGCGCCGCGCCGCAAGTCGAGCGGACGGTGTCCGCGCAAGGCATCGCGCAGCAGTTCGAGGTCGGCGCGCAACCGGTGCCCGACTGGTGGACGCAGTACCGCTCCGACGCGCTCAACGCACTCGTCGACGAAGGGCTGCGCAACAGCCCGACGCTCGGCGCAGCGGCGCATTCGCTCGATGCCGCGCGCGAGCAACTGCGCGCGCAGATCGGCAGCTCGATGCTGCCGTCGATCGACGCCGGCGGCCAGGCCGCGCGCCAGCGCGCGCTCGGCGTGCCGATCCCCGCGCTCGGCGCGCCGACGCTGCTGTACGACACGTTCGTCGGGCAACTGCAGGCGAGCTATACGCTGGACCTGTTCGGCGCGGCGCGCTTCGCGAACCGCGCGCTCGAGAAACGCGTCGACGTCAGCGCGTTCCAGCTCGAATCGGCGCGGCGCGCGCTGGCCGCGAACATCGTGACCGCATCGATCACCGTGTCGGTGCTCAATGCGCAGATCGAGACGACCGAGCGGCTCGTCGCGCTCGCGAACGATCAGGCGCACGATGCCGAGCGCCGCTACGCGCTCGGTTCCGCCTCGCGCAGCGATGCGCTGAACGCCCGGCAAAGCGCCGACACCTTCGCCGCAAGCCTGCCCGCACTGCGCCAGCAGCGCGACGCCGCCCGCCACGCACTGGCCGTGCTGGTCGGCCGCACGCCGGACCGGCCTCCCGCCGATCTCGCGCTCGCCGACTTGCACCTGCCCGAGCAGGTGCCAGTGGTCGTGCCGTCGGACCTGCTGCAAAGCCGCCCCGACATCCAGGCGGCCGACGCGGGGCTGAAGGCGGCCGCCGCCGAAGTCGGCGTCGCGACCGCGCAGCTGTTCCCGCAGCTGTCGCTGTCGGCGGCGATGGGCAAAGGCGGCTTCAGCTGGCCGGCGATGCTGTCGGGCGCCGGCACGATCTGGAACGTCGGCGCGTCGCTGAGCCAGCCGCTGTTCCATGGCGGCGCGCTGCTTGCGCAGCGTCGTGCGGCGAAGGCGACGTACGAGGCCGCGGTCGACCAGTACAAGCAGACCGTGCTCGCCGCATTCCAGAACGTCGCCGATTCGCTCGCCGCGCTCGAGCACGACGCGGAGGCGCTCGATGCGTCGTCGCGCGCCGCGCTGTCCGCGCGTGGCGCTTACGACGACGCGGCGGCCCGCGTGCGGCTCGGCGCGTTGCCGCCGTCGGCCGCGCGCGCGAGCGAACTGCAGTATCGCAATGCGCGGCTCGACGAGATCCGCGCGACCGGCGCGCGCTTCGCGGATACCGCGCGGCTTTATCAGGCGATGGGCACGCCGCCGGCCGACGCGGCCGGCAACACGGCCAAAGCCGCGAATGCCGCGAATGTCGATACAGCCGGCATCACGGGCAACGCGGATCACGACGTCCCCGGCGCCCAGGCCCGCGCGGCCACGCCCGACGCACGGCCGTCGGCGCAATAACGCGCGTTCGCGGCACGACCGGCGACACGGCGCGCGGAACCTCCCGCGCGCCGCTCTGCAATCTTCCGCTTGACCCTCACGTAGCGTAACGTTCGAGACTCCAGTGTGCGCACCGAACGGAGGACAACATGCGGCTGAAAGTGGGAGAACTGGCGAAACGCAGCGGGCTGACCGTCCGCACGCTTCATCACTATCACGCGATCGGCCTGCTGACGCCTTCGGCGCGCGCCGACAACGGCTACCGGCTGTACGACCGCGACGACATCGCCCGGCTCCACCAGATCCAGGCATTGCGCCGCTTCGGACTGTCGCTCGCCGAAATCGGCGATTACCTGAACCAGCCCGGCACCCCGCTCGTCGAGCTCGTCGCGAAGCAGATCGCGTCGCTCGACCGCCAGCTCGCGCAAGCCGCGCAGTTGCGCGAGCGGCTCGTGCACCTGCACGCGCAGCTCGCCGCGGGCACGCAGCCGGAGCTGGCCGACTGGCTCACCACACTGGAGTTGATGACCGTGTACGACAAATACTTTTCCGAGGAAGAACTCGCGCGCATGCCGATGTACCGCAAGAGCCAGACCGGCGACGCCGAGTGGATCGCGCTCGTCGCCGACGTGCGTGCGCTGCACGACGCCGGCGTGCCGCCCGAGGACGAGCGCGTGCGCGCGCTCGCCGATCGCTGGATGACGCTGCTCGTGCGCGACACGAACAACGACCCGCGGCTGCTCGCGAAGCTGAACCTGATGCACGAGCGCGAGCCGTCGATGCAGTCGCAGATCGGCATCTCGACCGCGCTGCGCGACTACGTGCTGAAGGCGGTGGCCGAAACGAAGATGCGGATCTTCGAGAAGTACCTGAGCCCGGACGAGATTCGCTTCATGCGCGCGCACTACGGCGAACGCGCGATGGAATGGCCGCAGCTGATGGCGGACGTGCGCGATGCGATCGACGCCGGCAAGCGCCCCGATTCGCCGGAGGGTCGTGCGCTCGCGCAGCGCTGGATGGAACTGTTCCGCAGCTATGCGGGCGACGATCCGGTCACGCATGCGAAATTCCGCAAGGCAATGATGACCGAGCCGGCGCTGACGCAGGGCTCGTGGGCCGACGACACGCTGCTCGGCTTCATGCGCGACGCGGTGTCGCAGCTGGCGCCGGCGCGTTGATCCGGTGACGATGCGGGCGGCAAGCGCGCATCGTGCAGTGCGCGCCGCCCGCGCCGTGGGTCGCCCGACGGGGCGGCGCACGGCCGGCCAGCCGGCGCGGCCGCCGCTGCTTACCGCTCACCGCCCGCGCATACCGAGCCCGAGCGCCTTCATCCGCCGGTACAGCGTGCGCTCGCTCATCCCGACGTGCCCGGCCAACTGCTTGCGCGTACCGTCGAACGTGCTCGCGATCCGCACGAGTTCGGCATCCGACACGCCGCGCGCGTGCGACGCATGCGTCGGCGGCGCGGCCGCTGCCGCGACCAGCTCGGCCGGCAGATGCTCGACGCGAATCGTGCCGTCGTCCGCGAACAGGCACGCGCGCTCGAGCACGTTGCGCAGCTCGCGGATGTTGCCGGGCCATGCGTACGCATCGAGGCACGCGCGAGCGCGCTGGGTCAGTACATACGGCCGGGCCGCGAACGGCCGCGCATTCGCATCGCCCGCGCTGGCGCGCGCGTTCGCGATGCGCCGCAGGATCGATTCGGCCAGCAGCGCGACGTCGCCGCGCCGTTCGCGCAGCGCGGGCAGCGGAATCGGGAACGCGTTGATCCGGTAGTACAGGTCCTGGCGGAAGCGGCCATCGTCGATCATCTCGCGCAACGGCTTGTGCGTGGCCGCGACGAGCCGGAAATCCGCGCGCAACGCCTCGACGCCGCCGACGCGCCGGAACGTGCCCGACTCGATCAGCCGCAGCAGCTTCACCTGCATCGGCAGCGGCACGTCGCCGATTTCGTCGAGAAACAGCGTGCCGCCCTGCGCGGTCTCGACGAGGCCCGGCTTGCGCTGGTTCGCGCCCGTGAACGCGCCCTTCTCGTAGCCGAACAACTCGCTCTCGAACAGCGTCTCGGCGATGCCCGAACAATCGACGACGACGAACGGCCCCAGCGCACGCTCGCTCGCCTCGTGCAGCGCGCGGGCGAACAGCTCCTTGCCGGTGCCCGATTCGCCGAGCAACAGCACGGGCAGCATCGACGGCGCTACGCGCTGCAGCGCGCCGAGCGCCGCATTGAACGCATCGGAGCCGCCGACGAGCCCTTCCGCGCTCGGCTGCGCGGATGCGCTGCGCACCGTCGTCAGTCGCTCGACGTACGCGATCACGTCGCCTCGCGCATCGAAGATCGGCCGCAGCTCGACGTCGACATGCTCGGGGCCGCGCGGCGTGTGATGGATGTGCAGCACACGGTTCAGCCCGCGCGACTCGAGCGCCTGCTTCATCGGGCAATGCTCGCCGGCCTGGTCGCACGGCACGTCGTAGTGATGCGAGACCTGGAAGCAGCGCCGGCCCACGTGCTCGACACCGGCCACGCCGAACTGGCGCCGGTACGCATCGTTCGCCGCGAGAATCCGGTAGTCGGGATCGACGACGATCATCGGCTGCGGATCCTGTTCGAGATATGCGACGAGCGCGCGCACGTCGGGCGTCACGTCGCGCGACGGCGCGGGAACGATCGGAATGGTGTCGTGCGGATTCATGGGGAAAGCCCGATGCGAATGGCCCGACGAACTGCCAGACCGGCTGCCAATTCTGCCACGACACTGCCAGACATGGCAGTCCACGTTGACGACGACCCGCCGGCCGTGTCCGCCACACCCCGAGAACGCACCAGAAAACCGCGCAGAATCAATGACCTGCGATACCGGCCCGCGGCCGGGCGCGGATTGGCACGCTTCTTGATCGATGAAGTGCGATTGCAGTTGCAGAACCCGATCGAGGACACCCCGTGAGCCATGCCCCCCAGTTGTCGGTCGAAGGCTTTTTCGACCCGGCGACCCACACCGTCAGCTATCTGCTGCTCGACACCGAAAGCCGCGCGTGCGCGCTGATCGACAGCGTGCTCGACTACGATCCGAAATCCGGCCGCACGCACACGGCCAGCGCCGACCGGCTGATCGCGCGCGTCGCGGAACTGGGCGCGGCCGTCCACTGGCTGCTGGAGACACACGTGCATGCCGATCACCTGTCGGCCGCGCCGTACCTGAAGGCGCACGTCGGCGGACAGATCGCGATCGGCTCGCACGTGCGCCGCGTGCAGCACGTGTTCGCCGCGCTGTTCAACGCCGGCCCCGGCTTCGTGCACGACGGCAGCCAATTCGACCGCCTGCTCGACGACGGCGACACGCTCGCGCTCGGCGCGCTGACGATCCGCGCGATGCATACGCCGGGCCATACGCCCGCATGCGTGACCTACTGCGTCGACGACGCGACGCAGCGTGCGGCGTTCGTCGGCGACACGCTGTTCATGCCCGACTACGGCACCGCGCGCTGCGACTTCCCGGGCGGCGACGCGCGCACGCTGTACCGCTCGATCGCGCGCGTGCTCGCGCTGCCGCCCGACACGCGTCTGTATCTGTGCCACGACTACCAGCCGGGCGGCCGCGACGTGCAGTTCGTGACGACGGTCGCCGAGCAGCGCCGCGCGAACGTGCACGTGAAGGACGGCGTGACCGAGGACGCGTTCGTCGACATGCGCACCGCGCGCGACGCGACGCTCGACATGCCGGTGCTGATGCTGCCGTCCGTGCAGGTCAACATGCGCGCCGGCCACCTGCCCGAGCCCGAGAGCAACGGCGTGCGCTATCTGAAGATCCCGCTCGACGCGATCTGAGCCGCCCCGACAGGAGACCCCGACATGACCCTCCGCACGCTGACCGACGCGCCGTCGGTCTCGCCCCAGCTCGCCGCATCGGCCATCGACGCGCGGCACGACATTGTGATCGTCGGCGCGGGCGCGGCCGGCGTCGCGGTTGCAGCGAGCCTGCTCGCACGCGATGCGTCGCTCGACATCGCGATGATCGACCCGGCCGACACGCACTACTACCAGCCAGGCTGGACGATGGTCGGCGCGGGCGTGTTCCAGCCGGGCACGACCGCACGGCCGATGGCCGACGTACTGCCGCGCGGCGTGAAATGGATCCAGGCGGCCGTCGGCGGTTTCGAGCCCGACGCCCATGCGGTCGTACTGGACGACGGCCGGCGCCTCGGCTACCGCAAGCTCGTCGTATGCCCGGGGCTCGAGCTGGACTGGCACGCGATCGACGGTCTCGCTCACACGCTGGGCCGCAACGGCGTCACGTCGAACTACCGCTACGATCTCGCGCCGTACACATGGGAACTCGCGCAGGCGTTCCGCGGCGGCAATGCGCTGTTCACGCAGCCGCCGATGCCGATCAAGTGCGCGGGCGCGCCGCAGAAGGCGATGTACCTGTCGTGCGATCACTGGCGGCGCACGGGGCGCCTCGGCGCCGCGAACGTCGAATTCCTGAATGCGGGCGGCGCACTGTTCGGCGTCGCCGACTACGTGCCCGCGCTGATGGAGTACGTGAAACGCTACGGCATCGCGCTGTCGTTCGGCCACAACCTCGTCGCGATCGACGGGCCCGCGCGCCGCGCAATCTTCACGCGCGCGCTGCCGGACGGCGGCAACGAAACCGTCGAGCGTTCGTTCGACATGATCCACGTCGTGCCGCCGCAGAAGGCGCCCGACTTCGTTCGCACCAGCCCGCTCGCCGACGCGGCCGGCTGGGTGGACGTCGATCCGGCGACGCTGCGGCACAAGCGGCACGCCGACATCTATGCGCTCGGCGACGTCACCAACACGACCAACGCGAAAACCGCAGCGGCCGCGCGCAAGCAGGCGCCCGTCGTCGCGCACAACCTGCTCGTGTCGCTCGGCCGTGCGCACGGCGACGCCGCATACGACGGCTACGGGTCGTGCCCGCTCACCGTCGAGCGCGGCAGGATCGTGCTCGCGGAGTTCCTGTACGGCGGCAAGGTCGCGCCGACCTTCCCCACGTGGCTGATCGACGGCAAGCGGCCGTCGCGGCTCGCATGGCTGCTCAAGGAGCGCGTGCTGCCGCCGCTCTACTGGAACGCGATGCTCAGGGGCCGCGAATGGCTCGCGAAGCCGGCGATCGCACGTTGACCGGAGCGCGATGACACCATGCTGATTTCCCTGGTACTCGGCGGCTTCGTTGGCGCCGTACTCGGTCTGACCGGCGCGGGCGGCGGCATTCTCGCGGTGCCCGCGCTCGTCGTCGGGATGAGCTGGCCGATGCAGCAGGCCACGCCCGTCGCGCTCGTCGCGGTCGCGGGCAGCGCGGCGCTCGGCGCGCTCGAGGGGTTTCGCCGCGGGCTCGTGCGCTATCGCGCGGCGCTGCTGATGGCCGTGGCCGGCGTGCCGCTCACGACGCTCGGCGTGAAGCTCGCGCACGTGCTGCCGCAACGTGTGCTGCTGGCGCTGTTCGCGCTGACGATGCTCGTCGTGGCCGCGCGCCTGCTGCGCCAGGCGCTGCGCGACGCGCACGGCAACACGGACGAATCACCGCTGTGCGTCGGCCGCGTGAACCCCGACACGGGCCGGCTCGTATGGTCGTGGCCGGTCGGGCTCGCGCTCGCGTCGACCGGCGCGGTCACGGGCTTGATGACGGGATTGCTCGGCGTCGGCGGCGGCTTCGTGATCGTGCCGATGCTGCGCAAGCTCACGAACGTGTCGATGCACGGCGTGGTCGCGACGTCGCTGATGGTGATCGCGCTGGTCGGCGCCGGCGGCGTGCTCGCGACGCTCGTGTCCGGCACGCGCGCGCCGCTCGACGTGACGCTGTGGTTCACCGTCGCGACCGCGCTCGGCATGGCTGCCGGCCGCGGCGCGTCGCGCCGCCTCGCCGCGCGGCACGTACAAGCGGGCTTCGCGGCCGTGCTCGTGTGCGTCGCGCTCGGGCTACTGGCAAAGGCGGCGTTCGGCGCATAACGCGCAAGCGGCGCACCATCCTGCCAAACGAAACGCCCGGCCCGACTCGTCGTCGGCACCGGGCGTTTTTCGTTGCGTCGGCAACCTGCGCGCGCGAACGCGCCCGCCGTCACGCGGCGAACGCGGCCATCCGCTTGCGCTCCTGACGCAGCATCACGAAGTTCGCGATCACGACGCCGGCCGTCACCGCGACGATGAACAGCGTCGCGAGCGCGTTCATCTCCGGATTCAGGCCGAGGCGCACGCGCGAGAACACGACGAGCGGCAGCGTCGTCGAGCCGGGGCCGGACAGAAACGCCGACAGCACGAGGTCGTCGATCGACAGCGTGAACGACAGCAGCCAGCCCGCGATCAACGCCTGCGAGATCAGCGGCAGCGTGATCGTGAAGAACACCTTCAGCGGCGTCGCGCCGAGATCGAGCGCCGCTTCCTCGAGCGACGGGTTCAGCTCGCGCACGCGCGACTGCACGATGATCGCGACGTACGAGATGCACAGCATCACGTGGCCGAGCCAGATCGTGAACATACCGCGCTCGGCCGGCCAGCCGATCCACTTCGCGAGCTCGATGAACAGCAGCAGCAGCGAGATTCCCTGGATCACCTCGGGAATCACGAGCGGCGCGTTGATCATTCCGCTGAACAGCGCGAAGCCGCGAAAGCGGCCCATCCGTGCGAGCACGAAGCCGGCCCAGGTGCCGATGAACACCGACGCGAACGCGGTCAGCACGCCGATCTTCAGCGACAGCCACGCGGCCGTCAGCAGCTCGTCGTCCTCCGCGAGCGCCGAATACCAGCGAAACGAGAAGCCCGACCACACGGTGACGAGCTTCGATTCGTTGAACGAATAGACGATCAGGCTGATGATCGGGATGTACAGGAACGCGAAGCCGGCGAACAGCGCCGCGAACTGCAGGTAACGATTCGGCTTCATCGACGGCGGCCCTCCTGTTCCTTCGCCTGGAAGTGCTGGAACATCGCCATCGGCACGAGCAGCAGCAGCACCATCGCGCAGGTCACCGCCGACGCCATCGGCCAGTCTGCGTTGTTGAAGAATTCATTCCACATCACGCGGCCGATCATCAGCGTGTTCGCGCCGCCGAGCAGTTCCGGGATCACGTACTCGCCGACCGCCGGAATGAACACCAGCAGGCAGCCCGCGATGATCCCGTTCTTCGACAGCGGCAGCGTGATCTGCACGAACGCCTTCCACGGCTTCGCGCCGAGGTCGTACGCGGCCTCCAGCAGGCGCAGGTCCATCTTCACGAGGTGCGCGTACAGCGGCATCACGAGGAACGGCAGGTACGAATACACCATCCCGATGTATACCGCGTAGTTCGTGCGGTACAGCTCGATCGGCGTGTGGGTCAGGCCGATCCACATCAGGAAGTTGTTCAGCAGCCCGTTGTTCTTGAGGATCCCGATCCACGCGTACACGCGGATCAGGAACGACGTCCAGAACGGCAGCATCACGCCCATCATCAGCAGGTTGCGGGTCGCCGGATTCGAGCGCGCGATGTAGTACGCCATCGGGTAGCCGATCAGCAGACACAGCAGCGTCGTGATCGCGGCCACCACCACCGAGTTCACGTAGGTCGCGAAATACAGGCTGTCGGTGAGCAGGAACGCGTAGTGCGACAGGTTCAGCGCGATGTGCACCACGCCGTCCGCGTATGACGCGAGCTCCGTGTACGGCGGGATGCCGAGCTGCAGCTCCGCGAAGCTGATCTTCACGACCAGCACGAACGGCACGAGGAAGAACAGCACGAGCCACGTGTACGGCCCCGCGACGACCGCCGTCGCGCCCGTCAGGTTGAAGCGCCGCACCGGCCACGCGAGCAGGGACTTGAGCGCGTTCATGACGTCAGCACCACGCCCGCGGTCGCGCTCCAGCGCACGTAGATCTCGTCGCCGAGCGCCGGCGTCTCGAGCTCCGTGATCGCGAGGCTCGACACGTTCGCGATCACCGTCTTGCCCGCGTCGAGCTTCACGTGATACAGCGAATAGCCGCCCATGTACGCGACGTTCGTGATCCTGCCGCGCGCCCAGTTGAACGCGCCTTCGGGCGGCTTGCGCGTGAGCGCGATCCGCTCGGGGCGCACCGACACCGTGACCGGCATCCCGAGCGGGCCTGTGATCCCGTGGCTCACGTACAGCCGGCTCGGCAGCTCCGGCGATTCGATGTACACGTGGTCGGGTTCGTCCTCGACGGTGACGCCGTCGAACAGGTTCGTCGAGCCGATGAACTCGGCCGAGAAGCGGCTGTTCGGATATTCGTAGACTTCGTTCGGCGAGCCGACCTGCACGATCTGCCCTTCGCTCATCACCGCGAGCCGGTTCGCCATCGTCATCGCCTCTTCCTGGTCGTGCGTGACCATGATGCAGGTCACGCCCACCTTCTTCAGGATGTTGACGAGCTCGATCTGCGTGCGCTGGCGGATCTGCTTGTCGAGCGCCGACATCGGCTCGTCGAGCAGCAGCACCTTCGGGCGCTTGACGAGCGAACGCGCGAGCGCGACGCGCTGCTGCTGGCCGCCCGACAGCTGATGCGGCTTGCGCTTCGCATACTTGCTCATCTGCACGAGTTCGAGCGCGGCGGCCACGCGCTCCTTCAGCTCGGCCTTCGGCGTGCCTTCCTGCTTCAGGCCGTATGCGACGTTCGCTTCGACCGACATGTGCGGGAACAGCGCATACGACTGGAACATCATGTTCACGGGCCGCTTGTACGGCGGCAGCTGCGCGAGGTCCTCGCCGTCGATCAGGATCTTTCCGGACGTGACCGTCTCGAGGCCCGCGAGCATGCGCAACAGCGTCGATTTGCCGGAACCGGAGCTGCCGAGCAGTGCGAACAGCTCGCCCTGGCGCACCGTCAGGTTCACGTTGCGCACCACTTCGGTGTCGCCGAATTTCTTGACGACGTCGACGATCTGGACAAAGTTCTCGGCGCGCGCGGCGGCGCCGGCCGAAGAAACGAAGGACGGCGCGCCCGCGACCGGCGCGCCCGACTGGCTATTCATGATGTGCTGCTTCTCTCCTGCGTTTGACGAACAAAGCCCCCGGGGGCACCAGGGGCTTCATGACTGCTGGCTCACTGCGGCTCGCGTCAGCGGCCCGATTTCAGCTCGGTCCACAGACGCGTCTGCAGACGCTGGATTTCAGGCGGCAGCGGCTTGAGCAGGAACAGCGTCTTCACGACGTCGGCCGGCGGATAGACGGCCGGGTCGTTCGCGACGTCCGGGCGCACGTACTTGCGCGCTTCGGCGTTCGCGCTCGGGTAGTACACGGCGTTCGTGATCGCCGCGTGCACCTTCGGATCCTCGATGTAGTTGATCCACTGCAGCGCGGCTTCCTTGTTCTTCGCATCCTTCGGGATCGCCATCACGTCGAACCAGACCGGCGCGCCGCCCTTCGGGATGTAGTATTCGATCTTGTACGGCTTCTTCGCCTCGATCGCGCGATGCTTCGCGATCACGACGTCGCCCGACCAGCCGTACGCGAAGCAGATGTCGCCGCCGACCAGGTCGTTGATGTAGCCCGACGAGTTGAACTGCGTGATGTACGGGCGGATCTTCTTCAGCACGTCCATCGCGGCCTTGTAGTCGGCCGGGTTCGTGCTCATCGGATCCTTGCCGATGTAGTGCAGCGCCGCCGCGAACATCTGGTCCGGTGCGTCGAGCACGGACACGCCGCAGGCCTTCAGCTTCGACAGGTTTTCCGGCTTGAACAGGATGTCCCAGTTGTCGAGCGGCACCTTGCCGAGCGCCTGCTGCGCCTTCGTCAGGTTGTACGCGAGACCGGTCGTGCCGTACGCCCAGGGCACCGTGTACTTGTTGCCCGGGTCGGCGCCGGCGACGAGCGCCATCAGTTGCGGATCGAGGTACTTGAGGTTCGGCAGCTTCGACTTGTCGAGCGGCGTGAAGATGCCGGCGGCGATCTGCTTGCCCGCGTAGTTGCTGGTCGGCACGACGATGTCGTAGCCCGAGCTGCCCGTCAGCAGCTTCGCCTGCAACGTGTCGTCGCTGTCGTAGTTGTCGTAGCGGACCTTGACGCCCGCCTGCTTCTCGAAGTTCGGGATCGTGTCCTTCGCAATGTAGTCCGACCAGTTATAGATATTGAGCTGCGTATCCTTCGCCGCCGCCGCCGATGCACCCACGCACAGCGCGAGCGCTGCGAACCGGCCCACTACCTTTGCCTTCATCCCGTTCTCCCTCCGGCCGGACCGTGCGTCCGGCTGCCGTCTGCCTCGTCATGGCGGCACATCGTGACGCGCCGCCCCTCGAAAACCCCGAACGCTACCATCATTCGCGCTCTGTCACAAAAAAATCATGGCCGTGTCGCGCAAACGGAACAGATTGCCGCCGCCGGCCGCTCGGGCGGCCCGCGCAGCGGGGCGTTCCGGGGGAATTCTATCGGGTAATCGGCGGCTGTCCATCAGGAAAACAAAGCGGTCGCGAAAGCGGCTGCGCCAGCGCGACCGGGCCGCGTCGCCCCATGCATTAAAATGACGCCCTGACGATTTCACGGCGCGACCCCTCCGATGGCCTCCAATCTCCACGACCTGCCCGACAGCCCCTGCATCGGCGTGTGCTCGACTCTCTTCGACGAAGTCTGCAAGGGCTGCGGCCGCACGGCCGCCGAAGTGTCGAACTGGGTGTTCCTGAGCGACGACGAGAAGCGCGCGGTGTGGGAGCGCATCACCCGCGAAGGCACCGCGATGCGTTTCCAGTACGACAAGCTGTAAGCCGCCCCGCGCCGGCGCATGCCGGCGCGATGCGCCCACCGGCGCCACCGTCCCGGCCCGCCGCTCGGGTCGTCAGTCGACGGGCCGAACCCCGCCCCGGCCCCACCTGCCTCCTGCATCGCCCTTCCTGCATCTCGCGCCGCCTTGCGCGCGTCGTCGCCATCGCCGCGACATCTTCCATTTCCGCTCCTGCCTCCCGCTGTCGGCAACCACCATGGACGCGGCGCCGCCGCGCGCCTGCCGTCGCAATCGTCCGGCGCCGAGCGGCATGCGGAATCGCCGTCATTTTCGACATCGTCCGCTCAGTGCGAATCCATGCCGCTCCGTCTGAATCGAAGCTGAAAAATATCGCATCTGACATTCGTGACGATCAAAACACCATCATGACGCGATAAATCGGATTATTTTGTCGATTAAACGGCGCCAATTTCTCAAAAACAGCCACGAAAATATGTACGAGTACGATTTCAATTCACCAACCGAATTGATAAATTCCACTCGCTCACTTCGAATTACGGCGAGCATTTCATTTTCTTTAATCCAAACGCCGGATAACCGGATCGACATCGGAAATCCGGTCGTTACCAGGAACCCCTTCAGATGAAATTCGTTAAGATGACGAACAAAACCTCGCACCTCGTGATCGCGGGCCTGCTGGCGCTGGGCAGCGCATCGGCGTTCGCCGACTCGTTCGACGTCAAGGTCACCGGCAAGATCAAGCCGGGCGCGTGCACGCCGACGCTTGCCGGCGGCGGCACGTTCGATTACGGATTGATCGGCGTGGCGGAACTCAGCCCGGTCGCGCCCACACTGCTGCCGGTCCTTTCGGATTCGATCGCGATCACGTGCGATGCCGCCGCCCGCGTCGCGCTGACCGCGCAGGATAATCGTGCCGGCACCGGTGCATTTACCGGCAATATCAATTTCTTCGGCTCGTCCAATTCGCCCAGCTCGCAATTCGGCCTCGGCACGGCGAGCGGCAAGAATATCGGCGCCTTTGCCTTCCGCTTTAGAGCGAATACGTTCCAGGCGGACGGCGTTGCGGTCGATTCGATTTATTCGAGTACCAGCGGCGCCACGTGGACGACGTCCAACGGCATCGCCAACAACACCGGCGGCTACGAGTCGTGGGCCAAGAAAGGCCTGACCGTGCCGGTCGCGGCGAAGGTCTTCACCGGCACGCTCGACGTGCAGGCGGCAATCGACAAGACGTCGAACCTCGATCTGAGCAAGGAGATCAACCTCGACGGTCTCGCCACCGTCTCGCTCGTGTACCTGTAATTCCGTTACGCGTCGCTCCATTGACCTGATCGCCTGACAGGCGTCGATCGCGCCGCCGCTTCGACGAAGCGGCGGCGCACCGCACGCCTGCGCCACGCCTAGCCATCCGCCTCCATGAAACTTCCTGCGCGCCACTGCCGGCGGGCGTTACTGCTCGCCCCGCTTCTCGGTTGCCTCATCGGTACCAATACCGCATACGCAATGGGCGTCGTGCCCGAAACGTCGGTCGTGATCGTCGACGAAGCCGACGGCGAAGGAACCGTCTCGGTCAAGAACACGGACAACCATCCGACGCTCCTTCATACGACGATCGAACCGATTCCCGAAGACAACGCCGAATTCGTCATCGCGACGCCCCCGATCGCGCGTGTCGAAGGCGGCGCGACGCAGCTCGTTCGGTTCGTGCTCGCCGGAAACGAACCGCCCAACACGCAGCGCCTCGCGCGCGTGTCGTTCTCCGGCATTCCGCCGAAACGTCCGGGCAAGAACGAGATCCAGACGATCATCCGCCAGAATCTTCCGGTGCTGATCCACCCGCAAGATCTCGCACGCAACGACAAGCCGTGGGAACTGCTGAAGTGGTCGGTCGAAAATGGCGAACTGGTCGTGCGCAACGACAGCCGCTACGTCGTGCGTCTCGAACAGAAGGTGCAGTTGCTGCCGACGCAGCAGATCGTGTCGCTACCGGCCCCGTACGTGCTGGCCGGACAGACGCGCCGCATCGCGCTGGGCGCCGCGGCCGCGACACCCGAGCGCGTGCGCCTCTTCCCCGCCACCGTCTATGGCTTCTCGGTCGAGCACTACGACGCGGTGCTCGCCGCGGGCGCGGCCGATCCGGGCCCGCGCCCAGGCCAAGGTCCAGGCCAAGGCCCAGGTCGATAAGCCGCACGTCCTCGTTTCCCCGATTTGCGATGTCGGACGTCATCCACGTCCGCGACGGTGTGCTCGCGCTCGGGCTGTCCATCGTCGTCGGCGGCATGCCGGGCGCAGCGGCTGCCAGCGCCGGCGGCACGCCGCCCGACTCGCTCGAGTTCGATGCCGGCGCCCTGCGCGAGCTTGGCATCGACGCCGCGGCCGGCCGCTATTTCGCGCGTGCGCCCCGCTTCATGCCAGGCACGGTTGCGGTCCAGCTGACGGTCAACGGCAAGCGCGCCGGCCGGGCCGACGCACGGTTCGGCCACGACGGCAATCTGTGCGCGACGCCCGGCCTGCTGCGGGCAGCCGGTCTCGTCGTGCCCGCCGCGCTGCGCGATGCGTCCGCGGCGGACGCCGGCACCGGATCTCCACCGTGCCACGACTACCGGCACGCCTATCCGCAGGCGATCGTGACGCTGCGGCCCGCCGACGGCGCCATCGACTTCGTCGTGCCGGCCGATGCCCTCGATACGGCTCCACGCAACGGCGACACGTTCGCACGCGGCGGCTTCGCCGCGCTCGTCAACTACGACCTGCTCGCGACGGCCACACGCAATCCGGCCGGCACGTCGCAATACTGGCAAGCGGCGACCGAAGCCGGCTTCAACGCAGCCGACTGGATCGTGCGCAGCAGCCAGATCGCCACGGTCGCTAACGGCCGGGCCGGCGTCGATCATCAGGCCGCGTACGCGCAGCGCACGTTCGCGTCGCTCGGCACGACGCTGCAGGCCGGGCAGATCATCCCGCGCTCGACGCTGTTCGCGGTCGGCCGCATGTTCGGCGTGCAGACGTTTCCCGACGAAGCGCTGTCCGCCGCGCCCGGCCCGGCCGCGCGTGTGACGGGCATCGCGCGCACGCAGGCGCGCGTCGAGGTGCGCCAGCTCGGCGTACTGATCCATTCGTCGCAATTGCCGCCCGGCCCGTTTGCGCTGGGCGCGCTGCCGCTCGTCAGCGGCACCGCGGATCTCGACGTCACCGTCGTCGAGGCGACGGGCGACGTGCAGCGTTTCACCGTGCCGGGTTCATCGCTGCCCGGCGCCGGCCTGGCCGCCGCGCATGGGCTGTCGATCGCGGTCGGCCGCCTGCAGGACGACGGAGACGCGCAAGCCCCGTGGCTCGCGACCGCCACGCGCGGCTGGCAGATCGGGCAGCGTGCACGGGTCAATGGCGGCCTCCTCGTGTCGTCGCCGCTGCAGTCGGGCGCCGCGAGCATCGAGTTCGCGCCGCTTGCCGGCGTCTCGGCCGCCGCGGGTCTCGACGTCAGCCGCAGCGCCGGCCGCCACGGGATGCAGACCCGAGTCGCACTGGCGAGCAGCGGCAACGCGGCATGGAGCGCCAGTGCATCGTTCGTGCGGCGCACGTCCGGATATCGGCAGCTGATCGACGCGGTGAGTTCGACGGATGGATTCACACCGCCGTCGCGCACGCAGTTCGCGGCAACGCTCGGCTGGCGCGATCGGACGCTGGGCATGCTGTCGCTCGACTATTCGCGGATCGCGGTGTTCGGCGGGCCCGCGATCCAGCGCGTCGCCGGCATGTGGACCCGCTCGCTCGGGCGCGGCTCGGTCACGTTGAACGTGAACCGCGCGTTCGGCGCCCGCGGCGGCGCCGGCACGCAGGTCTACGTGACCGCCACCGTCCCGATCGGCACGCGCAGCGTCAGCACGTTCGCCAACGTCTCCGGCGATGCGGTGCGCGCCGGCGCGCGCTATGCCGACACGTTCGGCCGGACCGGAAGCTACAGCATCGCCGCCGACTACGACACCGCATCGCGGTCGCCGTCGCTACGCGCGACGCTCAGCGCGACGCCCGGCCCCGCGCGCACGATCCTGAACGCCGCGCTGTACGGCGCCGAGCGTGCGACGATCGGCATGAACGTGCGCGGCGCGGTCGCGCTGCTCGGCGGCGTCGGCGTGCTGTCTCCGTACGAGATCCGCGAAACCTTCGCACTCGCGCGCGTCGGCGATCGCGCCGGCATCGAGCTCGCCACTCCGTCCGGCCCCGTGTGGACCGATGGGCGCGGCCGCGCCGTCATCGCGTCGCTGCCTGCCTACGCGCAAACACCCATCCGGATCAACACGAAAAGCCTGCCGCGCAACGTCGACGTGAAGAACGGGATGCAAACCCTCGCGGCCGGCCGCGGCGCCGTCGGCCGCGTCGAATTCGCCGTCGAGCAAACGCGGCGCGTGCTGCTGACGGTGACGCAGGCGGACGGCACCGCGCTGCCGGTGCTGTCGACCGTCGTCGACGACCACGACCGCTTCGTCACCGTCACCGGCAACGCAGGCCGGCTGCTGCTCGCGGGCGCGCAGTTGCACACGCCACTGCGGGCCGCGCTGCCCGATGGAACCGTCTGCCGCGTGACGTTCACGCTGCCGGACACGCCGCCTGCGACGGCGCGCTATTACGAGCGCGCCGACGCGCGCTGCGAGCCGCTGTCCACACCCGCCGCGGACGCCGCATAAAAAAAGAGCGGCATGCCGACTGCCATGCCGCCAACCCCAACTCTGTTCGTTTCGCGCGGGCGTATCGTTTCTAGAACTTCATCCCGACGCCCACGCCGACGATCAGCGGATCGATGTGCAGCGTGCCGATGCCCTTGTCGCCGAGCGTCGCGTCGGTGCTCATCCAGATCTTCTTCACGTCGACGTTCAGAAACACCTTCTTCGTGACCTGCACGTCGACGCCGAACTGCAGTGCCGGACCGAAGCTGCTCTTGTTGATCGACACGCCCTCGCCGCCGACGTTGAGTCCGTTGTTGTAGAAGTACGTGTAGTTCAGGCCCGCGCCGACGTACGGACGCACCTTGCCCGCATGATTGAAGTGGTACTGCAACAGCAGCGTCGGCGGCAGCACGCCGACGCCGCCGAGATTGCCGAGGCTCGACGTCATCTGGTGCCGCGACGTGCCGAGGATCAGCTCCACGCCCAGGTAGTCGCGGATCATGTACGTGAAGTCGAGCTCCGGCACGATCGCGTTGTTCACGCCGGTGTTGATCGCACCGAGCGTGCCGCTCGCGCGCTCGTTCGGCTGGATGCTGATCGCGCGCAGCCGGACCAGCACGTCGCCCTGATTGATCCCGTCACCCGGCGACGCCGCGTGCGACAGCGACGGCATCGCGACGAAGCTCGCCGCGACGGCGGCTGCGGTGACACATGTTCGAATCGTTTTATGCATGGTGCAGACCCCTGAAGAATGGATTCCATTCTCCGCGTAGGGTCTTCGTTCCATCTTGATGTTCATCAAGCCAGCGTAAACATCGGACGGTTTGTCGCAGGCTCCGCCGCACGGCCGGTCAGCAGCAGGTCGAGCAGATCGCGCACGCTGCGGATCGCGTTGCCGAACGGCAGCGCTTCGCGGCCGCGGAAGAACAGGCCGTTCGCGACGTCGCCGCGCAACGCGGCCGCGAGCCGCGTGTCGATGCAGAAATGGCCGAACTTCTCGATGCCGTCACGCAGCCCGCAGACGCTCAGGCATTCCAGCGCCGTCGGGCAGCGCTGTCTGAACGCGCCGAGCTTGTCGCGGATGCGCGTCTCGTTGCGCAGGTAGCGATCGAGCCACGGCGTCTTCACCGCGCGCGCGGGCAGTCCGGTGACGCTGACGAATTCGACGATGTCGCCGGGCAGCGCATCGGCCAGCACGCGCTTGAAGTTCGGGTGCGCGTCGCCTTCTTCCGTCACCGCGAACGGCGTGCCGACCTGAACGCCGTTCGCGCCGGCCGCGAGCGCCGCGCGCACCGTGTCGTGACTGTTGATCCCGCCCGCGACGATCAGCGGGATCGTGTCGCGCGCGATGCCGAGCGACGCCATCACCTGCGCGGTCTCGTCGAGCACGCGCGCGAAATCAAAGCGCGGATCGTGCATGTCGTCGATCTGCGTGACGCCGAGGTGCCCGCCCGCGCGTGCCGGATGTTCGATCACGATTGCATCGGGCAGCCGCCGCTTCTTCATCCACTTCTTCAGCACCAGCGCGATCCCGCGGCTGTCCGACAGGATCGGGATCAGCGCGACGTCGCGGCCCTGCGTGAGATCGGGCAGATCGAGCGGCAGGCCGGCGCCCATCACGATCGCGTCCGCGCCCTCGTCGCACGCGACGCGCACGTAGTCCGCGTGCGCGCTCACCGCCTTCATCACGTTGACCGCAATCATCCCGCGGCCGTCACTGTAGGTCTTCGCGAGGCGGATTTCGCGCGCGAGCGCGTCGAGATTCGCGGCCTCGAGCGTCGCGCGGGCCGGATTCGCGCGGCAGCGCGCGAGCAGGTCGGCGTGGTGATGCCGCAGGTCGATGCTCGCGATCGTGCCGAGCGCGCCTTCGCGCGCGACGCTGCCCGCGAGACGGTGCGCGGAGATACCGACGCCCATGCCGCCCTGCACCACGGGTAGCAGCGTGCGGCCGCGAATCACGAGCGGCGGGAAGGAAGTGCGGACGGTCATCTGGAGCCTCGTCGAAACGTCGGAAATCGGAATCGCGATCATCGGCGATCCACCGGCGCGCACCTTGACGGCCGTCAATAAAAAACGGCACGCGAGCGTGCCGTTGCGGGTCATGCGGAATCCGAAGACGTTCAGGCCGGGTGCGCGCGTTTCAACTGCATCGACTTGTACTCCAGATACTCTTCGAGCCCGTACACGCCGTTCTCGCGGCCATGCCCGGACTGCTTGTAGCCGCCGAACGGCGCGGCGGCGTTCCACGTGCCGCCGTTGATGTCGACCTGCCCGGTGCGGATACGCCGCGCGACACGGATCGCGCGTTCGTCGCTGCCCGCCCACACCGCGCCGCCGAGCCCGTACGGCGAATCGTTCGCGATCCGCACCGCTTCTTCTTCGTCGCGGTACGTGATGATCGACAGCACCGGCCCGAAGATTTCTTCCTGCGCGATCGCCGATTTCGGATCGACGCGGCCGAACACCGTCGGCTTCACGAAGAAGCCCTTGTCGAGCCCTTCCGGCAGGCCCGTGCCGCCCGTCACGAGTTCCGCGCCGTCGTCGATTCCGCGCTGGATATACGCGTGCACGCGCTGCTGCTGCGCGGCCGACGCAAGCGCACCGAGGCGCGTCGCTTCGTGCCGCGGATCGCCCGCGACGTACGCTTCGGCCGCCGCCTTCGCGATCGCGCGCGCCTCGTCGTAGCGCGCCTCCGGCACCAGCATCCGCGTATGCGCGGAGCAGGTCTGGCCCGCGTTCAGGTAGCACGCGTTGACCGTGCCCTTCACTGCCGCCGCGAAATCGGCATCGTCGAGAATCACCGACGCCGACTTGCCGCCCAGCTCCAGCGCGACGCGCTTCACGCTCGCTGCCGCGAGCTCGGCCACGCGCTTGCCCGCGCGCGTCGAACCCGTGAACGACACCATGTCGACGTCCGGATCGGTTGCCAGCACCTCGCCGACGACCGGGCCGTACCCGCACACGAGGTTGAACACGCCCGGCGGCAGGCCGGCTTCGTGAATCGCGTCGGCGAGCATGAACGCGTTGAGCGGCGCGACTTCGGACGGCTTGAGCACGACCGTGCAGCCGGCCGCGAGCGCCGGCGCGACCTTCAGCGTGATCTGGTTCAGCGGGTAGTTCCACGGCGTGATCGCCGCGACGACGCCGACCGGCTCGCGCACCACCAGCGAGTTGCCGACCTTCGCGTCGAATTCGAACGATTCGGCGAGCTTCGCATATGCGTTCCAGTTGTAGATCGGGCCGCCGACCTGGATCGCGCGCGACAGCTTGATCGGCATCCCGACTTCGCCGGTGATCGACTGCGCGAGTTCCTCGCTGCGCGTCTGCAGCCGCTCGACGATCTTGCGCAGGTAGCCCGCGCGCGTCGCGGCCGGCGTCGCGGCCCATGCGTCGAAGGCGGCGCGCGCCGCGCGGATCGCGTCTCGTGCGTCCGATGCGACGCCTTCGGGAATCCGGCCGATCACGGCCTCGGTGGCCGAGTCGATCACGTCGATCGTGCCCGTTCCGGCCGGTTTGCGCCATGCGCCGTCGATGTAGAACGCGTCGTAGATTTTCATCGCTTCCTGTCTCCCGGAAAACGGCCATTCTAGCGAGTGTCGTGCGGCCCGGCGATCGCACCGGGTCGCACCGCGAGCGAATGCGCGCCGCCGCACGGCGGCGACGCGGCGACGGCCGCCGGCGGCCGGTTTCAGCGCGCTTGCGGCATCCGCGCCACGCCGGCGCGCCACGTGGCGCGCATCGTGCTATGTTTTTAATATCGGCGCCGGCCGCTGCACGCCGCGCCACCCGGAATCGATGCTTTCGTAAGCGCTGCCATGACCGATGCACCCCACAACCTCGGCTCGCAAGATCGGCTGGAACTGCTGTGCTGGCTCACCTGCGGCAATCTCGGCTCGTTTTACCTGAACGAATCCTGGCCCGACGCAGCGTTCCAGGTGCAGGCCGCGCACCGTTGGCTGGACCGCCATCACCGGCAGGCCGACTGGCTCGCGATCGCGAAGCTGGCCGCGCTCGCGCAGGACATCGCGAAGCGGCACGCGGACTTCGTCGACGCGTCGTGGGCGCGCGACGCGGTCGAGGAAATCGTCGATACCGACGACCTCGACTACCGCGCGAAACTCGTGCAATGGGTGTACGAAGACTGCTGCAAGGCGCTCGCCGACAAACGGCTGGCCGACTGAGCGGATCCGCAAGCGCCGCGGCGCGCCGTCACGCGATCGGCAGCCGCTGCGTCGACTTCAGCTGCCGCAGCGACAGGTTCGAACGGATGCTCAGCACGCCCGGCAGCTTGCGCAGCACCCTTTCGACGAAGTGGCTGTAATCGTCGAGATCGGCGGCCACCACCTGCAGCAGAAAATCCGCCTCGCCGGTCGTGTTGTCGCACGCGAGCACGTTCGGGCTCGCGTCGATCAGGCGCTCGAACTCGGCCGTCACTTCCTCACTGTGCTGCGTGCAGACGATCTGCACGAACGCCATCACGCCGAACCCCAGCTTTCTGCGGTCGAGCCGCGCGTGATAGCCGGCGATCAACCCCGCTTCCTCGAGCCGCCGAAGTCGGCGCCAGCAGGAGGTCTCGCTGAGCGAAAACGCTTCGGCGAGCCGCGCGTTCGATACGCGCCCGTCCTGCTGGAGCATGTCCAGCATCCCGCGATCGATCCTGTCCAGTTGTTCCATGAAAGCTCCTTGCGGCAAGCGCGCGATAGTCGCAAGGCTATCGCGGAAATACCCGATTTTCAATCGAATAACGAAAGAACAATCCAGTCTTTCCGGACTATATTGAAACAGTCATTCGACTCAGGAGGAGATAGTGAAAGCTGTTGTCTATGAAGCCTTCGGCGCCGCGCCGCGGCTGATGAACGTCGACGATCCGGCGCCGGCGCCTGACGGCGTCGTGATCGAGGTCAAGGCGACCGGCGTGTGCCGCAGCGATTGGCACGGCTGGATGGGGCACGACCCGGACATCGTGCTGCCGCATGTGCCCGGCCACGAACTGGCCGGCATCGTCGTCGCGGCCGGTGCGTCGGTCACGCGCTGGAAGGCCGGCGATCGCGTCACCGTGCCGTTCGTCGCGGGGTGCGGCCACTGCCCGGAATGCCACTCCGGCAATCAGCAGGTATGCGAGCAGCAGTTTCAGCCCGGCTTCACGCACTGGGGCTCGTTCGCCGAATACGTCGGCATCCAACACGCGGACCTGAATCTCGTGCGGCTGCCCGACGCGCTCGATTTTCCGACCGCCGCGAGCCTTGGATGCCGGTTCGTGACGTCGTTTCGCGCGGTGGTCGACCAGGGCCGCACGTCGGCCGGTCAATGGGTCGCCGTGCACGGCTGCGGCGGCGTGGGGCTGTCGGCGATCATGATCGCGAATGCGATCGGCGCGAACGTCGTCGCGATCGACATCTCCGAGCGCGCGCTCGCGCTTGCGCGGTCGGTCGGCGCAGTGGCGACCGTCAATGCGGCGGAAGTCGCCGACGTCGTCGACGCGGTGAAGGAGCTCACACGCGGCGGCGCGCACGTGTCGCTCGACGCGCTTGGCCATCCGACCACCTGCTTCAACTCGATCAGCAATCTGCGCCGCCGCGGCAAGCACGTGCAGGTCGGGTTGATGCTCGGCGAGCATGCGACGCCGGCCGTGCCGATGAGCAAGGTCATCGCGCACGAGCTGGAGATTCTCGGCAGCCACGGGATGCAGGCGCATCGGTACGACGCGATGCTCGACATGGTGCACGCCAGCAAGCTCGCGCCGAGCCGGTTGATCGGCAAGGAAATCCGCCTCGGCGAGTCGATCGACGCGCTGATGAACATGAACCGGTTCGAAGGCGCGGGCGTGACGGTCGTGACGGATTTCTCGGGGTGACGGCGTCCGCGCCGCCGGTGCCGGTGTTCGTGGCTCGCGGTCCCGCATGCCGAATCGCCCCCGGCGCACGACGCGTCGGCTTCGCGCTTTCGGCGCGCGCGGATTCTGTCGCCGCGTGACGGCGAACGCTGGGCCCGAATGCGACAAAGCCCGCCAGACTTGCACCTGACGGGCTTTCGTTACACCGGCGCGGGCATGACCGCCCGCGCGCTTATTCCTGCCCCTGGCTCGCGAGGAACTCCTCGTAATTCCCGTCGAAGTCGAAGAGCGTGCCGTCGGTGCGCACTTCGATGATCCGGTTCGCGAGGCCGCTGACGAACTCACGGTCGTGCGACACGAGACCCCTTTCATGTTCTTAATCAACCACTTGGAGAGCATGAATGGCCACAATCACCCTGCGTGGGACAAAATGGCAAGTCAAAATTCGCCGTAAGGGGCAGCCTAGCCTGTCCGCAACCTTCGTCAGCGAGGAAGCCGCTGAGCGTTGGGCTGAAGAGCACGAGCACGGCGATACGATCAAACCTGTCGAGACTGGTCCAACTGTCGGGGACCTATTTCGGAAGTACATAGCGCACCCAATGCCCGACAAGCGGTCGAGCGAATGGGGCCGGCGAACTTTGCAACGCCTGCTCAAAAGGGAAATCGCCCCAAATCCCCGTGGTTCGAACCTGCATGCTGCCGCACGCCGGACATGGGGTCGGCACGTGCATCGGCGCATGGATTTTGTCAAAATCGGACAGCAACATTTTGCTAAGTTGCCGATCTTCCTCGACCGAATCGGCAGCGTCTGCACCGCTTGTCAGCGCACTCACCGTTGCGAAGCGACCGCCGAGGACGATGTGTCGCGCCTCCGTCGCGTCGATCGACAACCATCGTTTGAAATCCTTGACGGCGGTGCTAATTGCTGGCGCATCCATTCCCAACTGCCGAGCCGCTTCCGCCCAGCTCAACGGTTGAAAAAGCAGCGATATGAACGCATCGATGTGTTCGACCGCCCGATGTGCAAGCGGCGTGAAACCGAGGCGGTTGAAATACTGGCCGCAGCCTCTGCAAATGTAGGTTGGCAGCCGTCCAGCGTACCGATGCGTATATCCCTTTTTGTCGATCGCCGTTCATTTACAGCGCGGGCACGACGGAACAGGGTCTGCGTCGGGCGACAGCAAAGCCATCGGCTCACCATGATTTCCGCTGCAACCGCCCCCGCGACGATTCGGTACGTGTATAGCAGTGACAAGACGAGCACATCGAGTAGCACCACCGAATTCAAGCGCTAGCTGTACGCGGTCGTAAGGAGCAGATAGAGCGCGAACATGCCCGTAAATTCAGCGGACACTGCCAACGCCAAGGCAAACGCCAATGTCAGCAGTAGCGCTGCGCACGCGATACCTTGATTGATCGACAACACCCTGCTCGCAAAGGGACGATTTCGCTTTCTTGGATGTCGGCGATCGTTGTCCAAATCCCAAAGATCGTTGCCGATGTAGGTTGCTGACGCGCCAAGCGACATTGACAAGAACGCGAGCGCAAGCAAACCGACCTTACCGATATCGAGGAATGCAAAGGCTGTCAGCAGCGGGACGAACAGCAGCAGATTCTTTAGCCACTGGTGAACACGCAGGGCCTTGCACCATGTGGAGAACGTTGCACGTACATTCGTGAACTCGTGTTCGATGGGAACGTGGCTGCGGACATCTGCGGCGACATCAGGTGAAACGCCAGCAAGGACGGCACCTCTCGCACCAGCCCAAACCGGCAAGTCGGCTTGCTATCACCCGCATACACGAAGTGGTTGCCGATCTGCTGGCGAATGCAGGCCAGTTTGGCCTCTCCCTTGAGATTCGTTTCGTCACTGGTAGCAATGACACAATCGAGCAGGCCAAGATGCGTGCTCACACGCTCAGCGATCGAACGATGTGCTGCAGTCGCGAGTACGATTTTTCGCCCGCTCTCACGTTCTCGGGTGAGATAGTCGACAAGCGAATCGCGATACGGAAGCGTTTCCGCTCGAAAATCGGCATGCTCTGCGACCTTGGCTTTAAACGCGGCGCGACCACCAGCGAGCCAGAGAGGCAGTCGCAGTAGGTTCGTAGGTTGTCGCTTGGCGACACGTATCACGGATTCCATCAAGGTATCCGAAACCGTCAACGTGCCATCCAGATCAACGACGAGCGGAAATTTTTTGTCTCTCGCATTTTTTATGACCTGACATTAACAGACCGGACCATCGACTTCACCTCTTTTATTTGATCAGTCATTCCTTGAACCCATATTCAGGCGGAATTTTCCAATCATCACTTGGGAATTTTGGCCAACTGAAGCGGGGATCGGCATAAGCCTTTTTTACGTCGTGCATTAAGCCGTCGAAGAAACCCGACAGGCCCTGAAGAGCAATTCCGGCATGGATTAATCCTGCTTTCGCCGTCAACTTGTCCCCCTGATTCATGGCCGATTCATACAGATCGAGGGCATCCCGAACGCGGCGCATTTCTTTCGCGAACAATTCCTCTTGATCCCTCTTCCAATTGATATACCACTCTAGGTCGTCCGCTTCTTCGTTGTACGCACGCAGATCAGCATCCGTCAAGCCATGTGACAGCGCCAAGTCCCGCAACAAGGTTTTGATTCGATTCAGTTCCATAGCTATCAATTTCCCGCCCCACTCCCGAGCAACGGATTTCTCTCTTCGAAGCAAGCTTCTTGATCTGGCATTTTTCTGACAAAAAATCCCTCAAAAACCATGCGGACTCGCTCACGCAAATCATAAACCCTCTCACGATCAAGATTTTCGATTTCATACAAATCGCTCTGGTCGAGATGGGAGCAAATTGCATTCATCACGAAATTGAAAATCATAAATACTTCGGCATACAGATTGGCTTCGATCGTCTTTTCGTGGGCAAGTGCATACAACGCCGCTTCCAGCAGCCAATATTGTTCCTCTTGCCAGATTCCTTGCTCATGTAAGACGCCAGCAAAGGATTTCTCGTCGTAGGCGGGCGATGAGAAGATATTTTTTTTAAAAATAGATTTCGGGTCCATTTTTTCACTCTCCTTTTCGACTTCACTTAACCTTAATCCTACGCCCCTGCCCCGCATCTGTCTTATCCGAATTTTCAGAGCCGTCAAGATTGACAACTTTCTTGAAGTTGCCGTTTCCGTCGAAGACTTCAAGGTGATTCATATGTGATCCATCAAGATAGAAAAGATCGCCCTTACTAATTGAACCGGTGTTGGATGTTGCCTTATAAACTGCCTGCCCTTGATATCGATAATTCGTCTTCTGTGAAGCGCCGCTCAAATCGGAACCAAACCCTGGCATATCAAAAAACGCGCCCATGTTACCGACGCCACCCTGATTCGGCTTGTAACCCGCCATCGTGAGCGGGTCGTTCATCATCTGCTGAAGCCAGCCAGGCGTGAGCGCCGTGATGATCGCCTCAACCGCTCTTTGCGCACCAAGCGGACTGATCAGCGGTCCGGCCTTCGCACTCGAATCAAGCTCGGTCGAATTGTCGATAATGGCATTGTCACCCTTGTCCCGGCTTTGTCCTGTGAATCCCGGCAGCTTGAATCCTGACAGCCAAGTAGGCGGCGGCGCCATCTGTGGCGGCGCTATCTGATTATTCTCGACTTCGATCTTAGCTGCACCTGCTGCCGTCGCGATATCCTGACCCGATATCGCTGCAACGCCGGCAACCAAGCTCGACACCAGGTTGTCGCGAGCTTCGCGCTCCTCTGAAGACATGTTGGTCGTCGGAGCCATCAAGCTTCCGATTACCGAGCTTGCGGCGGCTCCCATTGCGCCAACGCCACACGCTTGACCGCCTGCCGCCGCGCCGGAACACCCTACGATCGCATGAAGTGCTGCGCGCGCCTCTTCACTGCCCACGCTGTCGGCGATTTGCTCGACCTGATTCGCACCAAGCTGTTGCACGTATGCGATCGTCGCATTTTGCGCGAGTTGCCCCATGCCGCCCGTTACGTTGCTACCGGCCGCAACCGTGAGCGCGGTCAACACCTGACGATACGTGCCGCTCGGCCCCCACTCTGCGGTCAACTGATCGGCACGTTGTTGGGCCGCTGCTCGTTGTTCCGGCGTAAGGTTGGGATCGTTTGCAGCCGCTTTTGCCGCATCCGCTTCTTTCGCGCGATGGCATCGTAGTACCGATCAGAGGGAAAGGCGGTTACGATTCTCTGTTCAATGAATATCAGCAGGCGTTCGAGGATGCCGAAGAAGACGGTTCGCGCAAGAAAGCCCTTCCTTTCAGGTAATGACAAGTGGAAATTTTGGCGACGATCATCCTCTGTTGAAATAATTTAACATCACACAAAATACTCCAAACACAATCCGATTCAATACCTTGCGCTCGGGTGCGCAAAGCTGTACAAACCATGGAATCAACAGAAAATCAACCCCTCGGTTGAACCATTGTTGATGACGATGAATGTCAGATTGGTCGATGTGTATCGGAGTGTATGGGACGCCAATGATTTGGATGAGTTGATTGGCGATCGCGTAACGCACATTAGTCCGATGTGCCAAGGCCTGAACTCGTACCAAAACTATGTAGCTGCTGCATTTTTGGCCTCATTGAAACTGATACCTCAACAGTCGGCTGCGTACGATGAAATAATACCGGCCTACAACTTAGATGTCGATCGGACTGTCGATCAGTGTATTCAATTCTTGCTTCGATGCAATGCGCGCGATGCCAATTCCGATAGGCCATGCCTTTTCTTAGTGACCGGTAAGGAAATTGCGCTAGAACTGCAAATGCAACTTGAAGATACAGTGAGCCTTGTCAGTCCGGAGGAACTTGACAAGACTTTCCGGCCTCGTCACTTAATTGAGTTCCGTCAAAAAGGAACCGAAGAGCAGCGAAAACAGCGCGTTGCAGCATACAACAACAGCAGCAAGGGAAAGGCATGTGTAGCGCAGTTCGCAGCGAAGCTCGGGGATCGTAAGGCAAAATACGGTCGCATCGGTTCGGCGATTTCGCCGAAGGACGATCTTGAAAGCTGATCCCGGAATGATCGGGCTAAGCAGGAAGTCGCGGAACTGGAGCAGCGTCGCGCAGCCTTGAAAAAGGGAGCGCGACGCCGTACTTGATCAAAGTGACATTGCGGCGCACGAATCGACCTATCCAGCGCCCTTGTGACGTTCCCCACAACAGAAGAGCCCATACCGGCAGCCCGCCAGTATGGGCTTCGGGGTCCACAAGACTTCCCTTCCAAGCATTGCCGCGCACTCACTAACGCAAGCTCGCCGGAAACCCGACTGTCCCATCGGGACAATTCCGCGGGACAATTGGACACATGAACGGTGGTCTTGGGACAAACGGGAGATTTTTACTCCTGCCCCTGACTCGTCAGGAACTCCTCATAATTCCCACCAAAGTCGAACAACGTCCCATCCGTCCGCACTTCGATGATCCGGTTCGCGAGGCCGCTGACGAACTCACGGTCGTGCGACACGAAGATCAGCGTGCCTTCGAACTGCTCGAGCGCGATCTGCAGCGACTCGATCGACTCCATGTCCATGTGGTTGGTCGGCTCGTCCATCAGCAGCACGTTGTGGCGGCCGAGCATCAGCTTGCCCCAGATCATGCGGCCCTTCTCGCCGCCCGACAGCACCTTCACCGACTTCTTGATGTCGTCCGACGAGAACAGCAGACGGCCCAGCGTGCCGCGCACCATCGTTTCGTCGTCGCCTTCCTTGCGGTACTGGTCGATCCAGTCCATCAGCGTGATGTCGTCCGGGAATTCCTCGTACGTGTCCTGCGGCATGTAGCCGACGTTCGCGTTCTCCGCCCACTTCACCGTGCCGTGATCGAGCGGCAGGTTGCCGAGCAGCGCGCGCAGCAGCGTCGTCTTGCCCGCGCCGTTCTCGCCGATGATCGCGATGCGCTCGCCCGGCTGCACCGACAGGTTGAAGTTCTGGAAGATCGTGCGCTCGTACTTCTTCGTGATCTCTTCGGCGATCACCGCGACGTTGTGCAGCTTCTTGTCGAACTCGAAGCGGATGAACGGGTTCTGGCGCGACGACGGCTTGAATTCCTCGATCTTGATCTTGTCGATCTGCTTCGCGCGGCTCGTTGCCTGACGCGCCTTCGACTTGTTCGCCGAGAAGCGGCGCACGAAGTCCTGCAACTCGGCCACGCGCTCCTTTGCGCGCGCGTTCGCCGCGGCCTGGCGCTCGCGCGCCTGTGCCGACGCGAGCATGTAGTCGTCGTAGTTGCCCGGCCAGACCTTCAGCGTGCCGTAGTCCATGTCGGCCATGTGCGTGCACACCGAGTTCAGGAAGTGACGATCGTGCGAGATGATGATCATCGTCGAGTTGTACTCGTTGAGCGTGTGCTCGAGCCAACGGATCGAGTTGATGTCCAGGTTGTTGGTCGGCTCGTCGAGCAGCAGCACGTCCGGCTTCGAGAACAGCGCCTGCGCGAGCAGCACGCGCAGCTTCCAGCCCGGCGCGACGTCGGCCATCGTGCCGTTGTGGAACTTCTCCTCGATGCCGATGCCGAGCAGCAGCGCGCCCGCGCGCGCCTCGGCGTCGTAGCCGCCGTATTCGGCGAACTTGCCTTCGAGCTCGGCCGCGTGCATGTAGTCGTCGTCGGTGGCGTCCGGATTCGCGTAGATCGCGTCGCGCTCGGTCATCGCGGCCCACATTTCGGTGTGGCCCATCATCACGACGTCGAGCACGCGCACGTCTTCATACGCGAACTGGTCCTGGCGCAGCTTGCCCAGGCGCACGTTCGGCTCCAGCGCGACGTTGCCGGCGCTCGGCTCGAGATCGCCGCCGAGGATCTTCATGAAGGTCGACTTGCCACAGCCGTTCGCGCCGATCAGACCATAGCGGTTGCCCTCGCCGAATTTGACCGAGATATTCTCGAACAAGGGCTTCGGCCCGAATTGCATCGTGATGTTGGCAGTAGAAAGCACGGCAGGTCCCGTAAGAGAGAAATCGACGGAAAACCGTGTATTTTAGCAGGTGTCGGAGAAACTGCCGACCGCACCGCTGCAGCGGCGTCGCGCACGTCCCGCCCGGCGCCGCTCAGCCCCGTCGACACGACGGCACGCGCGTCATTGCCGTCATACCGGAACCCGCATGCCTATGCCTTCCAGCCAGCTTCGCGACCAACTCGTCGGCGCATGGCGCCTCGAGTCCTACGAAATCCGCCCGCGCGACGGCAGCACCGTCACCTACCCGCTCGGCCGCGACGCGCGCGGCTGGATTCTCTATACGCCGGACGGCTACATGTCCGCGCAGTTGATGGCAGCCGGCCGGCCGCCCTATGCGGACGGCGACCTGCACGGCGGCAGCCGCGAGGAACGCGCCGCCGCCGCGCGCGGCTATGTCGCGTACTCGGGCCCTTTTTACGTCGACGACAACGGCACGCTGACGCATCAAATGGACGTGAGCCTGTTTCCGAACTGGATCGGCAACGTGCAGCAGCGAGTCGTCAGCGTCGACGGCGATCGCCTGCAGCTCGGCACAGCCGAGCCCATGGTCATCGACGGCCGGCAGGTCGACGCGGTGCTCGTCTGGGTGCGCGCCCGCCGCTGACGCCGCCGCCCCTGTGGCGGCCGGACGCCCGGCGCAGGAGCATGCCGGCCGGCCGCTGCGCTTGCTGCGGCCGCGCCGGCATCGCGACGAACGCGGCCGGCGCGTGTGCCGGGCCGGATCCCGCCGCGCCGCCGCGCGTCACTTGCTCGCCTTCGCCGCCCCCTTCTGCGCGGCCTTCGCATTCATCTGCCCGAACAACTGCGCGCACGGCACGTCGCGGTTGTTGCTCGGCGCGATCAGCGGGATCAGCGCCGCGAACGGATTGATCAGCCCGAGCCCGACCATCGCGCCGGCGCGCAACGCGAGCGCGCCCGCCTCGACACCGACCTTCGGGTTCTTGAACGTGCCCTTCGCGTATAGCGGCGAGCGCAGCGAGAAGATCCGGAAGCCCTTCGTGTGCGGATGGATCTTCAGGTCGAGCGATTCGTCGCGCAGGTTGATCGGCCCGTCCACGTTGATCAGTGCATCGTCCGTATCGAGTGCGAAAACCTTCGGCTCGAGCATCCCGTCGTTCGCGACGAAATCGATCGCCGCGCAATTGATGTTGACGTCGCGGGTGCCGAACAGCTTCTCGTAGACGACGTTCGCGACGTTCAGCCCCGCCGCCTCCATCAGCAGGAGGCTGATGCGGCCGTCCGTCACGAGCGCCTTCACTTCGCCGGTCGACGTCGCCGCGAGCGCGGCCGGCGAATTGCCGGTCGCCGACAGCGACGCGTCGCCGTTGATCTCGCCGAGCGCGGTCTGCATCACCTTCTGCGTCGGGAACAGCTGCTTGAGCTTCAGGTGGCGCGCGCTCAGCGTGAAACGCCCCTTGAGCGGCGTGCGGCTGCCGTCGAGATGCGCATTCGTGGCGAGCGTGCCGCCCGCGACGCCGAACTGCAGCGGTTCGAGCGTCAGCACGCCGTCCTGCAGCAGGATGTGCGTGTACAGGTTCGTGATCGGCAGTTGCGGGCTCTTGATCAGCTTGCGGCCGGTGAACTTCACGTCCGCGTCGATCGCGCTCCAGCGCTCGGTCCGGAATGCCGCGACCGGCAGCACGCGGTCCGGCGGCTGGCGCGTCGTGTCGCCGCGCTTCTTCTTGCTCGCGGCCGAATCGGCGCCGATCACCGGCGCGAGGTCGGAGAACTGCAGCAGGTTCGACACGAGCTCGCCCGACAGCTTCGGCCGCGGCTCGCGCTGCGCCCACGTCAGCGTGCCGTGGAGATCGCTGCCGCCGACGCGGCCGTTGAAGTTCTCGTAACGGAACACGCTCGCGTTCTGCCTGATCTGGCCGATCAGGCGCCCTTCCGTCGCGTACGGCGGCGTGTCGGGCAGCGTGATGCCGGTGAGCTGGTACAGATGCGACATCGACGTGCCCTGCAGCCACAGCCGCAGGTCGAGCGCCGCCAGATGCATCGGATCGGTCAGCGTGCCGACGATCGCGAGCCGCGTGTCGTCGGCCTTCACGTCGGCCTGCAGCGGGAACGGCTGCGTCGCGTTCTCGATCGCCAGCACGCCGCCCACCTTGCCGGTGCCGGCGATCGGCACGTTCTTGTAGCGGCCGTCGAACTTGAGGCCAAACGCATAGGTCGGGCCAGACGGCTTCGCGGGCGCTGCGGCGCCCGATGCACCGCTCGCGCCGGCTGCCGGCGCGCTCGCCGATGCGGAAGAGACCGCGGCACCGGGCGCCGCGGCGGACGCCCCCGACGCCGCAACGGCCGATGCGCCGCTCGCGCCCTGCGCCGCCGATGCGCCGGACGCGGGCGCCGCGTTCGCCTTCGCCGCCAGTTGCGCGGCGCCGTGCTTGCCGACACGCTGCGCCGACGCCGCGCGCGACTTCTGTTCCTGCTCCTTCAGCACGTCGCCGAGCGGAATCGGCTGGCCGAGCGTATCGATCCCGATCGTCAGATCAGCCTTGGTAAGCGCGTCGCGATAGACGACGGTTCCCTTCGCGAACGCGAAGCTGTCGAGCCGCACGTTCCACGTCGTCGGTTGCCCCGATCGCTTGAACTGGAACGTCCACGTGTTGCGGCCGTCGGCGAGCCGTTCGAGGTCGACCGCGGGATTGACGACGTCGATCGACGGAATGACGATCTGGTGAGCGAGAAGCGGAAGAATCGCGAGATCGAAGTGCGCGGCGTCGAGCGTGACGAACTTGGGGCCTTTCGCCCAGTCGGGGTTGCCGATCTCCAGTTGCGTGGCCGAGATGCGAGGCCACGGCACCCATGCGCGCCAGCCGGTTTCGCCCTGCGGGCGCCGCCAGTCGACCCTGAGATCGCCGTTGATCGCAAACGAACGGCCAAGCGCGGTACTCACATGTTCGTTGACCCACGGTTTCGCGCGGTTCCAGTCGAACGTGACAATGAAGACGCCGGCAGCCACGATGATCAGTGCGACGATACCGACGATCCATGCAGCCGTTTTGCCGATGGCTCGGGTTAGCGTCATGGCGGTTCCGTTGTTGTTCTGCAGAATTCGCGCGCCATGCCGGGCTCGTTGCGAAAGCGAACGGAACACGACGTCGGCGGCTTTTCAATGAGTATTATGACGCACGGCGCTGCAACGCCTCGGCGCCATTAACGCTTTTTTTCATTTGTGACATGACAACCCCCACCGGTCTCATCGATGCACAGCGCATCACGCGCCGCGACGCAACCACAGGCAAGACGTTGCTGACGCCGACCGACTTCAGCCTCGCCGCGGGATCGCGAATTGCTATCACGGGACCGTCGGGCTCCGGCAAGAGCGTGCTGCTGCGCGCGCTCGCGCTGCTCGATCCGCTCGATGGCGGCCACGTGCTGTGGCGCGGCAAGCGCATCCGGCGCGGCGCGATTCCACGCTACCGGCGCAGCGTCGCATACGTGCGCCAGCGGCCCGCGCAGATGGACGGCACCGTCGAAGCGCAATTGCGCTATCCGTATTCGCTCGCGGTCTATCGCGGCGCGACGTTCGACCGCGCGCGCGTGCAAGCGCTCGCGGCACGCGCTGGCCGCGGCGCCGATTTTCTCGACAAGCGCGCAAGCGAACTGTCGGGCGGCGAAGCGCAAATCGCCGCGCTGCTGCGCGTGCTGCAGCTCGACCCCGACGTGCTGTTGCTCGACGAGCCGACGTCGGCGCTCGATCCCGACTCGACGCGTGCGATCGAAGCGCTCGTCGGCGCATGGTTCGACGCGGCATCGGACACGCGTGCATACGTGTGGATTTCGCACGACCCGGCGCAGGCCGCACGGATCGCCACGATGCAGCTCGTGATGCAGGCCGGCGTGCTGGATGGCGCGAATCCGCCGGAGGCCGCCCAATGAGCCCGGCGCTGCAGGACCTCAGCCTCGTCGACGTCGGCATCGCGGCCGCGCTCGTCGCGGTGAACGGCGCGATCTCGGCCGCGCTGTCGCTCGGCCTCGGACGCCAGCTCGCGCTCGCGGCCGTGCGCACCGTCGTGCAGTTGCTCGCGATCGGCTACGTGCTCGGCTGGGTGTTCGGCCATCCGCACTGGACCGTCGTGCTGCCGCTCACCGCGCTGATGACGCTGATCGCGGGTTTCGCCGGCGCCGCGCGCGGCAAGCATGCGTATCGCGGACAGCGCATCGACAGCATCGCGTCGATCTGGCTCAGCAGCTGGCTCGTCGCGGCGATCGGCCTGTTCGTCGTGATCCGCATCCATCCGTGGTACGAGCCGCAATACGCGATCCCGATCCTCGGCATGATCCTCGGCAATACGCTCACCGGCGTGGCGCTCGGCGTCGAGCGGATGATGGACGAGCTCACCGCGCGGCGCGACCGCGTCGAGACCGCGCTCGCGCTCGGCGCGACGCGCTGGGAAGCCGCGCAGGACGCCGCGCGCCAGGCCGTGCGCGCGGGCATGCTGCCGACGCTGAACCAGATGGCCGTCGTCGGCGTCGTAAGCCTGCCGGGGATGATGACCGGCCAGGTGCTGGCCGGCCAGTCGCCGCTGCAGGCCGTGCGCTATCAGATCGTGATCATGTTCCTGATCGCCGCGGCGTCCGCGCTCGGTACCGTCGGTGCAGTGCTGATGACGTATCGCCGCCTGTTCTCGGCCGATCACCGGTTTCTTGCTGCGCGGCTCCAGGAACGCGCGCGTTGACGCGCGACGCCGCGACGCATGCGGCATTCGTACGATAGGCGGTCAGCGCGCGGCGCGGCGCTTGTCGAGGGCCGCGCGCAACGCGGCTTTCACGTCGGCATCGGGCGCGAGCCCGTCGGCCGACGCGACGAGCCGCACCGCACGCGGCGTCGTCACATAGGCGTGCGCGCCGACATAGCCGCCGCTGCCGGCCGAGCGTGTCGTGACGACCAGCGCCTCGCGCGCACGCGCGCCGAGGTCGGCCGTGAAAGCGTCGACGACGGTGCCGTCGCGCGCATGCAGCACACCGGTCACGTAGTCGTCCGTATCGAAGCCGTGCGCGGTCGAATACACGCGTACCGCATAGCTGCCGGTCGAACACGGTTCGAGCGCGCCGCTCGACACGACCGCGGTCTGCTGCCGCGACGGCAGATCGACTTTTTTCACGAAGCTGCACTCGTCGGCCGCGTGCGCACGAAGGGCAACGAATGCGGCTGCCGACAGCAGCACGCGCATGCAATGTTTCATCGGATTGTCGTTCGAGGAAATGGCGGATGCCGACGAGGATAGCGTGACCTCGGCGGGGCGTCACGCAACGCGCCGCGCGGCCACCGGCGCGCGCCGCGGCCGGACAGCAGCCGCGCGCCGCGGCATCGTCACGCGCGGCGATCCACGGATCGCCCGGACACGGCGGAGACTGGTTGCGCGCGCACCGGACACATTTCCGGCGCACGCACGCCACTCAGTGCTTGATCGACACGGTCACTTTCGTGCCGTCGCTCATCGTGACCGACTTCGACCCGCCGTTGGTCGGAATCGACACCCACTTGACCTGGCTCACCGACACGACGTCCGGGCACTGCAGCGACTTGCCGCCCGCGCTCACGTTGCGCGTGCCTTTCGGCGCGGCCGCCTGGAAGCTCAGCTGCACGTTCGCGTTCCCCTTCGCATCGACCGACGGCGCGAGCCGCACCTGGGTCTGGCGCACCATCGCGCCGTTCGCGTCGCGCGGCAGGTTGTCGGCGTTCGGGCAACCGTCCTGCATCGCGACCGCGCCGCCCGGCGGCACCGACTTCCAGTTGAAGTCGTCCGTTTCGCCCGAGCGGATCTTGCGGGTTTCCTGCGTATTGCCGAAGGTCTTCGAATCGACCTTGACCGTGTATTCGAGCTGCCCCGTCCCGCCGCCCTTCAGGCTGCCCTTGACCGGCGGCGCCGCGAATACGCTCGCGCTGACGCACGCCGCCGCGAACACGGCCGACCACGATGCGGCGACTGACAAGCTGCGTTGGCTCATGCTGACCTCCTTGTAATGCGGCGGCACGCGCGTGCCGCGCGGTTTTCGATGCATGATGCGTTGCCAGTCTACCGCCAAGCGGCATGCAATGCGCCGCGAACGCATCGGGTGTTACCCCGCTTGCGTTCGCGGCCGCGCATCCCGTACGCGCGATGCCGGATCAGAAGCCGCTCAGCACCAGCTTGCCGATCGCGCGCCCGCCTTCGAGCAACTGGTGCGCGCGCCGCACGTTCGCCGCGTTGATCGTGCCGAGCTGTTCGCCGAGCGTCGTGCGCAGCGTGCCGTCGTCCACGAGCCGCGCGACCTCGGTGAGGATCTTGTGCTGCTCGATCATGTCCGGCGTCTCGAACATCGCACGCGTGAACATGAATTCCCAGTGGAACGCGGCGCTCTTCGCCTTCAGCAGCTCGACCGGAACCGGCTTCGCGTTCTCGACGATCGTGCAGATGCCGCCCTGCGGCCGGATGACCTCCGCCGCGGCGGGGAAATGATGGTCCGTGTCGTTGAAGATCAGCACGTAGTCGACGTTCGGATAACCGATGTCCCGCAGTTGCGCGGGCAGGTCGCCGAAATGGTCGACCACGTCGTCCGCGCCGAGCGAGCGCACCCATTCGGCCGATGCGGGCCGCGACGCGGTCGCGATCACGCGCAGCTTGCCGAGCGTCTTCGCGAGCTGGATCGCGATCGAGCCGACGCCGCCCGCGCCGCCGATGATCAGCACCGACTTGCCCGCATCGGCGCCCTGCGGCGACACGCGCAACCGGTCGAACAGCGCCTCCCACGCGGTCAGCGCGGTCAGCGGCAACGCGGCCGACGCCGCGAAATCGAGCGTGCGCGGCTTGTGCGCAGCGATGCGTTCGTCGACCGCGTGGAATTCGCTGTTCGCGCCGGGGCGCGTGATGCTGCCCGCGTAGAACACCGCGTCGCCGGGCCGGAACAGCGTGACCTCCGCGCCGACCGCGACGACCGTGCCGGCCGCATCCCAGCCGAGCACGCGCGGGCTGTCCTCGACCTGCGGCTTCGGCGCGCGGACCTTGGTGTCGACCGGGTTCACGGAAATCGCCTCGACCTTCACGAGCAGGTCGCGCGGGCCCGGCTCGGGTTGCGGCACTTCGACGTCGAGCAGCGCCTGCGGGTCGTCGATCGGCAGGTAACGGGTCAGTCCAACGGCTTTCATCACGGAGGCTCCTATCAGGTTCGGGGAATCGGACAGGCCGCGGCGCGGCCCATGAATGCCATCGTAGGACGCCCGATCATTCGAGAAAACCGCTATATTTCCTGAAACATTTTCAGGAATATCAGAATAATGACCGCCGATCCGATTCCGTCCCCCGACAAGCCGCTCGATCTGCTCGACGTCGGCCTGTTCGTGCGCGCCGCGCTGCTCGCGAACGTCAGCGCGGCCGGGCGCGAGTTCGGCGTGTCGGCCGCGGTCGCGAGCGCCCGCATCGCGCAGCTCGAGCGCCAGCTCGGCGCGCGATTGCTGCATCGCACCACCCGCCGCATCAGCCTCACGCAGGACGGCGAAGTATTCATGGCCCGCGCCGAGGCGCTGCTGTCGGCCGCCGACGCCGCGCGCGCGTCGGTCGGCCACGGCCGCAGCGAGCCGTACGGCCGGCTCAAGGTGTCGATGTCGTCGTCGTTCGGGCGCCAGCACGTCGCGCCCGTGATTCCGGCGTTCCTGCGCCGCTATCCGTCGGTATCGCTCGACCTGCGTCTGTCCGACGAGATCGTCGATCTCGTCGACGACGGCTACGACGTCGCGATCCGCCTCGGCGCGCTGAAGGATTCGACGCTCGTCGCGCGCAAGCTGGCCGCGAACCGGCGCGTGCTGTGCTGCTCGCCCGCGTATCTGGCGGAGCGCGGCACGCCGCGCCACCCGGCCGATCTCGCGCAGCACGAATGCGTGATCCTCGGCGACCAGCGCGACTGGTCGTTCGTCACGCCGCAAGGCCGGCTCACCGTGCGTGTCGGCGGCCGGCTCGTCGCGAGCAACGGCGAGGCGATTCGCGAGGCGCTCGTCGACGGCTTCGGCATCGCGATCAAGTCGACGTGGGACGTCGGCCCGCTGCTCGCGAGCGGCGCGCTCGTGACCGTGCTCGACGACTACCCGTTCGCGGACGACGTCGCGATCTGGGCCGTCTACCCGAGCCGCGCGCACGTGCCGCTGAAGACGCTCGCGTTCATCACATTCCTGGCCGAACACTTCGGCGATCCGCCGTACTGGGATCGCGCCTGAGTGGCGTCCGGTAGGCGGCGCCGGCGCCGCCGCGGATGATCCGATCGCGCCCGGACATCAACCGGCTACAATGGCGCGTTCGCGACGCAGCGGCCCCGCCGGGTGCGGCCCGCGCTCGCACGCGGCCGCCTGGCGGCCGCGCACGCGTTTCATTCGCTTCCAATCATTCCGTCATGACCCACAACCTCGTCATCCAGAGTCTCGCGCCGCTGTCGGACGCGCATCACAAACCGCTGCTCGCGCTGTCGCGCGGCACCCGCATCGTGCAGACCGACGAGCATGCGCTGCGCATCGAAAACGCGAACCCGGCGCAGCGCCTCGACATCGACGCATACTGCGGCACGCATGCGCTCGACTTCGGCTTCGTCGAAGCCGGCCGGACGCTCGCCGATTTCGGCCTCGTCGTGATGGACATGGACTCGACGCTGATCACGATCGAATGTATCGACGAGATCGCCGATTTCTGCGGGCTGAAGACACAGGTTGCCGAGATCACCGAAGCGTCGATGCGCGGCGAGATCCGCGACTTCAACGAAAGCCTCACGCGCCGCGTCGCGCTGCTCGCGGGGCTCGATGCGCAAGCGCTCGAGCGCGTGTACGACGAGCGGCTGCAGTTGTCGCCGGGCGCGGAAACGATGCTGGCCGGCGTCAAGGCCGCGGGCCTGAAGACGCTGCTCGTGTCGGGCGGTTTCACGTTCTTCACCGAGCGCCTGAAGGCACGCGTCGGCCTCGACTACGCGCATGCGAACACGCTGGAAATCGTCGACGGCAAGCTGACGGGCAAGGTGCTCGGCGAGATCGTCAACGCGGACGTGAAGGCGCGCCTGCTGCGCGACACGTGCGCATCGCTCGGCATCGCGCCGAGCCGCGCGATCGCGATGGGCGACGGGTCGAATGACCTGAAGATGATGGCCGAAGCCGGATTGTCGGTCGCGTTCCACGCGAAGCCGGTCGTGCGCGATGCGGCGACCGTCGCGTTCGACCACGTCGGTCTCGACGGCTTGCTGCGGCTGTTCTGATTCCCACACACCGCCAATGAAAACGCCGGCGCGATTCAACATCGCGCCGGCGTTTCGTTTTCCGTTTCGATCCGGTTATCGGCCGAGCGTGGCCTGCATCGCGCGTTCGATGTCCGCGCGCAGGTCGCCTTCATCCTCGAGACCGACGTAGAAGCGCACCAGCGTGCCGCGATGCGGCCAGTCCGTGCGCATCGACGCCACGTCGTACGGCATTGCGAGGCTGCACGCGCCGCCCCAGCTCCAGCCGATTGCGAACAGCTCGAGCGCCTCGACGAATCGATCGATCTGCTCGCTGCTGTAGCGTTCGTCGAACACCACGGAGAACAGCCCGCCCGCGCCGGTGAAGTCGCGCACGAACGATTCATGGCCCGGGCAGTCCGGCAGTTGCGGATGCAGCACCGCCGCGATCTCCGGACGCCCCTTCAGCCATTGCGCGAGCGCGAGCGCGCTCTTGCTGTGCGCGTCGAAGCGCACCTGCATGCTCGGCAGGCTGCGAATCACCAGCGAGCAATCGTCGACCGACACGCCGATCCCGCAGCGCATCCGCGCGAGCTTCAGTTGCGCATGCAATTCCGCGTTCGCGGTGATCGTCGCGCCCATCAGCACGTCGCTGCCGCCCGACTGGTATTTGGTCAACGCCTGCACCGAGATGTCGACGCCGTGCTCGAACGGCTTGAACGCGAGCCCGGCCGAATACGTGTTGTCGATCGCGGTGACGATCCCGCGCGCGCGCGCGGCCGTCGTGATCGCGCGCACGTCGGGCACTTCCATCGTCACCGAGCCCGGCGCCTCGATCCAGATCAGCCGCGTGTTCGGCCGAATCAACTCGGCAATCCCGGCGCCGACGAGCGGATCGTAGAAACGCGCGGTGATGCCGAAATCCTTCGCGAGCCAGTTGCCGAAATCGGCGTTCGGCCCATAGACGTTGTTCGGAATCAGCACGTCGTCGCCCGCCTTCACGATCCCGAAGTAGACGTTCGTGATCGCGGCGAGGCCCGACGGCTGCAGCAGCGCGTGCGTGCCGCCCTCGATCTCGGCGAGCCGCTGTGCGAGCGCGAGCGACGTCGGCGTCGCATGCAGCCCGTAGCGCCACTGGTTGTCGTTGTGCCACACGAGCGCGCGCATCGTCGCGAGATCGGGGAACACGACCGTCGACGCGCGCGCGACCGGCGGCACGAACGAGCGGAAGCCATCCGGAATGACGTCGTCGGGTTGAACGATGCGGGTTTGCAGCGCGCGCTTCGGGTTGGATGCAGTCATGGCAGGAGGCCGTAGCAAGGCCGTTCGGTTGCGGAAGATGCCGCTAGATTAGCCAAAATCGGCACGGTTGGCCCGGTACAATGCGCGCCGCATGCGCCAAGCCAGCACGCGTTCAGTCGCCGGTTCGCAGGTTCACCACGCCGGCGACCGTCTCGATCTCCTGCACGCGGCCGTCGCGCACCTGCAGCGCCGCGCGCTTGTCCGGCGCCGGGCGCAGCACGACCGGTTGCGGGTCCGATTCATCCGAATTCATCCGGTCGGCCTTCAGCGCGCCCGTCGCGTCGAAGCGGCCGATCCACACGCCCGTGATGTTCGTACCGTCGTTCGATTCCTCGATCTCCAGCGTGTCGCCGTCGCGATCGCCGGCGAGCAGGATCACCTCACCCGTGTCGGCGAACTGGTATTCGCCGTGCACGCCCTCTTCATCCGCCTTCGGCCCGAGATGGACGACGATCGGACGGTCGCCGAGCGTGCCTTCGTAGCGCGGCAGGCGCGCGAATTCCGGGCTCGGCCGCAGCGGCCGCGCCGGCGCCGCTTCATCCTGCTGCGCGCCCGGCGCCGTGGCCTGCGCCGCGGCCGCCCCCGGCATCGCAAGCGCCGCGGCCAGCGCGCCGGCGATCACCAGCGCCCGTTGCCATTCCGAATATCGACCCACTTCGTGTTGCTCCCTTGCTTCAGATTCGCCCGCCCTGCATCAGGCGTTCCACTGCCGCGCGATGCGGAATCGGCGCGACCGCGCCGTAGCCCGTCGTCGACAGTGCCGCCGCCGCGTTAGCGTAACGCGCGGCCGTGAACGGATCGTCGCCCGCGACGAGCCGCGCGACGAACGCGCCGCCGAAGCAGTCGCCCGCGCCCGTCGCGTCGACGGCCTCGACCGCGAAACCCGGCACCACGCGCCGTTCCGCCGGCGTCGCAACGTACGCGCCTTCCTTGCCGAGCTTCAGCGCGACGACCTGCGGCCCGTGCTCGAGCATCGCATCGACGATCGCGTCGCGATCGTTCGCGCCCGTGAGCGCCGTGACGTCGTCCCAGCTCGGCAGGCAGATGTCGGTCTGCCGCAGCGCTTCGCGCATTACCGCCCGCGCGCGCGGCAGCGGCCACAGCTTCAGGCGCAGGTTCGTGTCGAAGCTCACCTGCGCACCGTTGCTGCGCGCATGCGCGATCGCCGCGAATGCGGCGTCGCACGCGGCCGTGCTGATTGCGAGGCTGATGCCCGACAGATGCATGGCCTTCGCCGCGGCCAGCGCATCCAACGGCAGGTCGGCCGCCGAATACCGGCTCGCGGCGGAACCCGCGCGCAGATAATCGAACTGATGACCGTCCGCGCCGTGCGTGACGAAATACACGCCGGTCGGTGCGGTGCGGTCAATCCGCACGTACGTCGTGTCGACCTGCTCGGCCGCCCACATGTCGGTCAGCAAGCGGCCGAACGGATCGTCGCCGATCGCCGACACGAAGCCCGTCGACGCGCCTTGGCGCGCCGCGGCGATGCAGAAGTTCGACGTGTCCCCGCCGAAGCCTTGCAGGAACTCGGGACGGCCCGGCTGCGCCTGGTTGAATTCGATCATCGCCTCGCCGAGCGCGAGGATCTGCGGGAACGCTGCGGGCATCGCCTAGACCTCGCCCCACAGGTCGTGGCCGTCCGCGCCGGTGATCTTCACCGACACGAAATCGCCGACCTTGTAGCGCTTCGACGCCTTCGCGGCCGGCTCGACATAGACGACGCCGTCGATCTCCGGCGCATCCGCGGCCGTGCGGCCGATGCCGCCTTCCGCGCTGACTTCGTCGATCAGCACCTTCACGGTCTTGCCGACCTTGCGCTGCATGCGCCGCGCCGACACTTCCTCCGCGACTTCCATGAAGCGCGCGCGGCGCTCTTCGCGAACCTCGTCGGGCAATGCGCCGTCGAGCTCGTTCGCCGTCGCGCCTTCGACCGGCGAATACGCGAAGCAGCCGACGCGATCGAGTTCCGCGTCGCGGACGAAGTCGAGCAGCGTTTCGAACTGCGCTTCCGTCTCGCCGGGGAAACCGGCGATGAACGTGCTGCGGATCGTCAGGTCCGGGCAGATCTCGCGCCACTTCTGCACGCGCTCGAGCACCTTCTCCGCGTTCGCCGGACGCTTCATGCGCTTCAGCACTTCCGGATGCGCGTGCTGGAACGGCACGTCGAGATACGGCAGCACGTGGCCCTTGAACGGGCCTTCGGCCATCAGCGGAATGACTTCGTCGACGCTCGGATACGGATACACGTAGTGCAGGCGCACCCACGCGCCGTACTGCGCGGCGAGCTCGCCGAGCGCGGCGACGAGGTCGGTCATGCGCGTCTTGATCGGCTTGCCGTTCCAGAAACCCGTGCGGTACTTCACGTCGACGCCGTATGCGCTCGTGTCCTGCGAGATCACGAGCAGTTCCTTCACGCCCGACTTGAACAGGTTCTCGGCTTCGAGCATCACTTCGGCGACCGGACGCGACACCAGATCGCCGCGCATCGACGGGATGATGCAGAACGTGCAGCGGTGGTTGCAACCTTCGGAGATCTTCAGGTACGCGTAGTGGCGCGGCGTGAGCTTGATGCCGGCGGCCGGCACGAGATCGACGAACGGATCGTGCGGCTTCGGCAGGTGCGAATGCACGGCCTGCATCACTTCGCCGACCGCGTGCGGGCCGGTGACGGCGAGCACCTTCGGGTGAACTTCCTCGATCAGGTTCGAGCCGCTGGCGCTGGACTTCGCACCGAGGCAGCCGGTGACGATCACCTTGCCGTTCTCGGTCAGCGCTTCGCCGATCGCGTCGAGGCTTTCCTGCACGGCTTCGTCGATGAAGCCGCAGGTGTTGACGACGACGAGGTCGGCGCCGTCGTACGTGCCGGAGATTTCATAGCCTTCGGCGCGCAGCTGCGTGATGATTTGTTCGGAGTCGACGAGGGCCTTCGGGCACCCGAGCGATACGAACCCTACTTTGGGGGACTGGGACATCTGGAATGTGGGGGCGTGGCGGCAAAAGCGTGAGTTTACAGCTATTTATGGGTCAGCGAGGCAAAACCGGCGGACGAAACGCCGGGGTCGCGGCCCCAATATGCGGCGAGCACGAGCGAACCCGCTCGCCGCGAGGCATCGGAAATCCAGCCCTTTCACGACGGCGGTGAGCGCCCTGCACCACCGCTCGACGATCGCCGCGGCGCGGCCGCGCCGCTATGCGAGAATCCCGACATCCGCTCTCTTCACCTACTAGACGGGGTTCGCATGACCACCCACATCACGATCGAATTCACCGAGCACGCTGCCGAAACCATCACCGAGCAGACCAACACCAGCTTTTCGTATGACCAGGGCGCGCATGTGCCGCAGCCGGGCGACTTCGTCGAGCTCGAGAATTTGCGCCAGACGTTTCTCGTGATCGGCCGCGTGTTTTCGCTGAAGGCGAACTACTGTGCGGTGAAGCTCGTCCTCGACCTGCCGCCGGCGGACGAACACGAGGATTTCGGCCAGGCCCACTGAACGGGTCGACGGACCGCTGCGAGCGTGCGTGTCGACGCGCTTCGGATCCGTCGCATGCTTTGTGTCGGTCGGGCGGCGCTTGTGCCACGCCGGCGCGACGCGGCACCGAACATCTGATCGTGCCCGTGACCGGGACGAACGCGCACCGTCCGGCGCGACATGTTCCGGTGGTGCTTCGCTGCTGATGCGGAATTCGAACGACCGACGACGGTCATGCCTGCGCTGCGCGACAGCGCGCGTAGCAGGTGCCGACGATCAGGAACGACCGTCGGCGACCCCTTGCGGCGGCGAGCCGCCGACCATCGCGGCGCCGAAGCACGCGCGCGGCGCAACCGCACCGCTGCGCGTCACGGCGCCGGCCATCCGCCAGCTCGCGCCGCCGCGGCCGGCGTGCCGCGCAAGCGTTACTTCTTTTCGGGTTCCGGCGCACCCGGTTGCTTGAACGGGAACGTGCTGAACATCGACTTCGCCTGGTTCTGCATCTGCTCCTGCATCTGCACGAACATGTTCTTCGACTGCTCGATGTAGCTCGTCATCATCCCTTGCATCATCGGCGCCTGCATGTTCATGAACTGCGACCAGACTTCCGGATTCATCGCGTTGCCTTCGTAAAGGTTCTTCGACTGATCGGCAAGCTTGTTCTGGATGTCGATGAATGCCTGGATGTTCTTTTCGAGGTACGTGCCCATCATCCCCTGCATCGCATGACCGTAGAAACGGATGATCTGCGACAGCATCGACGACGAGAACATCGGCACGCCGCCGCTCTCCTCCTCGAGAATGATCTGCAGCAGGATGCTGCGCGTCAGGTCTTCGTTGGATTTCGCATCGACGACCTTGAAGTCCTCCTGCTCCAGCACGAGCTGCTTGACGTCGGTCAGCGTGATGTACGTGCTTGTCTCGGTATCGTAGAGCCGGCGGTTCGGATACTTCTTGATGAGCCGCTCGGCCGTTTTCTTTGTAGTAGTCATGTAACGCCTTTCGGTGCAGCGTAGCGCAAGTGACAAATCCCCGCCTCCCGGAGCGGGAGGCGGGGGCCTTCGGAAACGCCAGGCTGCACGGCCGAGCCGGCCTGCGCAGCCCGGACGTTCAGCCCATGTGCAGGCCGCCGTTCAGCGAGAAGTCGGCGCCCGTCGCGAAGCCGGAATCGTTCGACGCGAGCCACGCGACGATCGAGCCGATTTCCTCCGGCGCGCCGAGACGCCGCACCGGAATCGTCGCGACGATCTTCTCGAGCACGTCCGGACGGATCGCCTTCACCATGTCGGTGCCGATGTAGCCGGGCGATACCGTATTGACCGTCACGCCCTTCGTTGCGACTTCCTGCGCCAGCGCCATCGTAAAGCCGTGGATCCCGGCCTTCGCGGTCGAGTAGTTCGTCTGGCCGAATTGCCCTTTCTGGCCGTTCACCGACGAAATGTTGATGATCCGGCCCCAGCCGCGTTCGACCATCCCGTCGATCACCTGCTTCGTCACGTTGAACAGGCTCGTCAGGTTGGTGTCGATCACGGCCGTCCAGTCTTCGTGCGTCATCTTGCGGAACACGACGTCGCGCGTGATGCCCGCGTTGTTGACCAGCACGTCGACCTCGCCCACTTCGGCCTTGACCTTGTCGAACGCTGCCTTGGTCGAGTCCCAGTCGCCGACGTTGCCTTCCGACGCGATGAAATCGTAGCCGAGCGCCTTCTGTTCCTCGAGCCACTTCACGCGGCGCGGCGAGTTCGGGCCGCAGCCTGCGACCACCTTGAAGCCGTCTTTCGACAGACGCTGGCAGATGCTGGTGCCGATGCCGCCCATCCCGCCCGTTACGTACGCAATTCGCTGAGACATAAATCTCACTCCATTTTTAGATTCGAGAGCTGCCGGAGGCCCCCTCTGACTTCACGTAACGCCGGCCGAAGCCGCAATCGGCCGGCGCCCGGATTGCTGTGGCGACGAACGTCCGGTTACGGACGCTCGACCGCGAGCGCGACGCCCATCCCGCCGCCGATGCACAGCGACGCCAGCCCGCGCTTCGCGTCGCGCTTGGCCATCTCGTGCAGCAGCGTCACCAGAATCCGGCAGCCCGACGCGCCGATCGGGTGCCCGATCGCGATCGCCCCGCCGTTCACGTTCACCTTCGACGTGTCCCAGCCCATCTGCTTGTGCACCGCCAGCGCCTGCGCCGCGAACGCCTCGTTGATTTCCATCAGGTCCAGGTCGCCCGGCGTCCAGCCCGCGCGCTCCAGCGCACGGCGCGACGCCGGCACCGGACCCATCCCCATCACGCTCGGATCCACGCCCGCGTTCGCGTACGCCTTGATCCGCGCAAGCGGCGTCAGGCCGAGCGCCGCCGCCTTCTGCGCCGACATCACCAGCACCGCCGCCGCGCCGTCGTTCAGCCCCGACGCGTTCGCCGCCGT
>NZ_CABVPL010000035.1 GCF_902499045.1 Burkholderia latens | reverse complement strand
GGGCAGCGCGCGCGCGGCCGCATCGGTCGCCGCGCGCGCGTCGGCGGCGCCGCTGTCGGGTGCGTGCGCAACGATGTCGAGCGTCGCGGGATCGGTGACGGCGAAGCGGCGGCCGTCGAGCGCGTCGCGCCACGTGCCGTCGATCAGGTTGGTGGAGCGCAGGAGTTCGGTGCGGGTCAGCGTAAGCGGCATGGCAGGTCCTTGAATGAGGCGGTTCGGTGACGAACGCGGCACGGCGCGGGCGCGACGCCCCCCACGCGGACAGCGGGCTGCCGCGTTCCGGGGTGACGCAAGCCGAGTGTCAGTGACGTTCGCCGAACAGCGATTCGAGCGGGTAGTGCCGTTTGACGAACGGCGATTTGATGATCACGTAACTGAAATACTTCTCGATGCCGATGTTCTGCTCGAGCAGCCCTTCGACGATCGTCTGGTAATGGCTCACGCTGCGCGTGATGAACTTCAGCAGATAGTCGTAGCCGCCGCTCGCGAGGTGGCATTCGACGATCTCGTCGACGTTGCGGATCGCCGCGACGAAGCGGTCGAAGTCCTCGCGGCGGTGGTCGGCCAGCGTGACTTCGGTGAACACGACCTGCACGTCGCCGAGCTTCTCGAGCTGGATGTGCGCGCCGTAGCCGCCGATGTAGCCGGCCTTCTCCAGCCGCTTCACGCGGATCAGGCACGGGCTGGGCGACAGCCCGACCGCATCGGCCAGTTCGACGTTGGTCATGCGGCCGCGCTTCTGCAACTGGGAGAGGATGCGCAGATCGATGCGATCCAGCTTGCTGTCCGTCATGTTCACGTGAATCTGAAAAAATGGAATGTCCGGTTACTTTAGAGTCGAACGATGGCCGCCACAAGCCCGGCTTTCCCTTGGCGCGTCAGGCCGGCTGCGCGTGCGCGGCGTCGAGCGCGCGCTGCACGCCCGCGTCGGCCAGCACGTCGTCGAGCGTCTTGCGCACGCGTTCGAACATCAGGTCGAACTCGCCCGCCGTGAAGCTCAGCGCCGGTGCGAAACCGAGCACGCCGTCGCCGAACGCGCGGAACACCACGCCGTTCGCGTATGCGGCGGCCGCGATCTTGTCGGGCACGTTCAGCGCCGGGTCGAAGCGCGTCTTGCGCGCCTTGTCGGCGACCAGTTCGAGCGCGCCGAGCAGGCCGACCGAGCGCGCGTCGCCGACGAGCGGATGCGCGCGCAGCGCGTCGAGCCCCGCGGCGAAGCGCGGCGCGAGCGCCTGGCCGTTCGCGAGCAGCCCGCCTTCGTGATAGAGCTTCAGCACCTCGAGGCCGATCGCCGCGCTGACCGGATGCGCGGAATACGTATGGCCGTGGCCGACCACGGGCGAATCGGCGCGCGTGCCCGCGATGCCTTCGTAGATTTCGTCGGACATCAGCACGGCGCCCATCGGCGCATAGCCGGCGGTCAGCCCCTTCGCGACGGTCATCAGGTCCGGATCCAGCTGTTCGCGCTCGCACGCGAACAGCGGGCCCGTGCGGCCGAAGCCGGTGATCACCTCGTCGGCGACGAACAGGATGCCGAGGCGCCGGCATGCGTCGCGCATCGCCTTCAGCCAGCCGGCCGGCGGCACGATCACGCCGCCGGAACCCTGCACGGGTTCGCAGAAGAATGCGGCGACGTTGTCCGCGCCGAGCTCGGCGACTTTCGCTTCGAGCGCGGCGACCGACGACGCGATCAGCGCCTGCGGATCGTCGCCGAGCGGATGGCGGTACGGGTACGGCGACGGAATATGGTGCTGGTCCGCGCGCGGCAGGTCGAAATGGCGGTGGAACGCAGGCAGGGCGGTGAGGCCGGCGCCGAACGACGACGAACCGTGATAGCCGCGTTCGAGCGCGATCATCTGCTTTTTCGACGGGCGGCCGGTCGCGTTGAAATAGTGCGTGATGAAGCGCACCGCGGAATCGACGGCGTCGGAGCCGCCGAGCGTGAAGTACACGCGGTTCAGCGACGGCGGCGCGAGCGCCGCGAGCCGCTCGGCCAGCTCGATCGCGGGCTGCGAGCCGAAATGGAAATAGCCGGTTGCGTACGGCAGCTTCGCCATCTGATCGGCGGCGGCTTTCACGATGCTGTCGCGCCCGTAGCCGACGTTCACGCACCACAGGCCGGAGAACGCGTCGAGCAGCGTGTGGCCGGCGGCGTCCCGCAGGAATACGCCGCTCGCGGATTCGAGCACGGTGACGCCGCGCGCCTCGTGCGCACGGTAATTGACGACGGGGTGGATCAGGTGTTGACGATCAGCTTCAATCAGCGCGGCTTGGTTCATGGCAGGGGGACTCTCGTCGGGTGTCAGCGGTGAGTTCATGCTACCGGGCGAGCGTTGCGCACGCGTCTTCAATTTGCGGCCCGAAACGTATGGACATGGCGTTTGCGCGGCGCGCTTCGGCATTTTCTGCTGCGCGCCCGGTGCGGCCGGGCGCGCACGTCAGTAGCCGCGCGAGCGGTCGACGACGCCGATCATCGGCTGCCCCGCGCGATGGCGCGCGACGTTCGCGAGCACGGCGTCGACGGCGGTGTCGGGCCGCGTCGCGCTCGCGATGTGCGGCGTGATCCGGATGCGCGGATGCGTCCAGAACGGATGGCCGGCCGGCAATGGCTCGGGGTCCGTCACGTCGAGGATCGCGCTGTCGAGCCGGCCGCTCGCGAGCGCCGCGAGCAGCGCGCGCTCGTCGAGCTGCGGGCCGCGCCCGACCTGGACGAGCGACGCGCCGGCCGGCAGCGCATCGAACACGCGCGCGCCGAGCAGCCCGCGCGTGCTGTCGGTGAGCGGCAGCAGGCAGATCAGGATGTCGGTGCGGGCGAGGAACGCGTCGAGCGCCGCGTCGCCCGCGTAGCAGTCGATGCCGTCGAGCGTGCGCGGCGTGCGGCTCCAGCCGGCGCACGGGAAGCCGAAGCGCCGCAGCATGTCGAGCACGGCCTGGCCGAGCGTGCCGAGCCCGAGCACGCCGACGCGCCGCGACGCGGCCGCGCGCACCGGCTGCTCGCGCCATCGTTGCGCGCGTTGCTGCCCGGCATAGTCGAACAGGTCGCGATGGATCGTCAGCACGGCCTGCGTCACGTATTCGACCATCCCTTCGACGATGCCCGGCTCGATCATCCGCACGACCGGGATGTGCGCGGGCACGCGCGACAGGTCGAACTGGTCGATGCCGGCGCCGACCGAGAACACGACTTCGAGATTCGGCAGCAGCGTGGCCGGATCGTCGGGCGGCTGCCATGCGGCGAGATAGCGGACCGCTTCGGGCTCGCCGACGTCGGGCCAGATCCGGAACGGCAGATCGGGCGCCTGCTGCGCGAAGCGTTGTGCCCATTGCGCGCCGCGCACCGGGTCGGCCTTGTAGAGAAAGCTCATCGTGCGCACCGCTCAGCCGAGCGCCTGGTTGACGATCGCGAACGTGCGCAGCGCCGGGTCGCGCGCCGGCGCCGCGCCGCGCGCCATCGCGACGACGGTGTCGACGCGCGGCAGCCCGAGCCCCTGCAGCCAGTCGGACAGCCCGCTGTCGCCCGGCACGTCGAGGCGCACGAACATCCCTTCGTGCAGCGCGAGCCAGTGGCTGATCAGCGCCTGCGCGCGCAGCGCGTCCGGCGCGACGACCGGGCCGATCACGTGCCCGCGGCCGAAGCGGCGGAACAGCGCGAAGCCGAGCAGTTCGCCGTCGCGATCGAGCGCGATCCCGTTCGCGACGTCGACGAGCGCGTCGATCACCGCGCCGCGCGAGTAGCCGGCCGCGCGCGATGCGAGCGCGGCGAGGCGCGGCCCGTCGTTGGTGCCGAGCGGGCGCAGCCGCTCGCCCGGCGGCAGCGAGATCAGCGGCGGCTGGAACGCCGCGCCCTGGTGCTGGTCGATCGTGCCGATCGCTTCGAAACCGAACTTGACGTACAGCGGCTCGCCGGACGGCGTCGCGTGCAGGAAGATCGTGCGCGCGCCGAGGCTGTCGACGACGCGCGCGAGCAGTTCGCGGCCGATGCCGCGGCCCTGGCGCTCGGGCGACACGATGACCATGCCGAGCGACGCATGCGCGTCGTCGAAGCGCCAGCCGAGCGCGGTGCCGACGACGCCGGATTCGTCCTCGGCGACGAAGCCGCTGCCGAGCTGGAAGGCGAAGCGCCAGTCGTCGAGCCGGTGCGGCCACTTGACTGCTTGCGACAGAAGGTGCGCGGCGGACAGGTCCGCTTCGGCGAACGGGCGATAGGTGAGCGTGCTGGAAGAATGGTGGTCGGACACGCCGGACTCCGGATGGGTAGGAATGACAGGTCGACTCTGCCAGCGACCCGGCCGCGCGGATAGGACGATTCGCCTGTTTTCGGCCTGCGGCGGCCGCGAGCGCACGATCGACGCAAACCCGCTCGATCCGCGTGCACGAACGCGCGGATCGTGCCGCCGAGGCCCGCGAATCCGACAGCGCCTGCTGTGGGATGCCGCTAGGATGAAGACACGGTGTCGCTGCCGCCTGCCGGCGGGCCGCACCGGCCGGCCCGGCCCGCCGGCCGGATCGCGCCGCACATCGTGCTGCACGCGCCGGGCAACTTGCGGCGATCGTGCTTTTTGATTGGCGCCGAACGACGCGCGAAACGTTTTTTGCCCTGATTCAATTTCGTTGAACCCAGCCCGTCCCCGGCCGTGCCGGGGCTTCACACCGACAGGACGTCACCATGATCCAGTTTGAACCGAAGTTCATCACCTTCGACTGCTACGGCACGCTGACCCATTTCCGGATGGCCGAGACGGCGCGCGAAATCTATGCGGACCGGCTGTCGCCGGAGACGATGGAGGCATTCGTGCGCGCGTTCGCCGCGTATCGGCTCGACGAGGTGCTCGGCGCATGGAAGCCGTATCGCGACGTCGTCGTCAACTCGGTCCGCCGCACCTGCGCGCGGGTCGGCGTGAAGTTCGACGAAGCCGAGGCCGAACGCTTCTATCACGCGGTGCCGACGTGGGGCCCGCATCCGGACGTGCCGGCCGGCCTGTCGCGGCTCGCGAAGAAGTACAAGCTCGTGATCCTGTCGAACGCAATGGACGATCAGATCATGAGCAACGTCGACAAGCTCGGCGCGCCGTTCCACGCGGTGTTCACCGCCCAGCAGGCGCAGTCGTACAAGCCGCGGATGCAGGGCTTCGAATACATGTTCGACAAGCTCGGCTGCAAGCCGGAGGACGTGCTGCACGTGTCGTCGAGCCTGCGCTACGACCTGATGACGGCCGAGGATCTCGGCATCAAGCACAAGGCGTTCGTGAACCGCGGCCACGAGCCGGGCACGCCGTTCTACAACTATTACGAAGTGTCGGACATCGGCCAGCTCGCGACGCAGCTCGGGCTGTAAGCGGCCCGAGCCGGCAGGTCCGGCAGGTCCGGCGATCGTCGCGACGGGACGCGGCCGCGGCGTCGCCGGGCCCGTCGCGCCGTGTCGTGTCTCGCCGCGCGTTCGATCAGCGCACGAAGCGAGGGTAATCACCGATATTGAATCGTTCAAGGCCGGCTTGCCCGGGCCGATATCTGTACCGAACGGTTAATATTGCGAGGCCCCCGCATGAAGTTGTCCACGAAACTGCTGATGCTCGTCGTCGCGGCGCTGCTCGGCGTCATCCTGCTCGCCGCGTTGTCGCTGCACACGCTGCGCGACGCGCTGATCGACAGCCGCCGCGAAGAGATCGTCATTCTGCTGACCAAGGCCGAGCATCTGGTCGATTCGTATCGCGCGCTGCAGGCCAACGGCACGCTCACGCGCGAGCAGGCGCAGCAGCAGGCGAAGGCCGCGCTGTCGGCGCTCAACGCGAATTCGAAGAGCTACTTCTGGGTCACGACGTCCGACGGCGTCAACCTCGTGCATCCGAACGCCAGGTTCATCGGCACGCGCGCGAAGGGCAACCGCACGACCAGCGGCCTGACCGACAGCGAGGCGTACCGCGCGGGCATGGCGCAGGCGCATTTCGCGCTCGTCGACGTGCTGATCAAGCGCAGCCCCGACGCGGATCTGGAGCCGAAGCTCCAGGGCGTGGTCCCGATTCCGGACTGGGACTGGTGGATCGGCACGGGATTCTTCTACGACGACATCAACGCGGCGTTTACGCGGCTCGCGATGGTGCTGGGCGCGATCACGCTCGTCATCGCGGCGGCGCTCGCGGCGATCGCATGGGGCGTGCTGCGCAGCGTCAGGCGGACGCTGGGCGGCGAGCCCGCGCACGCGGCGCAGATCGCGGCCCGCATCGCCGCCGGCGAACTGGACGTGCCGTTCGATACGGCGCACGCCGCGCCCGGCAGCCTGCTCGTCGCGCTCGGCGACATGAAGGCGCGGCTGACCGAGACCATCGCCGAAATCCAGACCACGACCCATTCGATCGCGACCGGCACCGGCGAGATCGCGCAAGGCAACCTGGATCTGTCGCAGCGCACGGAGCAGCAGGCCGCATCGCTGCAGGAAACGGCCGCGAGCATGGAGCAGATCACGTCGACGGTCAAACAGAACGCCGACAATGCGCGCCAGGCGAATACGCTCGTGACCCACGCGAAGGAGGCGACCGAACTCGGCGGCGCCGCCGTGCAGGAGGTCGTCGAGACGATGCGGCAGATTTCGGACGGATCGGTGCGGATCGCCGACATTACCGTCGTCATCGAGAGCATCGCGTTCCAGACCAACATTCTTGCGCTGAACGCCGCGGTCGAGGCCGCGCGGGCCGGCGAGGAAGGGCGCGGGTTCGCCGTCGTGGCGTCGGAGGTGCGCTCGCTCGCGCAACGCAGCGCGGCGGCCGCGAAGGACATCAAGGGGTTGATCGAGGCATCGGTCGAGCGGGTCGGCAGCGGCAGCCGGCTCGTCGAGACGGCCGGCGCGCGCATGACGGAGATCGTCCGGTCGATCGACCGGGTGGCCGACATCATGGGCGAGATCTCGGCGGCGTCGGCCGAGCAGAGCACCGGCATCGAACAGATCGGCCGGGCGGTCGCGCAGATGGACGAAGTCACGCAGCAGAACGCGGCGCTCGTCGAGCAGGCCGCGGCGGCCGCGTCGTCGCTGGACGAGCAGGCGGCGCGCTTGCGGGCCGCCGTGTCGGTATTCCGGCTCGCGGCGTGACCCGCGTGTGCCGGCCGCAGGCGGCCGGCGCATCGTTCGCCGCGCGGGCGGCGCGTTGGCGTGCCGGGCACGGCCGCGCCGCCGCACGGAAGCGCGGTCTCCGACGGCTGCCATGCGCGGCGCGCGCCTGGTATCCGCCGGGTATGGCCGCTTACCGGGCGATTCGCTGCCCGATTCTCCGACCGATTTCCGGGGCCGACTTCCCCGCCCCGCGCTCCCTGCGCGATCCCCCCGGCCCATTCCCTGAGCGATCCGTCGGCTGACCGCCGACAGCTTCGCCTCCACACCCGGGCGCCTCCCGACCCATCTTCCGGTCTTCGTACAAAGTCGCCGCGATCGGGCTGCAATCTTCCGAGCTTTCATGCATCGCGTGCCGCCGCGACCGGCCGCCGCCTGTGCATGCCCGCCTGACGCCCAGCCGCAACATACCGCCCATTTCGACCGCGCTCGGCGCCCGCACACGCATTCGACACAAACGTGCGGTTTGCGCGAGTCAAACGCGCGCCGGATGCCGAACGGGCAATTTTGTCGGCGCAATCTGCGGCGGCCGCGGCTTTACGATTTCCTGCATCGGCATCACTTGCGCGGCCGCCGCGACACCGCGGCGCGCGAACGGCGGCACGTGCGCGCACGCAGCAATTCATGCTGCGCGGGCGGCTCAAAACGGTCGATTCGTATCGTACGGGCGGCCCGAATCGCGACAAACCGCATTTTGGCGATGCTTAAATGAATTGCATGACGACGTTGCGTTCGCCACCAGCACGCGGGCGCGGCGGGATTCGACAACCATGCTGGACCCAAGACCCCACTTTCCACAGTCAGGAGCAGTTCGGATGAGCGACGATATCGACAACGGCGGCGGCAACGGCGGCGGCAACGGCGGCTTCACGCGCCGCGACATGATGAAGGTCATGGCGGCGAGCGGCATGATGGCCGCCGGTGCCGGCGGACTGCTGATGAACCCCGGGGCGGCATTCGCCGCGCCCGCGCCGAAGCGCGGCGGCAAGATCCGGGTCGCTAACGAATCCGGCTCGACCGCCGATACGCTCGACCCGGCCAAGGGCTCGACGGGCGCGGACTACATCCGCTTCTTCATGTTCTACAGCGGCCTCACGCAGCTCGATGCGAGCCTCACGCCGCAGATGAACCTCGCCGAATCGCTGCAGACGACCGATGCGAAGACGTGGATCATCAAGCTGCGCAAGGGCGTCACGTTCCACGACGGCAAGCCCGTCGGCCCGGCCGACGTGGTGTATTCGCTGATGCGCCACAAGAACGCGGCCACCGCGTCGAAGGTCAAGCCGCTCGCCGAGCAGTTCGCCGACGCGAAGGCGAGCGGCCCGGACGAAGTCACGTTGACGCTCGCGAGCGCGAACGCGGACCTGCCCGTCATCCTCGCGACGCCGCAGCTCGTGATCGTCAAGGACGGCACGACCGACTTCAGCGCCGGCATCGGTTGCGGCCCGTACAAGCTGAAGTCGTTCAAGCCGGGCGTGTCGACCGTCGGCGTGCGCAACGACAGCTACTTCAAGCCGGGCAGGCCGTATCTCGACGAGATCGAGCTGATCGGCATCAGCGACAAGGCCGCGCGCCTGAATGCGCTGCTGTCGGGCGACGTGCACCTGATCAACGCGATCGATCCGCGTTCCACGCAGCGGGTCGCGTCGACGCCGGGCTACGCGCTGAAGGAAACCAAGTCGGGCCTCTATACCGACCTGATCATGCGCAGCGACAACCCGATCGTGTCGAATCCCGATTTCGTCGAAGGGATGAAGTACCTGTTCGATCGCGAGCAGATCCGCTCGGCGGTGTTCCGCGGCTACTCGGTGATCGGCAACGACCAGCCGATTCCGCCGGGGCATCGCTACTTCAACGCGTCGCTGCCGCAGCGGGCGCACGATCCGGACAAGGCGAAATTCCTGCTCCAGAAGGCGGGCGCGCTCGGCGCGACGCTGCCGCCGATCTATGCGACGTCGGACGCGAACGGGTCGATCGAAATGGCCGTGCTGCTGCAGCAGGCCGGCCAGAAGATCGGGCTGAACCTGCAGGTGAACCGCGCGTCGCCCGACGGCTACTGGTCGAACCACTGGATGAAGCATCCGCTCACGTTCGGCAACATCAACCCGCGCTCGAGCGCCGACGTGCTGTTCACGCAGTTCTTCAAGTCGGATGCGCCGTGGAACGAATCGGGCTGGAAGAACGCGAAGTTCGACCAGCTGCTGCTCGCCGCGCGTTCGGAAACCGACGATGCGAAGCGCAAGCAGATGTACGGCGACATGCAGGTGATCGTGGCGCAGCAGGGCCGGGTCGGCATTCCGGCGTTCATCAGCTTCCTCGACGGCTACGACAAGCGGCTCGCTGGCCTCGGGTCGATTCCGACAGGCGGGATGATGGGCTTCATGTTCGCCGAGAACGTGTGGTGGAACGCATGACGTTGTCGTCGGCTGTCGCCGCGCGGCCGGTGTGGACCACCGCGCCGGCCACGCGCGGTTTTTTCGGGAGTGTCGCTCCATGAACCGCATTCTCATCGGTCTGATCGGCCGGCGCATCGCGATCACCGCGCTGACGCTGCTGATCGTGTCCGCGATCATCTTCACGATCACGAACCTGCTGCCGGGCGACGCCGCGCAGGCCGCGCTCGGCCAGTCGGCGACGCCGGAGACGGTCGCCGCGCTGCGCCAGCAGTTCGGTCTCGACATGCCGGCGCACGTGCGCTACGTGCACTGGCTCACCGGCTTGCTGCACGGCGATTTCGGCCGGTCGCTGTCCAGCGACATGCCGGTGTCCGAGCTGATCGGCGGGCGCCTGCCGAAGTCGCTTACGCTTGCCGCGATCACGACCGCCGTGTCGGTGCCGATCGCGCTGCTGCTCGGGATCCTCGCGGCGGTCAAGCGCGAGTCGGTGATCGATCGCATGATCAGCCTCGGCACGCTGTCGCTCGTCGCGACGCCGGAATTCCTGATCGCGACGGTCGCCGTGCTCGTGTTCGCGGTCGAGCTGCACTGGCTGTCCGCGCTGTCGTACAGCGGCCCGATCGAAAGCCTGCACGATTTCCTGCGTGCGTATGCGATGCCGGTGCTGACGCTGTGCGCGGTCGTGATCGCACAGATGGCGCGGATGACGCGCGCCGCGGTGATCGAGCAATTGAGCGCGTCGTACGTCGAGATGGCCGTGCTGAAGGGCGCGAGCCCCGCGCGCGTCGTGCTGCGCCATGCGCTGCCGAACGCGATCGGCCCGATCGCGAATGCGATCGCGCTGAGCCTGTCGTATCTGCTCGGCGGCGTGATCGTCGTCGAGACGATCTTCAACTATCCGGGCCTGGCGAGCCTGATGGTCGACGCCGTCAGCAACCGCGATTTCCCGTTGGTCCAGGCGTGCACGCTGATCTTCTGCGTCGCTTACCTGACGCTCGTGCTGTTCGCCGACCTGTGCTCCATCGTGTCGAACCCGCGATTGCGCACCTGAGTGTTTCGTCTTCCTTCCGAGATGCCGCCCATGCAACCGATCGAACCCGTACAACGCAGCAGCGCGCTGCCGCCATCCGGCGACCCGCCCGTGGGGCGGGGCAGCATGCCGCCTGCTGCGCCTGCCCCCGACCAGCCGCGCAAGCGCCGCGCCGCGCGCATCGCCTTGACGACCGGCGGCCGTATCGGCCTGTCGATGGTCGGCCTGATGCTGTTCGTCGCCGCGTTCGCGCCGCTGCTCGCGCCGCACGACGTCGGCGCGATCGTCACGCCCGACGTGTTCGCGCCGTTCAGCGCGAAGCTGCCGTTCGGCTCCGACTTCCTCGGCCGCGACATGCTGAGCCGGATCCTGTACGGCACGCGGCTGACCGTGCTGCTCGCGCTCGCCGCGGTGCTGCTCGCCGCGCTGACGGGCACGACGCTCGGGCTGCTCGCGACCGTGTCGGGGCGCGTGGTCGACGAGACGATGAGCCGATTCCTCGACGCGCTCACATCGATTCCGTCGAAGATGTTCGCGCTGATGTTCGTCGCCGCGTTCGGCTCGTCGCTGCCGCTGCTGGTCCTCACTGCCGCGGTCAGCTACATGCCGGGCTCGTACCGGATCGCGCGCGCGCTGGCCGTCAACATCAGCACGCTCGAATTCGTGCAGGTGGCAAGGGCGCGCGGCGAGAGCGCGCTGTACATCGCGTGCGTCGAGATGCTGCCGAACATGATTCATCCGATGCTCGCCGACACGGGGCTGCGCTTCACGTTCGTCGTGCTGCTGCTGAGCGGCCTGAGCTTTCTGGGGCTCGGCGTGCAGCCGCCGTACGCGGACCTCGGCTCGCTCGTGCGCGAGAACATCGCGAGCCTCGGCGACGGCTCGGCCGTCGCGATCATCCCCGCGGTCGCGATCGCGATCCTGACGGTGGGCGTCAACCTGTTGATCGACGGCCTGCCGCATCGCGGCCGCCGCAAGGGCGCGGCCGCGGCCGCGGGAGAACACTGATGCGAGATCAATCGACTCCGCTCGTCGAGGTGCGCGGGCTGCGCGTCGTCGGCGGCCGGCCGGGCGGCGCGGAAACGACGATCGTTCACGACGTCGACTTCGAGATCGGGCGCGGCGAGGTGCTCGCGCTGATCGGCGAATCGGGCTCCGGCAAGACGACGATCGCGCTGTCCCTGATGGGCCATGCGCGCAGCGGCTGCCGGATCGCCGCCGGCTCGGTGAAGATCGGCGGCACGGACGTCTGCACGCTGTCCGCGCAACGCTTGACCGCGCTGCGCGGCCGCAAGGTCGCGTACATCGCGCAGAGCGCGGCCGCCGCGTTCAACCCGTCGCGCACGATCCTGGACCAGGTGATCGAAAGCGCGCTGATCCACAAGACGATGTCGAAGCGCGACGCGCAGGCGAAGGCGGTCGAGCTGTTCCGCGCGCTCGCGCTGCCGGAGCCGGAGACGATCGGCAAGCGCTATCCGCACCAGGTGTCGGGCGGGCAGCTGCAGCGGCTGATGGCCGCGATGGCGCTGATCACCGATCCGGAGCTCGTGATTCTCGACGAGCCGACCACCGCGCTCGACGTGACCACGCAGATCGACGTGCTGCAGGCGTTCAAAAGCGTGATCCGCCGCTACGGGATGAGCGCGGTGTACGTGTCGCACGACCTGGCCGTGGTCGCGCAGATGGCCGACCGGATCGTCGTGCTGAGCGACGGCGTGATCCGCGAGGCCGGCGGCACCGGACAGATCCTGCATGCGCCCGCGCATCCGTACACGCAGAGCCTGATCGCGGCGGTCACGCCGAACGATGCCGACCGCGGTGCGCACGCGCAACGACCGGCCGCGCCTGCGCCGCTGCTCGACGTGCGCGGCGCGATCGCGGGCTACGGCGGCCGCACCGCGAACGGCTGGCCGGCAAAGGTGATCCTGCATGAAGTCGACCTGCGCATCGGGCGCGGGCAGACGGTCGGCGTGATCGGCGAATCGGGCTCCGGCAAGACGACGCTCGCGAAGGTGATCGCGGGCCTCGTGCCGGCAACCGGCGGCGAGATCCTGCTCGACGGCGAGCCGCTCGCGCGCGATATCGGCAAGCGGACGAAGGAGCAGCACCGCCGCGTGCAGATCGTGTTCCAGAACGCCGATACCGCGCTCAATCCGGTGCATACCGTCGAGCGCACGCTCGCGCGGCCGCTCGCGTTCTATCGCGGGATCAAGGGCGCGCGTGCGCGCCAGCGCGTCGCCGAGCTGCTCGAACTCGTGCGGTTGCCGCAGGCGGTCGCCGCGCGGCGCACCGGCGAGTTGTCCGGCGGGCAGAAGCAGCGCGTCAACCTGGCGCGCGCACTCGCGGCCGAGCCCGACCTGATCCTGTGCGACGAGGTCACGTCGGCGCTCGACACAGTGGTCGGCGCCGCGATCATGGATCTGCTGCGCGACCTGCAGGCGAAGCTCGGCGTGTCGTACGTGTTCATCACGCACGACATCGCGAAGGTGCGCGCGATCAGCGACGACATCGTCGTGCTGTATGCGGGCCGCCGTGTCGAAACCGGCAGCCGTGACGCGCTGTGCGCGCCGCCTTATCACCCGTATTCGCATCTGCTGGTGTCGTCGGCGCCGGAGCTGCGCGCGGGCTGGCTCGACGATGCGGCCGAGCGCTGCCACCGGCCGCTGGTGCCGATCGGCGAGCGCGAGAACGAGGCCGAGCTGTGTCCGTTCCTGTCGCGCTGCGCGATGCGCGTGGACGGTGTGTGCAACCGGACGGCTCCGTCGCTGCGCACGCTCGGCAACGGTGCGCAGGTGCTGTGCCACCGCAGCGAGGAAGACCTCGTGCGCTTCCAGGCGGAGCCGGCGCAGGCCGCCGTCGCACCGGTGCAGCCGGTGCGGCTGTGATGCGCGCGATCGCTCGTTCGCCGCGCGCTCGCGTGCCGGCGATCGGCATTGCGCATAGTGTGCTGCTGCAGTCGTACAAAACGGTGAATTGCGCGTGTGCCGCGCGCGAATACGCGGCAACTGCGCTTTCTGATGGTGATTAAATGGGTCTCATTGCTCCATTGCCGCGGTCGCCGCGGTCGCCGATCGTCGTCACGGGAATGCTCGAGAAACATTCGATGAAACTGGAATCGTACTGGCTGGATACGCGCCCCGCGTTTCGCGGCGGCTGTGAAGGCCCCGTCGAAGGGCGTGCCGACGTGGTGGTGATCGGCGGCGGCTTCACCGGATTGTCGGCGGCGCTCGCGCTCGCGCAGCGCGGCGTGTCGGTGGTCGTGCTCGAAGCCGCGCAGGTCGCGAGCGAAGCGTCGGGCCGCAACGGCGGGCAGTGCAACACCGGCGTCGCACAGGACTTCGCGTCGCTCGCCGCGCGGATCGGCGCGGAGCCCGCGAAGCAGTTCTACCGCGCGTACGAAAGCGCGGTGAAGAGCGTCGAGACGATCGTCGCCGAGCACGCGATCGACTGCGACTTCCGCCGCGCGGGCAAGCTGAAGCTCGCCGCGAAGCCGCAGCATTTCGCGGGGCTCGAGAAAACGTTCAATGCGTTGCGCCGCGACGTCGATCCCGATATCGAACTGATCGAACCGTCGCGGATCCGCGACGAAGTCGCGTCCGACGGCTTCTACGGCGGACTCCTGCAGCGCAACGGTGCGCAGATGCACATGGGCAAGTTCGGCGTCGGGCTCGCGCAGGCGGCCGTGCGGGCCGGCGCGCGCGTCTACGAGCACGCGGCCGTCACGCAGCTCGAGCGGCTCGACGGCGAGCGCCACACGATCACGTGCACGCGAGGCACGATCGTCGCCGACCGCGTGCTGGTCGCGACCGGCGCATCGCAGCACGGGCCGTTCGCGTGGTTCCGGCGGCGCATCGCGCCGGTCGGCAGCTTCATCGTCGTGACGGAACCGCTGCCCGATGCGCAGTTGAACCGGCTGTTTCCGCAGCGCCGCGCGTACGTGACGTCGCGCCAGATCGGCAACTACTTCCGCGTGACGCCCGACAACCGGCTGCTGTTCGGCGGACGCGCGCGCTTCGCGATGTCGAGCCCGCGCTCCGACGCGAAGAGCGGCGACATCCTGCGCGCCGGCATGGCCGAATATTTCCCCGAGCTGGCCGACGTGCGGCTCGACTACTGCTGGGGCGGGCTGGTGGACATCACCGCCGACCGGCTGCCGCGCGCGGGCCAGCACGACGGGCTCTATTACTCGATGGGCTACAGCGGCCATGGCGTGCAGATGTCGGTGCACATGGGCCGCGTGATGGCCGACGTGCTGTACGGCGCGGCCGCGTCGAATCCGTGGCGCGAGCTCGACTGGCCGGCGATGCCGGGGCATTTCGGGCACGCGTGGTTCCTGCCGATCGTCGGCGCGTATTACCGGATGCAGGACTTCCTGCACTGACGCGAATGCCCCGAGCACTGGATATGAACGCACGATTCGTTTGCCCGCTTGCCGCGCGGGCGACTGCATGAGGACCGCCAGCATGGCCACCCTGTTCCAAGACGCGGTAGAAGGCACGATGCCGCGCGCGCCGCGTATCGCGCGGCCCGTGTCGCCGGCGATCGGCGACGTGCTGCGCACGATCGACGCGTCGTTCGCGCAGCCGCTGAACCTCGACACGCTCGCGGCCGTGGCCGGCTTGAGCGTGTCGCGTTTCACCGCACGCTTTCGCAGCGAAGTGGGCTTGTCGCCGCATCGCTATTTGTGCGCCGTACGCGTGCGCCGCGCGCAGGATCTGTTGCGCGCCGGCCTCGCGCCGTCGGTCGTCGCGACCGAGGTCGGCTTCTTCGATCAGAGTCATCTCGGCCGGCATTTCCGGCGTGTGCTCGGAATCACGCCGCGCGATTACGTCGTCGCGCGGCCGGCCGGTGCAGCAGCGCGAACGCTGCCGATGCGCACGCGTGCCGACCACCGCGACGCGACATGTCATGTCGCATAGCCAACGACGGGCGCGACCGTTGTCCGGCGCTTGACGCGCGCTTGAATGGCGCTTGACCAGACCGACGGACCGGCGCGGCACAATGGCAGGCAAGCATCACAGGAGCGCGAGATTGAACGGGTTTGCCGGGCGCCACCCGACGCAGGACATTTCAATGTCCTAAAGGTGTGCGGACGGCGGGGGCTTCGAACGACGATTTCCAATACCGCGCGACGGGAACTGCACGACACCGTCGCGACCATGCAGGAGCAGAAATGACCGCAGTTTTCGTATTGCATCGTGCCGACGGAAGGGCCGATCCGGCCGCGTTGCGCAAGCAGGCGTTCGGCGCGAACGATCCTTTCGCGCAACATCGCGAGATCGCGTGGGAAGGGCCCGACTCGATGGCCGCCGGACGTATCGGCTTCGTCGGCGAACTCGACGTCGCGCGTTATCCGCACATCGAGACGCTCGTCGTCGTCGAAGGCGAGCTGACGCTCGAAGCGGCCGGCGCCGAGCCGTGGGTGCTGGGTCCGGGCGAGGGGGCCGTCGTCGGCGGCGGCACGGCGGTTCGCATCAGCGCGGCGTCGCCCGTCTCCGTGACGTTCTGCGCGGCCGCGTGCGGGCAGCCGACGAAACGCGGCCTGTTCCGGCTGCGCGCCGACGCCGATTTCAAGCCGTCGTCGACGTTGCCCGCGGAGGTGCTGCTCGGCCCCGCGCCGCAATGCCGCAGCGACAACGTGTTCGTCGAAGACGCCGCCGAGTACTGCGCGGGCACGTGGGATTCGACGCCTTATCACCGGATCGTGCGCCCGCATCGCGTGAACGAATTCATGTTCCTGCTGGCCGGCGGCGTGCGGTTCGCCGCGCCGGACGGCAGCGTGCTGTCGCTCGGCGCCGGCGACGCGCTGTTCGTGCCGCGCGGCGCATCGATCGGCTGGGAAAGCAGCGAGCGCGTGGCGAAATTCTACGTCGTGCAGAACGTCCACGTATCAACCGAACGAGACTGACCATGTCCCCTCCGCTGCGCCTTATCGAAACGCTGCCCACGCCGCCGGCTTCGGCCGACGTCGTCGTGATCGGCGGCGGCATCATCGGCGTCTTTACCGCCTACTACCTCGCCCGGCGCGGGGTGTCGGTCGCGCTCGTCGAGAAAGGCCGGATCGGCGCCGAGCAGTCGAGCCGCAACTGGGGCTGGTGCCGGCAGCAGAACCGCGATGCGCGCGAGCTGCCGATGGCAAGCAAGAGCATCGATCTGTGGGAACGGTTCGGCGAGGAAACCGGCGAAGACACCGGTTTTCATCGCTGCGGGCTGCTGTACCTGAGCAACGACGACGACGAGTTGTCCCGCTGGGCCAACTGGGGCGAGTTCGCGAAGACGGCCGGCGTCACCACGTACATGCTCGACAGCAAGCAGGCCAGCGAGCGCGGGCGCCTGACGGGCCGGCAATGGAAGGGCGGCGTGTTCTCGCCGACCGACGGCACGGCGGATCCGGCGAAGGCCGCGCCGGCCGTGGCCGCCGCGCTGATCAAGCTCGGCGGCAGCGTGCATCAGCACTGCGCGGCGCGCGGGATCGAACTCGAGGGCGGGCGCGTCAGCGCGGTCGTGACCGAGGCCGGCGTGATCAAGACCAAGACGGTCGTGATGGCCGGCGGCGCATGGGCGTCGTCGTTCTGCCGCCAGCTCGGCATCCGCTTTCCGCAGGCGTCGATCCGCCAGTCGATCCTCAGCGTGTCGCCCACCGAGCAGGCGTTGCCGGATGCGCTGTATATGTCAGGCGTGTCCGTTACCCGCCGTACCGACGGACGCTACGCACTCGCGATCAGCGGCCGCGCGCGCGTCGACGTGACACCGCAGTTCCTGCGCTTCGCGCCGCAGTTCGTGCCGATGTTCGCGAAGCGCTGGCGCAATCTGCTGCCGGGCGGCCTCGAAGGCGTGCGCGGCGGCCATGAAACGCTGAAGCGCTGGCGGCTCGACGCGCCGACGCCGATGGAAGCCGTCCGCATCCTCGATCCGAAGCCCGACATGCCGACGGTCAACGAAACGTACCGCCGCGTGGTCGAGCTGCTGCCCGAACTGCGTGACGCGACGATCACGCACGCGTGGGCCGGGTACGTCGACAGCACGCCGGACGGCGTGCCGGGTATCGGCGAAGTGCCGGGCGTGCCCGGCCTGATTCTCGCGGCGGGCTTTTCCGGGCACGGCTTCGGGATCGGCCCCGGCGCCGGGCACCTGATCGCCGATCTCGCGACGGGCGCGCAGCCGCTGGTCGATCCGGTGCCGTATCAGCCGGCGCGGTTCAACGATTCGGCATGGGGCAAGGTCGCGGATTTCTAGGCTATCGCCGACATGCGGCGATGCGCGCCGCGCAAGCGCGGCTGGATCGGCGCGGGCGCCTGCCACGTGTGGCGGCCCGGCGCCGGCGGGATTGGAGTGTGTGATGCGTTTCGTTTCGTATTGGCTCGATACGTCGCAGCCATTCGTGAGCAGCTCGCCGGAGCTGCCGGACGGAAGTTGCGACGTGGTCGTCGTCGGCGGCGGGATCACCGGCTCGGCCGCGGCCCTCGCGCTCGCGAAAAAAGGCGCGAGCGTGGTCGTCTGCGAGGCGGGCACCGTCGGGCAGGCGGCGTCCGGGCGCAACGGCGGGATGTGCAACAACGGCTTCGCGCAGGATTACGCGTCGCTGTCGCAGCGCATCGGCACCGAGCTCGCCAACCGGCTCTATCGCGCGTTCGACGCGGGCGTCGACACGGTCGAGCGGCTGGTCCGGGACGAGTCGATCGATTGCGATTTCGTGCGGCGCGGCAAGCTCAAGCTCGCGGCGAAGCCTGAACACTACGACAAGCTCGTGCGCAGCCACGCGCTGCTCGCCGCAAGCGTGGATCCCGACACGCGCATCGTGACGAAAGCGGCGTTGCGCGACGAGATCGGCTCGGACCGTTATCACGGCGGGCTGCTGTTCGGCAAGAGTGCGGGAATGCACGTCGGCCGTTATGTGCGCGGCCTCGCGACGGCTGCGCAAGCGCGCGGCGCGCGCATTGTCGAGCACGCGCCGGTGCTCGGATTGAAGCGGGCGGCGAGCGGCGCCTATGCGGTGCGTACGCCGCTCGGCGAGATCCGCGCGCGCCAGGTGTTGCTCGCGAGCGGCATCTCGCAGATCGGCCCGTTCGGCTGGATCCGGCGCAGGATCGTGCCGGTCGGCGCGTTCATCATCGTCACGGAGCCGTTGCCGCGCGCGTTGCTCGACCGGTTGCTGCCGACCCGCCGGATGGTCACGGACACCAAGAACTTCGTCAATTTCTTTCGCGTCACGCCGGACAACCGGATGCTGTTCGGCGGGCGCGCCCGTTTCGCGACGTCGAATCCGCGTTCGGACGAAAAGAGCGGCCGGATTCTGCGGCAGCAGATGGCCGCGGTGTTTCCCGAACTGGCCGGCGCGCGCATCGACTATTGCTGGGGCGGGCTGGTCGACATGACGGCCAACCGCCTGCCGCGCGCGGGCGAGCGCGACGGCGTTTACTACTCGATGGGCTATAGCGGCCACGGCACGCACATGGCGACGCTGATGGGCACGCTGATGGCCGAGATCATGGACGGGCGCGCGGCGCTCAACCCGTGGCAAGACTTCGACTGGCCCGCGATTCCCGGTCACTTCGGCAAACCGTGGTTCCTGCCGTTCGTCGGCGCCTGGTACCGACTCAAGGACACCCTGCAATGAATTCACCCGTTGTTCACCTGATGCAAGCCGGCAGGCTCGATCGCTTCTTCATCGACGGCGACTGGGTGCTGCCCGACGGCGGCGACCGGTTCGCGGTCGTCTGCCCGTCCACCGAGGACACGCTGTGCGAGATTCCGCTCGGCAGCGCACGCGATGCCGAGCGCGCGGTGAGCGCCGCGCGCCGCGCGTTCGAATCGTGGTCGGCGACGTCGCCGCATGCGCGTGCCGCAGTGCTCGACCGCATCCATGCATTGCTCGTGGAGCGCGCCGGGTTGTTTGCCGCCGCGCTCGCGCTGGAAATGGGCGCGCCGATCAGCTACGCCCGCAACGCGCACGTGCCGCTTGCGGCCGAGCATATCCGCGTCGCGCGCGACAACCTGGCGAGCTACCCGTTCGTCGAGCGGCGCGGGACGACCGCGGTCGTGCGCGAGCCGATCGGCGTGTGCGCGCTGATCACGCCGTGGAACTGGCCGATCTACCAGATCACCGCGAAGGTCGGGCCCGCGCTCGCGGCAGGCTGCACGGTGGTGCTGAAGCCGAGCGAACTCTCGCCGCTGAGCGCACTGCTGTTCGCGGAAGTGATCGCCGATGCGGGCGTGCCCGCCGGCGTATTCAATCTCGTGAGCGGCAGCGGCGAAACGGTGGGCGCCGCGCTGTCGTCGCATCCTGAAGTCGACATGGTGTCGATCACAGGTTCGACGCGGGCCGGCGTGCTCGTCGCGCAGGCCGCCGCGCCGACCGTCAAGCGCGTCGCGCAGGAGCTCGGCGGCAAGTCGCCGAATGTCGTGTTGCCGGATGCGGACCTGCAGCGTGCGATCGCGCCGGGCGTTGCCGCCGCGTTCCGGAACATGGGCCAGTCGTGCAGCGCGCCGACCCGCATGATCGTGCCGCGCGATGCGCTCGGCAAGGTAGAGGAACTGGCCGTCGCCGCGGCGCAGCGGCTGATCGTCGGCGATCCGTTCGACGAGGCCACGACGCACGGGCCGCTGGCCAATCGCGCGCAGTTCCGGCGGGTTGGGCAAATGATCGACGCGGGCATCGACGAACGCGCGAAGCTGATCACCGGGGGCCCCGGCCGGCCGGCGGGGCTCGCCAAGGGCTTCTACGCGCGGCCGACGATCTTCTCCGACGTGCGCACCGACATGGCGATCGCGCAGCAGGAGATCTTCGGTCCGGTTCTCGCGATCCTGCCTTACGACACCGTCGACGAAGCGGTCGCGATCGCGAACGATACGGTGTACGGGCTGGGCGCGCACGTGCAGGGCACCGACATGGCGCGCGTGCGGGCGGTGGCCGCGCGCATCCGGGCGGGGCAGGTCCATTTGAACTACCCGGCATGGGACCCTCAGGCGCCGTTCGGCGGATACAAGCAGTCGGGCAACGGCCGCGAGTACGGGATCGAAGGGATGGAGGAGTACATGGAGGTGAAGTCCGTCCTGGGCTTTTATGATTGATGCGTCGGCTGCGCGCGACGCGGCAGTCGTGATTTGAACCGGTTTGCTTTGCAAGGATGCCGAGATTGGAAAACGCCATCATCCCCGACACGTCGTTGGACGCGCATCACGCGCACTGGGCGAAGCTGCGCCGCGACCTGCATGCGCATCCCGAGTTGCGATTCGAGGAACACCGGACGGCCGACGTCGTCGCCCGCGAACTGGAAGCGCTCGGCTACGCGGTGTCGCGCGGGCTCGGCGGCACGGGCGTCGTCGCGAGCCTGCGCGGCGCGGATCCGCATCGCGGCATCGTGCTGCGCGCCGATCTCGACGCATTGCCGATCCACGAAGCAAACGACTTCGCGCACGCATCGTGCACGCACGGGATCATGCACGCGTGCGGCCATGACGGCCATACCGTGATGCTGCTCGGCGCCGCGCGCGTGCTGAAGGAACTGCCGCAGCTGCCCGGCAGCGTCCATTTCGTGTTTCAGCCCGGCGAAGAGGGTGGTGCGGGCGCGCGCAAGATGATCGACGACGGACTGTTCGAGCAATACCCGACGGAAGCGGTATTCGGCATGCACAACTGGCCGGGATTGCCGGCCGGGCACTTCGGGTTGCGCACGGGCCCGATCATGGCCGCCGGCTCGCGCTTCAGGATCACGGTGACGGGCAAGGGCGCGCACGCGGCGCAGCCGCATCTGGGCATCGATCCGGTGCCGCTCGCGTGCGCGATGGTGCTGCAGTGCCAGACGATCGCCGCGCGGCACAAGGACCCCGTCGACCCGGCGGTCATTTCCGTCTGCATGTTCCATGCGGGCACGACGGACAACGTGATTCCCGACACCGCCGAGCTGCGCGGCACAATCCGCACGCTGTCGTCCGCGTTGCAGCAGCAGTTGCAGCGCGACGTCCGGCTGATGTGCGAAGGGCTGGCCGCGGCTTACGGCGCGCAGGTCGACGTGGAATTTTTTCAGTACTACCCGGCGACGGTCAACACGCCGGCCGAGACCGCCTTCTGCGAAGCGGTGATCCGCGATACGTTCGGCGATGCACGCCTGGCCCGCGACGTGCCGCCGAACATGACGTCCGAAGACTTCGGCTTCATGCTGGAGGAACGGCCGGGCACCTACGTGCTGATCGGCAATGCCCCGGACGGTGCGGCCTCGCCGGCGCTGCATCATCCGAAATACGACTTCAACGACGACATCATTCCGGCCGGCGTCCGGTATTGGGTTGCGCTCGCCCAGCGGTATTTCGCACGGACGCCGTCGAGTGCGGATTAATGCACGGTTTATCGGCCGTCGGCCGCGCGCGATGCGGCGGTGACGACAGTCGATTCCATCGACGGGCCGCGAATGCGCATTGCCGCTGCCGGCCCGCCGAACGACGCAATTTCCGAGGATCACGAATGACATTCGAACACGCGACGAGCACGTCCGGCGCCGTGACGGCGCTTCGCTATCGGCGATTCACCGCGACGGACGTCCCCGCGGCCCACGCACTGTCGATGGCGCTGCGCTGGCCGTTCCGGGCGGAAGACTGGCAGTTTTCGGCGCAGACGTCGACTGCGTTCGCGGCCGAGGAAAACGGTGTGGTCATCGGCACGGCGATGTGCTGGAAGTACGGTGCGGATCGTGCCGCGATCGGCCACGTGATCGTCTCGTCCGAGCATCAGGGCCGCGGGATCGGCCGCGCGCTGATGGAGATCCTGATCGACGAACTGGGGCCGCGCACCACGTTCCTGCACGCGACGCCGGCCGGCCAGCCGCTGTACGAGAAGCTCGGCTTCGCGGTGTGCGGGTCGCTGGATCAATTTCAGGGGAACGCGAGCCGGCCGCTCGCGGTCGCGTTGCCCGACGGGGAGCGGCTGCGGCCCGGCACGCGGGCCGATCTGGACTGCTTCGTCGAACTGGACGCGCGTGCTTCCGGCCTCGTCCGCGACACGCTGCTGTCGGCATTGCTCGAGCGCGGCGAAAGCGTCGTGCTCGAACGCGACGGCAAGGCCGTCGGATTTTCGGTGCTGCGCCGCTTCGGCCGCGGTTGGGTAATCGGCCCCGTCGTCACACCGCGAACGGGCGGCGACGTGTACGCGAAGGCGCTGATCGCGCACTGGCTGAGCAGGCGCGAGAACGAATTCGTTCGCATCGACGTGCCGTCCGGCACCCGCTTGCCGGACTGGCTCGACGTGCAGGGTTTGAAACGCGTGGACACCTGCGCGAAGATGGTTCGCAACGCGCCGGCCCCGGCGTCCGGCAGCGCGCCCGATCCGGCATACGGGCTCTACGCGCTCGTCAGTCAGGCGATGACGTAAGCGGCGGCGCGCGCGTCCCGCGACAACGTCGCGAGACGGCGGCTCGCCCGCATGCCGCGGTACGGCCGGACCGGACGCGGCCGCGCGGTTTTCCCGGTTCCCGGTGAAGCGAACGCGCGAACGCAAGCGCACAAAAAGGCCCCGCACCCCGCATTCTGGCCGCGCCGCCGCACGCCAGGCTGACCGGCTGATTACCGTTTTGTAATCAACGGCGTTCGTGCATGCACGGAGCGGTTCCTCGTTTCCATTTCCCGGTAACATCGCCGCATGTCCCACGAATGCGGCGGAGCCGGCCATGCGCATCCTGATAGTCGAAGACGAACCCAAGACGGGCGCGTACCTGAAGAAGGGGCTCGAGGAATCGGGCTTCAGCGTCGATCTCGCGAAGGATGGCGCCGAAGGGCTGATGCTCGCGCAGGAGGAGCGCTACGACGTGATCGTGCTCGACGTGATGCTGCCGGTGCTCGACGGCTGGGGCGTGCTCAAGCGGCTGCGCGACACGCACACGACGCCCGTGCTGTTCCTGACCGCGCGCGACGACGTGCAGGATCGCGTGCACGGCCTCGAGCTCGGCGCCGACGATTACCTCGTGAAGCCGTTCGCGTTCGTCGAGTTGCTCGCCCGCATCCGCACGCTCGCGCGCCGCGGGCCGCCGCGCGAAACCGAGCACCTCGTGGTCGGCGATCTGGAAATCGACGTGGTGCGCCGCCGCGTGAAGCGCGGCGCCACGCGGATCGACCTGACGCCGCGCGAATTCTCGCTGCTGCAGCTGCTCGCGCGCCGGCAGGGCGAGGTGCTGAGCCGCACGCAGATCGCGTCGTACGTGTGGGACATGAATTTCGACAGCGACACCAACGTCGTCGAGGTTGCGATCCGGCGCCTGCGCGCGAAGATCGACGACGCGTTTCCGGTCAAGCTGATTCATACGGTGCGCGGTGTCGGCTACGTGCTCGAACCGAAGGACGGCGCATGACGCGGCCGCGCTCGCTCGCCGCGACTCTCGCGCTCGCGTTCGCCGCGACCACGCTCGCTGCGTTCGCGCTTGTCGGCGCCTACGTGTATGCGGGCCTCGAACGGCAGGTGAACACGCAGGACGATCTCGACATCGTGCTCGCCGCGCGCCACACGCGCCGGCTCGCGGGCGAGCTCGAATCGGCCGATGCGGTCCGCACGCACGCCGAGCTGTTGACGAGCCAGGTGCTCGGCAACGAGGCGCTGTCGATGGCCGCCGTCGACGCGCGCGGCGACGTGCTCGCGCGCCACAACGTGCGGCTCGCCGCGCTCGACGATGCGCGTGCCGCCGCATCGGCTCCGCTGGCCGATGCGCAGCTGTTTGCGCCGCATGCGGTGCCGGTTCCGCCGAACGAACGGATCACGGCCGACCGGCTCGTCACGTGGACGGCCGACGGCGGCACGCCGATGCGCGGCGTCGTGTTCGAGGCTGCGCTCGGCGACCGCACGCCGATCCGCATCGCGATCGCGCGCAACATGCGCGACCGCGCCGACCTGCTCGACGGCTACCGCGACCGGCTCGTGATCGCCGGCGGGCTCGGCGCGTTGTTCGCGCTGCTGCTCGGCTACTGGCTGATCCGCACGGCGCTCGCGCCGCTGCGCGAGATCGTCGACAACACCGGCCGGATCACCGTCGACAAGCTCGACACGCGGCTCGACGCGTCGCGCGCGCCGAGCGAGCTGTGCGCGCTCGTCGATGCGCAGAACGCGATGCTGGGGCGCCTGCAGCAGGCGTTCGCGCATCTGTCGCAATTCAGCGCCGATCTTGCGCACGACCTGCGCACGCCGCTGAACAACATGCGCGGCGCGACCGAAGTCGCGCTCGCGCGCGCGCGTTCGGCGGACGAGTATCAGGCGCTGCTCGAATCGCATCTCGAGGAATACGACCGTCTCGCGCGGATGATCGACAACGTGCTGTTTCTCGCGCGCGCCGAGCATCCGAGCTTCGTCACGCGGCAGCGCGCGTTCGACGTGCGCGACGAACTCGAGCGCATCGCCGGATATTTCGAGGGGCTCGCCGACGAAGCGGGCTCGACGCTGCGCGTCGACGGGCACGGGCAACTGACCGCCGACGTCGAGCTGTTTCGCCGCGCGGTGGGCAACCTGCTCGCGAACGCGCTGCGCTACACGCCCGCCGGCGGCGTCATCACGCTCGCCGTCGACGAAACGCCGGACGCGGTGCGCGTCGTCGTCGCGAATCCCGGCGAGCCGATCGATCCTGCGCTGCTGCCGCGGATCTTCGATCGCTTCGTGCGCGGCGATCCGGCCCGCAGCGGCGGCGTGCCGGGCGGCACCGCCGGGCTCGGCCTCGCGATCGTGCGCTCGGTGATGGAACTGCACGGCGGCACCGCCCAGGTCGAAAGCGACGCGCGCGGCACGCGTTTCATCCTCACGTTCAACCGGCCGCCCGCTGCGTGACCGCGGCGTCGGGCGATGCGGCCGCCGAGCGTCCGTTCGTGCCGGTGTTCGTGTTCGTTCTCTCCGGTACGGCTGCGTCCGCGGCCGCCTGCCAGCCGCCGCCCAACGCCTTCAGCAACCCGACCGCGGCCTCCATCCGCCGCGCGTCGATCTGGTCGGCCGTGCGGCGGTTCGTCAGCGCGATCGTCTGCGCGGTCACGACGTCCAGATAGCTGACGGCGCCCGCGTTGAAGCGATTCGTCGTCAGCCGCAGCGACAGGTCGGCCGCGTCGGTCGCGCGCTGCTGGCTGCGCGCCTCCGATGCGAGCGCGTCGAGCGCCGACAGCTGATCCTCCACCTGCTGGAACGCGACGAGCACGGTCTGCCGGTAATCGGCAACCGCACCGTCGTATTGCGCATGCGCGCCGCGCAGCGACGCGCTGCGGCGGCCGCCGTCGAACAGCGTGCCGGCCAGCTGCGGGCCGAGCGACCAGAACAGGCTCGGCGCGGTCAGCCACGGTGCGAAGAACGAGCTCTCGAGCCCCGCGCTCGCCGACAGCACGAGATCCGGGAAGAACGCGGCACGCGCCTCGCCGATCTGCGCATTCGCGGCCGCGACGCGGCGCTCGGCCGCCGCGATGTCGGGCCGCCGTTCGAGCAGTTGCGACGGCACGCCGGCCGGGATCGCCGGCACGCGGAACGCCTGCACGCGCGGCGGCAGCGCGAACGTCGACGCGCTTTCGCCGACGAGCGTCGCGATCGCATGCTGCAACTGCGCACGCGACGCGTCGATGTCGGTGTCCTGCGTGCGCGTCGATTCGAGCTGCGTTTCGGCTTGCGCGACCGCCGACGCGTCGATCGCGCCGGCCGCGAGCTGCTGCTTGAGCAGCGTCAGCGCGTCCGCGTATGCGCGCACCGTGTCGTCGAGCAGCTGCTTTTGCGTGTCGAGCGAGCGCAGCGCGAAATAGTCGGTCGCGAGTTCGGCCGTGACCGACAGCTTCACGGCCTGCAGATCGGCCGCGCTCGCGGCGGCGTTCGCCTGCGCACCTGCCACCGCGTCGCGCACGCGGCCGAACACGTCGGGTTCCCAGCTTGCGGCCACGCCGGCCTGGTAGTCGGGCGTCGTCTTGCCGGCGAGCGACGAGCCGAGCCGGTTCTGCGATACGCGCGCGCGGCTTTGTGCGGCGCCCGCCGTGATCGTCGGCAGGAATCCGGCGTGCTGATAGTCGACCATCGCGCGTGCTTGCTGCAGGTCGGCGACGGCTTTTTTCACTGTCTGGTTCGACACGTCGACGCGCGCTTCGAGCGCGTTCAGGCCGGCATCGCCGAACACGGTCCACCATGCGCCGCGCGAGGCGGCATCTGCGGGCGTTGCGATTTGCCAGCCGGCCTGCGCGGCCGGTGCGCCCGCGTAGTGCGCGGGCACCGTGACGGCGGGCGGCGAGTAGGGCGGCAGCGTCGAGCACGCGGTCAACGCGGCCGACGCCGCGGCGGCGCCGAGCGCGACGGCTTGGCGGGCGAACGGGAGCGGATGGGGAAGGCGCATGGCAGGGATCTCGTGAGTCGTCGTCGATGGGTCAGCCGCGGGCGGGCGCCGGAGCGGGCGTCGATGGCGCGGGCGTCGTGCCTGCGGCGCGCGGCGGCGGTGAGTTGCGCGCAGCGGTTGCGGATGTCGGTTGAGCGGTTTGCGCGGGCGGGGCGGATTGAGCAGGCGCAGACGATGAAGCGGGCGAAGCGGACGAAGCGGCCGCAGCCGACGCAGCCGACGCAGCCGACGCAGCAGCACCCGGTGCCGCCGCGCGTGCGGACGAAACGATCTTCACGGCTTCGCCCGCCGTGATCGCATCGCCCGGATTGTCGATCACGCGGTCGGTGGCCGCGAGCCCCGCGACGATCTCGACGCGCGTGCCGAAATCGCGCCCGATCTGCACGGTCTTCAGCACGGTTCGGCCGTTCGCGCCGACGGTCGCGACCGTCACGCCGTTCGGACGGAACAGCAGCGCACTGACCGGCAGTTCGAGCGCCGGCGCCGCGCTCGGCAAGACGAGATGCGCCTGTGCATACGCACCGGGCATCAACGCGCCGTCGCGGTTGTCGACGTCGATCTCGACCCGCAGCGTGCGCGTGACGGGATCGATCGCGCCCGCGCTGCGCGCGACACGCGCGGCAAAGCGCCGCCCCGGATATTGCGGCGTCGTCAGGTAGACCTGCGTGCCGGCCGACACGCCGGTCGCGCTGTCCTGCGGCACGTCGACGAACACGCGCAGCGTGTCCGTCTGTTCGAGATGGAACAGTTCGCCGGACAGGCCGGGGCTGCCGGGCGTGCCGCCCGCCGTGACGAGCGTGCCGACGTCGACGTTGCGCGCGGTGATCACGCCGTCGAACGGCGCGGTGACGGACTCGTACGACACGAGCTCGGCAAGGTGCGCGACATTCGCGTGCGCGGACGCGAGCATCGCGCGCTTCGCGTTCATGTCCGCGACCTTCGTGTCGGTGTCCTGCTGCGACACCGATTGCGTCTTGAGCATGTCCTGCCAGCGTTGCGCGGTCGATTTCGCGTAGTCGTAGTTCGCCTGCGCGCTCGCTTCGTCGGCGCGCGCCTGGCGCAGCTGCGCGTCGAGATCGGGCGCCGAGATCTGCGCGAGCGTCTGGCCGGCCTTCACGTGCGTGCCGAGATCGGCGCTCCAGTGCGCGATGTAGCCGCTCGTGCGCGCGTAGATCGACGCGTCCGCATACGGCGCCACCGCGCCGGGCAGCGTCAGCGTCTGATCGGCCGGCGCCGCGCCGGGCACGATGACCGACACCGGCAGCGCCTGCTGCGCGGCCACCTGCGCACGCTGCGCGGCGCGTGCGTCGATACGCGGCACGATGCCGAGCGCGAGCAGCGCGGCGGCGAGCGCGACGGCCGCGAGCGGCACGGCGAGCTTGCGGGCGCCGCGGCTCGGCGGCACGTCGCGTGCCGCGTCACGGGTTGCGTCGTGGGATGCGGGCGGCACGGCCGCGTTGGCGGTTGGGGCCTCCGGAGCGGTCGGAGCTGCCTGCGTGGCCGAAGCTGCCGGAGCGGCCGGAGAAGCCGCAGAAGGCGCAGAAGCCGAAGCTGCCGAAGCTGCCGAAGCAGCCGAAGCAGCCGGAGCAGCCGGAGCAGCCTGCGTGGCCGGCGTTGCAGGCGTTGACGCTTCGTCGGCGGTCAGCGGGGCGACGGGTTCGATCGAGTCGTTCATGATGGGTCCGGGTCGGGCGAATCGAAGGATGGGAAGAGGCGGCCGTGCGCGCTCACCGCAGCGCCGGCGTATCGGGCGCGTGCTGCGTGCGCCGCGCGGCCGCGGCGTCGCGGCGCCGCGCGAGCCATGCGTGGACGAAGCCGAACAGCACCGGCACGAACAGCAGCGTCGAGAACGTCCCGAACGCGAGCCCGCCGATCACCGCGCGGCCGAGCGGCGCGTTCTGCTCGCCGCCGTCGCCGAGGCCGAGCGCCATCGGCAGCATGCCGATCAGCATCGCGAGCGCCGTCATCACGACGGGCCGGAAGCGGCTGAAGCCGGCATCGAGCGCGGCCTGCCACGGCGACGCGCCGCCGGCGAGCAGCTCGCGCGCCGCGTTCACGACGAGAATGCTGTTCGCGGTCGCGATGCCGATGCACAGGATCGTGCCGGTCAGCGCGGGCACCGACAGCGTGGTGCGCGTGACGAACAGCATCCACGCGATGCCGGCGAGCGATGCCGGCAGCCCGCCGACGATCACGAGCGGATCGAGCCACGACTGGAAGTTGACGACCATCAGCATGTAGACCAGCGCGATCGCGAGCACCAGGCCGCCGAGCAGCCCGGTGAACGACTCGTGCATCGCCTGCACCTGGCCGCGCAGCACGATCGACGAGCCGGGAGGCAGCTGCGCGCGTGCGGCGTCGACGAGTTTCGTCACGTCGGCCGTGACGCCGCCGAGGTCGCGCCCCTGCACCGACGCGAAGATGTCGAGCACCGGCTGCACGTTGTAGTGCGACACCACCGCCTGCTGCGTCGCGCGCGAGAACGTGCCGAGCGCGCCGAGCAGGTTCTGCGCGGGCGCGCCCGCGGCCGGGCCGCCGGCCGGCGTCTGCGGCGCGCGCGCGGTGCCGGCGGGCAGCGGCACGTTCGCGAGCGACTGCAGCGAGTTCACCGTGTATTGCGGCGTCTGCACGAGCACCGGGTAGCTCACGCCATTGCGCGGATCGAGCCAGAAGTTCGGCGTCGTCTGCGAGCTGCCGGACAGCGCGATCAGCAGGTTCTGCGCGACGTCGCGCTGCTCGAGGCCGGCCTGGATCGCTTTCGTGCGGTCCACGTTCACGTTGATCGCCGGTTCGTCGCCAGGCTGCTGGATGCGTGCGTCGACGAGCCCGCGCACGCCGCGCAGCTTCGCGAGCAGCGCATTCGCGACCGCGCGGTTCTGGTCGAGCTTGTTGCCGACGATCTGGATGTCGATCGGCGCGGGGAGGCCGAAGTTGAGAATCTGGCTGACGATGTCGGCCGGCAGGAACGCGAACGTCACGCCGGGGAACGACTGCGCGAGCACGTTGCGCAGCTTCGCGACGTACGCGGCCGTCGATGCGTGATTCGGCTTCAGCGTGACGAGCACGTCGGCGTCCTCGGTGCCGATCGGATCCGACGAGTCGTACGTGAGGTTGATCCCGCTCACCGGCACGCCGATGTTGTCGAGCACGCCGGCGAGTTCGTTCGCCGGAATCACGCCGCGGATCTTCGCTTCGACTTCGTCGGTCAGCCGTGCGGTTTCCTCGATCCGTGTTCCCGTCGGCGCGCGCAGGTGCAGGCGGATCTCGCCGGTGTCGACCGACGGGAAGAAGTCCTGCCCGGCGAATGCGTACAGGCCCGTCGATGCGATGCACGCGAGCAGGAACGCGGCCGCGAAACGACGGCGCCGCGCGATCGCCGCGGACAGCAGCGCGCGATAGCGCAGCCGCACGGCCTCGAAGCGATGCTCGAACGCGGCCTGGAAACGCGCGACGCGCGCGAATACACCGCGCGGCGGCCGGTCCTGCCGTTTCGCGCGCATCAGCGCCATCGCGAGCGTCGGCACCAGCGTGCGCGAGAAGAAGTACGACGCGATCATCGCGAAGATCACGGCCTCGGCCAGTGGCACGAACAGGTAGCGAGCGACGCCGGTGAGCAGGAACATCGGCACGAACACGATGCAGATCGACAGCGTCGACACGAACGTCGGCACCGCGATTTCTCCGGAGCCGGTCAGGATCGCGTCCTCCAGCGGCGCGCCGAGCTCCAGGTGGTGCGTGATGTTTTCGATCGCGACGGTCGCATCGTCGACGAGAATGCCGACCGCGAGCGCGAGTCCGCCGAGCGTCATGATGTTGATGGTCTGGCCGAGCGCGGACAGCGCAAGCAGCGACGTGAGCACCGCGAGCGGAATCGATACCGCGATGATCAGCGTCGCGCGCCAGCTGCCGAGAAACAGCAGGATCATCAGCGCGGTCAGGCACGCGGCGATCAGCGCTTCGCGCACGACGCCCTGGACCGCCGCCTTCACGAACACCGACTGATCGTCGAGCGGCGAAATGTGCAACGCCTTCGGCAGCCCCGCCGCGATCTTCGGCAGCATCGCCTTCACCTGGTCGATGATCGTCAGCGTGGACGCGCTGCCGGTCTTCTCGACCGTCAGCAGCGCCGCGCGCTTGCCGTTCACGCGCACGATGTTGGTCTGCGGCGCGTAGCCGTCGCGAACGTGCGCGACGTCGCGCACGTACACGACGTTGCCGCCGATCGTCTTCACCGGCAGGTCGTTGAGCGCGGCGACCGTCTGCGTGCTGCCGTTCATCTGCACGTTGTATTCGTGCGTGCCGATCTTCGCGGTGCCGCCGGGCAGGATCAGGTTCTGCGCGTTGATCGCGTTCACGACGTCGATCGGCGCGAGCCCCTTCGCCTGCAGTGCGCGCGTGTCGAGGTCGACGACGATCTGGCGAATCTTGCCGCCGAACGGCAGCGGCACAGCCGCGCCCTGGACGGTCGCGAGCTGCGTGCGGATGAAGCTGTTGCCGAGGTCGTACAGCTGCTGCTCGGCGAGCGTGTTGCTCGACAGCCCGAGCTGCAGGATCGGCACCGTCGATGCGTTGTACGTGATGATGTTCGGCGGCAGCGTGCCGGGCGGCAGGATGCGCAGGATCGACGCGGCGTTGCTCGCGGCTTCCGCGATCGCGCGATTGATGTCCGCGCCCGGGTGAAAGAAGATCTTCACGACCGACACGCCGTTCAGCGACTGCGACTCGATGTGCTCGATGTCGTCGACGTCCGACGTGAGCGCGCGTTCGTAGTTCGACGTGATCCGCTTGGCCATGTCCTCCGCGGAGAAGCCGTTGTACGACCAGACGATGCTGACGACCGGAATGTCGATGCTCGGGAAGATGTCGGTCGGCGTGCGCAGCAGCGCAAGCGGTCCCGCGATGAAGATCAGCAGTGCGAGTACGACGAACGTGTAGGGCCTGCGTAACGCCAGCCGGACGATCCACATGATGGTGCTCCTCGAAGCAGGGCATGGATGCGCATTCGATGCGACGAGCGTGCAGTCTGCCGGTGGGGCGTTGACCCGATCCTGACCCGAGGATTACGAAGTCGTTATCTGTGCGGGCGGGGCTGCATCGGCCGAGGCTTTCAAATTTGTCATCTGGCCGTCAGCGCCGCGCGCGGCTGCGTTGCCGAGAATGCGCACATCAGCCAGCCGCGGCCGCGGCCATGCTGCCGGCCGCGCATCGCCGATGCGCGCTTGTCGATCCCGTCAGGAGCGAGTCGTGACGAAACCCGTCTGCATTGCCGAGATCACCGTTGTGCGCGTGTTGGAGACCGCTGCGCAGCCGATGGCGGCGCACCGGAAGCACCGCGCCGCCGGCGCGGCGAATGCCTCCGCCGCCATGCGCGCGTCAGTGTCCGGCTTCCTTCACGGACAGGCGGTTGACCACCGTCTTCGCCGGCGCGGCGGCTTGCGCCGCGGTTTGCGCGAGCTCGATCTGCGCTTCGTCGGGAACGGTGCCGTCGAGCGTGATCGTGTTCGCGCGCGCGACGACGCGAATGTCCGACGTCGCGAGGCCGCGCGTCGACGTCAACGCCTTGCGGACCTGCGTTTCGGTATGCCAGTTCGCGCGGCGAAGCTGCTGCTTGCCGGGTGTCGATACGGCGGACGCCGAAGCGGGCGCGCTGGTTTGCGCGACCGCGGCGGTCGCCACCGTGAACAGCGGGATGAGTGCCGATACGGCGAGCTTGATGGGGCGCATGTTTTCCTCTCGTTGAACGTGGCGCCGGGCCGCGCGTCGGCGCCCGGCCCGTGCGTGTCGTGTGGACATTCCCGTCCGCGACGCACCGGCGCGATTGCGGCGCGAGCGGGCGCCGGCGTCGCACCGCGCATCGATATCGTCGTCGGTCGGGCAAACGGAGTATCGGTTCAGCGCCGCCATCCGGATTGCCGGAACGCACGCCGGCTTGTCCACTGGCACGGTGCGGGCGTGCGAACGCCGCGCGGGGTCCGCACGGTCCGGCCGCGGTCGTGCATATCGGCAAGCGCGCATTCGCCGTTGCGGGTGAAATGCGCGCTCGCCCGGCGGTGGAACGCTTTCGGCGTTCGTCGCCGCCGCGCTACACGATCGCATCGCCGGACCATACGAAGGTATGAGCGCGTTCGCCGGATCGGTGCGCCGTTCGATCGGCGCCGATGCCGGCGTGCGGCGGCGCCACGCAGGCGGCACGCCCCAGCGTGCTGGCGAGAGCGCCGGACGGCGTCCGCATCGCGGCATTAAACCTCGATATGACGCGCCCCATCGATTGTGGCCTTCACGCATCCGTATGTACGGCTGGCCCGCGCGGTACCGATTCGCTACCGTTGAGTCGACGCGGCGCACGGCTGCCGATCATCGTCCTACGATCTTTTCGGAAAACCATCATGATGCTTTCCTTGCCGAATTCTCCGGGTTCCGTCGACGGCGTCGACGCGTGCGGCTGGCCGCCGGCCCCGCACGATCCCATCAACGTCGAGCGCGCGTGGCGCGAACCCGGCGCGGCGCCGCACGCCGACATGGCGCTCTCGCGGTGGACGCGACAGGACGCGACGTCCGTCGCCGTGTCGCACGACGGCAGCGAGCGCTGGCACTGCATCGGCATCAGCCTGAAATGCACGTCGCTGACGTTCGTGCATGCGGGGCGCGTGCTCGTCGACGGACGCGTGACCGCGGGGGCCGCGCAGGTCACGGCTCCAGGCGTGCACTGCCGGGCAGACTTCCACGGCGCGAGCGACGTGCTGCATCTGTTCGCGTCGCAGCGCGTGCTCGCCGAATGCTACGAAGACCTGTTCGGCCGGCCGCCGTCGGGCGATGTCGTGATCGACGACCCGCGCCTGATCCGCGACCCGGCGCTGGAGCGGCTCGGCCAGGCGCTCGCGGTGTCGCACACGCGGGACGGCGCGCTCGGCAAGGTATTTGCCGACGGCGTCGGCCTCGCGATCGTGTCGCGCGTCATTGCGCGTCACTTCTCGGTGCGGCAGCGCGATGCGCGACGAGCGGCCGAGCTGCCGTCGTGGCGGATGCGGCGCGTGGTCGAGTACGTGGATGCGCATCTCGCCGATTCGATCGGGCTTGCCGACATGGCGAAAAGCGCCGGCCTCACGCGCATGCACTTTGCCGCGCAGTTCCGTCACGCGACGGGGCTGCGTCCGCACGAATACCTGATGCGCCGCCGGATCGAGCGCGCGCAGCAGCTGCTGCTGGAATCGCGTCACAACGTGCTCGACGTGGCGCTGAGCACCGGTTTTCGCTCGCAGGCTCATTTCACGACCGTGTTCAAGCGCTTCGTCGGTCAAACGCCGTGCTGCTGGAGGACGAACATCGATGAACAACGTTGAGCGGATCAGCGCGTTCCTCGCGATCAGCGAGCGGTTTCTGTGCGGCGGGCAGCGCGTGCATGACGACACGCGGCGGCGGCCGCAACCGATGCCTGTGCCGACGCGCGACACGATCGCGTCGCGCGTCGCCCGCGGCGGTGGCGTGCACGTATGGGACGACGTATCGGGCCATGCGGCGGGCCATGCAGCCGGCCGGGATGCAGCGGCGCCGGTGCGCGATGCGCGGCGGCCAACGGCGATGGGTTCACACGACGGAGAGAGGCGGTGATGGAAATTCGAACGAACGCGACGGACGTCGATCCGTGGACGCAGACTCTCGGCCTGCTCACGCAACTGTGTGCGCCGCGCGACGTGCGAGCATCCGCGCGCCCGCGCGAAACGCGTCGCGCGCGCCCGGGCGCCGACGGGCGGAACAAGCTTTATGCGATGTCGGAACGGCGCACGGTCGCCGTCAGTGTCGTCGAGCGCCAGAGCGCGACGACCGTGTCGATCGCATGGCGCGATGCGACGCGGTGCTCGTATGGCGATCAGGTCTGGCAGACGGCGCGCGCGCGTGTCGGCGGCGTGTGCGCGGTGAGCGGGCGTCCGATCGCGCCCGGCGATTCCGTTTACCGGCCGCGGCCGACGCGTCCCGTACCGATCAATGCGGGCGCGATGATTCTTGCATCGGTGCTGGAGCAGATCGAAGAAACGGCGTGAGCGTGTGTGCGCGGTCCTTCGCGGGGGCCGCGCATGTCGCGCTAGGTCCAGTATTTCTCATCGCCGATCGCGTGACGATAGCCGGGCGCGCGGCCGGCATGATCGAGCCGCTTGTCGACATGGGCACGACGCGGCGCCGCGGGATGATCCACGGCGTTCCATGCGGGCAATCGCGAGGACTCGTGCGTGGAGCGCGAGTCCGTCGCGATGAGTGCGCCGCCGGTCGCAATGCGCTCGAGCGGCAATTCCGTGTCCGAACCGACTGCTTCGATCGTGTCGACGAACCGCGGCGACTGGGCCGCGCCGACGATGCAGGCGGCCATTGCGACGGCGCTCGACAGGCAAAGCGCTGTCAGCGGGCGGATGACGATCGGGATCATGAAGGCTCCTTGTCGAACGACGGCAGGCGACACGAACGACCCCGACGCAGCCACGTGCGCTCGCGTGTCGGCATGGCGTCCGTCACGCCGGCCTCGATCCGCCGCGATGCGCGCGTGGCCGCCGGGCCGGCACGGACGCCCGCCCGGCGCGTTTCAGCACATTCCGCCGTTCGCACGCACGACCTGGCCGTTGATCCACCCGCCCTGCGGGCTCGCGAGGAACGCGACGACGGCCGAGATGTCCTCCGGCTGCCCGAGCCGTTCCATCGGATTCATCTTCTCCATGCGCTCGATGAGTTCCGGGCTCTTGCCGGCGAGGAACAGCTCGGTGGCCACCGGCCCCGGCGCGACCGCGTTGACGCTGATGCGGCGGCCGCGCAGTTCCTGTGCGAGCACCTGCGTGAGCCCTTCGACCGCGCACTTCGTCGCGATGTACACCGCATAGGTCGGCAAACGCACGCCGGTCACGCTCGTCGTCAGGTTCATGATCCGGCCGCCGTCGCGCACGCGGCGCGCGGCTTCGCGGCTCACGTTGAACGCGCCCTTGAAGTTGATCGCGACCGACCGGTCGAACGTCGCGTCGTCGAACTCGGCGATCCGCGCCTGAAGCATGACGCCGGCGCTGTTGACCACGACGTCGATCCCGCCGAACGCCTTTTCGGCCGCATCGAACATCGCGATGGTGGCCGCCGGATCGGCGACGTCGGCCTTGACGAGCAATGCTTCGCCGCCCGCCTGGCGGATGCGCGCGACGACTTCTTCCGCCGGTGCCGCGTTGCTCGCATAGTTGACGACAACCTTGAACCCGTCGTGCGCGAGGCGAACCGCGATATCGGCGCCGATGCCGCGCGACGAACCGGTGACGATGGCGATCTTGCCGGACGATTGAGACATGTGAGCTCCTTCGATGTATGCCGGGCGGCCGCAAACGCGACGCGTCGCGCGGCCGAACCCGGTCGGGTGGATGATCGGGTGCGGGTGAAACGGTGCGCGATACGCTCAGTTTGGCGTCGGCACGCGCGGCGACAGAAGATCGGACAGGCCGACGCGATGCAGCATCTCCGCGCGCAGCCGGTCGAGCACCGCGAAGCCGACGTTCGCGCCGTCTTCGGTCGGATCGACGTGTACGCGAAACGGCCGCTTGCCGGCAGGCGCCGCGACGACGCCCACGATCGCATCGGCGACGAGGCTCGCGTGCGCGTCCGCCGGTACGATTGCGGCGAACGCTTCCTGCACCTCGCGGCCGAAGTCCGGATAGGGGCCGGCGTCGTATTCGGCCGCACGTGCGGTGTCGGCCGGTGCGCTCGCGTGCGCGAAATGGTTCGTGCCCTGCGTGAACGCGCCCGGCACGACGATCGACGTCTCGATACCCCAGCGCGACAGTTCGCGCGCGTACAGCACGGCGATCGCGTCCATCGCGGCTTTTGCGCCGAAATACGGCGCGAGGTACGGCGGCGTGCCGCCGGCGGCGCTGCTGCTCGATACCCAGATCAGCAGCCCCTCGCGCCGGCCGCGCAGGTGCGGCAGCACGGCGCGGTTCACGCGCTGGGTGCTGAGCACGTTGATGTCGTACAGCTGCGCGTACTGTTCCGGTGTGAATGCTTCGGCCGCGCCGAACGCCATGTGCCCGGCATTGTGGATCAGCACGTCGATGCGGCCGGCCTGCTCGATCACCTGCGCGACGGCGCGATCGATCGACGCGTCCGACTGTACGTCGAGTTCGAGCGGACGCAGGTCCACGCGCGCGTCGCGTGCGAGCGTGCGCATCTGGTCGAGCACCGGCGCGTTGCGCCCGCCGACGTCGCGCATCGACGCGTAGACGATGTGGCCGGCGCGCGCGAGTGCCTCCGCGGTCAGCCTGCCGAAGCCGCTGGATGCGCCGGTGACGAGTATGACTTTGCTCATGATGGATGCCCTCCGTAGGCGGTAAACGTGGTGTTGACGAACGCTATGCGTCGCGGCCGACGGCCCAGCGCTGCTCGATGCGTGCGAACTTCCAGATCGCGATCGAGACGGCCCAGGTCGCGACGAACAGGCCGACGATCGCGAAGCCGAGGTCGTTCAGGTCGAGCGCCGCGACCCATGTGCCGGCCGCGCCGTGCGGGCCCAGCGCGCGGTTGATCAGGCCGAGCACCTCGACGGTGCCGATGACGAGCGCGACACCGATCGAAAGCCCGGTGACGACGAGGTTGTAGTAGATCTTGCGAACGGGCTGCGCGAGCGCCCAGCCGTATGCGGCGTGCATGAACGAGCCGTCGATCGTGTCGAACAGCAGCATGCCGGCCGCGAACAGCACGGGCAGACAGAGAATCGCGTACCACGGCAGACCGGACGCGGCGCCGGAGCCGGTCAGCACCAGCAGCGCGATTTCCGTGGCCGTATCGAAGCCGAGCCCGAACAGCAGCCCGACGAAGTACATGTGGGCCGGCTTGCGGACGATGCGCATCAGCGGCGCGAGCACGCGCGCGACGAGGCCGCGCGACTCGAGGCGCCGCTCGAGCTGCGCTTCGTCGTAGCGGCCCGTGCGCATCGCGCGGAAGGCCGCGTACAGATCATGGAACGCCGCGACGTTCAGCGCCGCGATCGCATAGAGGAAGACGCTCGACACGACCGCGCCGAGCACGCTGGTCAGCCCGCGCAGCGTCGACCCTGCGTCGACCACGTGCGCGGACAGCGAGCGCATCCCGAGCGAGATGAGCACGGCGAGCCCGAACACGATGCTCGAGTGACCGAACGAAAACCAGAAGCCGACGCTCGCCGAACGCTTGCCTTCGCCGAGCAGCTTGCGCGTGGTGTTGTCGATCGCGGCGATGTGATCGGCATCGAACGCGTGGCGCATGCCGAGCGAATACGCGGTGATGCCCGCGCCGATTCCGAACGCGCGGGAACCGACGCTCAGATGCTGCGGGACGATCAGCGCGATCAGCGTCCCCCAGCCGACGACGTGCAGCAGTGCGATGAACGCAACGATCGCGAGCGCGGCGGGATCGATCGGCATGATGCGATGCCGGCCGGCGTTGGCGGTGCCGGGCGGCGGGTGGTGTCGACGTGCAGGCATGGCGGCCTCGATGAAAGGGGAGAGACGCACCCGGCGCGCGGACGCCGGGTGCGGGAGACGCCGGGCTGGCGTCAGGCTTTCGGGACGTACGGGAACGTGGAAGACGGCTTCGACGTGACCGATTCCTTGCCGATGCCGAGCCGGATCGGCGTGTTCGCCGCGATCGTGAACATCACGTCCGGCGCGTTGTCGGTGAGCGATCGTCCGTTCCACTCGGCCATGCCGAACACGGCGCGCGTGCCGATCGTGTACGGCAGGATGTTCGGCAGGAACCGGTGCGCGACGGCCGTCGCGTACCCGAGCGGATCCTCGGCCGTACCGTTCGCGCGCACCGCGCCGGCAACCGACGCGATCACGGTTTCGCCGTACGTCGCGAAGTCGTCGGCGGGGCGGCCCGCATTCAACCGGTCGCCGAGGTCCTCGTTGTATTGCGTGAAGAGCGGATGAATCATCGGGAGCCCGACGCGATTGATCGATCGCCAGCCGCCCGCGTCCGTCGCGAGCGTCGCGACCGCCCACACGCCGATCCTGCGGTTCGCGCCGGCGGCCGGGACGAGTTCGGCGTCCGGCACTTCGAGCACGATCGAGTACACCGTGTGGCCCGCGAACAGGTTGCGCGCATCGCCCGGCTGCCACGTGCCGAGGTCGAGCGGCGTGCCGTCCTGGAACGCATGGCCGACCGCATGCAGCACGTCCGGCTCGATCCAGAACGGGTCGCCCGCGTTGCCGGCCCAGACGCGCACGCCGGATGGCGCGGCGGCCGCTTCGTCGGTGCTGCCGCGAACCACGAGCTCGCCGTCGGCATGCGGATCGGTCGCGGCCGCGCCGGCGATGCGGCGCAGCTCGAAGCGCTGACGCCCGTGCGCATCGCGCGCGTCGAAGCGGATCCGGTACGTCAGCTCCTCGATCGCGTCACCGTTCAGGTCGAGCTTGAATTCGTAGAAGCCTTCCGGGTGATAGCCAGGCGTCGGCACGTCGCCGGCGATCGAGTGGCAGACGTTGATGACGAGCACCGTGCCCGTCTCGCCGCGAAAGCAGTAGAGGTCGGTGATGTCGAGCCGAATGTCCTGTCGGGCGAGCGGAGAGTCGAGATGGTGTGACATGGGCGATCCTGTCCGAAGTGGAGCTGTGGTGGAGCGACGTGCCGCGCCGCGTATCGCGCGATGCACGTCGGCGCGGTCTTCGTCGCTTTTCAGCGGGACGCCGGACGCCTCGATCGAAGAGACGCCCGACGACAGGCGGATTCTGGATGCGCGCAGGGAGGGGTGCTGTCGGCAAGCGACGGGCGTTTGCGGAATCGCACGACGGCGATGCGGCGCGCGTTCAGCGTCGTGCGGCGGGCGCTCGTGTGCGGGTCGCTTGAAAGACGGCTATCGCGGCCAGTGTGACGGCCGCCGACGCGAACACGTATGCGCCCGCGGCGCCGCGCGTGCCGGCCCATGCGTTCACGGACGCGACGACGACAGGCGCGGTGCCGCCGAACAGTGCGACGCCCGTCGCATAGACGACGGACAGCGCTGCCGCGCGGCCGCGCGCGGGGAACATGTCGAGGATCGCGACGATGCTCGGCGCGCCGGCGAGCGCCGACAGCCCCGCGAACAGCGCGACCACGCCGGTGAGCACGAGCGGATGCGCGTGAGCGGCCGCGACGTGGAACGCGGGGAGCACGACGACCATCGTCAGCGCGCGGGCGAGCACGATCGTGCGGATGCGGCCGATGCGATCGGCGAGACGGCCGCCCGCGATCGACAGTGCGAACGTGACCGCACCGACGGCCGCGGTCGTGACGAACGACGCATACGCGGACGGCGGCGGCCCCGCGACACCGAAGGTCGTCGTGTACGCGGCGACGTAGGTCGGCACCGTGCCGCCGAAAATCAGTGCGATCGCGAACAGCCATCGGCCGCGATCACGCGCGAGCATCCCGCGGAACGCAATCGCCGCGGTGCGCGGCTCCCACGTTTCGTCGATATGGCGGCGCAAGTAGATCTGGACGGGAATCAGCGCGGACGCGAGCGCGAACGGCACGCGCCATCCCCAGCGCTCGACCTGCGCGGCGCCCAGCATCGCGTACAGCGCGACGCCGCACACGCCCGCCGCGACGAGCGCGACGCCTTGTCCGGCCATCAGCCAGCCCGCATACGTGCATGCGCGCTCGGGCGGACACCGCTCGAGCAGCAGCGCGCCGGACGCGCCCATCTCGCCGCCGATCGCGATGCCCTGCAGGATCCGGCACAGCAGCACGGCGATTGGCGCGGCGATGCCGAGCGTCGCATAGCCGGGAATCACGGCGAGGCCGAGCGAGCCCGCCGTCACGAGCGCGGCGGTGAGCAGCAGTGCCGGCTTGCGGCCGGCCGCATCCGCATGAACGCCGATCGCGATCGCGCCGAGCGGCCGTGACAGAAATCCGGCCGCGAACGCGCCGAGCGAAAGCAGCGGGCCGTACGCGCCGGCCACGTGCGGGAAGAACGTGCGCGTGATGAATGCCGCGAACACGGCATACGAGAAATAGTCGAAGAACTCCAGCGCGTTCGCCGCGACGATCGTCGCGAGAATCCGGCGCTCGCGGGCGCGATGCCGCGCGTCGCCGCCGGCCGGGCGGACGGCGCCGACCGGCGCGCACGCGTGCCGCCAGGTCAATTTCCCGCCTGTGCGGATACCGCCGCGGCCCCGTCGGACGGGCGGCGGCGCGCGTGCTCGGACGAAGGCAGCGTGAAGCAGAGCCGCGTGCCGTGCGGGCCCGTGTCGTCGATCCAGATCGTGCCGCCGTGCGCTTCGACGATCGATTTCGAAATCGGCAGACCCATCCCCATTCCGTCGCGCTTGGTGCTGGAAAACGGCTGAAAGATCGCGTCGGGCGGGCTGCTGGCGATCCCGCAACCGGTATCGGCGACCTCGAACAGCGTATGCGTGTCGTCGTAGCGGCCGGCGCGCACGCGCAACAGCGGCGCACGCGCGTCGGCAGGCGCCGCGCCGATCGCATGAATGCCGTTGATCAGCAGGTTGGTCAGCACTTGCTGCAGTTGAATCCGGTCCGCATACGCCGTCGCGCCGGCGGCGATTTCGCTCGTGAGCGTGATCGCATGCGCGCCGGCTTCCGATGCGACCAGCTGCATGGCCGAGCCCACGACGTCCGCGCAGTCGAGCTCGACGGCCTCCACCGGCGCACCGGCCAGGAACCCGCGCAGCCGCCGGCAGATGTTCGCCAGGTCGTCCGTCCATCGCGACGCGTGACGAAACGCGGCCGTGGCCTCGGGGATGTCCGGTTCGGCACGGTCGAGCCACCGCACGGCCGCGTCGAGCGCCGTGCGAATCGCGCCGAGCGGCTGGCCGATCTCGTGCGTGATCGACGCAACGAGCTGGCCCATCATCGATGCACGGGCCGTACGCGCAAGCTGCGCGCGCAGCGCGTCGAGCCGTTCGCCGTTCTCCTTGTATTCGGTGACGTCGAATGCGTAGAAATGAAGCCGGCGGTACGCGTCGCCGTCGGCCGGCAGCGAGCAGCGCCAGACGATCGGCACTTTCCTGCCCGTCAACGTGGACAGCGTGCGTTCGCCCTGGCACGACGTGCGGCCTTCGAACATCGCGCGCAGGACCTGCGAATTGCTGACCCGGCTCGCCGGCAGCAATTGCGCGGCCGCGGCGAAAAACGCGTCCTTCGATTCCGCGTCGAACAGCGACAGCGTCGCATCGTTCGCATCGACGAACGCATGCATCCGGCGAACTTCGTCGATGACGCCGGGATGCGCGTCGAGGTAGGCGTCGAGATCGGTCACGCCGCGCGCCTTCAGCGCATCGACCCAGCGTTTGATGCCGGACCAGTCTTCGATCAGGATCGGGATCGGCGCGCTGCGAAACAGCGCGTCGACGCGCGCGTCGATGGCGGCGCGCGTCTCGCGATCGTGCATGCTGCCCGGCGCTGCGACGGATTCGTTCATGGTGGGAAGCTGCGTTGGCCGTGTTCCGAGCGACTCCCCGCGACACGGGGCACGCCATCTCGCTGAAAAATGCGCGGCGATTATACACGGCCAAAATGGCCGGATCGCGGCCCGCGACGGCCGCATCGGGCGCTCGCGACGCGTGCGGCGTCGCGGTCGTGCGCAACGGAAATATGGCGGGGTTGCACGAAAAAGCGGCAGGCCGGGCGGCACCGAGAATGACGCGGATGCACGATGGTGCGGTCGGCAACGGGCCGCTGCGCAGGTCGTGCGATACCGCTGCTTGTCCCGCGACGGCGCGCGACAGCGGCATTCTCGAAGGAGCATGAAGATGGCGAAGCTCGTACTGAAAGACGGCACTGAACTGTTTTACAAGGATTGGGGCACGGGACAGCCCGTGGTGTTCTCGCACGGCTGGCCGCTGAACGCCGACGCGTGGGATGCGCAGATGATGTATCTGGCCGAGCGCGGTTTTCGCGCGATCGCGCACGACCGCCGCGGACACGGCCGCTCGAGCCAGCCGTGGGACGGGAACGACATGTCGCGGTACGCCGACGATCTGGCCGAGCTGATCGAGCATCTCGATCTGGCCGACGCGGTGCTCGTCGGCCACTCGACCGGCGGCGGCGAAGTGGCGCGCTACATCGGCCGGCACGGCACGCGGCGCGTCGCGAAGGCGGTGCTGATCGCCGCCGTGCCGCCGCTGATGCTGAAGACGGCCGCGAACCCGGGCGGGCTGCCGCTGTCGGTGTTCGACGACATTCGCAGCGGGGTCATCGGGAACCGCTCGCAGTTCTTCAAGGATCTTGCGGTGCCGTTCTACGGCTTCAATCGCGACGGCGCGAAGTTGTCTCAGGGTACGGTGGACGCATTCTGGCTTGCCGGCATGCAGTGCTCGATCAAGAGCGCGTACGACTGCATCGAGGCCTTCTCCGAAACCGACTTTACCGGCGACCTGCGGCGCATCGACGTGCCGACGCTGGTCCTGCAGGGCGACGACGACCAGATCGTGCCGCTCGACGATTCGGGAAGGCTGTCGGCCGAAATGGTTCGCGACGCGCGGCTGACGGTCTATCCGGGTGCGCCGCACGGGTTGTGCACGACGCATGCCGATCGCGTGAACGCCGATCTGCTCGCGTTCATCCGCGCGTGACGCGCCGTGCCGCGCCGCGCGCACCGGCGGCGCGCGGCGCGGCGCGCTTCAGCTGCCGAAGTACGGCGTGCAGAAGCTGGCCGGCCCGACACAGCCCGCGCCTTTCGCGACGGTGCGTGCGGCGCGGGTGCCGGCCGCGCTGCGGCCCCAGTCGGGCGTGCCGCCGTATCCCTGGGCGAGCGCGTGCTGCGTGTCGTTTGCGGCGGCTTTCGCTTCCGCGGCCTGGATGTCGGCCGGATAGTCGGCATTGGCGCCGCGCGACGGCAGATAGCCCGCCTGCTCGATGCGAGCCAGGTCCGCGCGTACCTGCGCGCGCGTGACCGGCGCGGCGGTTTGCGCGAAGCCGGCGGCGGGGATCAGCGAGCAGGCGCCCAGAATCAGTGAGATGGCGATGTGCTTCATGATGACGCTCCTTCGGATATCAACGGGGATGGTGGTAAGGCGTGCAAGCACGCCGGTGACGACCCGTGCTGCGTGGAACCCGATCGATGCGGCGGCCCGGGGTGACGCCCGGCGTGCAGGATCGCCGCGACCCGGCGTGGCGACGTTGACGGACCGGCTGCAGATCGGTGGTCGATGCACCGAATATAGGGAACGCGCGCCGCGCGTCGTTGCGCGGACGCACGCAAGAGTGCGGATTCGCCGGATCGCGAGCGGCGCCTGCCGTCGCGCGGCGGTGCGCCGGCGGGTGCGGCAGCACGCGGGCGGCGACTATACGTCCATATGATTTGCGCGGGCCGCCGATTTCTCTAACATGGCTGCCGTTGGGGTGGCCGGCAGCCGGCCGCCCGCCGTACGATTTCGGCCGAGGGCCCGAGGTTTGCAGAAAAATCCGATCGTTTCGATTATCGACGACGACGAATCCGTTCGCGTCGCAACGTCGAGCCTGGTGCGTTCCCTTGGCTGGACGGCCCGCCTCTACGCGTGCGCGGAACAGTTTCTGGCAGCGGACGGCCTCGCGGACGTCTGCTGCATCATCTCGGACGTCCAGATGCCTGGCATTTCCGGCCTGGAAATGTATCGGCGTCTCGTCGACGGCGACATCGCGCCACCGGTCATTTTCATTACCGCGTTCGCGTCGGATTCGGTCCGGCGGCAGGCGCTCGACATGGGTGCCGTCTGCGTGCTCGCCAAACCGGTCGACTCGGCCGAAATGGCGCGCCGTCTGGAAGCGGTGAAGGCGGGCGGGGCCGATGCGGCGCGCTGACCGGCCGATCCTTTTCCTGTCGCGGCGTGCCGCACCGCGGCGATGATGCGCGCCTCCGGCACGCTCGCGCTCTGGCAAGCGCCGCGCACCCGGGCAGACGCCGCTCGATCCGAACGCCATTGTGCGAGAATCGCTCGAACTCGCGCGCCGTTCGCGGATTTGCACGCGCAGGTGGTCGTGCGAGACACCGGCGCCGGCGTCCCGCCTGTCCAGCGCACCGTTCACGACCACGGAGGATCACATGGGAATGGGGTTGTCGATTTGCCGATCGATCGTCGAAGCGCCCGGCGCGCGGATCCGGGCTGGCCTGCATGCGTGTCCGGGTGCGGTCATGCCGTTCGTGCGGCCCGTCGAACAGGAAACGTGTAATGAGCACTGACGCGCAAGATCCGGCCGGGCAGTCGATCGTCTACGTCGTCGACGACGACGAATCGATGCGCACGGCCGTCGACATGCTGCTTCGATCGGTGGGATTGCGCGTGCACGCATTCGCGTCCGCACACGCGTTTCTCGCGTTCGACAAGCCCGACGTGCCGAGCTGCCTGATTCTCGACGTGCGCCTGAAAGGCCAGAGCGGCCTCGCGGTCCAGGAGCAGATCGCAGCCGCCGACCTGCATCTGCCGGTCATCTTCATGACCGCGTACGGCGACATCGCGATGTCGGTGAAGGCAATGAAGGCCGGCGCGATGGATTTCCTCGCGAAACCGTTCCGTGAGCAGGACATGCTCGACGCCGTGTCCGCCGCGCTCGCACGCGACGCGCAATGCAGGCGCGCGCAGCGCGCGCTCGGCGATCTGCGCGCCCGCTATGCGACGTTGTCGGCGCGCGAGCGCGAAGTGATGGCGTTCGTCGCGAGCGGACTGATGAACAAGCAGATCGCCGCCGAAATGCATCTCAGCGAAATCACCGTGAAGATCCATCGCGGGCAGGCGATGAAGAAGATGGACGCGCGCTCGCTCGCCGACTTCGTCAAGAAGGCGGAAGCGCTCGGCGTCGGTCAACCCGGCGACGCCGCCGCCGCGCCGAGTATGCGCGGAGCCTGATTCCGCGCGCCGCCGTTCGAATCGGCAAGCGCGCCGGGGCCGCGAAAAGATCCCGTCGATGCAACCGGCATGATGGCTGCGCCTGCGAGCGCGTTCGCTCGCGGCACGCAGGTCGCGCGCTGCGCATCGTGCAGCGAAAAGCGCGACGCATCATCCCGTCATACCGGAAAAGCAAAGGGGATCAAATGAACATGCCACTCAGGAAGAAGCTGGTTGTCGCGGCCATCGCCGCCTGTGCGACGCTCGGCGTCGCGTCGTCGACGGCCGCCGCGTCGCCCGCGGACCCTGCGACGGACGAGCACATCGATCCGCAGATTCGGCCGTTCCTCGTCGCGCTCGACAAGGACAGCAGCCCGTTCTGGGAGTTGCCGCAGCCGAAGCCGCAGGAGATCCTGACGCATCTGCAGGACCAGACGCCGGTCGACATGTCCGGCGTCACGACCACCGAGCGAACGATCACCGCGGACGGGCGCACGGTGAAGCTGTACATCGTGAAGCCGGCCCGCACCGAGGGCAAGCCGGGCGTGCTGCTGTTCATCCACGGCGGCGTCTGGATCGTCGGCAACTTCGCGAATCATCGGCGTCTCGTGCGCGACCTCGTGGTCGGCTCGGGCCAGGTTGCCGTTTTCGTCGAATACACGCCGCTGCCGCAGGCGAAATTCCCGACGCAGCTGGAGGAGTCGTACGCGGCGCTGAAGTGGGCCGCTGCCAACGCCGGCCAGTTCGGCGCCGACGGCTCCCGGATCGCGGTGGCCGGCAACTCCGTCGGCGGCAATATGGCCGCGGCGCTGACGCTGATGGCCAAGGACCGCAACGGGCCGAAGATCAGCTATCAGGCGCTGCTGATTCCGGCGACCGACGCCAGCGTCGATACCGATTCGTATCGCGAGTATGCGACGGGACGCTTCCTCGCCCGCGCGTTCATGAAATATGGCTGGGATCTGTATGCGCCCGATGCGAAGACGCGCGACAACCCGTACGTGTCGCCGCTTCGTGCGAGCAACGACGAACTGAAGGGGCTGCCGCCCGCGCTCGTCGTGACCGCCGAGAACGATCCGCTGCGCGACGAGGGCGAAGCGTATGCGCGCAAGCTGAAGGACGCGGGCGTGAGCGTCGCGGCCGTCCGCTACAACGGCACGATTCACGATTTCGTGCTGCTGAACGCGCTGCGCCATGTGCCGTCGACCGAGGCGGCGCTCGAGCAGATCAGCGCCGGCATTCGCGAGCACATCGGGCAGTAACGGCCGCGGTCGGCGGCCGTCCGCGACGCCCGCTTCGCGCGGCGGACGCGGGCCGGCCTGCCGGCCGTTCGCCGCGCGACCTGCGCCGCGCGCCGCGTTCGCCGGCCGCCGCGCGCGTTACGTCAGGTTGTACGATGCGGCGCCGGTGCCGGCGAGCTTTCCGCCGTCGACGATCAGATATTCCGGACGGATCGGCCTGCCTTCGAGGAAGCACTGCAGGATCTCGAGCGTGCCCGCCGCGTAGCGCGCTTGCGCGGACAGCGACGTGCCGGAGATGTGAGGCGTCATCGCGGCATTCGGCATCCGCCGCCACGGATGATCGGCCGGCGCGGGCTGCGGAAACCACACGTCGCCGCCATAGCCGGCGAGACGCCCCGATTCGAGCGCGCGCACGACCGCGTCCGTGTCGCACAGCCTGCCGCGCGCCGTGTTGATCAGATAGGCGCCGGGTTTGACGTGGCTGAACATCTCGTCGTCGAACATGCGTTCCGTCGCCGGATAAAGCGGGCATTGAAGATTGATGACGTCGCAGACACGCACCAGCGACTGCGGAGTGGGGTGGTAGACGAGGCCGAGTTCACGTTCGAGGCCGGACGACAGCCGATGGCGGCTCGTGTAGTGCAGATGCACGTCGAACGGTTTCAGCCGGCGCAGCACGGCGAGACCGATGCGTCCCGCGCCGATCGTCCCGAAGTGCATCCCTTCGAGATCGTAGCTGCGGCTCACGCAATCGGCGATGTTCCAGCCGCCGTCCACGGCGATCCGCTGGGCCGGCACGAAGTTGCGCACCAGCGCGAGCACGGTCATGACCACGTGTTCGGCCACGCTGATGCTGTTCGAGAACGTTTCCTCCGCGACGACGATGCCGCGCTCCGCCGCGGCCTGCAGGTCCACGTGATCGGATCCGATCCCGGCGGTCAGCGCGAGTTTCAGCTTGCGCGCTTTCGCGATCCGCTCGCGCGTCAGGTAGGCGGGCCAGAACGGCTGCGAAATGACGACGTCCGCATCCGGCAGGTGTTGCTCGAAGATCGAGCCGGCGCCGTCCTTGTCGCTCGTCACGACCAGTTCGTGCCCATGCGCTTCCAGATACGGCCGCAAGCCGAGCTCGCCCGATACGCATCCGGCGAGCGCGCCCGGCTTGATACCCGGCTCGCCTTGCGGCGACGGCAGTCGTTGGCCGCCGGGATACGCGGCGATGACGGGGATGTCGTCGCGCACGTAACGCGGCGGATAGCCGGTCGCCGGGTCGGGATACAGCACACACAGCACCTTCGCCATTCGTGTTCTCCTGGTCTGCGAAATCATTCGTCTGCGGAACGCGTTCTCGTCGCAGATTAGGAGAGGCGATTGGGGTGTCGTTCTGTCAGCGCACGGATTTTTTCCGAATCGCATGGGCCGCATGCGCGATGCGCGCGACGTTGCCGCCGCTGCGCGGCGCCGTCACGCGCGCGCCGACGGAAGCATCACGTGAAACGTCGTGCCGGCCGGTTGCCGGGCAGTCGCATGCAGCCGGCCGCCGTGCGCGGCGACGACCGAATGCGCGATCGACAGCCCGACGCCCATTCCCGTGTCCTTCGTCGTGAAGAACGGCTCGAAAAGGCGGTCCATATGGGCGTCCGATACGCCGGGCCCGGAGTCGGCCACGCAGATTTCGACGCTGCCGCCGTCGGTATTCGACGTCGAGATGATCAGGCTTCGGCGGCCTTCGTTGACCGCATGCATCGCCTCGATCGCGTTGACGATCAGGTTGAGGATCACCTGCTGGAGCTGGACGCGATCGCCGACCACGAGCGGCGCCGGCGTCGCGAAGTCCGTGTCGATACAGATGCCGTTCTTTTCCGCATCGCGCCGCGTCACGAACAGGATGTCGAGAATCGCCGCGTTGACGTCCACCGTCTCCTCGCGCACCGGCGATTTCCGGACGAAGTTGCGGATGCGGTCGATGATGTCGCCCGCTCGCAGCGCGTCGCGAACGATCAGGTCGAGCGCCTTGGATGCGCGCTCGACGTTCGACGGCCGCGCGGCCAGCCATCGCAACGCGGCATCCGCGTTCGCGGCCATCGCGGCGATCGGCTGCTTGACCTCGTGACTGATCGTTGCGGTCAGTTGCCCGACGGCCGACACGCGGTTCGCGTGCGCCAGCTCCTGCTGCATTTCGCGGAAACGACTCTCGCTTTCCCGCGCGCGCGCGTCGGCGCGCTTGCTTTCGCTCAGGTCGAGGACGAACGCGACGCCGTCCTGCCCGCTCGACGAGAACATCGCCGCACCGACCAGGATGGGCGCGCGGCTGCCGTCCTTCCGAAAGTACTCCTTCTCGATCGGAGGCAGCACGCCGGTCGCGCGAAGCGTCGGCTCGTGGATCTGCAAATCGGCCTCGATCCATTCGGGCGGCGTGAGCGATCGCCAGTTCAACTGCCCGCGTTCGAGTTCGTCGCGGCTATAGCCGATCAGGTCGAGGAGCGCGGAATTCGCATCCATGATCGTTCCGTCGAGCGCATAGATGAAGATGCCGATGATGTTCGCGTCGACGAGGCGACGGATCCGCGCCTCGCGTTCGGACAGCTCGCGATACAGCCGCGCGTTCTGCAGCGTGATCGCCACCTGCGACGCGAGTACGCCGAGCGCCGCGAGGCGCGCCGGCGCGAAGACGCCGGTGGCGAGCCGGCTCTCGAGGTACAGCGCGCCGGTCAGTTCGTCGCCGCGCAGCAGCGGCATGCAGAGAATCGAACGCACGCGCTGCGCGGTCGTATAGGGATCGGCCGCGCAGACGGGATCCGTCAACGCGTCCGGGCTCGATACGGTCTTGCGCGTCCGCAGCACGTAGTGGAGGGTCGCGACCGGCAGGCGATCCGCGTCGAGCGGCGAGCTTTCCTGGGCGACGGCGACCGCGTCGTCGTGAACCGTGGCTTCCGCGTGGATGCTCGCATCGCCGCCGCCGTTTCCGGACGCCAGGATCAGCAGCCCGCGACTTGCGCCGGAGTGCGTGAGCGCGGCCTTCATGAACGTGTCGATCACCTTCTCCGGAACGATCTCCGACGACACGCGCTGCGACACGTCGATCAACATTGCGTAGTCGATTTCCCCGGCCGTCGACCGGATCGTTTCGCGGCGGCCGTGATCGTGCATCCCGGCGGCGAGGTGAGGGTAAGCGCGGTCGAGCTGGCGGACTTTCGCATCCGCGCCCCAGCGCATGTATCCGTAGCGGGCATTGCGCGCATAGGCGTCCGATATGATGTCGAAGCCCCGCGTGCGGTAAAAGCAGGCGGCACGCTCGCTCGCGAGCGCCTCCTGATGCGGGAAGTCGTTCGCGCGAGCCGAACGGATCGCCTGTTCGTACAGTTGCTGCGCATCGAGCGTGCGGGACTCGATTCGCGCACGCTCGGCACCGAGCAGCGCCGCGCGATGCTCGAAGTTTTCCGGGAAGTGGCGGGCCAGCACGTCGAGGTGCGCCTGGTGCACGACGAACCGCTCGAGCAGGCCGGCACGTTCGCCGGGGCCGGCATCGTCGATCGCCGCGGACAACGTCAGCGCGGCGTAGAAGTGGAACTCGGCCTCCTCGAGAAACATCGACGACGTCCACAGCAGCGCCTGCGCGTGCCGTAGCGATTCGAGCGCTGCCTCGTGATCGCCGAACAGGTAGCGCGCCTGCATCTTGCGGATCCAGTACCAGCATGCCGCGATCGCGAGCCCGGGATTGTCCGCGAGATGCGCTTCGAACGCATGCTCGTCGAAGTGTCCGTCGTCGAACGATCCGGGCCGCGTCGTCTGTCCGCGCAACGTGCGCACCAGCGCGAGTTGCGTCGACACGATGTCGACCACGAGGCCATGTTGCGCGTTCCGGGCGAACGCGAGCCCGCGTTCGGCTTCGTCATGGACGGATGCAAGCGGATCGCCGGCGAACAGGAAATTCGTGTTCAGGCAGTTCAGCGAATACGACGCGTACAGCAGGTCGCCGGCCTTGTTCGCGGCGGCGAACGCGCGCCTCAGCGTGTCTTCGGACAACCGGACGTGCGTGATCCAGCGCAGCGTGAAAATGGCATACACCATGCAGGTGCTCGCATGGAAGCGGTGCTGCGCGTTGCGTTCGGCGATTCGATAGCCTGCCTCGCCGAAGCGGATGCCGAGTTCGAAATCGCCGAAACGCGGGCCCGCAATCCGGCTCAACGTGCCATACGCGACGCACGACGCTTCGCAGTTCCCGCTCGCGAGGCTGATGTTGATCGCCTTGCACGTGATCAGCGAATTCAGGTTGAAATCGGTGAAGCACGCCGCGGACAGCAGGCGGGTCAACACTTCCAGCGTGATCAGCGCAACGGGATCGGCCATCGGCTGCGATCCGGCGATGTCGTCGATGGTCAGCGCGGCGGCGCGTCGGCGCAGCGCCGTGTATTCATCGTGAACGTCGAGATCCGACGGACGGGCCGGCACGTCGATGCCCACGTGCCGCAGGAAATCCAGCGCGACCGCGATCGCCTCTGCGCTTCGATCGAGCGCCGTATGGACGTCCATCCGCCGCACGGCAACCCGGCCGCGATCGACGACGGTCAGCGTGTCGGCGCGAAGCGCCGCGAGGCGGCACCCGGCCGCCGCGAGTTCGCCGGTGAGGAACTCGCATTCGGCCAGCTCCAGCTCGAACTCGAAGCGGATGCCGGGCGCGCGCGTATCCGGGGCGAGCGCCAGCAGGCCGGCGCCGGTTCGCAGATAACGCAGTGCGGCGCCGTACGCTGCCGACGATTTCGCGCGAATGCCGGCGCGCAGATTGAGCGCGGCCGCCGCGTGCCGCTCGTCTGCCGACAGGGCATCGTTGCCGGCCCGCTCGAACTGGCCCGCGATGTCGAACAGCAGCCCGTCGTCGCTGGACGCGGGCAGATGCGGCAGCAGGCGCCGGCCGATCTCCAGGTGCGTGCCGGCTCGTGCGGCATCGGGAATCAGCGCATACGCCGCTTCCTGGATCCGGTCGTGCGCAAACCGGTACGTGTCGCCGACGCGTTCGACCAGCTGCTGCCGCGTCGCGAGCCGAAGCTGCGCATGCAGCGCGTCTTCGGTCGTGTGCCGGACGATCGCGAGGCTGCGCACCGTCGCGCTGTTGCCGAGACATGCGAGCGCGCGAAGCGCGTCCTTGCATGGTCGCGGCAAGCGTTCGAGCCGGACCGACATCAGCTCCGCGACGTTGTCCGTGTAGCGTGCGCTCCCGACGGCCTGCAGGTCCCATGACCATCGTCCCGCCGATCGATCGAGCCGAAGCACGTTCTCTTCGGCGAGCGCATGCACGAACTGAACGACGAAGAACGGATTGCCGGCGGTCTTCGCGTGAACGATGCGGGCGAGCGGCTCCACGCACTCGCAGTCGGACCGCAGGATATCGCCGACGACGGCGGTCGTCTGCGAGACCGTGAGTGGCGTCAGCCGTATTTCCTCGACGGCCACGCCGGCCGACTTCATCCGCGCGCGCATCTGCCGTAGCGAATCCGCAGCGCCGGCTTCGTTGTCGCGATACGCGCCGATCAGCAGGATGCCGCGCATGTCGTGCTGGCCGCCGATGCTGTCGAGCAGCTCCAGCGTGGCCGCATCGGCCCACTGGAGATCGTCGATGCACACGACGAGCGGAGGCTTCAGCCGTGCGAACACCCGAAGGAAGCGGTGCAGCACCCGCTGAAACCGCGTATGGGCGTGCTGCAGCGGCAGCTCCGGCACACTCGGTTGCTCACCCAGCAGCAACGTGAGATCGGGCACGAAGTCGGTGATCAGCTTGCCGTTCGGCCCGACTGCATCGCGCAGCGCGTCGCGCCACGCGCGCAACGTGTCCTCCGGTTGCGTGAACAGCGACCTCACCATGCTTTTCAGCGCGAGCGCGACGGCCGCATACGGCGCCTCGCGATTGTGCTGATCGCACTTTCCGACGGCGAACGTGCCGTGCGACGGGCCGATTGCCGTTTGCAGCTCGCGCACCAGCGACGACTTGCCGACGCCGGCATGGCCGGAAACCAGCGCGAATTCGAGGTTCCCGCCGTGCGTGACGCGCCCGAGCACGCGCATCAGCCGTGCGAGTTCATGTTCCCGGCCGTATGGTTTGCGCGGACCGGACAGCCGGCCCGGCGGATCCGCGTCGCCCGGATCGAACGCGTGAATTGCCGCGTGCGCGCTCAGCTCCGCGATGCAGCGGCGCAGGTCGCGCTCGAGCCCGGCCGCGCTCTGATAGCGGTCGCCGGGCGCCTTCGCGAGCAGTTTCATGACGATCGCGGACAGCTGACGGTCGACGCGATCGGCGCGCAGATGCGGCGCAACGGGCTGTCGGGCCGTGTGGCTGTGAATCCATTCCGACGCGTCCGCGGCCCGGAACGGCAACGTCCCGGTCAGCATCCGATAGAACACCACGCCGATGCTGTACAGATCGCTGCGGGCGTCGATCGGGCAATCGAGCCGTCCCGTCTGCTCCGGCGCCATGTACGCCATCGTGCCCGCGATCAGATCCGGCGGACTCGCCGGCTTGTGCTGCTCGGGCGCGTCGGACGCGATGCCGAAGCCCGTGATCCTGACGACGCCGTCGACGTCGTCGACGTACAGATGCCCCGGTTTCAGGTCCCGGTGAACGATATCGCCGGCATGCATCCGGTGGACGGCGGCCGCGATCTGGACGGCCAGCGTCAGGAACCGCGCGGTCGCGAGCCTTTCGGTCAGCAGATGTTCGAGCGGAACGCCGCCCGGGTCTTCCAGAACGAGCGCGATGCTGTCGCCGCGTCGTTGCAGATCCAGCGGCCGCATTGCCCAGGATCCATCCAGCCGGTCGCGCATCCGGTATTCGTTCAGCAGCCGCTCGAACGCGGCCGGATTCGACGCGCCGCCTTTCGGCTGCGCGACCAGCACGGGAATGCGGTTGCCCTGTGCGTCCGTCAGCGAAGCGCGCGCATGAACGACGTCTTCGTCTTCGCAGACCACGGAAAGACGGAGGTCGGCGGCAAGCTGCGCCGGCGCGGATGCCGGCGGCAGCTGCCGCGTGCGCGCGCCATCGGCGGCCCGCTGCCCGGGCGCGGCGACGGCGCCCGGATTCGGCGATTCACTCATGGCGGACACTGCGTTGCGCCGGTTCGTGCCGTATCGCCGCGGCCGGCCGCGCCCGCTTGCCGATGCCCGTCACGCATGCTCGGCCAACCGGCTCTCGCGATCGACGAGCCCCAGCGCATCGGCCTTCAGCACGAAATCGGCGAGCGACTGCGATTTCATCTTCTTCATCGCCTGCCCGCGGTGCAGTTTCACGGTGATTTCGCTCAGCTTCAGTTCCGTGGCGATCTGCTTGTTCAATAGCCCGTTCGCGACCATCGCCATGATCGTCCGCTCGCGCGGCGTCAACGATGCGTAGCACGCACGCAATAGCGCGGCCGAACGATCGAGCGCACGTCGCTTGCGGTCGCTCTCGAGCGCACGCGTGACCGCGTCGATCATGTCCTGGCCGCGGAATGGTTTCGGCAGGAAGTCCACCGCGCCGGCCTTCATCGCCTGAACCGACATCGGGATGTCGCCGTGCGCGGTCATCAGGATGACCGGGATGCGCAGCTCCCGCGCGATGTCCGCCTGCACCGCAAGCCCGCTTTGCCCCTTGAGCCGGACGTCGAGGACGACACAGGCCGGTGCGTCCGGCACGTCGAGCGCCTGGAACGGCGGTGCGGCATCGAACGACCGGACGCGCAGTCCGACCGAGTCGAGCAACGTTTCGACCGCTTCGCGCATCGCGCTGTCGTCGTCGATCACGAAGACGACGGGATCGGCCGTGTCGTTGGTCATACCGGTCATATCGTCCTCCGCCTGTGAAAATTCCGAATGGAAGCGTACCGCCCGAAGCCTGTTGCCGCGTGACATGCCGGTGCGGCGAGCCTGCATTTTATGTCCAAAACGGTAGCGCAACGATCGCGTCAAAAAGCTCGGCCGGCGCGGGCGTCCGCACGCCTTCGGCGCATGCTGCGACGACGCGGCGGTGCGCGGCTTCGTTCGGCTTCGTTCATATAATGGCGGACCGTGAACCTTCGCTCACCGGCGTATCTCACCGATTTCAGGAGCCAGACCGATGTCGTTGCGCACCGATGCAAACTTCTTCCTCCTTCTTGCCGATTCGTACCGCCGGCTCGTGAACCGCCCGCTCGTTCCCGACGGCATGAGCGCAGCCGACGGCGCCGCGTGGCTGTACGAGACGGCGCCGTTCGGCATCCTTGCGCACGACACGTCGGCCGACCCGGTGTTCGTGTACGGCAACAAGCGCGCACAGGCGATCTTCGAATACGACTGGGACGAACTGACGGCGTTGCCGTCGCGTCTGTCGGCGGAGCCGATGGAGCGACACGAGCGCCAGGTGTTTCTCGACAAGGTGATGCGGGATGGCTTCGTGTCCGAATACCGCGGCGTGCGCGTGACGAAGTCCGGCAAGCGGTTCTGGATCGAGCGCGCGACCGTGTGGCAGCTCGCGGACGCGGACGGCATCGTGCGCGGTCAGGCCGCGATGATTCCGGAAGTGCGGCCGCTCGACGCGTCTGCATGAACGCGACGACAAACCGGCATACGGGCCGCGTTGCCGGCGTGCGCGGTGTGCGCGGCGTGCGGCGGGCCGGATCGGCCCGCACACCGCACACGCCGGCGGCCGGATGACAAAACCGTAATCGAAGCCTCACCTTCAGGAAAGCGCATGAATCGCAGAATGGACACAACTCCTCATCGCATCGATGCGGAGCGGATGTCCGGCCTGATCTGCGGACGCAAACATGCCATCTTGTGAGGTGAACATCATGAACAACCTGATTCGTGCAGCATTGCTTACCTGTGCGCTGAGCGCACCGCTCGTCGCATTCGCGCAAACCACCGGCCATGAGCTCACGCGAGCCGACGTGCGCGCCGATCTCGTCCGCGTCGAGAAGGCCGGCTATCGTCCCGTCGGCAGCGACCCGTACTATCCCGACGACATCCAGGCCGCGGAAGCGAAGGTCGCCGCGCAGCAATCGCAATCGGCCGCCGCACCGAGCGTCGCCGCAACGAGCGCCGACGCCCAATCGCTCGCGTCGCTCGACACGCAACAGTTGTACGAGCATCACTGAACGCTGTGGGCGACCGCCGTCCGTGGCCCGGCGGCGGATCGTCCAGCGGCATGCATGCCGCCGCGACTCAGCCTTCTCCGTTCTCGAGCACGTTCTGCGTGAGGGCGATCGACGGAATCGTCGGCTTGAGCAACGCGCGGCGCGCGCGACGGCTCAGCCACGTCCAGCCGCCCACGAGCATCAGCGCGACCAGCGGGATCGATGCAATCGTCCACGTCCCGTTCGGGTAGTCGAATGCCATCAACACCAGCACACCGAGCAGGAACAGCAGCGTGAGCCACGACGTCACGGGCGCGCCCGGCATCCTGAACGACACGTCCGCCACGTCGCCGCGCCTGACCGCGGCGCGGAACTTCATCTGGCACACGACGATGAAGCCCCATGTGCTGACGATGCCGAGCGACGCGATGTTGAGCACGATCTCGAACACGCTCGACGGCACGAGATAGTTGAGCAGCACGCCGACCACATAGATCGCGACCGTCACCAGAATGCCCGCGTACGGGACGGATTGCGCGCTCATCCGCGCGAGGAACGCGGGCGCCGAGCCGCCCATCGACAGCGAGCGAAGCACGCGTCCCGTCGAATACAGGCCGGAGTTGAGGCTCGACAGCGCGGCCGTCAGCACCACCAGGTTCATCACCGAGCCGATGCCCGGCACGCCGAGCGCGCCGAAGAACGTGACGAACGGGCTCTGGCCCGCGTTGTACGCGCTCCACGGCAGCAGGCACACCAGCAGAACCACCGACGCGACGTAGAAGATCGCGATGCGCCAGATCACGTTGTTGATCGCGCGCGGCAGTACCTTGCGCGCATCCTTGCACTCGCCGGCGGCCGTGCCCACCAGTTCGACGCCCGCGAACGCGAACACCACGCCCTGCACCAGCACCAGCGCCGGCATCAGCCCGTGCGGAAAGAACCCGCCGTTGTCGGTGATCAGATGCATCCCCGTGTCATGGCCGGCGACGGGCATGCCCGTGCCGAGAATCGCCGAACCGATCACGAGAAACAGCACGATCGCGGCGACCTTGATCAGCGCGAACCAGAACTCCATCTCGGCGAACCACTTCACGCCGATCAGGTTCATCGTCGCGACGATGCAGAGCGCGACGAGCGCGAAGATCCACTGCGGCACGGCCGCGAACGGCGCCCAGTAATGCATGTAGAGCGCGACGGCGGTGATGTCGACGATACCGGTCATCGCCCAGTTCAGGAAGTACATCCAGCCTGCGACGAACGACGCCTTCTCGCCGAGGAATTCGCGTGCGTACGACACGAAGCTGCCGCTGCTGGGGCGATGCATCACGAGTTCGCCGAGCGCGCGCAGGATCAGGAAAGAAAACGCGCCGCACACCAGATAGACGATCGCGAGCGACGGGCCGGCCGCCTGCAGCCGGGCGCCGGCGCCGAGAAACAGCCCGGTGCCGATGGCCCCGCCGATCGCGATCATCTGCACCTGCCGATTGCCGAGGGTCTTGTGATAACCGGCTTCGTGCGACTCGAGCCAGCTGCGTTTGTCGGTGCCGCCGGTTGTCGACGGGTCGGGAATCGATGCCATGACGGTATCCTCGCGCACGGATGGGATTGAATTCATCCCGATCGCGGATCGATCGGGACCACCGGTACCGGAGGACCAGGGCGCGGAATCGAGCACGCCGATCCTGATTGCGAATCGCCGGTGCGGCGAAAGGCACGGTACGCCGCGAACGTATGCAGCCGTAATTCCCGTCACAAACGGAATGCAAATTTGGACTGAGCCTGTTCGAATCCGTGCATGGCCCCTCCGGAGACGGATGAACCAGCCAGTTAATCTGGTGCGTCGGCGCGCGCTCCGAGGGCAGCCGCTGCGGCCAGTGCCGGCGCATGCACCAAAATGAGGAATTCGGCGCTTCGGAATTTCCGCCTCACGCCCGCGCGGCAAGCGTTTCAAGGCAATGGCCCGGTTCTTGCTGGAATGGTATCGGCCGCGCAATCGTTGCGCGCTGCCCGACGACGACATACCAGACAAGGAAGATTCACCGTGAGCCCGACGACCCGACCGTTCCCCCGACGCACCTGGCTGGCTGCGTTGCTCGCCGCACCCGTGATGGCGCTGTTCGCCGCCGCGCCGGCCCATGCCGATGCGCTCGACACCATCGCGAAAAGCGGCACGCTGCGCGTCGCTGTGCCCGAGGACTATCCGCCTTTCGGCTCGGTCGGCACGGACATGCAGCCGCAGGGCTACGACATCGACATGGCCGGCGTGCTCGCCAAGGCGCTCGGCGTCAAGCTGAAGCTGGTGCCCGTGAACAGTGCGAACCGGATTCCGTACCTGACGACCAACAAGGTCGACATGGTGATTTCGTCGCTCGGCAAGACGCCGGAGCGCGAGAAGGTCATCGACTTCTCGAGCGCGTACGCGCCGTATTTCCAGGGCGTGTTCGGGCCGGCCGACGTGAAGGTGAGCGCGCCCGCCGACCTGACCGGCAAGACGGTCGGCGCGACGCGCGGCGCGCTGGAGGAGATCGCGCTGTCGCAACTCGCGCCGAACGCGACGATCAAGCGCTTCGAGGACAACAACGCGACGATCCAGGCGTTCCTGTCGGGGCAAGTTCAGCTGATCGCGGCCGGCAACATCGTCGCGGCGGCGATTCTCGCGAAGAATCCGCCGCGCCGCCCCGAGGTCAAGTTCGTGATCAAGAATTCGCCGTGCTTCGTCGGCGTCAACAAGAACGAACCGCGCCTGCTCGCGAAGATCGACGATGCGATCGCGCATGCGAAGCAGGACGGCACGCTCGGCGAGATGTCGCGCAAGTGGCTCGGCCAGCCGTTGCCGGCCGGGCTGTGACGCATCGCAATGCAGCCTGACACGTCGCCGCGGCCGGGATGCCCGGCGCGGCGCGTGTCGTTGTCCGAACCCGAATTTACCCGCTTCCCATGAGCTACCAGCTTCAATTCGGCGAACTCGCCGATTACGCCGGCGTGTTCGCGAGCGGCGCGGCGATCACGCTCGCGCTGACCGCGGTCGCGACCGTGCTCGGCGTGGCGCTCGGCGTGCTCGGTGCGGCCGCATACAGTGCCGACGCACGCGCTGCGGTGCGCTTGCGGCCGCTGATCGGCGCATACGTCGAGGCGATCCGCAACACGCCGTTCGTCGTCCAGCTGTTCTTCATCTTCTTCGGCTTGCCGGCGCTCGGCGTGCACATCGGCGAATACACGGCCGCGATCCTTGCGATGACGCTCAATCTTGGCGCGTACTCGGTCGAGATCGTGCGCGCGGGCGTGGTCGCCGTGCCGAAAGGGCATCTGGAGGCCGCGTCGGCGCTCGCGATGTCGCGCACGCAGATGCTGCGCCACGTCGTGCTGCCGCAGGCGCTCGCGAAGGTGTTTCCCGCGCTGTCGAGCCAGATCGTGATCACGATGCTTGGGTCGGCGGTCGTGTCGCAGATCTCGGTGGCCGACCTGACCTATGCGGCCGGCTACATCCAGTCGCGCAACTTCCGCGCGTTCGAGACGTACTTCGTGATCACGCTCGCGTATCTGGCGATGGCGCTGCTGCTGCGCGCCGCGCTCGGCGCGATGGGCCGCCATCTGTTCTCCCGTCGTGTGCGAGGTGCGCGATGACCGATTTCACGTTCGCGCAGATTCTGTCGAATCTGCTGCTGGCCGCGCGCTGGACGATCGTGCTGTCGCTCGTGTCGTTCGTGACCGGCGGCGTCGTCGGCCTCGGGCTGCTCGTGATGCGCGTGTCGGGCTCGACGGTGTTGCGCGGCATCGCGAAGCTCTATATCGAAGTGTTTCAGGGCACGCCGTTGCTGATGCAGCTGTTCATCGTGTTCTTCGGCCTGCCGCTCGTCGGGCTCGACGTTTCGCCGTGGGTCGCGGCCACGGCGGGGCTCACGTTCTTCACCAGCGCGTATCTGGCCGAGATCTGGCGCGGCTGCGTCGAGGCGGTGCCGAAGGGGCAATGGGAGGCGTCGGCGAGCCTCGCGATGACCTACGTCGAGCAGCTGCGGCACGTGATCCTGCCGCAGGCCGCGCGCATCGCGATCGCGCCGACGGTCGGCTTCGGCGTGCAGGCCGTGAAGGACACCGCGCTGGTGTCGATCATCGGTTTCACCGAGCTGACGAAGGTCGGCATCGCGATCTCGAACGCGACGTTCCGGCCGTTCGTCGTGTATGGCCTCGTCGCGCTGATCTATTTCGCGCTCTGTTATCCGCTTACCCGTTATGCGCGCACGTTGCAAAGGAGATGGCATGCCGCTCGTTGAAACCCGGGGTCTCGAAAAGAACTTCGGCACCCATCATGTGCTCAAGGGCATCGATTTCTCCGTCGAGCGCGGGCAGGTCGTGTCGATCATCGGCCGCAGCGGCTCGGGCAAGAGCACGCTGCTGCGCACGCTCAACGGGCTCGAGAGCATCGACGCGGGCACGATCTCGATCGACGGCGAACGCGTCGATGCGCGGCACGCGGACCTGCGTGCGCTGCGGCTGAAGGTCGGCATGGTGTTCCAGCAATACAACCTGTTTCCGCATCTGAGCGCCGGACAGAACGTGATGCTCGCGCAGTCGGTCGTGAAGAAGACGCACCGCCAGCAGGCACGCGCGATCGCGGAGCTGATGCTCGAGCGCGTCGGCCTCGGCGACAAGTTCGACGCGTTGCCCGAACAACTGTCGGGCGGCCAGCAGCAGCGCGTCGCGATCGCGCGTGCGCTCGCGATGAAGCCGAGCGTGCTGCTGTGCGATGAAATCACGTCCGCGCTCGATCCCGAGCTCGTCGGCGAGGTGCTGGGCGTCGTCGAGCAACTCGCGCGCGAGGACATGACGCTGATCATGGTCACGCACGAGATGAACTTCGCGCGCGCAGTGAGCGACAGGGTCGTGTTCATGCACCAGGGGCGCGTGTGGGAGAGCGGCACGGCCGACGAGATCTTCGAACGGCCGCAGACCGTCGAGCTGACGCGGTTTCTGGGCAGCGTCCGCAATACGGAAGCCGTTGCGCGCTGAGCGATCCGGCGGTCGGGCCTGCGCGTTGCGCAGCGCTCGACGAAACGGGGCGCGACGCGCTTCGGCATGCGCCAGCGCTCAGATGACAAAACCGTAATCGAAGCCTCACCTTCAGGAAAGCGCGCGAATCGCAGAATGGACACAACTCCTCGTCGCATCGATGCGGAGCGGATGTCCGGCAGGATCTGCGGACGCGAACACGCCATCTTGAGAGGTGAAGGTCATGAACAACCTGATTCGTGCAGTCCTGCTTTCCTGTGCGCTGAGCGCACCGATCGTCGCATTCGCGCAAACCACCGGCCATGAGCTCACGCGCGCCGACGTGATCGCCCAACTGGTTCAGGCGCAACGCGACGGCACGCTGCCGACGTCGAACTGGGACTATCCGCCGAGCGCGCAGATGATCGCGCGCAATCAGGAGCTGTATGCGATCGCACATGGCGACCGGCACACGGCAATGGCAGCGACGTCGGCTGCCGTGTCGACGGCGAGCGCGCAATGAAGGCGGCCGGCGTATCGACATGCGTCGCGGCGCTGGCGGTCGCCGCGTGGCTGGCGGCGGCCGCGGCCCCGGCGTTCGCGCGCGGGCAGCCGCTGCTGCCCGATGACGACGGCGGGCGCGCGAGCGTGCTGCACGCGCTGAATCCCGGCTTCGATTCGAACCGCGCGGTGGCCGGCACCGGCTCCGCTCACGCTCACGCAGCGCCCATCAATCGCGCGCCGAGCGCGATCCCGCGCGCGGACAACAACGCGCCGGCCGCCCGCTGACGGGCATCCCAGCCCGCCAGCGCCGCGTCGAACGCAGTGCCGCGCGCGACGTCGCGCAACGCTTCGGCGAGGCCGACCGCGTTGTCGGCCGCCTTCGCGACGCCCGCCGCCGTGTGCGGACGCACGATGCAGGCGGCGTCGCCGAGCAGCACGGCGCGGCCGAACGCCATGCGGGCGGCCGCCAGATCGAGGATCGCCTGCGCGAACGGTGCGGGTGTCGCGTCGACGAGCGCGGCGAGCGTCGGCGCGAGCATCCGGTCGCCGGCATTCACGAGTTCCGCGCGATGATCGTCGCGCATCGCGCCGGGCGGCAGCGATCCGTCGCGTTGCGTGCCGTCGCGCGCGAGGAACAGCGACGGCAACCGGTCGGCCGCGAGGCGCCGGTACCAGACCCAGTTCACGCGCCGCTTACCGGGTTCGACCGCACCATCCGCGCCGGGCACCAGATAGGTCAGGAACAGGTGCCGGTCGCCTTGCTGGAACGTGAAGCGATCGCGCAGCAGATACAGCACCTGTTCGGGCAACGCGCGTTCGTCCACGAGCCCGCGCCATCCGACATAGCCCGCGTACGTCGGCCGCAGGCCAGGCAGCAACTGCGCGCGCACGGTCGAACGGCTGCCGTCCGCGCCGATCAGCAGATCGGCCGTCTCGGCGCGGCCGCTCGCGAAGTGCGCGACGACCTGCTCGCCGTCCTGTTCGAGCCGCTCGAACGCGTCGCCCGCGTGCACGAGTCCGGCAGGCAGCGCGCGCTTGAGCGCCGTGTAGATCACGTTCCATCCCGTCTGCGTTTGCGGCATCGCGAAGCGTTGCACGATCCGGTCCTGCGTATCGACGTAGATGCGATCGACCGAATCGACGCCGGCGTCGCGCGGCAGCAGTACGCCGCCGAACGCGAATGCGCGCTCGATCGGCGGCTGCAGCACGATGCCGCCACCGCGGCTGTCGAGCGCGTGCGGCGATTGCTCGAATACGCTGACGCGCCAGCCGGCCGCGCGCAGCGCGTTCGCCGCGAACAGCCCGCCGACGGAGCCGCCGACGATGATGGCCTTGCGGCCCGATTCGTGTTCCATCACACGTTCCCCCGGCGATGCGCAATCCGGTGACGCCGCGCGAAACGGGTGTCGCGGAAGCCGTGCGGCGGCACGGCGACGTGCCGGCGGATGCGGTTCGCCTTGACGGCGTGATGGGTGAGGGCGCGCGTGTCGGTCGTCATGAGCGGATCCCGGTTCGATGCGGACGGTGCGCGGCGTGGCAACCGTTCGATGATGTGCCGAGCATAGGGCAAGCGACGCACGCAGCGGTTGAATCGTTCTGAAGCCGCATGAGCGCACGTGCGCTGCACGCGCGGCGGCTCACCCGCGGCGGCGTTTCGCAGGCGCGTCGGCCGCGACGCGCTGCAGCGCAGCCGGCGTGCCGTTCAGGAACGCATCGATCTGCCGTTCGATTTCGGCGTCGAGATCGTCGGGCACCGGCAGCCCGTACACCCACTTGCGCACGCCGAGATAGAAGATGCTCGCGTGCAGGCTCCACACCAGTTCGATTTCCGCGTTGCGCTGCGCTTCCGACGCCGGCGTCGCGATGTCGTACTCGTGCCGGAGCTCACGCAGCACCGGCAGGAACACGCGTTCGCGCAGCCGCGACAGATAGCGCGTGTTGAAGCCTTCGCGGCTCAAGCCCGCGAAGATGAACGTGCGGATCCATTCGCGCCGCAGGATCGTCTGCGCATACGACCGGTAGAACGCGACGAGCCGCTGTTGCAGCGGCACCGAACGGTCGGCGATCAGTTTTTCCCAGTCGGGATTCCACGTGTAGACCTCGTCGTACACGCGGTCGATCAGCGCTTCCTTGCTCGGAAAATACCGGTAGAGCAGCGGCTGCGTGACGCCGATCTGCCGCGCGAGCTCGCGCGTGCTGCCGGAAAACCCGTGGGTCGCGAAGTGCTCGACCGCCTTTTCGACGATCTGGCGCTCGCGCGCTTCCGGTGTGAGGCGGCGGCCCGGCGTGCCGGCCGGCTCGCCGGCGGTCGTCCCGCGCGTGCGGGACGCTGCGTTGCGCTTGGTTTCGGTCATGCATCGGCTCCTGAATGCCGCTCATTCTGCACTTATCGATCGAAAAATAGCAAGGCGCGGCCGCGCGCAGCCGCCACGCGCCGCTTCGCGCGTCGCCGACCCGGCACGTTCAGAAAAATTCAGTTCGCCGCCATGACTTTCAGGCGGGCATTCCCTAGTCTTGCTCCGAACCGCTGAACGAGGCCGAAGCCCTTCGGCCGGCCCGGCCTGCGGCGCAACCGGAACGGACCATGCCTTATCTGATCTCGCTGGGAGCCGGCATCGCGGTCGGCCTCCTGTATTACCTCGTGCGCGTGCAATCGCCCGCGCCGCCGCTGATCGCGCTCGCGGGCCTGCTCGGCATCGTCGTCGGCGAGCATGCGATTCCGCTCGTGCAGGCGCAGCTGCGCCCGCCCGCCGCGCAGGTCCGCGACGCGGACGCCGCCGACAAAACCGCGGAAGCCACGACATGCAGCCCGCGCAAGTAACGGCGGCGGGCACGGCGGCCCCCGATCGCTTGCGCGGCGAGGACGTGTTTCTCGCATCGATCGCGGGCTATGTCGACACGCTCGGGTTCGTCGCGCTGTTCGGGCTCTTTACCGCGCACGTGACCGGCAACTTCATCCTGATCGGTTCGGGCCTCGCCGGCGCCGGCCAGGGACTGCTGATCAAGTGGCTCGCGTTTCCGGCGTTCATCGCGGGAATCGTTGCCGCCCGGATGCTGGACCACCGGATGCGCGTGCGCGGGCATGGCCCGCGGGCGCGCGCGCTGTACGCGCTGCAGACGATTCTGCTGGCCGGCTTCATGCTCGCGGGCGTCGCGGCATCGCCGATCGGCAACGCCGATGCGCCCGCGACGATCGTCTGCGGGCTGCTCGGCGCCGCCGCGATGGGCGTGCAGAACGCGCACGGCCGGCTGACCGCGCGCGCGGTCGTCGCGAACACCGTGATGACCGGCAACGTCACGCAGGCGGTCATCGACGCGTTCGACTGGCTCGTGCCGATTGCCGCGCCGGCCGAGCGCGAAGCCGCCCGCGCGCGGCTGCGCCGCATGCTGCCGCCGATTGCCGGTTTCGCGCTCGGCGCGGGCGCCGGCGCGAGCGCCTACCTGTACGCCGCGTTCTGGGCGCTCGCGCTGCCGGTCGCGGTGCTCGCTTTTCTCGCCTGGCGATCCGGCCGGACCGGCGAGCCGTCCGCATCGCGCTGAACGCCGATTCCGCACGCGGCATCGGCTGCGTGCGCCACCCTCAAGGAGAATCCATGACTTCACCGAAGCTGCGCAGCGTGCTGCGCACGACGGCCGCATCGGCGGCCGTGCTCGCCGTGCTGTTCGCGGCCGCGCCGTCCCGTGCCGACGAAACGCACCTGGACGATATGGCCCGGCAAACGGCCGCCGCGCGTTTCCCCGCGGTCGCGGTCGGCCCGCAATACGACACGACGCACGTGTGTGTCGCACCGGAAGACTTCGACCGCTTCACCGACAGCTTCGTCGCGACGTTCGGCGGCAAGAAGTCGAAGCAGGGCGTGTTCCAGGTCACGCCGACGCCGAGCCAGACGATGTCGCAGCTCGTGCTGACGCCGGTCGGCACGATCTCGGTGTTCGGCTTCAAGACGCCGATTCCGTATCCGTTCTGCGCGGAACGCACCGGCTATCTCGTGACCGACATGGACGTCGCGGTGAAGTCGGCACGCGCGCACGGCGCCGACGTGGTCGTCGCGACGTTCCCCGATCCGATCGGCCGCGACGCGATCGTCCGCTGGCCGGGCGGCGTGAACATGCAACTGTACTGGCACACCCAAGCGCCGAATTACGACCCGCTGCAGACGGTGCCGGAGAACCGCGTGTACGTGTCGCCGGAAAGCGCGAGCAAGCTCGCGCGCAACTTCGTCGCGTTCTCGCACGGGAAGATCGTGTCCGACGTGCGTCATGCGCCGGGCATCGAGATCGGCCGGCCGAACGACACGTACCGCCGGATCCGGATCGAATCGGGCTTCGGCAAGATGACCGTGCTCGCGACGGACGGGCATCTGCCGTACCCGTTCGGCCGCGAGATGACCGGCTACGAAGTGGCCGACCTCGGCGCGACGCTGAAGCAGGCCGAAGCGGCCGGCGTGACCGTGCTCGTGCCGCCGTTCGCCTCGGACGGCCGCGACGCGGCGCTCGTGCAGTTCCCGGGCGGCTACGTCGCCGAGATCCACGCACGGTCGAAATGACGGTGCGCCGGCCGATGAAGCGCACGTGGCGCGGCGCGCTGTCGTGCGTCGTGCTCGCGGGCGGTGCCGCATCGCATGCGGCGGCGGCCGCCGGCGCCGATGCCGGAGCGTCGCCGGCCGCCGCCGCGACGTGCATCGCGAAACGTCCGACGGTGCTGTTCAACCGCTGGCAGGAGGACTGGTCGGCGCTCGCGAATCCATGCGTGCCGCGCAAGCCGTTCGACGCGCTGAAGTACGTGCCGCTCGGCGGCGATCCGTCGACCTACCTGTCGCTCGGCGCGAACCTGCGCGAGCGCTTCGAGCTCAACGACGCGCCGCTGTTCGGCCTCGGCGCCGCGCACGACGACAACTACGTGATCCAGCGCGCGAACGTGCATGCGGACCTGCGCTATCGCGGCCATCTGCAGGCGTTCGTGCAGTTCGTCGATGCGCGGCCGTTCGGCAAGGACACGGTCGGCGCGGTCGACAAGGATCAGCTCGACCTCGAGCAGGCGTTCGTCGCGTATGTCGATCAGCTGGGAGCCGGCACCTTCAAGACGCGGATCGGCCGGCAGGAGATGGCGTTCGACCTGCAGCGCTTCGTGTCGGTGCGCGACGGCCCGAACGTTCGGCAGGCGTTCGATGCGCTGTGGGCCGATTACGAAATCGGCAAATGGCGCTTCATCGGCTACGTGACGCGCCCAGTGCAGTACCGCAATGCGGCCGCGTTCGACGACGTGTCGAACCGGCATCTGCGCTTCGACGGCGTGCGCGTGGAGCGCAACGGCACGGGGCCGGGCGACCTGTCCGGCTACTGGTCGCGCTACACTCGCGACAACGCGCGCTATCCGGATGCATCGGGCACCGAGCGGCGCGACGTGTTCGACGTGCGCTACGCGGGCAAGGCCGACCGGCTCGACTGGGACGTCGAGGCGATGGTGCAGACGGGGCACGTCGGGCAGGACACGATCGGCGCATGGGCGTTCGGCGCGCTGGGCGGCTACACGTTCGCGAAGACGGCCGGCACGCCGCGCATCGGCATCCAGATCGACGGCGCGTCGGGCGACGCGCATCCGGGCGACCGGCGCGTCGGCACGTTCAACCCGATGTTTCCGAACGGCTATTACTTCACGCTCGCCGGCTATACGGGTTACAGCAACCTGATCCATGTAAAGCCGTCACTGACGTTCAAGCCGGCCAGCTCGGTGACGCTGCTCACCGCGGTCGGCTTCCAGTGGCGGCAGACGACGGCCGACGCGATCTACGGGCAGGGAATGTCGGCGGTGCCCGGCACGGCCGGCAAGGGCGGCGCGTGGACCGGCGTGTACGCGCAGGCGCGGGTCGACTGGCTCGTGAACGCGAACGTCGCGCTCGCGCTCGAGGCCGTGCACTTCCAGCTCGGCTCGTCGATTCGCGCGCTGGGCGCGCGCAATGCCGATTACGTCGGAATGGAAGCGAAATTCAGCTGGTGACGCGGCGCGTTTCAGTTCAGCGCTGCGCGCGCGCGAGCGATTCGACGAAGTCCACGAACGCGGTCACGCGCTTCGAGCCGCGCTGGTTCGGCAGGTACAGCGCGGTGATCACCGCGCGCGCGGAGCCCGGCGTCACGTCGTACTGCTCGAACAGCCGCTGCAGGCGGCCGGCTTCGATATCCGCGCCGACCAGCCAGTCGGGCAGCAGCGCGATGCCGGCGCCGTCGAGCGCGGCCGCGCGCAACACCTCGCTGTGATTCGATTTCAGCCGTCCGGCGACGATCACCTGCGTCGTCCGTTGCGCGTCGGCGAACGTCCACGTCTGCTGGTCGACGCCGAAGTGAAAGCGCAGGCACGCGTGATCGACCAGCTCGCCCGGCGTCGCCGGCGTGCCGTGCGTGTCGAGATACGCGCGGCTCGCGACCACGTAGCGGCGGAACGTGCCGAGCGGCCGCGCGACGACGTCGGCGGTCGGGGCCGCGTCGCCGAGCCGGATCGCGACGTCGATCCGCGCGCTCACGAGGTCGACGCGCTCGTCGGTCAGTTGCAGGTCGACGTCGAGCTTCGGATGGCGCGCGACGAACGCGGCGACGTGCGGCGCGATGCGGCGCAACCCGAATGCGACCGGCACCGACACGCGCAGCGGCCCCGACGGCTCGTCGCCGCGATCGGCGACGAGCGCATCGGCGTCGGCGAGTTCCTCGAGCACGCGTTTCGCACGCGCGTAGTAGACGGCGCCCGCATCCGACAGCGTGACCTGCCGCGTCGTGCGGTTCAGCAGCACGGTGCCGAGCGATGCCTCGAGCGCGTCCACCGCGCGCACCACCGACGACGCGGCGAGATCGAGGCGCCGCCCCGCGCTGGAGAAGCCGCCGGCTTCCGCTACTTCGACGAATGCGCGCAGTGCCGAGAATTTGTCCATGGAGTCGCCCTTGTGCGTGTCGCAACGTCGCGTTGCATGCGGTTCGCATTCTAGCGGCGGGCGGCGCGGCGGTCGCGCTCGCATGCCGGACGTTCAGGACAATTCAGGTGCGGCTCAAGGATTTTCGCCACCGCGGCCGATAAGCTGCGCGACATCGCGTGTCGCGCGCGCGGCCGGATTCGGGGCCGTGCGCGCGCATGGGTCGTCCTGGAGAAATCATGAAGAACCTGTCACGGCACGCCATCGTCGCGCGTGCAGCCCGTTTGTTCGTTGCGGCCGGATGCGCCAGCCTGCTCGCGTCCGCCGCGTTCGCGCAGGCTGATCCGTCCGCCGGCGCCCACGCGGATGCACGATCCGCGCCGGCGCCCGTCGTGGGGCAGCAGCCCCCTGGTTTCTACCGGCAGAGGATCGGCGCCTTCACGGTGATCGCGCTGTCCGACGGCACGCATCCGTTTCCAATCGATACGGTGTTCCGCGACATCTCGAAGAAGGAGATCCGGCGCGACCTCGATCGCGCGTTCCTGGAACCGCCGGTGCAAGGTTCGATCAACGCGTTCCTGGTCGATACCGGCTCGAAGCGGGTGCTTGTCGACGCGGGTGCCGGCACGCTGTACGGCGACTGCTGCGGCAAGCTGCTGGACAGCCTGCGAGCGGCCGGTTACGCACCCGCGCAGATCGACGAAGTACTGCTCACGCATCTGCACAAGGACCATGTCGGCGGCATCGCGTCGAATGGCGCGATGACGTTTCCGAATGCGATCGTGCGGGCGAACGCGGTGGAAGCCGATTACTGGCTCGATCCCGCGAACAAGGCGCGCGCGCCTGCGTTCCTCGCATCGTTTTTCGATGCGGCCGCCGCGGCGGTCGCACCCTATGCCGCGGCAGGCCGCTTCAAGACGTTTCGCGGCGAAGCGACGCTCGCGCCGGGCATTCGCGCGGTGCCGATGCCCGGCCATACGCCGGGCCATACCGCGTATCTGATCGAAAGCGGGAACGCGGGGATGCTCGCGTGGGGCGACATCGTGCACGTGGCGGCGATCCAGTTGCGCGACGTGAACGCGACGGTCCAGTACGACAGCGATGCCGCCGCTGCACGCCGCACGCGGCGGGATACGCTCGCGCGTGTCGCGGCGCGGCGCTATCTCGTCGGTGCCGCGCATATCGCGTTTCCGGGCCTCGGCCACCTGCGCCGCGATGGTGCGCGGTACGACTGGGTGCCGGTCAACTACGATGCGACGGCGGTGCCGTGACGCACGGCGTAGCGCGCCGTGCCGACGGTCAACGCGCGCGTGCGCGCCGCCACGCGCCGGGCGGATGGCCGACGATCCGCGCGAATACGCGGTTCAGATGGCTCTGGTCGGCGAAACCGCATACGACCGCGATGTCGGCGAGCGTCATGTCGGACGTTTCGATCAACTCGCGTGCGCGCATCACCCGCTGTTCGAGCAGCCACTGGTGCGGCGTGCGGCCGGTGGTGCGCGAAAACGCGCGGATGAAGTAGCCGCGCGACAGCTCGCATTCGTTCGCCACTTCCTCGATCGACACGCCGAGGTCCGCCTTTTCCATCAGCAGTTCCTTCGCGAGCGCCACCTTCGCCGGCGACAGCACGCCTTTGCTTTCCAGTTCGCGCGTGCGCGCGTTGCCGTAGCGGCGCACGAGGTGCGTGCCGATCGCGAGGCCGACCTGCTCGATGAACAGCGTGTTCAGCGGCCCCGGCGCGTCGAGGCTGTCCGCGACCGCGTGCGCAAGATGGCCCAGCACCGGATCGCGCATGTCCGCCCGGCACGTGAGGCCGCCGACCGGATTGCCGCCGTGCTCCGGGCCGACGCGTTCCAGATACGCGTGCGGCAGTTCGACGAGCACGAAGTCGAAGTTGCCGTAGAGATCGGCGCGGAATTGGCGGGAAAAGTCGCGAATGTAGATCGAGTGATGCTGGAACCGGCGCTCGGTCGCGCCTGCGCGCCCATACAGCGTGCGGCGGTGGCCGCCGTTCAGCGACACGCCGACGAGAAAGCCGCGGTCGCACGCGGGCATGTCGATGCGCTCGACATGCGCGTCGCGCATGCATTTGCGGTGGAGTTTCAGGCCGCCGGACGCCGTTTCGACATCCTTCGACAGCAGGCTCGACACACAGCCGAGCGTGTCTTTCGGCAGCGGCGCGGGCGGTTTCGCAGTCGCTGCGATGACGGAGTCAGACATGGAATTTCCGGGCGAGGGACTCGAAGAGCGACATCACGAGTCCAGTTTAAATCGATGCGCGGACGTTCAAAATCAATTTGCATAAACGTCCGCTTTCTTTCCTGACATATTGCTTTCAATGCTTGCGTGCGGCGGCCAGTGAATAGCTCGCCGCGGCCCCGCGCTGCGCGTACGCGCGCGGCTCGGCGCAGTATAGCGCCCCGATTCTTGCGCGCGGGTGAACGACTCGATCGCGCGCGCCGCGGATGCGCGGGTCAGCGCATTTTCCTTCAAGATTTTCGCGGAGCGGCCGTCTACACTCGAGCCGAATTTCGCCATTTTTTGCGTCCGGCGCGACAGCGCGCCGGGCTTGAACTTCCCGCCTGCCGAACTGCCGCGTTCGCCGGGCGTTCATCCCGAGGTACCCGGAGGCGGCCATGATCCAGATCGGAACTTTGTCGGTCGATTTCGAGCAGCGCGACATTCGCCGTCACGGCGCGTCGCTGCGCATCGGCGCACGCGCGCTCGACATCCTCGAAGTCCTGCACCGCGCGAGCGGTTCGGTCGTGTCGAAAGACGACATCATGGACGCGGTCTGGCCGGGCCTGATCGTCGAGGAAAATCGCCTGCAGGTGCACGTCGCGACGCTGCGCAAGGCGCTCGGCACGAGCCGCGATCTGATCAAGACGGTGCCCGGCCGCGGCTACCTGCTGGTCGCGAGCGCGTCTTCGATGCCCGTGCCGGTGCCCGCGGCCGAACTCGCGGAAGCGCGCGCGGAGGCCCGCCCGGCCGCCGCCGTCGTGTCGCCCGCGCCGGCGGCGTCGCCGCCGCCGGCGCCGCTCGTCGGTCGCGACGCCGAAATCGCACAGATCGTCGACATGCTGGAACGCACGCCGGTCGTGACGTTGGTCGGCGCCGGCGGCATCGGCAAGACGAGCCTCGCCGTGCACGTCGCGCACGTCGTGCGCAGCCGTTCGCGCGAACACGTGCTGTTCGTCGAACTGGCCCGCGCATCGACGCGCGACGACGTGCTGATCGCGCTCGCGTCCGAACTCGGTCTCGACACGCACGGCGTGCCGGCCATCGAGCGCATCGGCGCAGCGTTCGCCGCGTCGCGCTGCCTGCTGGTGCTCGACAATGCCGAGCACATCGTCGATCTGGTCGCGACCCTCGTCGAAACGCTCACGTCGTGCGCCGCGCCGCTGCGCGTGCTCGTGACGAGCCGCGAGCCGCTGCATATCTCGGCCGAAGCGGTGCTGCGCATGAGTCCCCTCGCGGTGCCGGACGGCGATGCGTCCGCCGACGAAATCGTCCGCTGTTCCGCCGTCGAGCTGTTCCTGGAGCGCGTGCGCGCGGCCGCGCCCGCTTGTCCGGTCGACGACGCGGGCGTGCGGCTCGTCGCGGACATCTGCCGGCGGCTCGACGGACTGCCGCTCGCGATCGAACTCGCGGCGGCGCGCGTGGCGACGCTCGGGCTCGCGATCGTCGCGTCTCGCCTCGACGACCGGCTCAATCTGCTGACGGGCGGGCTGCGCTCGGCATTGCCGCGTCATCAGACACTGCGCGCGACGTTCGACTGGAGCTACGTGCTGCTGGATCCGGCCGCGCGCGCGCTGTTCCGGCGGATGGGGTGCTTCATCGGTCCGTTCACGTTCGATGCCGCGCGCGCGGTTGCGACCGAGCCCGACACGTCGGCCGCCGACATGATCGCGGTGCTCGGCGAACTCGTCGCGAAGTCGCTCGTGACCGTCGAGTTCCACGGCGCGTATGCGCGTTACCGGCTGACCGAATCGACGCGCGCGTACGCGCTGGAAAAGCTGCATAACGAAGGCGAATTCGAGCGCATCGCCGCGCGGCACGCGCAGTACGCGCGCGGACAAGCGCAGTCGCGTGGGGCAGCGGCTGACGGCGCGGCGGCACAGGCGTCGGCCGTTGCGCCGCTGGCGGATGCGCAGCCTGACGATATGCCGCCGGCCGATGCGCAACCGGTTGATATGCAGCTGACCGATATGCCGCCGGTCGATTCGCAACTGGCCGATATGCAACATGCGGATGCGCAACAGGCCGATTCGCAACAGCCCGGCGCGCAACCGAACGACTTGCAGCCGGACAACATGCGGCCGTACGACGCCCCCGGCCAGGCCGCGGCCGAACCGGCGGACTCGGCCGCGCCCGCCGGCGTGCCCGAACCCGACCTGCTCGCCCGCGCGCTGCTGGAGCCCGCGCGGATGCGCGAATGCGCGGCGCGGGCGCGCCGGGTGCTCGACCGGCTCGACACGAGCACCGCCGATCCGGTCGATGCCGCGCGCGAGATGCGGCTGCGCGCGGCGTGCGCGTCGGCGCTGCTGCATACCGACGGCGACGCGCTCGCTGCCGCCGCGATGTGGGACCGCACGCTCGGTCTGGCGACGCACATCGGCGACGACGCATTCGACGCGCGTGCGCTGGTCGGGCTGTGGCACGCGATGCTGACGCTGTCCGACATCCACGAATCGTTGCGCTACGCAACGCGTTTCGAGCGCGCGGCCGAGCGGCGCGGCGACCGATCGCAGCGGCTGCTCGCGAACGCGATGGTCGCGACGTCGCTGCATTACTTCGGCGAGCATGCGCAGGCGCGCGAGCGGCTGGAAGCCGCGACGGCCGAACTCGCGGATGCAGGCGAACCGCCGTGCGCGCAGGCCGCGCTCGGCGTCGACATGACGACGCTCGCGCGCACGATGCTCACGCGGCTCGTCTGGATGCAGGGCGATCCGGACGAGGCGATGCGCATCGCCGCGCATGCGGTCGACTGCGCGCGCCGCGGCCCGTCGGCGCTCGCGCTGTGCGTCGTGCTGGGCGCGGCCGCCGTGCCGATCGCGCTGCGCTACGGCGACCACGACGTCACGACCGACTATCTCGCGACGCTGCGCGCGACCGCCGAAGCGCACGGCTTCGACATCTGGCGCAGTCATGCCGAATGCCTGACCGGCCAGTTCGACATCCAGGCCGGCCATCCCGGCGCGGGCGTCGCACGGCTCGAACCCGCGCTGCGGCGCGTCGAGGCGAGCGGCTTCCGGCGGCTGCTCGCGCCGCTGAACGTCGCGTATGCGGAGGGCCTCGTGCGCACCGGCCGCGCGGCCGAGGCGCGCGCGCGGCTCGATGCGACGCTCGCGCGCTGCCGCGCGCACGGCGAGCATCTGTTCGTCCCCGAACTGTTGCGCGTGAGAGGTATCGTGATGCTCGAACAGGCGCGTACCGCGTCCGCCGATTGCGCGGTCGCGTACGAGGCCGACGGACATCGTCATCTGCAGATGGCGATCCAGACCGCCAACGCGCAGGGGGCGGCGATGTGGGCGCTGCGCAGCGCGCTGGATCTTGCCGATCACCTGATCGAGCGCGGGCGCACCGCGCACGCGTCGACGCTGGTGGCCGGCGTCGCGCGACACTTCGATCCGGGCTCGCGCGCGCACGACGTGCGCCGGCTGCTGCGCGTGCAGAGCTTCGTCCGCCAGGACGCGCCCACCGCGCCGTGCCGGACTCGCGCGCGGCACGACGCCGCCGATGCGGCGCAGCAGGCGGCCTGACGATGCGCGAATCCGTTGCAGCAGCGCGGCTGCGCAATCGCGGCATGCGCGCCGATGCGGGCGGCGCGGCCACGTTCGTGTGTTTGCCGATGCGGCGCATTCGCGCGGTTGCGCACGGGAGGGCCGACGGTGCTTAGCGCGACGCAACCCGCGCGCTCGGCGGACCTCGTCGTCTTCAATGGCAAGATCGCGACCCAGGACGACCAGCGCTCGTTCGTCAGCGCGCTCGCCGTGAAGGACGGGCGCATCGTCGCGACCGGCGACGATCGCGACGTGCTGCGCCATGCGCATGACGCCACGGTCTGCATCGACCTGCACGGCCGCACCGTGATTCCGGGCCTGATCGACGCGCACCTGCAGGCGATACGCGGCGCAATGAACTTCAACCTCGAGCTGCGCTGGGACGGCGTGCCGACGCTCGCCGACGCGCTCGACCTGCTGGGCCGGCAGGTGCGGCGGACGCCCGCGCCGCAGTGGGCGCGCGTGGCGGGCGGCTGGACCGCGTTGCAGTTCGCGGAAAAGCGCGGCCCGACCGCCGCCGAGCTGAACGCGATCGCGCCCGATACGCCGGTGTTCGTCCAGCATCTGTCCGACAGCGCGTGGCTGAATGCGGCCGCGCTGCGCGCGCTCGGCTACGGCCGCGACACACCGGATCCGCCAGGCGGCGAACTGCGGCGCGACCGTCACGGGCGGCCGACCGGCCTGTTGCTCGCGCGTCCGGATCCGGCTGTGCTTTCAGCGGCGCTGGCGTACGCGCCGGCGCTCGATGCGGCCGACCGGATCAACTCGACGCGGCACTTCATGCGTGCGCTGAACCGTGTCGGCGTGACGAGCGCGATCGACGCCGGCGGCGACGGCCTCGCGTATCCGGACGACTACGCGGCCGTCATGGCGCTCGCGCAGCGCGGCGAGCTGACGCTGCGCATCGCGTACCACCTCGGCGCGCGGCACGCCGGCCGCGAACTCGACGATTTCGCGCAGTGGATCGCGCTGACGGCGCCCGGCGACGGCGACGCGTTCCTGCGCGCGAACGGCGCGGGCGAGCGGCTGCTGTTCTCGGCGGTCGATCTCGGCAATTTCATGGAGCCGCGCGCAGCGCTGAGCGCGTCGATCGAAGCCGGATTGACGGCCGTCGTGCGCCTGCTGGTGCGTCATCGCTGGCCGTTCCGGCTGCATGCGACGTACGACGAATCGATCGGCCGCTTCCTGAACGTGTTCGAGGCGGTGAACCGCGAGATACCGTTCGACGGGCTGCGCTGGTGCTTCGACCGGTGCGAGACGATTTCGGATGCGAACATCGCGCGCGTCGCCGCGCTCGGCGGCGGCATCACCGTGCAGCCGCGCATGGCGTTCCAGGGCGAGGCGTTCATCGCGCGCCACGGCGCCGCAGCGGCCACGCGCGCGCCGCCGATCCGCGCGATGCTCGCGGCCGGGCTGCCGGTCGGCGCGGGCTCCGGCGCGACGGGCGCCGGCAGCTACAACCCGTTCGTCGCGCTGTACTGGATGGTGTCGGGCCGCAGCGTGGGCGGCACCGCGCTTTATCCGCCGGGCAACCGGCTCGGCCGGATGGAGGCGCTGCGCCGCTACACGGTGGGCAGTGCGTGGTTTTCCGCGGACGAACACCGCAAGGGCGCGCTCGTGCCCGGCCGGTATGCGGACTTCGCGGTGCTGAGCGACGACTACTTCACGATCGACGTGCCGCGGATACCGCAGCTGTCGTCGGTGCTGACGGTCGTCGACGGCAAGGTCGTGCATGCCGAGCAGGAATTCTCGCCGCTCGCGCCGCCGCCGCTGCCGCCCGTCAGCCCCGCGTGGTCGCCCGTCGCCGAAAGCGGCGGCGTGCGCGCGGCCGGAGCCGCTGCCGCATGCACGGGCTCCGGCAGCGACGC